>SIAI01000057.1 GCA_009691855.1 Planctomycetota bacterium | reverse complement strand
GCGGAGATCATGGGCAAGGACCGCGTGCGCATGATCGACCCGGACTTCGGGTCCGCAGAGAGCCAGATCGACTTCGGCAGCTTCCAGGTCCCGCTCTACCGCCCGCTCGAGCACGGCGAGGTCGCGCCCGAGGAGCTAGGCCTCGATCCAGAGAAGCGCGAGCAGCTGCTGCGCGAGAAGCGCAAGTCGCTGACGCCGCCGGAAGCGGAGACTCCGCCCGTCCCCAAGCCCAAGAGTCCGCCGTCGGGAGCCTGAATCCTTGACGAGGTCTGCAGGGCCTCTTGATTGGATCTTTACCCTGCGATGATGTCATGGTCTGGCCCGGGAGAGGGCCCGACTCCATGCGCAAGCCGACTCTGCTGGTCAGCGAGGACGATCCCGACATCGTCGAGCTCCTGCGCTACAACCTCGAGCGCGAGGGCTACCGCGTGCTGGAGGCGACCGATGGCGAGCGCGGGCTGGCCGAGGCCATGCGCCCGAGCTTGGAGCGCATCGCCGACCTGGCCGCCAACATCGCCGAGCGCGCCGTATCGTTCGCGTCGCAGTCGCAGCTGGCCGTACCGCCGCGCATCCGCGAGATGGTCGAGACCTGCGCGCGGATGCTGCGCCAGAGCATCGACTCCTTCGTGCGCGGCGATGCCGACCTGGCGCGGCGCATCTGCGCGGAGGACGTGCAGGTCGACCGCGCCAACCGCCTGATAATACAGGAACTCTTGGAGGCCATGCACCGCGAGCCGGCCTGCATCGACCAGGCTGTTGAGCTGATCTCGGTTTCCAAGAACCTCGAGCGCATCGGCGACCACGCCACCAACATCGCCGAGGACGTGGTCTACCTGGTCGAGGGCGACATCATCAGGCACCGCTCGAAGAAGTGAGGGCCCTGGGACCGCCGGGCTCCAGCCCGGCTTTCCGGCGAGGATGTCGAAGAAGAGAAGAGCCTGGTTGGAGCCCGGCGCTCCCAGGAGGGAGCTACTTCACGATTCCGTCGAGCGTCCCCGTCGCCACCGAGTGGTAGCGCGCGCGGTTCTCGGCGTAGAGCTTCTTCGCCCGCGCCGGATCCGCCTTCATCAGCGCGGTGTACAGCGGCTTGATGAACTTGCGCCGCCCGACCTCGCGCAGGAAGCGCTCCAGCCGCTCGTCCGCCGGCCCGTAGCCGTGGGCGATGGCGAGCTCGCACCACTGGCACACGATCTCGCTGTTGCCCGAATCGGTGAAGTGGAAGGCCATGTCGAGCGCGCCCATCTGCGGCGCGCTCAGTGTCTCCGGCAGGCCGCGCAGGAAGCGCAGCCACTGCGCCGTGGTCCAGTCCGCGCTCGCCAGCTCCTTTGGCGACTTGCCGCCGACGTAGGCCGCGACCTCGGCATCCACCGCGGCCAGCGCTTTCGTCTTCGGGCTCGGCGCGTCGGCCGGCAGGCCGGGCTGCTCCGTCCATTGCGCGAGGTCCACCTGCTGCGCGGCCTCGGGCAGCTCGCGCGCTAGGTCGTCGAGGAAGTCCTGCGTGGTCACGCTCTGGAACGCGTGGCGGTCGAACCAGCCGCGCAGGAACTTGTCCCAGCGCGCGCGCCCGACGACCGACTCGAGGCGCACGAGGAACAGCGCGCCCTTCGTGTAGGGCACCTCCGAGAAGCCGTCGTCGGGGTGCTTGCCGCGGAGATCCGTGTGCAGCACCTGCTGCCAGGGCTCCTGCGTGGCGAGCTCCGCCTTCAGCTTGTCGATCTCGAGCACGAGCTCGGTCGCCGCGCGCTCGCGCCCGTACAGCACCTCCATGATCCGGTTCTCGCAGTAGACCGTGAAGCCCTCGTTGAGCCAGAAGTCGCTCCACGTCGCGTTGGTGGCGAGGTTGCCCGACCAGGAGTGCGCGAGTTCGTGCGCGACCAGCGCGACGAGCGAGCGGTCGCCGGCGAGGATCGTCGGCGTGGCGAAGGTCAGCGTCGGATTCTCCATGCCGCCGAAGGGGAACGAGGGCGGCAGCACGATCAGGTCGTAGCGGCCCCAGCGGTACGGGCCGAACAGCGTCTCGGCCGCCTGCACCATCTGCTCCGTGTCGGCGAGCTCCCAGGCGGCCTTCTCGACCACGCTGGGCTCGGCCCACACGCCGCAGCGCGGCGAGAGCTCGCGGAAGGCGAGCTCGCCGCAGGCGAGCGCGATCAGGTACGGCGGGATCGGCTGCTCGAGCTTGAAGCGCCACGCGCCCAGCGAGTCCTGCCCCTGGCGCTCGGCGCTCATCACCGGCGTCAGCCCCTGCGGGCAACGGATGCGTGCCTCGTAGGTGATGCGCACGCCGGGCGAGTCCTGCAGCGGGATCCACGAGCGCGTCAGGATCGACTGGCCCTGCGTGAACAGGAACGGCTGCGCGCCGCCGGCCGTTTGCGCAGGGGCGAGCCACTGCATCGCCTCGGAGCGCTCGGTGGTGCGGTAGCGGATGCGCACGCTGCTGTCGCCGCCCTGGAGCTCGATCGAGAGCGCCTGGCCGAGCTTCTCGTCGGGCGCGCCCAGCGTCCAGCGCCGTGGCGTGCCGCTGGCGCCGGTGACGGCCTCGATCACGAGCTCCTTCGTGTCCACGACCAGCGGCGCGCGCTCGTCGGGGCGCACGAGCGCGAGCGTCACCGTGCCGCTCGCCTCCTTCTTGGCGAAGTCGAGCGCGAGCTCGAGCGCCGCGTGCGTGACGCGCACCCTGTTCGGCTCGGCGAAGCTGTGGATGTCGCGCACGATGGGGCGCGCGGGCGCGTGGGGGAGCGCCTGACAGGCGACGAGGAGGAAGAGCGGCAGGACGTGGAGACGCATGGGGCGGACATGGTAGCGGCCGCGCGCACCGGTTTCGCGGCGCACCTGGCCAGGGCTCAGAGTGTGAGCAACAATCCAACCACGGCGAGCTTCGAGGCCTTTGGGGCGCGCGGGACTCGCGCCCAGGGGTTCGAGGGTGAGCAAGAACACCCGCGCCGGAGTGGCGCGGGATTCTTGCTCACGCTCTCAGCGCGCGAGCGCGTGCTCGACGCTCTGCAGCGTCAGCACGCCATACGCCGTGCCGTAGAAGCGCGGGTAGTCGTGCATGACGTGGTCCCACATCGAACCGTCCGCCTCCTGGTTCTTCACGACGAGGCGCGCGAGCTGCGCGGCGTACCCGGCGCGGCGCGCCTCCGGGAGCTCGTCGATCGCGAGCGCCGCGTGCCAGTGGCCGTACCAGAAGAAGTAGCTGGCCACGCGATAGTACGCCTCGTGCGGGATCGGGCGGCCCTTGGCGATCTGCAGGAAGCGGTGGTGCTCGAAGAACGCGTCGAGGTCGCGCGCGAGCGCGGCGTCGTCGATCGCCTTCGAACCGCCCGCGCGCAGGGCCGCGTTGCACGCCTGGGTGCGGCCGATCGAAGGCTTGAGCTGGTCGATGCCCTCGAGCGGGCCGGGGCTCGGGAAGGCCTCGAGCGAATAGGTGTAGGCGCCCGTCGGCAGGCGGCACAGCTCGAGCGCGCGCACGCCCGCGTGCAACGAAGCCTCGTCGATTGCGAGCCCCGCGCGGCGCGCGTCCACCAGCGCCAGCACGGCGGTGGCCGAGCCGAACGACGTCGTCCAGGCGGGGCGCCACGCGTCCTCGGCGTTGGCGTAGTAACCCCAGCCGCCGCTGCGCATGCCCACGAGCTTGTCGTGGTAGGTGCGCGCGGCGCGTTCGAGCTCCGCGTGCTGGGGGGCGGCCGCGAAGCGCGGGTCGGCGAGCACGCGCGCGAGCGCCTGCAGCCCGTACGCGTAGCCCCAGAAGTCGTCCATGTCCCATTCGGAGCAGCGCTTCAGCGCCGTGCCGCTCACGAGCCGCGGCAGCGCGCGCGCGAGCGCCGCCTGCGCGCCCTCGCCCTCGCCCAGCAGCGCCATCACGACGAGCCCGCTGGTCGCGACCGTCCACGCCTCGTGCGTCTCGGGGTTCTCCCAGAGATCGTTGTAGCTCGCGTTGCGCGCGCCGCCCCACGAGCCGTCGGCGTTCTGCGTCTCGAGCAGGAAGTGCACCGCGCGCTCACGTGCCGCGCGCACCTCTGCCGCGGGCACGGCCACCCCGGGCGGCGCGTCCTTGGGCGCTGCGGACGCCTGCGTCAGGGCGAGCGTCCAGGCCACGATCACGGCGCGCTCCCTGCGGCAGGCTTCTCCGACTTCTCCGTGCCCTTCTCTTTCTCCAGCTTCTCGAACGCTGCGCGCGCCTCCGCGAGCGCGACCTGCTTCTCGAGCATGTCGATCTCCGCGCTGCGCTGGGTGGACTCGAGCGCGGCCGTCTTCTCGGCGACCGCGAGCGCGAGCTTGGCGCGCTCGCGTGGCAGCGTGTTCTGCTGGAGCTGGGCGAAGCCGCGCTCCGCGAGCGTGAGCTCGCTCTTTGCGCGCTCGACGCGCCGGTGGTTGCGCTGCAGCACGATCTCGCGCGTCTTGTCGGCGAGATCGACCTCGGCGTAGGTCAGCTCGAGCTGCGCGAGCTCCTCCTCCTGCTCCAGGAGCGCGTCCTGGCTGCGCGTCAGCGCGAGCGCCTCGCGCGCGCTGCGCTCGGGCGCATCGACCTCGTCGAACTGGCCCAGCTCGGCCGTGGCGAGCCCGAGCTCGCCCGCCTTCTGTGCCTGCTCCTCGCCGCTCGCCTTCCGCGCGTGCTCGAGCTCGAGCTCGGCGACCCGTACCTTGCTCTGCGCGATGTCGCGCTCGCCCGGAGCAGAAGCGGACTCAGCTGCCGTCGCGCCTCCGGCGCTCGCGCATCCGGGCGCGAACAGCAGCAAGCCGATGCCGAGACAGGCCAGGGCGGGGCGGGAGCGACGAGCGGTCATGCGTGATCCTCTGGACGTACGGTGCATGCTGGAGTGTTCCATGCGGCGTCGTCCGCTGCCACGGCAGCGTCGCCAGGCTTGCGCTCGCCAGCCCTAGGGAGCCGCGCTCTCGCCGCTCGGCGCGTCGACCGCGAGGCTGGCGACCAGGCGCTCGAACACGTCGAGGTCGCGCTCGAAGTAGACGAGCGGCGGCGCGCCATAGGCGAAGACGAAGGCGTCTCCGCCCGGGTCGTCGACCCAGTAGAGTTCGTAGCGGTACCAGCCGTCGATGGGGAAGAAGAAGGCCATCAGGCTGTCATCGAACGACGGCGGGCCTGGCGCAGAGGACCACTCGAAGCGCGCGCGCGTCGCGTGGCGCCCGGCGAGCGTGAGCTCCTCGCACTCGAGATTCCGGACGTGTTCGTCCTGGCCGAGCCACGTCTTCAAGCCGTCGGCGAACTCGGGCGCGCCCGGGTCGAGCTCAGCCTCCGCCTCCGCGCGTGGCATCCTGTGGAATAGGATCGCCTGCAGGCTGCTGCCGTCGCGCGTCAGGCAGTTCCCACAGCGCGCCCAGCCGAGTGGCAACTCGAGGCGGTAGCCGTCCTGGTGAAATACGGCGTTGCGCGTCTCGACGCGCTCCCAGCGCACTTCGAACGAGAAGCAGCTCGACAGCGCGGCGACGAGCACGAGCACCAGCAAGCGGCTCACGATTCCCCCCGCACGCGCGCGAAGGCTTTCAGGCCGGGGTAGTCCTGCCACAGGCCCTCGAAGGTCGTGAGCAGCTTTCGCTCGGGCTCCTCCTTGCGGAGGTAGAGCCCGCCCCTCTGGAGCCACAGGAGGTCGCCGCTCGACAGGTCGACCACGCCCGCGACCACCGTCCCGAGTCCGCCGATCACCACGACCTCGATCATCAGCGCCGCCTCCACGCCGCACCGCCGCCCGAGCTCGGCCAGCCCCGGCCCGAGCGTGTAGTCGAATTCGCGCAGCTTGAAGCTCGGCGTCGTGCCGCCGTTGCCGGCCCGCTGCGCCGCGCGCGCGACGATCGCGAAGAGCTGCGAGTGCGCGGCGAGGTTCGGGCGCTGCTCGTCGTCGAGCGCGGGCGCGGCGACCGGCTCGAAGCAGCCGCGCGCCGCGAGGAGCTCGCCCATGTGGCGCACGAGCTCGTCCGCGAGTCGTCGTGAGACCTCCGCGTCGGCCGTGCACGAGAAGTGCTCGCCGCTCGTGCCTGCCACCACGTGCGGCGGCAAGAGCAACACGCGCGCGGGCAGCGTGCGACCCGATTCGAACAGCGAGCGATGGAGCCAGGGGCCGTTGTAGTAGTGCTTGCCGCTGACGCAGCTCGCCACGAAGAGCACCAGTACGCCGGCCAGCAGCCGCAGCCTTTCCATGTTCTCGCTCCCAACCTCCATCTCGCCCACGAGCGTAGCGCCGTCGCGCGCTGTTCGGAAAGCGTGTCCCGCGCGCCTCGCGTTGACAGCTCGCCTGCGCGCCGTCACCGTCCTCGCCATGAATCGGCTCTTCCTGCTCGCCCTGTTCGCGCTTACCGGCGCCTCCGCCGCCCAGACGAAGCTGCTGCGCTTCCCCGACGTGCACAAAGAGCGCGTGGTGTTCTGCTACGCCGGCGACCTGTGGACCGCGCCGAGCTCGGGCGGCAGCGCGACGCGCCTGACCGCGCACCCGGGGCTCGAGCTCTTCCCCAAGTTCTCGCCCGACGGGAAGTGGATCGCCTTCACGGGTCAGTACGACGGCGACGAGCAGGTCTACGTCGTGCCCGCCGCGGGCGGCGTGCCGCAGCAGCTCACCTTCTATCCGGCGCGCGGGCCGCTCACGCCGCGCTGGGGCTACGACAACCAGGTGTACGGCTGGACCGCCGACTCGCAGCGCGTGCTCTTCCGCGCGCTGCGCGAGGGCTGGGACCTCACGGACTCGCGTCTCTTCCTCGTCTCACGCGAGGGCGGCCCGGCCGAGGCGCTGCCCATGCCCGTCTCGGGCGGCGGCGACCTCTCGAGCGACGGCGCGCACGTCGTCTACTCGCCGCTGACGCGCGACTTCCGCACCTGGAAGCGCTACGAGGGCGGCTGGGCGCAGGATCTCTACATCTTCCACGTCGGCGCCAACGAGATCGAACCGGTGGCACACTCGCCGCGCACCGAGCGCGACCCGATGTGGATCGGCGAGGCGATCTACTTTGCCTCGGACCGCACGGGCACGCTCAACCTGTTCCGCTACGACGTCAAGGGCCACCAGGTCGAGCAGCTGACGCACAGCACCACCTGGGACGTGCGCTGGCCGAGCAAGGGCGACGACGGCGAGATCGTGTACGAGTCCGACGGCGAGCTCGTGCTCTACGACACGAAGACGAAGAGCGAGAAGAAGCTCGCCATCAGCGTGCCCGACGACGGCGTCTCGAGGCGCCCGGCGCGCGTCTCGGCCGGCGACGCGATCGAGGGCTACACGCTCTCGCCCAAGGGCGAGCGCGCGCTGTTCGTGGCGCGCGGGGACGTGTTCAGCGTGCCGATCGAGAAGGGGCCCACGCGCAATCTGACGCACACCTCGGGCGTGCACGAGCGCGGCGCGGTGTGGTCGCCCGACGGGCATGCGGTCGTGTTCCTGTCGGACGCGAGCGGTGAGGAGGAGCTGTGGCGCGTGCCTCAGGACGGCTCCGCGCCGCCCGAGCAGCTCACGCACGACGGCAAGCTGCCGCGCAACGGCCTGCGCTTCGCGCCCGACGGCAAGCGCCTGGCCTTCGCCGACGCCAGCGGCGCGCTCAGCGTCTTCGAGTTCGAGTCCAAGGCCACGCGCGTGGTCGCGCAGGACCTCAGCGGCAGCGTCGGCGACTACTCCTGGGCGCCCGACAGCCGCTGGCTGGCCACGAGCTTGAGCGACTCGAACCGCCAGCGCTCGATCCACGTCTGGTCGGCCGAGGACGGCGAGCTGCGCCGCGTGACCGACGAGCTGTGGAACGAGAGCGAGCCGGAGTTCTCGAGCGACGGCGCGTACCTCTACTACCTCTCCGACCGCGAGTTCGCGCCGCAGCTGGCGGACCTGGAGTGGAACTACGCCGCCAATCGCGCGACCTCGGTGTTCGCCCTGGCGCTGCGCAAGGACGTGAAGCACCCCTTCGCGCCCGAGAGCGACGAGGTGACGCTGGACGACGGGAAGGACGGCGCCAAGAAGGACGACGTCAAAAAGGACGACGTCGAGAAGGACGACAAGGGCGACGGCGAGACGAAGAAGGCCGCGGACGTGAAGCCGATCGCGATCGACTTCGCGGGCCTGGGCGAGCGCGTGGCGCGCGTGCCGCTGGAGGCCGACAACTACAGCGGCCTGAGCGCGGTCGAGGGCGGCCTGCTGCTGGTCAAGGGCAGCGCCGGCTACTACGGCCGCGAGCCCGAGCGCGCGGACGAGCTCTTCTTCTTCGCCTTCAAGGACAAGAAGAGCACGACCCTGGTGAGCGAGGTCCACGGCTACGCGCTCGCGCTCGAGCGCAAGAAGGTGCTCGTCTCCGCCAAGGACTACCAGCTGTTCGAGACGAGCGCGGCGGGCAAGGACGGCGCGAAGACCGTCGCGACCGGCGAGCTGTTCGTCGACCTGGTGCCGGCCGAGGAGTGGCGCGAGGTATTCGCCGAGACCTGGCGCCGCTACCGCGACTACTTCTACGCGCCCAACATGCACGGCTACGACTGGGGCGCACTGAAGAATCAATACGAGGCGCTGCTGCCCTTCGTCGCGCACCGCTCCGACCTCGACTACGTCACGGGCGAGATGGTGGCCGAGCTCAACGTCGGCCACGCCTATATCGGCGGCGGGCAATGGCAACGACCGGCGCGCGCGCCGGTGGCGCTGCTGGGCGCGACCTTCGCCATCGACCGCGCGGCGGACCGCATCCGCTTCGCGCACATCCTGGCCAGCGACAACCACGAGGAGCGCTACCGCTCGCCGCTGAGCGAGATCGGCGTGGACGTGAAGTCCGGCGACTACCTGCTGGCGATCGACGGCGTCGAGCTCACGGCGCGCTCCGATCCCTACCAGCTGCTGCGCAACAAGCTCGGCCATCCGTTGACGTTGAGCGTGGGCGCGACGAGCGAGCGCAGCGCCGGACGCAAGCTGACGGTGAACCCGATCGGCAGCGAGACCGAGCTCTACTACCTCGACTTCGTGCTCTCGCGGCGCGCGCTCGTCGAGCAGCTCTCCGGCGGACGCCTCGGCTACCTGCACATCCCCGACATGGGCGCCGACGGCATCCGCGAGTTCATCAAGTGGTACTACGGGCAGATCGACAAGGAGGGCCTGGTCGTCGACGACCGCAACAACGGCGGCGGCAACGTGAGCCAGATGATCCTCGAGCGCCTCGGGCGCAAGCTCACCGGCACCGAGTACGCGCGCCACGGGCAGCGCACCGGCACCTACCCCGACGTGGTCTTCAACGGCCCGATGGTGTGCCTGCTCAACGAGAACTCGGCCTCCGACGGCGACATCTTCCCGTGGATGTTCAGGGCGCGCGGCCTGGGCCCGCTGATCGGCAAGCGCTCGTGGGGCGGCGTGGTCGGGATCTCCGACCACGGCCCGCTGGTCGACGGCAGCCACGTGAGCGTGCCCGAGTTCGGCAACGCCGACGCGCAGGGGCAGTGGGCCGTCGAGGGCCACGGCGTCGATCCGGACATCGTGGTCGAGAACGATCCGAAGGCGGTGCTCGCCGGTCGCGACCCGCAGCTCGAGCGCGGCATCGAGGAGCTCATGAAGCTGCTCCCCAAGGAGCCGCGCGGCTTGCCGAAGCGTCCGCAGGATCCCATCAAGACGAAGTAGAGCGCGGCTCGGCGCGCTCGAGCTCGCGCGCGCGTACGGCGAGCTCGAGCGTCGCCTCGGGGCCGAGCGGCGTGCGTTCGGCCCGGCGCGCGAGCCAGGCCACGGGCGTGAGCACGAGCAGCGCCGCTCCGCGCGCCAGCACGCGTGCGGCGTGACCTGTGCGGCGCACCAGCGCGCGCGGGCCGTTGCCCGACAACCGCCCGAAGCGCCCGGCGCGCGGCCACACCCAGCGCGGAAATGCGCGCAGCGCGGAGGGCCGGAAGTCCAAGCCGGGCAGCGGTCGCTCGCTCACCGGCGCGTGCCCACGGCGCGTGGGCACCTCCGGCGCGGGCAGGGCGGCCAGCGCGCGCACCACCCAGTCCTGCGCCGCGGCCGCGAAGCCGAGCTGCGTGCGCAGCCAGCCGAGCACGAGGGCCAGGTCGTTCTCCGCGTTCCACTCGGCCGCGCGCCGCGCCAGCGCTTCGACCGCGAGGCTCGCGTGGCGGCGCTCGATCTCGGCCACGATGTCCAGCAACCACTTCAGGCGCAGCGGCGCGCGCGGATCGGCGGCCAGGGCGAGCAGCTCGTCGCGCTCGATCCACGCCAGCGGGCAATGGCGCACGAGGTGCGTGACGAGGTGCAGCAGGCGGTCCAGCGGCTCGAGCGTGAAGGCGCGCGTGCCGGCGAGGTCGAGCGCCACGCGGCGCGCGAACAGGGCCTCGAGCTCGAGCGTGTAGAGCTGCGCCAGCGGGTGCAGGTGCCAGTGCAGCTCGACCTCGCGCTGCACCCCGTCGAGCGGCGTGAGCTTGAGGTGGAAGTGCGCCAGGCGATACCACCAGGCCGGGAGCGCGCGCTCCGGCAAGGCCAGGCCGATGCGTCGGGCCGCGGCGACCGCGGCGGGCACGTCCCGCGCTCGGACCAGGAGATCGAGGTCGCCCTGGGCGCGCAGCCCACGCTCGGGATACAGGTCGAGCGCCAGCGACGCGCCCTTGAGCAGCGTGAGCTCGACTCCGACCTCGGCGGCCGCGCGCAGGAAGCGTTCCAGCGTCAGCCGGAAGCCGCGCTCGATTGCGCACAGGACCGCGGCGCGCTCGTCCAGCCGCGCCTGCACTCCGGGCGGCAGCGCGACGAGCGCGCGCGCCAGGTTGCGACGCGCGAGGCCCAGCAAGCCGTGGGCCTCGAGCGCGACCAGCGCCGCGTCCCAGTCGAGCGGCGCGGCCGCGGCGCGGCGCAGGGCGCCTTCGCGCTCCGGGGTCGGTGCGAGATATAGCGCGGCCAGCGCGAGCTCGGCGCAGCCCGCGGGGCGCGCGTTCATCGCGCGAGCTCCGCCAGCAGCCCGCGCGCGGCCGCGCGCGGATCGCTCCAGGCGAGCGCGAACACCTGCGCCTCGTCCACCAGCTCGGCCAGCCAGTCCAGGCTGATCTCGCGGTGCGCGCCGAAGTTCAGGCTCGCGGCCGCCAGCGCCAGCAGCGCTTCACCGCGCGAGGTCGGGGTCAGACGCTCCTGACCGTCGCCCATCCAGCGCGGCACGATCACCGCCCCGATCGGCGCCGGCTCGGCCAGCACGTCGCGCGGCAGGGCTTCGAAGGGCAGGAAGCGGCCCTCGCCGCTGCCCACGAAGCGCGTGGCCAGCTCGGGGAAGTAGCCCACGCACTCGTCGCGGATCTTGAGCGCGCGCGGCAAGGCCTCGGCCCGGCCGACGTCGGTGTAGCACAGCAGTTCGTCGGACAGGAAGCGCGCGCCCTCCAGCACCAGCGCCAGCGCCAGGGTCGATTTTCCCGCGCGCGACAGGCCGGGGAGAACGAGCGCGCGTCCACCGTGCACGAGCACCGCGGCGTGCACGAAGTAGTGCGCGCGGCAGCGCTGCATCAGCGCCTGCAGCAGCTCATGGTTCAGCGCGCGCACGGCCGCGACCGCGTCCGGTTCGGCGCGCTCGGGCCGCGAGTCGACCAGCACGCGGAAGCCGTGCGCGACGTGCTCCAGGCGCGCGCGCAGCGGGCGCACGGTGGAGTTCGCGCGCAGCGACAGCGCGTAGCACACGCGCAGGCGCTCCAGGATCTCCGGCTCGGCGCTCTCCAGCACCACCGGCACGCCCAGGAGCTCGAGCTCGAGCGCAGCGCTCATCCCGTGACGAGTCTCTTGGCGTACAGCTCGCGCAGCGTGGCCTCGAGGTCGGCTTGCAGGCGCTCGCGCGGCGCGGCGTAGCGCTGCTCCAGGGCTGCGAGCAACTGTTCCGGGCCGCGCGTGCCGTCGCACAGGCCAAGGATGAAGGCCGCGCTCTCGTTCAGCGCCACGACCTCGTGCGTGCTGGGGTCGTAGACGATGCGCTCCTCGCCGAGCGCGCGCGTGTGCGTGCCGGCGACGAGCCGGGGACGCGCGTCGGCGGCGATGGGCTGGGGCTCCATGGCGCGCGACGATAGCGGAGCGCGGCGTCCTCCGGGAAGCGCGCCGTCGTGGGTCAGCCGGCCCCAGGCGTCGAGCGCGCGGTCCATGCCGTGCCGGAAGAGCTCGCAGGCGATCGGATTGGGCGTCTCGATCGCGCCGGAGCTGGTCTGGTTGTCGTGGTGGCAGCCGCCGCCGCAGTAGTGGCGCGCCCAGCAGCGCGAGCACACCGTGCGCTCGTCGACCGGGGCCGCCAGGATGCGTTCGGTGACGCCGCGCGTGAGGCCCGCCTGCACGCTGCCCATGGCGAAGCGTTCGTCCTCGAAGAAGCGGTAGCACAGCGCGACCTTGCCGTCGGCGGCGACACCCAGATAGTCGCGGCCGCCGGAGCAGAACTGCGTCAGGCGCTCGCCCGACTGGACGCGTCCGACCAGGCGCGGGAACCAGGTCTCGCTGACGCGCTCACCGGCGCGCGTGCGGCGCTCGTACTCCGCCCCCAGCGCATCGATGGCCGCGAAGGCGCGCGGCAGGTCCTGCTCGCGCAGGCCGTTCGAGCCGCCGTCCTTGTCGGTCGCGGGCGTGAGCAGGATCTTCTCGAAGCCCAGCTCCTCCAGGTGCCGCACGATCTTCACCAGGTCGAGCTCGAGGCGCGTCACGACCACGCTGGCGTGGGTCTTCAGCCCGCTGCCGATGCGTGAGGCCAGCAACGCGCGGATCTTGGGCGCGGCCAGCGCGTAGGAGCTGCCGCCGGCCAGCGGCCGCGCCGCGTCCTGCACCTCGGGCGGGCCGTCGAAGCTGACGCCGACGGCGATCTTGTGCTCGTTCAAAAACGCGATCACCTCGGGCTCGAGGCGCGTGCCGTTGGTGGTGACCTCGAGGGTGAGCGCCTTTTGCTCCTCGCGCGCGCGGCGCTCGCCATACAGCGTGACGTCGCGCAGCAGCTCGAAGTCGAGCAGCGGCTCGCCGCCGAAGAAGTGTACGTGCGCCGGCTGGCCCAGCGGCCCGTCGCGCAGCAGCACCTCCAGCGACTGGTAGGCGACCTCGCGCGACATGCGCGCCTTCGGGTCGTAGGCCGTCTCGCGACCGGCGTAGTAGCAGTAACCGCAGCGCAGATTGCAGCCCTTGGTCAGCTCGAGCGCGAAGGCGCGCGGCTTCAGCGCGCGCGCGGCTTCGGCGAGGGTGGGGGCGGCGCTTTTCTGCTGCACGGCTTCCCATTTCGGGCGGCGGCGGCTGGGACTGGACGATCTCGAACGATCTCGTTCGGCCGATCGAGCTCGGCCTTGCGCGTGGGATCCGACCGGACCCCCTCGACTTCCTGAACTAGGAAGTCCCGACCAGGTTTCAGGTCAGGGACTCGGCGGCCTCGCTGGACAGGCGCACCGCTTCGATCTTGGGCGGCTCGTAGGCGTGCTTCTCGGGCGTCGGGGGCGTCTCCGGCTGGACGGTCTCGCGCGGCTCTTGGCGTTCCATGTGGCAGGTCCTGGGCTGGGGGTGGGCCCTTGCAGGCCCGTGCGATTCTAGGGGGGTTCTTCGATCCGCGCGCACCTCGGGGTGGACTCTTTCGCCGCGACCTCCCGCGACGGCCCCGTCGCGAGCATGGCCGGAGGTGCTCAGTTTTTTCCGGCCGCGCGGCCGCACGGGCCCTCGACGTCGAGCGCGCGCATGCATGCACGCGCTCGTTTGTGCTGGAATCTAGAGCCGGCGCAGCACCGCGTAGCCGCGCACCTGGCCGGAGGCGCGGTCATACGCGCGCTGGTCGCGGTAGACGTCCTGCGCCTCGAGCCCGGCCTCGCGCGCCTCGGCCAGCAGCTCGTCGGCGTGCGGATAGACGTGTACGGCCTCGTTCAGGAGGTACAGATCGCCGCGCTCATGCTCGGGATTGAGCGCTTCGAGCACGTGCTTGCCGCGCGCCGCTCGTTCCTCGCCGGGCCACAGGTAGGCGCTGAGGAAGGTGACGAGCACGCTGCCGCCCGGGCGCAGGTGTGCGCGCGCCGCGCGCAGCATGGCCACGCGTCGCGCGCGCGGCAGGAGCATGTTCTGCAGGCCCGAGAAGATCAGCACCGCGTCGAACGGGCCGCCCTCGACGCGGAAGTCGTGGGCCTCGCCGTTCACGTAGCGAATCGCGAGATCCGCCGCGCGCGCCAGCTCTTCGGCGCGCGCCAGCATGCCCGCTTCGCGATCCAGCCCGGTCATCGCCAGGCCGCGCCGCGCCAGGACCAGACACTCGCGCCCCGGGCCGCAGCCCAGCACCAGCACCCGGCCCTGCAGCGGGTGGCGCGCCAGCAGCACCTCCTCGAGCAGCGTGAGCCCCGAGCGCACGTTCTCCGCGAGCGCGGTGAACTCCTGGATCGCCTTGCGCTGGTAGAGCCGGCTGCGGTCGCGCTCCTTCTCGGGCGTGGAGAAGAGCGCCGCGCGCAGCACGTCGAGCGGCCGCCGCAGGCGTACCGCCGCGCGCTCGACGAACAGGAGTGCGGCGCTCGCGCCGCGCAGGAGCCCGCGCAGGAACGCGCGCACCAGCGAGCGCCCGCCGTAGGTCGCGCGCAGCGGGCGCAGCACGAGCACGCGCGCAGCGGCGACCAGCAGACGATAGGCGAGCCCGGCGCAGAGGCCCAGCCAGCGCGCTGGACCGCTGGAGACCGCGCGCCAGCGTCCGGCGTGCTCGCGCGCCACGACCACGCCCAGGAACTCGCTCGCGCCGACGCGATCCAGGCGCGCGTTCGAATCGCCGCGCGTGACCAGCTCGGCCCCGGCGCGTCCGACCACGCGGTGCGCGACCAGCGGCGCGCCCGGCGCGGCGTGCAGCACGACCTCGCCCAGGCGCACCGCGGCGAAGGCGCGCGGCTCGACCTCCAGCAGCGATCCGTGGGGGATGAGTGGGCGCATGCTGCGCCCGAAGGCGCGGAAGCGCAGGCGGTATCCGCGCCCGAGCACGGCGCGCGCCAGCGCGGTCCAGGCCTCGGGTGGCTGCGCGACGGCGGCGGCCGCCGACGGCGCCGGGCCGGGAGCGGCGACGGGAAGGGGCTCCAGCGCGGACAGCTCGGCCAGGAAGCTCCGTGCATCCGTTCGCGCGCTGGCCTCGTCGCGCGCGCCGCGTTCCAGCAGCCAGCGCACGACCTCGGGCTCGGCCAGTTCCGGGCCCAGGGCCGCCACCAGCTCGCGCGCCGTGCCCGAGAGCAGCCGCGCGCGCGCCAGCTCGGCATGGCCGTCGTGCACCCGCACCGCCAGGCTCGATTCGGCGCCGGCGGCGGCGGCGATCACGGTGGGGGCGGCGGACGGACTCATGGCGGTCGGCGACTCTATCCGCGGCGCGCGGGCCGTCGGGGATAAGGAGTATCGGCCGGGGCTGGCTCCGGCCCTATCCTGCGGCCCGTCTCGCCCGCCTGTCGATGAGGGCGGGCCCGCCATGCGCCGTGTACTCGCCGTCGCCCTGTTCTTGCCGTGCTTCGCGGCGCTGGCCTGGCTGCGGCCGAGCTCGGTCTCGTACGACGGCCTGGCGTTCGTGCTCGGCGCGCGCTCCGGTGCGCTGGACTACGGCCACGCGCTGTTCCTGCCGCTCTTGCGCTCCGTGTCCTGGACCGGGCTGCCGCCCGTCCTGGGCGCGCAGCTGTGCGCCAGCGCCGGCCTGGCCGTCGCGCTCCTGCTCCTCGCCCGGCACCTGCTCGCCGCCGGAGCGCGCCCCGCGCACGCGTGGCTCGTGGCGGCGCTGTTCGCCGTCTCCACCTTGATCTGGCAGGAAGCCGGCGCGATCGAACCGACGACCTGGACCCTGGCCGCCCTGCTCGCGGCGGGCGCGGCCAGCGCGCGCTACGCCGGGCGCCCAAGGGTGACGCGGCTCGCGCTTTTCCTGGGTGCGCTGGCCGTCGCGCTCGGCTTCCACCTCGTGTCGCTGTGCGCCTTGCCCTGGCTGGCACTGCGCGCAAGGGGCACGGCGCCACGACCGCGCGCCCACGCGCTCGTGCTGCTCGGCGCCCTGGGGCTCGTGCTTGGCGCCGCGTTCCGCGACGGACGACTGCCCGAGTTTCTGCGCTACTGGTCGGGCTTCCTGCCCACCGGCGAGCTCGGACCCGAGCTGTCCGCGCACGTCGCGCGCGGGGCGCGCTTGCTGGCCGAAGGCGCGCCGGTGCTGGTGCTGCTCGGTCTGGCGTCGTTCCCGTTCGAGTGGCGGTCCCGGCTGCGCGAGGGGCTCGTCCTCGCGTTGCCCTACGGACTTGCGTTCCTGGTGCTTGGCAAGCCGCTGGTTGGCTTGCTCGCGCCGCTGATCCTGGCCGCGGCGCTGGGGCTCGGCCGCGGAGCGACGGCAGCGACGCGCAGGTGGGGCGAGCGGCGCGTGAGCCTGGGGCTCGCCGGTGCGTTGGCGCTGCAGCTCGCACTGACCTTGCCCCAGGCCATCGAGTGGCACCGCGCGCCGGACCTGCCGCGGCAGCGGGCGGAACTCCTCGCCCGCTACTTGACCGCCGGCACGTTGCTGTTCTCCGGCGCGCTCACGAATCATCTGCGCTTCTACTGTCCCGAGGTGGAGCTCGTCTCCCTGCCTGAGCTGCTGCACGCGGCGCGCGTGCGCTCGCCCGCCGCCGACCCGATCGAAGTCGTGCGCGAGGAGGTACGGCGCGCGGCCCGGCGATGCGCCTTGTCGAGCGACGGCGCGAGCTACCTGCAGCAGTGGTCCGGGAACCCCGAACGGCTGGGCATCTCGATCGCCGGCGCATTTCTGGTGCCGGAGGATCCCAAGCTGGCCTTGTTTCCGCTCACGGCCCCTTGACGGGCTTTCCTGTTTATAGCGAATTCCTGGATTGACTTATTGTTGCGCCATGTATCTCCTCTTATCAGGAGATCCACACCATGTTCCACCGCTCGCTCCTGACCTTCCTTTTTGTCTCCATCCAACCCTTGTCCGGACTGGCAACTCCCTGGCCGCAGGGCTGCGGCGGGTGCGCTGGTACCGGCGGGACGGGCTCCGCCAGCGGGGGCAGCTGCGGGGGACTGATCACGGTCTCCGTGTCCATGGAGCCCGGCAAGTGCAAGTGGGTGAGCGACGATTTGGGTGCCCTTGCCTGCCGCGAGACGAAGGGCTGCACGCCGACGGTCACCCGGCACTGGGAAGGCTTGCCTCCCAACGTCAGGGTCGATTATTGCGTGACCCTGGGAGGCGACGAGCTTTGCCTCAGACCGCCGCCGAGTTCGGGGCCTGGGGGGTCCGGCACGGACATGCGCGCGTCGGCACCCATGGCGTGCGCGGACGGTTCGACGCGCACATACTCGATTTCCGTTCCATCGTGCGGGCTGGATGCGTCCGCTCAGGCGGTGTGCTCCTCCTGCAGTGGCGTCTAGTCCGGTCGGGCTCGAAGCCCGTCGAAGAAAGACCCCGGCGCTGCTCCATGTTGTTCCCGTGCGTCGTCACACTCGTCGAGCCGTGCAGGGCGCGGACGCTCTCTTCGTCGTCTTCCTGACTCCCGCGTGGTGAAGCGCATGAACCAAGGTCCTGCACCGTCTCGCAAGGGGCTGGCGTGGTTGGTCGTCGCGCTGTTCGGCGGGCTCCTGTACCTCGGCTTGGATTCGAAGCACGCGCCGGAGGCGGTCGCGCTCACGCTGCCCGTTCCGGAAGCGCCTGCTGAGGGGGCCGGAGTCGTGCTCGAACCGGTCGTCGCGCTGCGCAGCGCTGCTCCAGCCACGTTCGACGTGGATCCCCAGGCCGTCCCCACCGCGCGCGAATTTCTGGCGCAGTACTACGGCGCGCGCTGGCCCGAGATCGAACCGAAGATCAAGGCTCGCGCGCTCGACGAGCCCTATCACTTCACGCCTTGGGAGAGCGTCGCCGCCGAGTTCGCGAGCAAGGCCGGCCTGTTGCCCGAACACCGCGCGGCCATGATCCAGGCCAAGCTGCACTGGGTCGAGCCGCTCGACGCCGGCTGGCTGCACGACCAGTTCGGGATCGCCGGTTGGGACGGTACTCTCGACGAGTCTGAGCTGTTCGCCATCGAGGCCCTGGTCGAGCCGCTGCACGAAGAGATCCTCGCGCTCGCCGAGCAATTCGCCGATCGCACCGAGGCGTATCTGCAGGAGATGTGGCAACGTGGCACCTACCTGCGCGCGCCCTTCACCACCATGGGGCTCTCCGACCGTATGGGCTTCCACTCGCAGTCGATCGGCGGCCACGGCTGGGCGCTCACGTTCACGCTCACCACCGAGGATTGCCCGGACATCCAGCCGCTGGAGGATGAACTCCAGGCGGCTCGCGACCGGCGTGACCTGCTCGTGATCGGCTACTTGCGCGACCGCCTGCGGCGCTGAACGACGGGACGGGAGCGTGCCCGGATCGCGGAAAGGGATCGATAGGCGTTCGTACGAAGGGGGTGCGCCAGGGCAGCGGCGTGTGGCAATCGGCACCCGTCGCAGGCGGCTGTTGCATCGGCCCCGGAGCGGGGTTCGCCTCTAGGGCGGAGGTTCCGAAGCATGTACTCACTCTCGCTCCCGTTGTTCTGCGCCGTCCTGTTCGCCCCCTGGTCGCCTGCGTCCTCGCAGGACAACTGCACGGGCTGCGTCGGCGCAGGCGGCACGGCTTCAGCCAGCGGTGGCACCTGTGGTGGCATGGTCTCCATCTCCGTCGTGGTCGAGCCGGGACATTGCCGCTGGATTGCCAGCGACGACGAGCTGCTTTTCCTGTGCGTGCAGACGATGGGTTGCAAGACCTCCGTCACGCGCAGCTGGTCGGGCTTGCCCAACGGGACGAAGATCGACGCCTGCGTGGTCGTGGATGGCCAAGAGCTCTGTCTGCGGCCAAAGATTCCCCGCCAGTCTCCCGTGGGCAACGGCGAGTCGCGCTCCGGGCCGGAGCTCAAGTGCTCGGACGATGGCAACGGCCCGACCTTCACGGTCGAGGCGGCCAGCTGCGGGCTGACGGCTGAAGTGACTCCGACGTGCACCGGCTGCCACGGGGACATCTGATGATCCACCAGGAGGTCTAGCATGAAGACCGGGCGTGAGTTCTGGATGGGCGTCGCGGTGGCTGCGGTCCTGGGGGGGCTGGGCCTCATGCTCACCCGGCGCATGAGCGAGCCCGAGCGCGCAAGTGCCGTGGTGCGCGAGGCAGCGGCGCCGCAGCACGAGCTCCTGGCCGCCGTATCCGAACTCGGCTACGCGCGCGTCCCTTCGCCGCCGTCCGAAGCGCCGCCACCCGCCGTCGAAGTACCGCCTGGTGTGGATACCGCGCGCGCTTATCTGGCGCGACACTACGGCGCCCGCTGGCCGGAGATCGAGAAGGCCATGGAGGCCTCCCGGGCCAAGCTGGACGTGCCCTTCGTGTGCAGCGAGTGGAACGACGTCGCCTTCGAGTTCGAGCAGGCCATGCGCCTGAAGCCCGAGGAGGTGAGTGAGCTGGCGCGGGGCAAGTTCGCCTGGCCGGACGAGCTCAGCGAGGCGTGGCTGCGCACGGAGTACCAGACCGGGCGGCCCTACCAGCTGCGCCCCGACGACTTGCCGCTGATCGAGGACGCGGTGGCCGCCCTGAACGACGAGATCCGCGCCAAGGCCGTGCAATGGGCAGAGCTCGTCGACTACATCATCCAGAACCGCTGGGCCACGGGCGACTACCTGCGCGCGCCCTACACCACGCTCGGGCTCAGCAAGGACGTCGGCTTCTGGTCCAAGTCGACCGGCGGCCACGGCTGGGCCGTCACCCTCACCCTGCGTCGCGAGGACCATCCGGACGCGGCCACGCTGGAGAGCGAGATCTACGCCCTGCGCCGCCGACGCGACGAGACCGTGGTGCGTTACCTGCACCGCACGATAGGGCGGTAAGCGCAGGGACGAGGAGGGCGCGTCGTTCCCGAAGCCCTCCCGTTCACGCGCAAACATTCAGAGCGCGAGTCCCTCCGCTCCACTCCAGCTTCCGCGTGTCCATCCGCGGCGTGGCGGGTAGGCTGGTCGCGACCCACGCGGGTCGCCAGGAGCACACGAAGGAAGCCGCATGGGACGAGCAGGGTGCTGGGCCTTGGCCCTCTGGGTTCTCGCGTCCGCGGTGCTGGCTCAGGCGACGGGCGAGGACGAACAGGGCGAGCGCGGTCGCAAGGAGCTCGTCGAGCTCGTGCAGAAGTCCTTCGCCGCCGAGGAGGCTCCCGTGCGCGTCGAGATCCAGCCGCGCGAGCTCGCCTTCGGTCTGGCGCTGAGCGCGGTCGAGGCGCCGGGCCGACGCGTGCTCGCCACCAGCGGCGAGGAGGAGGCCCTGCGCGCGGCCCAGGCGATCGGCGCGGCGCGCGCGCTGTTCAGCGAGCTGACCGGGATCCAGGCGCGGCTGCCCTACGGCCTGACGGCCTTCCTGCTCGGCAGCGAGGGCGCCAAGGACGCGTTCCTCTCCAAGCACCCCAAGCTCGGGCCCGAGGCGCGCACGCGCCTCGCAAAGCTGGAGGGCGCGGGCGTGCCGGACACGGCTGATTGGGCCTGGTGGGAGGGTGATGCGGAGAAGCGTCTCGACGGCATGGTGCGCCTCACGCTTGACTGGATCCTGCGCCAGCAGAAGGTGACGCTCGAGGAGCAGGCCTGGCTGCACGAGGGCCTGGGCTTCTACCTCACGCACGCGCTGGTCGACACGCGCCTGACCTGGTTCGTGCCCGCGCACCTCGGCGACGTGAAGCGCGACGGGGCCAACATCCTGCTCGTGCAGCAGATGGCCGAGCCCGGCGCCGACTGGCTGGCGCTGGCGCGCGGGCTGTTCGCGCCGCAGCAGAAGTTCGACCTGGAGGAGCTCTTCCATCTGCAGGCCGACGAGCTCGACCCGCGCGACTATCTGCGTATGCACGCGCTGGCCGCCTACCTGGTCGAGGTGCATCGCGCCGCGCTGGGCCCGGTGATCACGCGTGTCGCTGCCGGCGAGAATCCGCGCCTCGTGCTCGAGGAGGCGCTGGGCGTTCCGCTTCCCGAGCTGCGCACGCGCCTCGACAGCTGGGCCGAGCACCGCGATCTCCTGGTGGCGCGCGCCGAAGGCCGGCGCAGCGAGGCCGAGCTGCTTTCTCAGTGGACGCGCCTGAACACGCTGCAGAAGCGCCATGCGGTGGGCTTCTTCCAGACGCGTGTGGCCGCGCTCGACACGCAGCAGCTGCGCTTCGTGCGCGCGGCCCTGGGCGGCGGCGCGGCCACGGCCTCGGCTCCCGAGGACTTGCCCTTCTACGATCCGAAGGTGCACACGCCGGCCAACGTGATCACGCGCAAGCGCCTGGCGAAGGCGGACGGCAAGGTGAAGCGCATTCTGGCCAACGTGCGCGGCGAGCCCGACCCGCGCGCGCCGCATCTCGCCTTCGACTACGACTGGGGCCGCGCCACGGTGGTGAAGATCGGCGACCCGGACGAGCCCGAGGCGGTGTTCCAGAACGCGCTCCACGGTCTGCCGCCCGGGGCCGACCTGGCGCGCGCGCGCGTGCTCGCCGCGCTCGACCATCCCAAAGAGCGCAAGGCCCAGGCCGCGTTCCAGCACGCCTACACGGACCGCGACGGCGGCGTGTACCCGTTGGCGCTGTTCGAGATGTGGGCTACGGGCGATACGATCGAGATGCCCGACGTGGACACGCTCGGCATCGTGCACGACGTGCTGAACGAGTGGCGTCGCTGGGTCGCGCCCGTGCCGAGCACGCAGCACGACGGCTTGTACAAGCTCTTGGGCGAGATCTTCCAGGCCGTGAAGCGCTCGCGCGAATTGCGCTACACGCTCGCCGACCTGTACCTCGCGCCCGCGCCGCAGCTCCGCAAGGGCTACGAGACCAACGCGCAGAACCTGCAGGCGTTGTGGTCCGCGCACGCCTCCGAGCCGGCGAAGCTCGCCGAGGTGCTGCCCGACGGCAAGGGCTGGGAGAGCTTCCTGAGTGAGCTCGTCGGGAAGTGCCAGGCCGACTACAAGTTCTACGGCCAGGGCCGCCGCCGCGCGGCGCAGCTGCGCGTGGACGCCGTGGAGCTCAACAAGGCTCTCGGCGCCGCCCTCGACCAGGCCGAAGCCGAGCCGCCGCCGAGCGCGACGCCGCCTGGCGAGAACGGCAAGTGACGCGGGGTCCCGCGCACCTCCAGTTCTAGCCGCCGGGCTCCCAGGCCCTACCCTCGACCGCGCCATGCTCGCGTCGCTCGCGTTCCTCGCCGCCCTGCTGCTCCAGGACCCCGCTCCGGCGCCGACGCTGTTCGTCGGCGATCCCGCGCCGCCGTTCCGGGTCGAGCGCTTCCTGCGCGGGGAGCCTTGCGCGGAGCTCGCCAAGGGGCGCGTGTACGTGATCGAGTTCTGGACCGCGTGGTGCGGGCCGTGCATCGCCGGCATGGGGCACCTCGACGGGCTGCAGCGCGAGCTCGGCGCCCGCGGGCTGACGGTGATCGGCGTGGCGCCGCGTCCCGACGAGTGGGGCCACGACCCGGACGCGATCGCCGCGCTGCTGGCCGCGAAGAGCGCGCACAGCTACGCCCTGGCGCTGGACGCCGAGGGCGACTCGCCCGCGGGCTACCAGGGTGTCTTCCATGGCCGCACGATCGAATCCTGGATGGGCGCGGCGCGCGTCGGCGCGGTGCCGATCGCCTTCGTGGTCGATCGCCAGGGTTTCGTGGCGGCCATCGCCCCGCCGCTGGAGATCGACGGCGTCGTGCGCGCTTGCCTGGATGGAACCTTCGAGCGCGCCAAGGCGGCCGCGGCGTACCGCGAGTTGCTCGGCGCGCGCGCGCAGCTCGCGGAGCTCGGCGTCCAGCTCGCGGCGGGCGAGCGCGAATTCGCGCGCGCGCTCAGCGAGGAACTGCTCGCGGGTCCGCTGTGGAACGACGCGCGCTACCTCGGCAGCCTGGCCGCGAGCTGGTACGACGCCGGGGCGCAGGGCGCGGAGCTGGAACTCGCGCTGCGCGCCCTGCGCCGCGCGGACGCACTCTCGGGCTCCAACGACCCGGGCACCCTCGGGTTGCTCGCGCGCCTCTTGCTGCTCGACGGCGAGCACGAGGAGGCCGCACGCGCAGAGGCGCAAGCCGTTGCCCTCGCCGAGGGCGGCCTGCGCGCGGCGCTCGAGAAGGACTATGGCGCGCTGCTCGCGCGCACGGCGTCGGCGGCCGTACGCGCGCCCGAGGACGCGGCCGGCGCGCTGCTCGCCGCCTTCGAGCGCGCTCCGCTCGTGGGCCTCGCCGAGCACCACCGCCGCGCCGAGGTGCACGAATTCTTGCTCGCGCTGGTGGACCACCCACGCTTCGGCTCACTCGTCGACGACGTGGTCGTCGAGTTCGGCAACGCGCGCCACCAGGAGCTCGTCGAGCGCTACCTCGCCGGCGCCGACGTGCCGCGCGCGGAGCTCGCCCGCGTGTGGCGCGACACGACCCAGTGGCTGATGTGGGACAGCCCGCTGTACGAGCGCTTCTTCGAGCGCGTGCGCGCGCGCAACCTCGCGCGGCCCGTCGAGCAACGCGTGCGCGTGCTGCTCGGCGATCCGCCCATCCGCTGGGAGGACGTGCACGGCGCCGCGGACTACCGCGCCTTCGCCGCGCGCGACGCGCACTACGCCGCGCTCGTCGAGCGCGAGGTCCTGGCCAAGGGCCGGCGCGCGCTGCTCGTGACGGGCTCGGCGCACCTCCAGCGCCGCGGACCGACGGGCGTGACGCTGCCGGGCGGGAAGAGCGCGGCGGAGCTGCTCGACGAGCGCCATCCGGGCGCGCTGTTCGTCGCCTGGACGCTGGCAGCCGACGCGGCGCAGGCGGCCGAGC
Organism: Planctomycetota bacterium; assembly: GCA_009691855.1. Lineage (GTDB taxonomy): Bacteria > Planctomycetota > UBA1135 > UBA1135 > JABFRZ01. Next base: position 460 of record SIAI01000057.1, on the reverse strand, counting down.
TCGGCCTCACGCACGCGCCAGCGTTGCGCCTCTTGGCCGGGGACGCCCTGGCGCAGCAGAGCTTCGCGCTCGTCGCGCCGCGCGGCATCCAGATCCAGGTCGCCGGCAAATGGCAGCCGCTGGGCGAGCTGGCCTGGCCGCCGCTGGGCGAGATGGTCGATGCGCTCGTGTACCTCGGGCCCCAGGACACGCAGGTGGACGCGGAGCCCGCGCTCTACCGCGACGCCGCCTACCAGGCCGAGCTGCGCCGCCGTGCGGCGATCCTGAAGGAGGTCTACGGCATGGACTTCCTGTCCGAGCTCGAGCAGCAGCTCGCCGCGCCACACTGAGGCGCTCTCCGTGCGGCGCCGTGCGCACGGAGAGCGTCGGCCTGCTGCCGGTGCGGTGCGCGCTCGCACCGCCCACGTTCGAGCGTCGAGCAGGTCAGGGCGACGGCGTGAGAAAAACCGGGGCTTCAGGA
>SIAI01000016.1 GCA_009691855.1 Planctomycetota bacterium | reverse complement strand
AGGCCGCGTGTCGCGCCTGGCCTGGAGGAGGAGTCGCGCGGGAGGGTCTGCCTCCCCCGCCAACAAGAACTCAGCGCGGGCGCATGAGGTCTCATTGGGTTGCGGGCTGCAGCCCGCGCTGAGAGCGTGAGCAAGAATCCCGCGCCGCTCCGGCGCGGGTGTTCTTGCTCACGCCCGAACCCCCTGGGCGCGAGTCCCTCGCCCCCCCAAGGCCTCGAAGCTCGCCGTGGTTGGATTGTTGCTCACACTCTGAGCCTCTCTACCCGCCGGAGGCGGGCCTGGTCAGGAAAGAACAAGCACCGGCTCGTCAGGCCCGAGTCGGGCGAGCCTTTCTGAACCGTTTGTTCTTTGGAAGACCTCCGCCAGGGTTTCTGCGCGGCCGGGTCACGGATCCGCGCGCCGGATCGGGTAGCCTGGGGAACCTCCCCTGCGCGCGGGCCGTCCCAGGTTCTGCCCCACTCCCCCCCGTGTCCGATACCTCCGAGCTCCTGCGAGAGAACCTGCTCGGGAACACCGACTTCCTGCTCGAGCGCGCGCGCGCCGGCAGCCAGTCCGCTTGGCGCGCGATCCTGCGCCGCTACCAGACGATGCTCGAGGCCCACGTGCGCTCGGTCATCGTCGGCATCTCGCGCCAAGACGTGGAAGACCTGCTGCAGGTGGTGCTGGCCAGGGTTTTCCTGCACATCGAGCGCTTCCATTACGAGGGCGAGGGCAGCTTTCGTCGCTGGCTCTCCACGCTGGTCGTAAACGAGTGCAAGAACGAGCTGAAGGCGCGCGCGGCCCAGGCGAACCAGGTGCCCACCGTGCCGTTCGATCTGTCCAGGCTGGAAGACGCGCGGGGCGCCGAGCGCCGAGAGCTCTCCGGCGACCTGGACCTGTTGCTTGCCCACATGGGTGCGCTCGACGAGGCCGACCGCGACGTGCTGATCATGCGCTACTTCGAGGGCCTGAGCTGGGGTGCCGTGGCCGAGGTGCTCGGCTGCTCGATCGACAAGGCGCACAGCGACTACGCGCTCGCCATGGAGCGTCTAGCGCGCAGGCTCGGAGCCTGACACAGAAGAGAAGCAGGGGGACATGCGCGAGGAGAGCGAAGCAGAGCGCCTGGCACGCTGGTTCCAGGAGTTCCTGACGGCTGACGAGCGCGGAATCGATCGCGAGGAAGAACTTCTGCTCGCCGCCGGCGCGCAGCGCGCCGCGCTGGCGGCCAAGATCCGCCTGCACCGCCAGCTCAAGGCGCTCGGCGGAGCCGAGGCGCCCCCGACGAGCGCCGCTGCGCAGCAACGCCTGGGACGCTTCGAGATCCTCGGTTCCCTGGGGCAGGGCGGCATCAGCCGCGTGCTGCTGGCCTTCGACCCCAAGATGAACCGGCGCGTCGCGCTCAAGTTGATCGAGCGCGAGATGCTGCTCGACAAGGACCAGCGCACCTGGATCCTCAACGAGGCGCGCGGCCTGGCCTCGACGTCGCACCCGGGCGTGGTGCAGGTCTACGAGGTCGGCGAGGCCGGCCCGCACACCTACGTGGCCATGGAGCTGCTCACGGGACCGTCGCTGCACGAGTTGATCGCCGAATGGGCGCGCCGCCGCGCAGGTGGCGACGTGGGCACTGAACCGGGGCCCGACACCGACCCCGCGCGCGTCGCGGCCACGCGCGAGCTCGCCGCGCGGCTCGAGCCCTACTCGCGGCGCATCCAGGTCCTGGCCGAGCTGGCCGAGGCGCTCGCCCACTGCCACGACCACGGCGTCCTGCACCGCGACATCAAGCCCAAGAACGTGCTCTTCGACGCCGAGGGGCACCCCAAGCTGATCGACTTCGGTCTGGCGCACGTCGAGGGCGCGGACGACGACTCGCGCCTGGAGCTGACGCAGAGCCTGGTCGGGACGGTGGCCTACCTCGCGCCCGAGCAGGTCACGAACGAGCGCACCGGCGCGGATCCTCGCAGCGATCAGTTCTCCTTCGGCACGCTGGCCTACGAGTGTTGCGCGCTCGAGAACCCCTTCCAGCGCAAGACGCAGCGCACGATCAAGCTGGCGATCGAGGAGGCGAACCCGCCGCCGCTCGGCTCGAAGGCCCCGGCCCTGCCCACCGACTTGGCGCGCGTCGTCCATCACGCGCTCGAGCTCGAGCCCGAGGCCCGCTACCCCGACATGGGCGCGCTCGCCGCCGATCTGCGCGCGATCCTCGCGCATCAACCGCTATCGATCTCCGCTCCCTCGCTGGCGCACCTCGGCCGACTGTGGGCTCGTCGTCACAAGAAGAGCCTGCGCGTCGCTTTGGGAGCCAGTGCGTGCATCTTCGCACTGCTCGCACTCGCCTGGAGCACGATCACTCTGCAGCAACGGAACCGGATCGCCGAGGCCCTCGCGAGCATCGATCCGGCTGCGCTGCAGCAGCGCGAGGAATTCGGAACGGTGTTCACGCGCATCGAGGACATCGAGGACGAGGCCGTGACCTTCGACGTCGGCTGGGTGCGGGGCTCCCTGTGGGGTGGCCTGGGCGCCCGCACCCGGGACAAGATCGCGGCGCTCTCGCTGCGCCTGGGCGAGGTCGCGCGCGCCGACCCGGAGCTTGCGCGCGGCGAGGGCACGGCAGAGGGCCAGTACCAGGTGCTCTTCCAGCTGGACCAGTCCCTGTGTCCTTCGTGCACGGGCAACGAGGACTTCCGTCGCCGAGGCCAGGTGGTCTACCCGGCCCAGGACGCCGCACACCAGAGCGCGCTATATCGCGTGGTGCCCAAGACGACGGGGCACTTCGGCGGCTACGCGACCATCGTGCCGGTCGAACCGACGGAGCACCTCGCGCCGGGCGACTACCGTCTCCAGCACTGGCGGATCGGCGCGGACGCCCTGGAAGGCGAAACGGAGTTCGTCGTCGAGCGCGGCTGGCGGCCGGCCCTCGAGCTGACGTACGTCAGCCCGCGCGCGGAGTTCTTCGAGCACTCCTTCGAGATCCCGGCCAATGACCTGGAGGACCAGGGGGAACGCGCCCACGTGTGCGCGTTCCGGATCCTCGATCACGTTGTGACGGTCGCCGAGTACGCCGAGTTCCTGACCGACAACGGCATTCCCGCCACATCCCTGCCTGGGCTGCTGACCGAAGTGCCGCAGGGACCAGCCTCGCCCGCCGCGGCCGAGTACGTGAACGCGCAACGCTGCGCTCACTGGATCGGGGGACGCTTGCCCACGGCGTGCGAGCTCGAGCGCGCCAATCTCGTGCGCCCGATCTTCCCGCGTGGCCCCCGCACTTGCATCGGCGAATACGTGGCCGACCCCGACCCCGCGACGGGGGGGCGCATGTGGCTGTCCTACAAGCCCGGCGCGATGCTGCGCGAGAGGATGAACCCGGTACTCGATCCGCATGCAGTCGTGCCGGGAAAAGACGCGAGCGATGCGATCACCCTCGTCGCCGGCTTCCGCGTCGTCTTCAGCGGCGATCACCCCGAGGCCCAGCGTGCGCTTGCACGCGCCGAACTCGAGAAGCAGGGCGCCCGCTGAGCGCTCGTACTTCGACGGAGGAGATCAGCGCAACGGATTCGAGCGGGTCTTTTTCGACGACTGGCTAGCAACCCGCGCGCGCTCATCCCAAGAAACTGCGTTCATCGGAGGGGCGCATCCCGTCCAGCTCGCCACCGGGATCGCAGTCAGCAATTGCTGCAGGACTCGCCATCCACGCAGACAGATTCGCCCCTCCATCTCGATTGCAAGGGGGATGAGATGAAGAGCGTCGAATCGTTGGAGCGTCGGAGTTTCTTGGGGCTGGCCGCCGCCGCGGCTGCGGCCACGCCCGCAATGGCCTTGCCTCGGTCTGCACCCACGTCGCAGACGCAGAAGGCCGTGCGCATCTATCCGCGAACGCCGGTCGCGAACCTGTCGCGGGTCGACGCGCTCTTCGCGCGAGCGGTGCGGGACCTGCTCTCGCCCGAGCTCGGCACCCTGGCCAGCGGCTCGGTCCGGCAGCGCGTCCGCGACAGGCTCGTGAGCGCGTTCCGCGGCTCCATGAGCGCGTCCGCCCTGCCGCCCCGCTGGCTGTGGGTGTGGAAAGGCGACCACTGGGAGTGGGTGTGCCTCGAATCCGCCTCGTTCGAAGTCAGGCTGAGCGAGCGCCTGGCGACGATCGTCGAAGCCGACGACATCGAGCCGATGGGCTGAGTTGACACCGTCACCGCTGATGCCCTGCGGTGGGCATCAGCGGTACAGCTCGCCGCCCGTGCGCACGAATTCGGCGCTCTTCTGCTTGAGGCCCTCGGCGAGGGCCGCGCTTTCCGCGAGGCCTTGCTGCGCGGCATAGGCGCGCACGTCGTCGGTGATCTTCATCGAGCAGAACTGTGGCCCGCACATCGAGCAGAAGTGCGCGCTCTTCGCGCCCTCGGCCGGCAACGACTCGTCGTGGAAAGCGCGCGCCGTCTCGGGATCGAGCGCCAGGTCGAACTGGTCCTGCCAGCGGAACTCGAAGCGCGCCTTCGACAGCGCGTCGTCCCAGGCGCGCGCGCCCGGGTGGCCCTTGGCCAGGTCGGCGGCGTGAGCCGCGATCTTGTAGGCGATCACGCCGGCCTTGACGTCGTCCTTGTCGGGCAGGCCGAGGTGCTCCTTGGGCGTCACGTAGCACAGCAGCGCCGTGCCGAACGAGCCGATCATGGCCGCACCGATGGCCGAGGTGATGTGGTCGTAGCCCGGCGCGATGTCGGTGGTGAGCGGCCCGAGGGTGTAGAAGGGCGCCTCGCGGCACAGCGCCAGCTGCTTCTCCATGTTCTCGCGGATCAGATGCATGGGCACGTGGCCCGGGCCCTCGATCATGACCTGCACGTCGTGCTCCCAGGCCCTCGCCGTGAGCTCGCCCAGCGTCTCCAGCTCGGCGAACTGCGCCGCATCGTTGGCATCGGCGATGCAGCCCGGCCGCAGGCCGTCGCCCAGGCTGAAGGACACGTCGTACTTCTTCATCAGCACGCACAGGCGCTCGAAGTTCGTGTAGAGGAAGTTCTCCTCGTGGTGCATCAGGCACCACTTGGCCAGGATCGAGCCGCCGCGCGAGACGATGCCGGTGAGGCGCTTGGCGGTGAGCGGGATGTAGCGCAAGAGCACGCCGGCGTGGATCGTGAAGTAGTCGACTCCCTGCTCGCACTGTTCTTCGATGGTCTCCAGGAACACGTCGAAGGACAGGTCCTCGATCTTGCCCTTGACCTTCTCCAGCGCCTGGTAGATCGGCACGGTGCCGATGGGCACGGGCGAGTTGCGCACGATCCACTCGCGCGTCTCGTGGATGTCCTTGCCCGTCGAGAGGTCCATGACCGTGTCCGCGCCCCAGCGCGTGGCCCAGCGCAGCTTCTCGACCTCGTCGTCGATCGAGGACAGCACGGCCGAGTTGCCGATGTTGGCGTTGATCTTCACCAGGAACTTCTGGCCGATGACCATCGGCTCGAGCTCGGGGTGGCGGATGTTCGCCGGCAGGATCGCGCGCCCGCGCGCGATCTCGCTGCGCACGAGCTCCGCAGCGCAGCCCTCGCGCGCGGCGGCGAAGGCCATCTCGGCGGTGACGATGCCGCGCCGCGCGTGGTGCATCTGCGAGCGATTCCCGTCGTCGGCGCCCGAGCGCAGGCGCGCCGCGATCCACTCCGCGCGCAGCTTCGGCAAACCCGTGCGCGCGTCGTGGCCCTGGGGCCCGGAGGTGTCGTACAGGTCGAGCGACTCGCCGTTCGTGAGGTGCACGCGGCGGCGCGGAACCGAAAGCGCCGTGGCACCGTGCTGCACAGCGCTGTAGGCCTTGTGCGTGCGCGCGAGAGCCCTGCGCTCGTCGGCCGAGCGGGTCGAGTTCGAGGAGGTCATCGCTTTCCTACGCCGGCATGATCCGGATCAGGTTCGAAGGGTTGCGAGCTCGCGAAGCGCGGGCTCCATCTCAGGCGCGGCCAGAAGTCTCGGCCGAGCCGCCCCTAGCGTCGGCGCCGATTGTAGAGCCCGTCCTCCACCGCTTCACGCCCAGTTGTCCACAACTCTTCCGCCCGGTCGCTCCGCGCGAGCGCCCGTTTCCACCTTCGGCCAGCAAGGCGGGCGCAGCCCTGGGCGCGGCTAGTGAGCATTCTTCGCACGCCGCTGGACTGGCGCCCGGGACGGGATAGCCTCGCGCTTTCCAACCGCTCCGCACCCGCCAGCCATGTCCACCACACCCCGCCAAGACGCCCTCCGCAACATCTCCAGCGCCCCCAGCGCCTCTGCGCCTGGTTTCGAGCGCTTCAACCTGACCGAGCTGTTCGGCTCGCGAGTCTTCAACGACGCCGTGCAGCGCCGGCGCCTGCGGCCCGACGTCTATCAGGCGCTGCGGCGCACGATCGACCGCGGCGAGGGCCTCGACCCGCGCATCGCCGACGCGGTCTCGGACGCGATGAAGGACTGGGCCGTCGAGCACGGCGCCACGCACTTCACGCACTGGTTCCAGCCCATGACCGGGCTGACGGCCGAGAAGCACGACTCGTTCCTCTCGCCGGTGGTCGAGGGCGGCGCGATCCACGCCTTCACCGGCAAGGAGCTGATCAAGGGCGAGCCCGACGCGTCCTCGTTCCCTTCGGGCGGCACGCGCTCGACCTTCGAGGCGCGCGGCTACACCGCCTGGGACCCGACCTCGCCGGCCTTCCTGCGCGTCACGCCCTACGGCACGACGCTATGCATCCCCACCGCGTTCTGCTCCTGGACCGGCGAGGCGCTCGACACCAAGACGCCGCTGCTGCGCTCGTGCGAGGCGCTCGACCGCTCGGCGCGGCGCCTCTTGGCGCTGATCGACGAGCGCCCCGAGCGGATCTTCGTGACGCTCGGGCCAGAGCAGGAGTACTTCCTGGTCGATCGCGAGCTGTTCCAGCTGCGCCCGGATCTCCTGATCTCCGGGCGCTCGCTGTTCGGCGCGAAGCCGCCCAAGGGCCAGGAGCTCGAGGACCACTACTTCCGCACGATGCCCGAGCGCGTGCTGAACTTCATGATGGACCTCGAGCATGAGCTCTGGCAACTCGGCGTGCCGGTCAAGACGCGCCACAACGAGGTCGCGCCGCACCAGTTCGAGCTGGCGCCCCTGTTCGAGCACGTGTCCATCGCCACCGATCACAACATGCTGACGATGGAGCTCATGCAGAGCACCGCCGAGCGCCACGGCCTGGCCTGCTTGCTGCACGAGAAGCCCTTCGCCGGCGTCAACGGCAGCGGCAAACACAACAACTGGTCGATGGCCGACGAGCGCGGCTCGAACCTGCTCGACCCCGGGCACACGCCGCACGAGAACCTGCGCTTCATCCTGTGCCTGACGGCCGTGATCCGTGCCGTGGACGCGCACCAGGACCTCTTGCGCGTGTCGATTGCGCACGCGGCCAACGACCACCGCCTGGGCGCGAACGAGGCTCCGCCCGCGATCCTCTCGATCTTCCTGGGCTCGGAGCTCGAGGAAGTCGTCGAGGGTCTGATCTCCGGCGGGCAGACGAAATCGCGCGCGCGCAGCACGGTGCAGCTCGGCGTCACGACCCTGCCGCCGATCCCGCGCGACACCAGCGACCGCAACCGCACATCGCCCTTCGCCTTCACCGGCAACAAGTTCGAGTTCCGCGCGGTGGGCTCGTCGCAGACGATCGCCTACCCCAACATCTTCCTCAACACGGCCGTGGCCGAGTCCTTCGATCACCTCTCCGACGAGATCGAGAAGCGCTCCAAGGGCGCCGCCGATCGCCGCGCGGTGATCCAGGAGGTCGTGCGCGAGACCCTGACGCGCCACCAGCGCATCCTGTTCAGCGGCGACAACTACAGCCGCGAGTGGGAGCGCGAGGCGGCCAAGCGCGGCCTGCTCAACGCCAAGAACACGCCCGACGCGCTGGTGCTGTTCGCCACCGAGGCCAACCAGGCGCTGTTCGAGAAGTACGCCGTGCTCTCGCGCCGCGAGACCACCGCGCGCTCCAACATCTTCTTCAGTGCCTACGTCCACCGCGTGGCGGTCGAGGCCCTGACCATGGTGCAGATGGCCTCGACGGCGTTGATCCCAGCCGGGATCGCGTACCAGAAGATCGTGGCCGAATCGATCAACGCTGCGCGCGCCGCGGCACCCAAGGCCGAGCTGGGCGAGCAGGAGAAGCTCTTGGTCGAGCTGTCCTCGACCATCAGCCGCCTGCGCGCGGCGCTGACGATCCTCAAGGACGCGCACCATCAGCTGGAAGACAAGGGCGAGATCACGGCCCAGGCCGTGCACTCCCGCGACCTGATCCTGCCGGCCATGCTCGAGCTGCGCGGTCACGGCGACCGCCTCGAGATGCTGGTCGACGACGCGTTGTGGCCACTGCCGAAGTACCACGAGCTCCTGTTCGTGCACTAGTCGGTCGAGCGCCCGCGCGCTGCGCGGGCGCGGAAGGTTCACCTTGCCTCTCTCACGCGACGAAGCCTGGTCCCTCCTGTGCGAGTGGACTCCGAGCGAAGCGCTACGCAAGCACGCGCGGGCCGTCGAGCTCGTCATGCGCGCGGCGGCGGAGCGCTACGGAACGGGCGCGACCGACGTGGAGCGCTTCGGCCTGGCCGGAATGCTGCACGACGCCGACTACGATCGCTGGCCGGACGAGCACCCGCGGCGCATCGTGGCCTGGCTGCGCGAGCGCGGCGAGGAGGAGGTCGCGCACGCGGTCTCCGGCCACTACACGGGCTGGGGTGTGCCACACGAGAGCGCGCTCGACAAAGCGCTGCTCGCCTGTGACGAGCTGACCGGCTTCGTGGGCGCGTGCGCGCTGGTGCGTCCCGACGGCATCGCCTCGTTGGAGGCGAAGAGCGTGCTGAAGAAGCTCAAGGACAAGGGTTTCGCGGCCAAGGTCGAGCGCGCCGAGGTCCAGCGCGGCGCGGAGCTGCTAGGCGTCGAACTCGGCGCGCACGCACAGTTCGTGATCGAGGCCCTGCGAGCGCACGCGGCCGAGCTCGGCCTGGGCCCGCGCGGCTGAGGGCTACGACTTGGGCTGCGGCGGTGGGGTCGCCTGCGGCTGCGGCAGACCCTGGACCTTCTCGGACCAGACGCGCAGCTCGTCCCGGCGCTCGATCGCGCCCTCGATCTCCTGCAGCACGAGCCGCGCGCGGCGCTCGTGATCGCGGGAGAAGAACGTGCCCACGCGCACGCGCACGCGCGCGAAGCCCTCGGGGTGGCGCTCCACCAGGATCACCAGGTCCTGGTGCGCGATGCGGCCTTCCGTGGGGCCGAGCTCGCTCTGCTCGGGCGCGATCTCGAGGCGCTTGAGACCCTCCAGCGTGGCCTGCCAGGCCGCCGACAGGTCGAGCGGGAAGTCCTGCGTCACCTCGTTGCGCCCGTACTGGACCACGCCTGCGCCGACCACCCCGGCCGCGGCCACGGCCAGGCACCCGGAGACGAACGGAGCGAGCAGCAGGAGCGCGAGCAGCGCGGGGCGAAGCATTGGGTTGCAACTGGGATCGGCTGGCGGCGCCTCGCGCTTGAGGGCTGGAAAGAAATGGCGCGAACTTGGCCCCGCCCGCTGGCGAGCCGCTCCGCAGATCACCTCAGGCGGCCTGGTGCTGCTCGGGCTCGTCGCTGGACAGGAAGCGCGACAGCACCTGCACGAGCACCAGGCGGTCGATGGGCTTGGTCATGAACTCGTCGCAGCCGGCCTCCAGGCAGCGCTGGCGCTCGTTGCTCATCGAGTGCGATGTCAGGGCGATGATCGGACGCAGGTAGCCCGCCTGGCGTAGCTGGCGCGTGGCCTCGTAGCCGTCCATCTCGGGCATCTGCATGTCCATGAAGACGATGTCGAAGGGCTGTCCGGCGTCGCGCGCGGCCAGCGTCTTCTCCAGCGCGATGCGCCCGTTCTCGGCCTCCTCGACGTGGATCCCGGCGCGCAGCAGGATGGTCGAGATCAGGCGCCGGTTGACGGCCACGTCCTCGGCCAGCAACACCCGTCCGCGCAGCGCGGGGCCGGGGCCGGGGCCGGTCACGGGAGCGATGGCGCGCGGCTCGCGCGAGGCGTCGGCGGGGAACTGCTGCAGGCGACGCACGCCCTCCAGCGGACCCGGATCGAGCGTGATGCGGAAGCAGCTGCCCTTGCCCGCTTCGCTCTCGCAGGTCAGGTCTCCGCCCAGCAAGCGCGCCAGCGTCTGCGAGATCGTCAGTCCGAGGCCCGAGCCGCCGTACTTGCGCGTGGTCGAGGTGTCGGCCTGCACGAAGGGGCGGAACACGCGCTCCATCTGCTCGGGCGTGAGGCCCACGCCCGTGTCGCGCACCTCGAAGCGCAGGCGCTCGCCGCCGTTCTCCAGCGGCTGCATGCCGAAGCTGAGCACGACCTCGCCCTGCTCCGTGAACTTGATCGCGTTGTTCAGCAGGTTGAGCAGGATCTGACGCAAGCGCGTGGGGTCGGTGCGCACGATCTCGGGGATCGCGCCGACGTTCTCGACCTTGAGCTGCAGGCCCTTCTCGCGCGCACGCAGTTCCATCAGCGCACGCACCTCGGAGACGACCTCGAACGGCGAGCACGGCGTCGGCTCCACCGTCATGCGCCCGGCCTCGATCTTGGAGACGTCCAGGATGTCGTTGATGACCGACAGCAGGTGTTCGCCGTTGTCGTGGATGATCTGCGCGTAGCGGCGGCGATCGGTCTCGGGGATGTCGAGCGCCAGACACAGCTCCGCGTAGCCGAGGATGGCCGTCATCGGCGTGCGGATCTCGTGGCTCATGTTCGCCAGGAACTCGTTCTTGGCGCGGTTGGCGCGCTCGAGCTCGGCGGTGCGCTCCTTCACCTTCTCCTCGAGGTGCGAGCGCGCGCCCACCAGGTTGCCCACCAGCGTCGACAGGCTCTCGGTCAGGAGGCGCACCTCGTGCGGGCCGTCGGGCTCGAGCCGGAAGGCCGTCTCGTCGTTCAGCGTGCGCCGCGACTCGCGCGTCAGCGCCTGCAGCGGGCGGATCATGCGCGAGGCGACCCAGCGCCACACCAGCAGCACCAGCAGCGCGTAACCCGCGGCCGAGAGGCCGACCGTGCGCCAGAGCTGCTCGCGACTGGCGTCGAGGTCGCTACCCGACACGCGCAGTTGCTGCTGCAAGCGCGCCTCGATATCGTGCAAACGCTCTGAGACCTGCCCCTCCAGCCCCTCGAAGAGCGGCCCCAGCTCGATCACGCGCTGGGTCGAAAAGGCCGTGCTGGGATCCAACTTCAGGCTGATGCGCAGCCCCTCTTCGCCCAAGCGCAGGCGTTCGGCCAGGAACTCGATGTCGGCCGCGGAGCCCGCGCACTCCGGCGCCTCGCCCAGCTTCACCAGCCGCACCTGCAGCGGCTCGAGCGCCTCCTCCACCGTCTTCGCGCCCGCTTCGTCGCCGAGGGACGCGCGCGCAGCGCGTAGCCAGTCCGCGACATCACGTCGCAATTCGGTGGCCGCGGTGAGCGTGCCCGAGTCCTCGCGCAGCGCGACCTGGCGCTGCTCGACCGACTGGAATAGGAACGCGAGCTCGAAGGCGAGCAACAGCCCACCGAGGGAGCACGTGGCCACGATCGTGCCCACGTAGTGGCGGATCCTGAGGGCCCGGGGTTTCATCGTGAGCTGCGGGCGTCCAAGCGGAAACCCTTTCATCGGCTGGGCGAGCGCAGTCCCTTCAACGGGAGCGGTGAATTCCGTAGCTTGAGCACCCTCGCCGCGCGCGCGCCGAGTCCATTCCCTCCCACGTCCGCAGGAGTCCTTCGATGCAGCTCGCCATGATCGGTCTGGGCCGGATGGGTGCCAACATGGCCCGTAGGCTGATCGCGGGAGGCCACCAGGTGGTGGCCTTCAACCGCTCGCGCGAGAGCGTCGATGCCCTGGCGAAGGAGGGCGCGACGCCGGCCTACAGCCTGGCCGAGGCCGTACGCGCCCTGCGCCCGCCGCGCGTTCTGTGGCTGATGGTACCCTCCGGCGAGGCGACCGAGCAGACCGTGCGCGAGCTCGCCGGCCTGTGCGCCAAGGGCGACCTGATCGTCGATGGCGGCAACTCGCACTACAAGGACGACATCCGGCGCGCGGGTGAGCTCGCGCCGCGCGGCCTCGCCTACGCCGACGCCGGCACGAGCGGCGGTGTGTGGGGTCGCGAGCGCGGCTACTGCCTGATGGTCGGCGGAACGCATGGCGACTTCGAGCGCCTCGAGCCGGCGCTGCGCACCCTGGCGCCCGGACGTTCGGGCGTTGCGCCCTCGCCGGGTCGCGCGCGGCCGACCTCGGCCGAAGAGGGGTACCTCCACTGCGGCCCGGTCGGCGCCGGGCATTTCGTGAAGATGATCCACAACGGCATCGAGTACGGGATCATGCAGGCCTACGCCGAAGGCTTCGACATCCTGCGCAGCGCAGCCAAGGAAGAGCTGCCCGCGGCCCAGCGCTTCACCTTCGAACTGCAGGAGGTCGCCGAGCTGTGGCGCCGCGGCAGCGTGGTCGGCTCATGGCTGCTGGACTTGACGGCCATGGCCCTGGCCGAGGATCCAGAGCTCCAGCGCTACGAGGGGCACGTGCCCGACTCCGGCGAGGGCCGCTGGACGGTGCAGGCTGCGCTCGAGGAGGCCGTGCCCGCCGAAGTCCTGACGGCGGCGCTGTACGCGCGCTTCCGCTCGCGCCAGTCGCACACCTTCGCCGAGAAGGTGCTCTCGGCCATGCGCGCCAAGTTCGGCGGGCACAGCGAGCGTGCGCATTGAGCCTCACCATGCAACAGCCGATCACGAGCGAGGCTCCGCGCACCAACGGTCAGCCGGGCGGGCCGTGCGCGATGGTCATCTTCGGCGCCTCGGGCGACCTGACCAAGCGCAAGCTGATCCCCGCGCTCTACAACCTCTCGCGCCATCGCCTGCTGCCGGCCGAGTTCGCGGTGGTCGGCTTCGCGCGCCGCGCGGGCACGACCGAGAGCTTCCGCGCGCAGATGCGCGCCGACCTGGCGCGCTTCTGCGACTGCGCCGTCGAGCCGGGCTTCTGGGACTGGATCGAGAGCCGCCTGCACTACGTCAGCGGCGACGTCAGCGACGCCGCCAGCCTGAAGCGCCTGCAGCAGCAGCTGGCCGAGCTCGAGCGCGACCACGGCACGCGCGGCAACGCGCTGTTCTATCTGGCGACTCCGCCGCAGCAGTTCGGGCCGATCGTGCGTGCGCTGGACGCCGCGGGTCTGGCGCGCGAGCAGCCTGGCAATTGGCGGCGCGTGATCGTCGAGAAACCCTTCGGGCGCGACCTCTCCAGCGCGCGCGCGCTCAACGAGGAGCTGCGCGCGGTGCTGTCCGAGCGCCAGATCTATCGCATCGACCACTACCTCGGGAAGGAGACGGTGCAGAACCTGCTCGTCTTCCGCTTCTCGAACGGGATCTTCGAGCCGATCTGGAACCGCCGCTACGTCGACCACGTGCAGATCACGGTCGCGGAGACGCTGGGCGTCGAGGCGCGCGGCGGCTACTACGACGGCGCCGGCGCGCTGCGCGACATGGTGCCGAACCATATCTTCCAGCTGATCTCGCTGGTGGCCATGGAGTGCCCGATTTCCTTCGAGGCCAACGGCGTGCGCGACGAGCAGTCAAAGGTGCTACGCGCCATTGCGCCGCTGTCGCAGGAGGACGTGCTCTCGCGCACGGTGCGCGGCCAGTACGGGGCCGGCAAGGTCGGCGACAGGGAGCTCGTGGACTACCGCAACGAGTCCGACGTGAAGCCGAGCTCCTCGACCGAGACCTACGTGGCCATGCGCCTCGAGATCGACAACTGGCGCTGGAAGGACGTGCCCTTCTACCTGCGCGTCGGCAAGGCGTTGACGCGGCGCGTGACCGAGATCGTGGTGCAGTTCAAGCGCCCGCCGTTCGCGCTGTTCCGCGGCACGGCGGTGGAGAAACTCTCCGCCAACCGCCTGGTGATCAACGTGCAACCGGACGAGGGTATCCAGCTGCACTTCGGCGCCAAGATCCCCGGCGCGGTGATGAAGATCGGCACGGTCGACATGGAGTTCAACTACCGCGACCATTTTGGTGCCGAGCCGGCCACGGGCTACGAGCGTCTGCTGTACGACGCCGTGCTCGGCGACCCGACCTTGTTCCAGCGCGCCGACATGGTCGAGGCCGGTTGGAGCGTGGTGCAGCCGCTGCTCGACGTGTGGCAAGCGCTGCCCGCGCGCAACTTCCCGAACTACGCAGCCGGTAGCTGGGGCCCGGCCGAGGGCGAGCAGCTGCTCGCGCGCGACGGCCGGCGCTGGCTGACGCAAGACGGGCGCTGAGGCGGGATGCGCGCGCGCGAGACCTTGCGGCGCGTCGAGGACGAGAGCGAACTCGCGCGGGAGGCGTGCGCGTTGACTCTGGCCAGCGCACGCGCGGCCGTGAGCGCGCGCGGCGCGTTCCACCTCGCGCTGGCCGGTGGTTCGACGCCGCGGCGCCTCTACGCAGAGCTCGCCCGTTCCTCCGCATCCTTCGAAGGCTGGCAGCTGTGGTTCGGCGACGAGCGCTGCGTGCCGCCGGAGGATCCCGCCAGCAACTTTGGCCTGGCCGCCGGTTCCGGCCTGCTCGAGCGCGTCCCTTCATCCCAGGTCCACCGTCTGCGCGGCGAGGCCCTCGAGCCCGAGACCGAGGCGCGGCGCTACGAAGCCGAACTCCTGTCCAAGCTGGGCAACCCACCGCGTCTCGACCTGGCCTTGTTGGGCCTCGGAATCGACGGCCACACCGCCTCCCTGTTTCCGGGAACGCCAGCGCTCGCAGCCGGCGGCTGGGTGACCGTTGGCCACGCTCCGAGTGCCCCCCACGTGCGCCTGACACTGACCCTCACGGCGCTGCGCGAAGCCCGCGCGCTCCTCTTCCTGGTAGCCGGCGCGGACAAGGCCCAAGCCCTCGGCTCCGCTCTCGTCGCCTCGCCCTCGACCCCGCCCGCCGGGCTCGTCACTCCTCGTGACGGCACCCTGACCTGGCTCACGACGCGCGCGGCCGCAGCAATGGTAGCGGTGGAGGGATTCGAACCCCCGACACGCGGATTATGATTCCGCTGCTCTACCAACTGAGCTACACCGCCCCGAGGGCGAAGTAGGATGCCCGGCGGACCTTGGAGGGTCAAGCCACGGGCGCCCGCTGAACCATGGTCGCGAGGTTTTTCGCAGAAAGACCCCCGATTCAGGCCGTCCTTGTTGTTGTTACGGGTGGAGGCGATGTCGTGCGCCTCCCCGAACTCCAACCCAACAGGACAACAGCGAGGCCCGGTAGCCGGGTGCTGTGGGGAACCGTCGAGGGAGAGTTGGGGTGTACCTGACTTCCTCGGGTACACCCCCTTTTTCGTTTCCAGGCACTGCGGTTCGTTGTGCTAGGCGAGGACCCGGCCGCGGACGGAGTGATACCCGAGGCGCTTGCGGGTGACCGAGCCCGTGTCCGGGCAGTAGCAGTTGCACTCGTCGTAGGGCGAGGCATAGAGATGGAGAGTTACTCCGCCGGAGGCGCTGGTGCGCGCCGGGCGCACCAGGTGCAGCCCGATCTCGTCGCGGATGAAGGCCACCTGGCCGGCGCGGAAGGTTGCCGCCCCCTTGGCAGCGAGTGGGCCCCGCGGACCGTCGGGCATCGGGAAGCGCACTTCCTCGACCTCGCCGTCCAGCACCGCCATCCAGCAATCCTGCCCCTCGTGGTTGTGGATCGCGCTCTCCTGTCCCGCGCTCCAGCACAGCACCATCAGCTCGAAGCGCGGCTCGCGCACGACCAGGTTGCGCGTGTAGTGCTGGTCCGAAAAGAGCGCGAAGGCGCGCCAGTCGTTCTGGGTGCGCGCATACTCGCCGAGCAGCTCCACCGCGCGCGCCCCGTTCGAAGGCGAGCGGAACTCGTCCTGCAGCGAGCGAACGAGAGCGTCGATAGCCTGTGTGTCCATGCGGAGTCGGTGCCAGTGAGGAGAACGTCAGCCCGAGCGCTCGCGCGAGGCTAGCAAAGGACCCGGATGACGAGGAGGACGAGGATCGAGTCGGCGCTGGGGCCATTCCTCGAGCGCATGATCGCGGCCCGCGGAGCCGCACAGCGCGGGCGTGCCTTGCTCGAAGGCGCCCTCGAGCTCAGCCACGCCCAGGCGGCGGCGCTCTGGGGGCGCGCGCAGGGAAGTTGGAGCCCCCACCTCAGCATCGGCGCAGCGGAGACCCTGCCGCAGGTCGGGCGCGTGCGCGCGCGCCTCGAGCCGGGCGCTGGCGACGAGCTGCTGCGCGCGGGAGAGCTCGTCTCCAGCCCTGTCGGCGGAGCTTGGGCCCTGGTCCTCGGCGGCGTTCCAGACCGCGCGATCGAGGACCACATCGAGGCCCTCTTGCTGGTCCACGCGACCTTGGCGCCACCCGACGAGGAGGCGCCCGCGCCCCTACCTTTCACTGGGCCACGCACGCCCTGAGAAGCTCACGGAGGTCCACGGGGGACAGCCCGAAAAAAACCTGGCTGGCACCATGGCGTTCCTGAGCTCCGACCCTATTCTTTGAAATAGGGGTGGGCTTCGGCTCAGCCTCGGGAGTCTGTCGGGAGGTGTCTGTGCTTTGCGAGCAGCGCAGATATCCGGGAAGCCTGACTGATTCTCCTCTCTCCCTCGGGCCGGTGGTTGGCAAGGATCACCGGCCCCCTTTCTTCCTGCGCTCGGCTCGCGAGGCCGGGTCCGGGGAGATCGAGCCGAGGCAGCGGCCCTCGAGCGTGAAGACCTGAACGCGCAGGCCATCGCGGTCCATCACGAACAGGTTGGCCTGACGCTCGTCGGCGCCCGGCGCGAGCACCGCGGCGCAGGGCTGGTCGACGCAACCCTCCTCCTCGCCTTCTCGCGCGAGCTCCCGTTGCGGTCGTCCAGCGCCATCGACGAGGAACAGGGCGCTGCGCGGCGCGCGACAGCCGACCACGAGGCGCCCGTCCCCGAGCGGCGCCAGGGCGCTGGGTTCGTAGGGCTCGCCCTGGCGGTCCGTGAGCTGGAAGGCGAACAGGAACTCGCCCGCCCGGAAGACCTGCACGCGACGCGCGAGGGCCTCGGCGGCGTACAGCAGCTCACCCTGAGCAGCAAGCCGCGTCACGCCCTGGAACAGGCGCTCCGGGCTCCCGAGCGCGGCGCAGCTCTGGACGAAGGACAGGTCCGGCTCGAAGAGCTGCACGGCGTGCCGGCGCTCACCACCGCAGGCGATGGCGATCCGGCCCTGGTCGCGGTGGCCTTGCACCGCCACGTCCACGGGATCCGAGATCAGGCCGGGCAGGAGCGGCACGCCGGCCGACGCATCCGTCTCGCCCAGCCCGCCAACCTCGCGCCCGAAGACGGTGAAAAGCCGGACACGATCGGCGGGCGAGTCGGCGATCCACAGCCCGCGGTCCTCGTCCACCGCGAGGCCCGAGACCGACGAGCGCCCGCGGCGTGCATCGCGGAAGGTGAACCCGGGAGCGAGCGCGCGCCCACCGAGGTCGAAAGCCTGCACGCGCGCGGTCTTGGCGTGCGTGCCGACGAACAGCGTCCCACGCGAGAGTGCCAGGCTGCCCTGCATGTGCGCGCTCGCATCACTCCGCGAGACGGCGCAGCGCGAGCTCCAGGCGCGCGCGCACGCGTTCGGCGCCGAGCAAGCGCATGGCCTCGAACAGATCGACACCGCCCGCAGCGCCGGTCAACGCGCAGCGCAGCGGCTGGAACAGAGCCGGCATGGCCAGAGCGCGCTCCTTGACCCAGGCCTTGGTCGCGTCGCGCACGGCGGCCGCCTCCAGCGGCTCGAGGCGCGGCGCGAGCCATTCGAGGTAGGCCGTCAGCGTAGCCACGCGCTCGGCGTGCTTCTTGGCGGCGGCCATGGCGTCGTCCTGGTAGACGAGCTCTGCGTCCTTGGCGAACAGGTAGGCGATGCGCGCGGGCAGCTCGGAGTAGAGGCGGATGCGCTCCTTCTCGGCCGCCACAGCCGCACGGTACCAGTCGCGGCGCGCGTCCAGTTCGGCATGCGTCGCCAATCCCGCGGCGACGACGAACGGCGCGCAGCGCTCGGCCACGCGCTCGAGCGTGTCGTGACGGATGTACTCGCCCGCCATCCACAGGAACTTCTCGGGATCGAAAATCGAGCCCGAGGGCGAGACGTGGTGCGGATCGAAGCGCTCGACCAGCTGCGCCAACGAGAACACGGTCGTCTTGTCGTCCAGGGCCCAGCCCTGCAGGGCCAGGAAGTTGAGCACCGCCTCGGGCGGGTAGCCCTTGTCGCGGTAGTCCTGCAGCGAGGTGTCGCCGGTACGCTTGGAGAGCTTCTTCTTGTCCTTGCCCAGCATCAGCGGCAAGTGCGCGAAGAGCGGCGGCGTACGAGCGAAGGCCTGGTACAGCAGCACCTGCTTGGGAGTGTTGGTCAGGTGCTCCTCGCCGCGCAGCACGTGCGTGATGGCCATGTCGATGTCGTCGATCACGACCACGAAGTTGTAGATCGGGTCGCCGCTCGAGCGCACCATCACCCAGTCCTCGACCTCCTTGTTGTCGAAGACCACCTCGCCACGGATCCAGTCGTCGAGGCGCGTCTGGCCCGCGGGCACGCGGAAGCGCAGCACGGCCGGCTCCCCGGCGGCGCGGCGCCGCAGGCTGTCGGCCGGATCGAGCGTGCGACACTTGCCGTCGTAGGCCGGGTTCTCGTGGGCTTGGGTGCGCTCCGCGCGCAGAGCGTCGAGGCGCTCGGCCGAGCAGAAGCACAGGTAGGCGGCGCCCGTGGCGAGCAGCTCTTCCGCGGCCGCCTTGTAGCGCTCGTAGCGCTCGGACTGGCGGTACGGACCGAGCGGTCCGCCGACGTCCGGGCCCTCGTCCCAATCGATGCCCATCCAGCGCAAGCCCTCGAGAATCGAGCGCTCGTACTCGGGCCGGGAGCGCTCGCGATCCGTGTCCTCGATGCGCAGCAGGAACTTGCCGCCCATGCGTCGGGCGTAGGCCCAGTTGAACAGCGCGGTGCGGGCACCGCCGATGTGCAGGTGGCCCGTGGGCGAGGGCGCGAAACGCAGGCGAGGGGTCGGGGTCACGGGCTCTTCACTGGACGGCGAGGTGCGAGGGCGCAGAGGATACGCACCCGTGGATCGACTGTCTCGCCCCGCACTCTCCCCGCGCCGCGCCAACGGCCGAAGAGCCCTCCGATGAGCGCCGAAACGGCCCTGCCCTCGCGCGAACTGGTGCGCGCGATCCCCAAGGTATGCCTGCACGAGCACCTCGACGGCAGCCTGCGCCCCGCGACCGTGCTCGAGCTGGCGCGGCAAGCGAGCTACGGCGAGCTGCCGTACGCCGACCCCGAGAGCCTCGGGCGCTGGTTTTTCGAGGGCGCGAACAAGAAGCAGCTCGCGCTCTACCTCGAGGGCTTCCGCCACACGATCGCCGTGATGCAAAGCGAGGAGGCCCTCGAGCGCGTGGCCTACGAGTGCCTGGCCGACGCCGCGGCCGAGAACGTCGTCTACCAGGAGGTGCGCTTCGCGCCGCACTTCCACACGCGTGGCGGGCTCGGGCTCGACGCGGTCATGCTGGCCGTGCTGCGCGGCCTGGAGCGCGCGCGAGCCGAGCTCTCGATCGGCTTCGGCCTGATCGTGTGCGCGCTACGCAACGAGGATCCCGAGCTCTCGGTCAAGCTGGTCGGGCTGGCCCTCGCGCACCGCGAGCGCGGCTGCGTGGGCTTCGACTTGGCGGGCGAGGAGGCCGGTCACCCGGCCAAGGAGCACGTGCGCGCCTTCCAGCTGGCCAAGCGCATGAACTTTTCGATCACGATCCACGCCGGCGAGAGCTTCGGACCGGAGAGCATCTGGCAAGCGCTGCAGTACTGCGGCGCGCACCGCATCGGGCACGGCACGCGCCTGTGCGAGGACCTGGTGATGTTCGAGGGCAAGGTGGTCAAGATCGGACCCCTGGCGCAGTACGTGCTCGATCACCGCATCCCGCTGGAGGTGTGCTTGTCGAGCAACGTCCACACCGGCGCGGCGATCGACCTGCCCAGCCACCCGTTCCCGATCTTCCAGGCCCTCGGCTATCGCCTCACGCTCAGCACGGACAACCGCCTGATGAGCGGCACGACGCTGAGCGACGAGTACTTCCTGGCCGTGCAGACCTTCGCGCTCTCCTTCGACGACCTGGAGACGCTCACGATCAACGGCATGAAGTCGGCCTTCGCGCACTACGACTACCGCTGCCGCATGATCTACGAGCGCATCAAGCGCGGCTTCAACACCCTGCGTGCTGCCCACGGCCTGGCACCGCGCAAGCGCTACGGCGTGCCGGATTGACCCCGCGGGTCGCTCAGGGATGGTGGACTTCCACGACCGTGTGGATCCCACCGCGCACGAGGAAGTCGGCTTCGACCGACATACGCCGCGGCGCGAGCGCCGCCACCAGGTCGTCGAGGATCCGGTTCGTGACCGCCTCGTGGAAGGCGCCCTCGTCGCGGAACGACCACAGGTAGAGCTTCAGACTCTTGAGCTCCACGCAGTACTGGTCGGGCACGTAGCGCACGCGCAGCGTGGCGAAGTCGGGCTGGCCCGTCTTCGGGCACAGGCAGGTGAACTCGGGCGCTTCCAGGCGGATCTCGTAGTCGCGCCCCGGATTGGGGTTGGGGAAGGTCTCCAGCGCGCGGGACGGTCGGGTGCTCATGCTCTAGCGGATGCGGCCGCGGGTGCGGCTCAGCACGTGGGTCCCGCTACGATACTCGACGGTCCAGGCGAGCGACGAGTCGCCCTTTCGCCGCGCGAAGCGCTGCGCGTCGCGCGCGCGCAGCAGGCCGGACTCGAGCTCGAGCGGGATCGAGACGCACTCCAGGTCGGCCAGTGCCAGCAGCGTGAGCGCGTAGGCCCCACCGGGCTCGCCAGCGTGCTCCGCCGGCGCCAGCGGGAAGAGCCAGTCACCGCCGCGCGGCGCTGGCGCGCCCAGCTCGACCAGCGCGGCTGCGCGCGGCAGGAGCTCGCCGCGCTCGAGCTCGTTCACGCCCTTCTCCACCACCAGCCTCCGCACCGCGCCGGCCAGGCGCCACTCGAGCGAGGAGGCCATGTCGAACTCGGCCACGCGCCGCCCGGAGCGCACGCCGATCCAGCCCGCCAAGGACCCGTTGGCGCCCTCGAACGTCTGCCACCCGAGCCACTGGAGCTCGCGCACCGGTGTGGAGAGCTCCGCCACGAGACGCACGCACTCGGTCGCCAGCGGATCGATCGGCGCGTCCGGCGGGGCCTCGAAGAAGAGGCTCCGCGGCCAGCTGCGCGGCGCAGTCTCCGGCGTCGGCGGCGGCACGCGCATGGCGCGCAGCAGCCCCGTCTCTTGCTCGCGTGACACCACGATCAGCTTGCCAGCGCGAAGCTGCTGGAACTCGGCGGTAGACACGAAGGCGAGGAAGGCCTCGCGCGTGAGCGCGCGGACGCGGCACGCGTCGAAGGGCGATTCGCCGGCATCCGGGCGCAGGCGTGGATGCGTCAACCAGCCGAGGTCCGCGGCCAGAGATGGAAGGCCCTGGATGCGCGGTGGGTCGAGCAACAGCACTCTTCCGTCCGCAGGAAGCTCGAGGGCCACGAGCGCGCCGTGCAGCCGCGCCAGTTCGCGCGAGCCCGCGAGCCACGGGCGCGCGCCGAGGTGGGCCAGGATCGCCCAGCCCACGGCCAGCGCGCCGACGCCCAGCGCGCGCCACGGCCGTGCGAGGGCGGTGAGCGTCAGCCCGAGCGCGCCGCACAGGACCCACGTCGCCAACAGCTCGCGACCACTCGGGCCCGAACTCGACCACGGCAAGGCGAGCAGCAAGGCGCAACTCCAGGCGAAGACCAGGGCACCCCACAGACGCGGCGCGTTGCGCGCGGCGCGGAACGCCGGCTGCAGGGCGAGCAGCAGCAGTGCCCCGCTCAGCAACGTGCCCAGGATGCCCGAGACCTCGCTCCCCGGGGCGGCCACGCGCCCGAGCTCGAGGAACAACGCCTGGAGCGAAGCGCGCAGATCCTCCGCGTCCGGTGCGAGCGCGATGGGCAGCCCGCGGAACACCCACGGCAACGCCGCCGCAGAACCGAAGATCGCCAAGGTCGTGGCCGCGGTTCGCGCGCGCAGCGTGCGGCGGCGATGACGGCGCACGCTGAAGTACTCCGCCGCCGTCAAGATCAGCGCGAAGAAGGGCGCCACGCTCGAGGCCCAGCCAGCGGCCAGCAGCAGCAGCAGGCTGGCAGCCGTCCGGCCCTCGCGCTCGTCCTGGCGCCCAACGAGGAACAACGCGCACGCGCTCAGCCCGAGGCCGAGCCCCAGGATCTCTCCGCGGCTGGCAAGATCCGCGATCGCGGCCGACGCGGCGGGGTGCAGCGGCAGCAGCAGGGCCGCGACCCAGGCCGCGGCCTGCGCGGAGTGCTCACCGATCCAGGGCGCGAGCAGCCGGCTCGAGAAGGCACGACTCGCGGCGGCGGCCAAGAGCAGCAGCGCCAGCGCCTCGAGGCGCCACGCGCCGGCCGACGCGCCCGGCCGCGGCAAGCCCCACAGGGCGCTCGACGCCTGCGCCCATTGTCTCAGCGCGCCTTCGGCTCCCAAGACGGAGGCGTAGTCCGCGGGCAAGAAGCCGGAACGCAGCAGCGGCGAATGCGCGAAGAGCACCAGCGCGGCGAAGGCGAGCAGAACGAGGATCGTCGCAGGACGCAAGCGCATGAGACTGGCAGCTCGCACGCGTCCCAGCGCGCCTATTCGTCATCCTCCGGCTCGTGCTCAGCCCGTTTAGGCTCGTCGCCCTCGTCTTCGTCGCCGGGCTCGTCGTCCGTCGGGCTGCCTTCGTTGCCTTCCGTTGCCTGATCCCAGGCGTCGAGCAACCAAGTTGGGATCTGCTCCCAGCGCTCCACCACCGCGCGCGCCGGGGAATAGGCGACGTGCGGATCGAGCAAAGTGCGCACGACGAGTCGATTCGACTGCACCTGCACGGGCGCAACGAGTTCCGGCGCCACGGTCAGGTCGTCGCGACTCGAGAGGTAGACGGGGACGAAGTAGCCGCGTCCCCCGCCGTGGATCTGGCGCACGGAGAGGCCGCGGTGCAGCGACCAGTGCACGGCGCCGGCGATGGCCGAGCTCTGCACGACCAGCGGCGTCTGCGCCAGCGCGCCGAGCTGCAAGCGGCGCTCGTCCGCGGCCAGATCGCACGCGATCACGACCTCGTTGCGCACGTCGAGCAAGGGCCACTCGCCCAGGTCGGCGGGCTCGGGGAGTTCGGCCGTGCTCGGGCGCTCGCCGACCCAGTTCAGCACCCAGGGGTTCTCGTTCGGCGTGCTGTTGCGCACCAGCCCGAGGTACAGCGGAACGCCCTTGGTCGAGAACAGCCGTCCCGCGGTGAGCACGACCTGATCGCCGTTCCACACGTAGCGCCCCTGCTCGATGGACAAACGGATGTGTACCGCCAGGTACTTGAGCAGGACGAAGTTGTTCTGCCCCCACTCCTCGACCGGAGTGAGCTCCTTGAGCAGGCTCAGGCGGCCACCGGGCACGAAGCAGAACTGGAACAGGGACTGAATCGACAGGTACTCGTCGCCGAAGTCCGCCAGAAGCTGCTCGCGGGTCGGGCGCATGGAACCACGGGGGGCCAGGTCTGCCATCGAGGACAAAGAGAACGCGGGTGAAAGGGTGGAAGACCGCTGGGCCCGCGCAACCCCGCTGGGCGACCGCGCGGAGTTCGGTCGAGCCGTCGAAGCGTTGCAGTATAGGAACGTCGGCTGAGCCCCGCCAATGCGCACTTTTTCCACGGCAGGTCGCGTTTGTGTGTGGGGTGTCGCGCGCGCCAGCTGGGATCCGTACTCTGGCTCGGACTCGGCCCCAACCTCTATCCACCACCCACCATGAAGTTCTTATCCGTTTCCGCGATCGTGCTCGCGCTCTCCAGTGTCGCCTTGGCGTTCCAGGACAAGTCGGCCGCGCCCGCCGCGGCGCCGACCGATGAGAAGGTCATCGCCGAGCAGCTGCCGTCCTACCCCCTCACGACCTGCCTCATCAGCCACGAGTCCCTCGACTCGAATGGCAAGCCGTTTGACTTCGTGCATGAGGGACGCCTCGTTCGTCTGTGCTGCAAGAGCTGCGTCAAGGAGTTCAAGGCCAAGCCCGCCGAGACCCTGAAGGCCCTCGACGAGGCCGTGGTCAAGGCTCAGCAGGCGAGCTACCCGCTGAAGACGTGCGCCGTGAGCGGCGAGGAACTCGGCGGCAGCATGGGCGAACCCGTGGACTTCGTGTACGGCACGCGCCTCGTCCGCATGTGCTGCAAGAACTGCATCAAGGGCTTCCAGAAGGAGCCGGCGAAGTACATGGCTTCGATCGACGCCGCGCTGATCGCGGAGCAGGTCAAGTCCTACCCGCTCGACACCTGTCTCGTCAGCGGAAAGAAGATCGAGGGCGCAGGCGTCGACCATCTCTACGGCACGCGCCTGACGCGCTTCTGCTGCGAGAAGTGCCCCGCCGCCTTCGACAAGGAGCCGGCCAAGTACCTGGCTCTGCTCGACAAGGCCCCTGCGGCGAAGCCGGCCGAACCCAAGAAAAACTGAACCCGGCACAACGGACCAGCGCGCGCCGTCGCGCTCCTCAAGGAGCACGGCGGCGCGCTCGTTTCCGCTCCCTCGCGTCGCGGGCGCGCCGAGGCGACAAACGCCCTGGGGTGGGAGGAGCGAAGCGTCCGCATGGCTCGAAGCGCCTGGAATCCGCGCAACCCCTGGGTCCGTGAGACGCTCGAACGCTTCGAGCCCGAGCTGGCGCGCCTCGAAGTGCACGAGGAGGACGCGCGCAGCGGGCTGGCGCAAAAACGAGAGCCCGGACCTGCCCTTCCGCTGGAGCCTCAACCCCTACCGAGGTTGCACCCACGCTTGCGCTTACTGCTACGCGCGGCCGACGCACCAGTGCCTCGGCTTCGGCTCGGGCAGCGACTTCGAGAAGCGCATCGTGGTCAAGCGCAACCTGCCCGAGCTGCTCGAGCGCGAGCTCGTGCGGCAGTCCTGGCGCGTTGAGCCGATCACCTTCTCGGGCGTCACCGACGCCTATCAACCGCTCGAGGCACGCTACGGGCTGACGCGCCGGTGCCTCGAGGTCTGCCTGCGCTTCGCGCAGCCGCTCACGATCGTCACCAAGGGCGTGCTGATCCGGCGCGACGCCGAACTCCTGGCCGAGCTGCACGAGCGCGCCGGCGTACGCGTCTTCCTCAGCTTCCCCTTCGCGAACCCAGAGATCGCGCGCGCGCTCGAGCCGGGCGCGCCGACGCCTGCCGAGCGAATGGAGACGCTGCGCCCACTGCGGAGGCGGGCATCCCCACCGGACTCGCTCTGGCCCCGTTGATCCCGCGCCTCAGCGAGGAAGGCCTGGGGCGAGCACATCGAACGCGCTTCCGCGGCCGGCGCGCGCCTGGCATTCTCGGTCCTCCTACGCTTGCCGGCAGAGGTCCTCCCGGTCTTCCAGCACCGGCTCGAGGAAGTCCTGCCCGAGCGCGCTGGCCCCGTGCTGGCCGCCCTGGCGGAGATGCGCGAGGAAGCGCTGCAGGAGAACCGTTTCGGACGACGGATGCGCGGCGAGGGCGTGCACTTCCGCGCGCTGGCGGACCTGAGCGCCGTCCTGTGCCGCAAGCACGGCTTGCAGCTCCGCGGCGACGAGGGCCTCGAGAATCTGCGCCCCCGCGCGCGCCAGGGGCAACTCTTCGACGATCCGGCCCCCTGATCCGCGCGCGCTTTACAGGCTCGCCCAGCCCGCCTACCGTCTGCTTCCTCACGGCCTGGCGTTCACGCCGTATCCTGCGCCAGCCCCCGGGCTTCGCCCCTCTATCGCCCTGTCCGCCATGATCCTTCGCATTCTTTCCGCGCCCGCGCTGCTGCTCCTCCTCCTTCCGCGGCCGAGCCAGGCCATTCCACAGCAGGCCACCCAGGCCGCGCCGGACGAGTTCGAACGCGCTGACGCCAGCGGCAAGGTGCGCGTGCACGTGAAGGAAACGATCATCGGCTTCAACGACCCCTCCATGAACGAGGAGTCGTTCGTGTCCAGCCCCGACGGCCGCCGCGTGGCGTACATGATCATGTCCGGCGACGGGATCGCCGTGGTCGTGGACGGCGAGAAGGGCGAGGTCTTCGAGGGCGTCGCCTCCGGAAGCCTGGTCTTCAGCCCGGACGGCAAGCACCTCGCCTACGTTGGCACGCGGCCCGGCAAGCAGTACGTCGTGCTCGACGGAAAACCCTACGAGTACCGCGGCATCTCCAAGCAGGGCGTCGTGTTCTCGCCGGACGGCGCGCGCTGCGCTTGGGTGGCGGCCAAGGAGGGCGGACAGGCGGCCGTGATCGACGGCCAGGAGAGCGCGCTCTACAGCGGCATCGCCCCGCAGGGCATCGTCTTCAGCCCGGACGGCAAGCGCTACGGCTTTTCGGCCTCCTCGGCCGGCAAGTACCTGGTAGTCCTCGACGGCGAGGAGGGGGCGCTGTTCGACAGCGCCGCCGGATTCAAGTTCAGCGAGCGCGGCCAGCACGCCGTGCACGTGGGCC
Source organism: Planctomycetota bacterium (assembly GCA_009691855.1). Taxonomy (GTDB): domain Bacteria; phylum Planctomycetota; class UBA1135; order UBA1135; genus JABFRZ01. Next base: position 53,046 of record SIAI01000016.1, on the reverse strand, counting down.
TTCGCGAGGGCAAGTGGTTTGGCGTCGTGGACGGCGTGCCCTACGGCCCCTTCGACGAGCTGCGCTCGCTCAGCAGCGCGCCGAAGGGCGGCTCGCCCGAGAAGATGGCGGACGCCTTCGAGATCTCGGCGGATGGCTCGCGCGTCGGCTTCGTGGGCAAGCGCGGCGAAGAGTGGTTCGTCGTCGTCGACGGCAAGGAGGTCGGCCCCTACACCGGCTGCACCGGCCTTGCGCTCAGCCCCGAGGGTTCGCGCGTCGCCTACCTCGCCACCCGCGGCGAGGGCTGGTTCATGACGGTCGATGGCGTGGAGCAGAGCTCCCACGCGCTGGAGAGCCTGTCCTTCAGCCCCGATGGCAAGCGCCTGGCCTCGATCGTCAAGCGCGGCGAGAAGCGTCTGGCGCTGATCGACGGCAAAGAGGGCAAGGAGTACGACAAGATCGACCCACCGGGCATTCGCTTCAGCCCGGACGGCAAGCGCACTGCGTATCTGGCCGAGGTCGAAGACGACAAGCTGGTCGTCGTCGATGGCGTCGAGGGTCAGCGCTTCAAGCGCCTGGGCAAGACGCCGCTCAGCTACGTGCCCAACAGCTCGCGCCTCTTCTACTCGGTGCGGCGCGGCGAGAAGCGTGAGGCGCTGGTGGTCGATGGCGTCGAAGGGCCGGTGGTCTCGAGCTATCGCAGCCTGACCTTCAGTCCAGACGGATCGCGCTACGCCTACGTGGCCGAGAAGGAAGAGAACCACTTCGTGGTGGTCCTGGATGGCGTCGAATACGGTCCGGGCGGCAAGCTCCAGTCCGGCGACACCCGCGCCTACACCAAGGTCGCCAAGGGTCCGCCGACCTTCAGCGCCGACGGCAAGCGTGTGGCCTGGGTCGCGGTCCACGAGAAGGGCTGGGTCGTCGTGGTCGACGGCAAGGAAAGCGCTCCCTACGGCGTGGTGATGCGCAGCGCCATCGACTTCTCGCCCGACGGACAGCACTTCGTGTTCGTGGCCGCACGCGAGGGCAAGAACATGATCATCGTCGACGACATCGAGATCGACAACAACTGGGAGCCCCCCCTGGTCCACAGCGCGTTCGTCTGGGAGGGCTCGCAGCGCTTCTCGATCCGCGGCTCGCGCAACCCTCGCTATCTGTTGATCGAGGTCGACATCCTGGACGGAGCCGCCAAGCAAGAAGCGCCGAAGAAGCAGGCCGCCGCCCCAGCCGACCCCTTCGCCCCGCAGCCGGGCTGGGAGAAGACCAAGCCCTCGAGCTCGATGCGCGTGGCGCAGTTCCGCTTGCCGGGCCAGGGCGGAGCCAAGGACGCCGAGCTGGTGGTGTTCTCCTTCCCTGGAGGCGGCGGGTCGGTCGAGGACAATCTCGCGCGCTGGTGTGCTCAATTCGAACAACCCGACGGCCGGGCCTCGAAGGACGTGGCCAGCCGGAGCGAGGCGGGACACGACGGTCTGAAGCTTCACCGCCTGGAGCTCGGCGGCACCTACGTGGCCGAAACCTCGCCGGGCTCCGGACAGCGACTGAACGAGCCGGGCTGGCGCATGATCGGCGCGGTGATCGAGGCCCCGGACCAGTCCTACTTCGTCAAGTGCACCGGCCCCGAGGCGAGCGTCACGCACTGGCGCACAAGCGTGGACGCCTTCCTGGCCGGCATCCGCCTCTGAAAAGGGAGCCGGTGGAGCCGCTGCTCGAACGCAGCCTCGCCGAGGCACGCGGCATCTTGTTTTTGTGCTCGGGCAACATGGTGCGCTCGGCCTTCGCCGATCTGTACGCGCGGCACCTAGGCTGTCCCCTGCCGGTCGGTTCCGCGGCCAGCCTGTTTCGCAACGACCGTATGCTGCGCGAGACCGCGCTCGCCCTCCAGGCGCGGGGCGTGTCGCCGGCCGAGATCCGCGCCTTCCGTCCAGGCCACATCGCCGACATCGCTCCAGGGCTGGGCGAGGCAACGCTGGTCCTGGCCATGTCGCGCATGCACCTCCAAGCCCTCGCCAGTTGGCCCGCGCTCCAGCGCCGCTCGTTCCTGCTCAGCGGAGTGCTCGGCGAGACCTTAGAGATCGCCGATCCAGTCCTCGAGGGCGCAGACTTCGAACGCACCTTCGCGCGTCTCGCGCGATGTGTCGAGGAACTGGTGCTGCATCTCCGCCATGCGCACGGGTCTTGAAAAAGGCGTTCGCTCGTTGGAAGAGCGAAGGGCGCCATCCGTAGGGGCTCTTCCCCAAGGAGTTCCGAGTGATGTACCGAGCCCGTTCCCGCGCCCCCTTGTGCGCTCCGCTGCCGTTCCTGCGTCGGCGTCATCCGCTGCTCGCGGCCCTGGTCCGCTGGCCATTCCTACGACGCTGGTTGCACCCGGGGGACGTCACCACTCGCCCTCGTCGGCCGCTCAGGGGCTCTCCGAGACGGAGCGTTGCCTGAACAGGCACGGCTCCGAGTTCAGAACTGAACCTGGGATCCCAGCTCCACCACTTGCCCGGGGGGAATGCGGAAGTAGGCCGTGGCGCCCAGGGTGTTGCGCGTGAGTAGGCTGAAGATGCGCTGACGCCAGAGCCCCATCGCTTTTTGGTGGCGCGGCAGGAAGCGCTGGCGCGAGAGGAAGAAGCTGACCTGTTCTAGGGGGAAGTCCATCCCCTGCTTCGCGCAGGCCAAGAGCACCTCGGGCACGGACGGATCCTCCATGAATCCATAGCGCGCCGTGACCTTGTAGAAACCGTCCCCGAGCGCGCGCACCTCGGCACGGTGCTCCTCGCCGACGCGCGGGACGTCTTCGGTCTCGATCGTGAGGAAGGCCACCTCCGCGTGCACGATCTGATTGTGCTTGAGGTTGTGCAGCAGACTGGGGGGCGCGAGGTCGGAGCTGCCGGTCAAGAAGATCGCCTTGCCAGGAACGCGCTGCACGCGATCGTGCTGCACGACGCGGATGAACTCCTCGATGCTCGGCAGCGTCGCGCGCAGACGCTCGGCCAGGAGTGCCCGCCCGCGCTGCCAGGTTGACATCATCACGTAGACCGACAGCCCAACCGCCAAGGGTACCCAGGCCCCGCCCCCCAGCTTGCTGATGTTGGCCCCGAAGAACGCCAGGTCGACCAGCAGGAACGGCACGGTCACGAGCACCGCCGTGCGCCGACGCCAGCCGAAGTGCGCGCGTGCGACCACGCAAAACAGCACGGTGGTGATCAGCATCGTGGTCGTGACCGCCACGCCGTAGGCCGAGGCGAGCTCGCTCGAGGAACGGAAGCCGAGCACCAACCCGAGCGTCGCCGCCATCAGCATCCAGTTGATCTCGGGGATGTAGATCTGCCCGATCTCCTCGGCCGAGGTGTGCACCACGCGCATGCGCGGCGCGTAGCCGAGCTGGATCGCCTGGCGCGTCAGCGAGAAAGTGCCCGAGATGACGGCCTGCGAGGCGATCATGCTGGCAAGGACGGACAGCACGAAGAGCGGGATCTGGAACCACTCGGGGGCCAGCGCGAAGAACGGATGGTCGACCGCCTCGGGATGCTCGAGTACCAACGCGCCCTGCCCAAAGTAGTTCAGCCCCAGGGCCGGCAGCACGACCAGCAGCCAAGCCATACGGATCGGCTTGGGGCCGAAGTGCCCCATGTCCGCGTACAGCGCCTCGGCCCCCGTGACGACCAAGAACACCACGCCCAGGGTCGTGAAGCCGACCGTGCCGTGGGCCAGCAAGAAGCGCAGCCCCCACCACGGATTCAGCGCGGCCAGCACGTGAGGGTACAGCAGGATCTGGCGTCCCCCCAGCACGGCCAGGACCAGGAACCAGACCACCATCACAGGGCCGAACAGCTTGGCGACCCTCGCCGTACCGCGCGACTGGATCACGAACAGGGCGGTGAGCACGAGCAGCGCACAGGGCACCGCCGGAAAGCTCGGGCGCAGTTCGAACGCCGACAGCACGGTGATCGCCGGGGTGATGATCCCGTCGCCGTACAGCAGCGCGGCGCCGAACAGGCCCACGCCGACGAGCGCGGCCTTCGCGCGCCGCGGGCGGGTACGTGAGATCAGAGCCCCCAGCGCCAGCACGCCGCCCTCACCGTTGTTGTCGGCGCGCAGGATGATCATCAGGTACTTGACCGTGACGACCGCGATCAGGGCCCAGAAGACCAGCGAGAGGATGCCGAAGACCTCCGGCTCCGCCGCTTCCCCCGCCCGGATGCCGACATGGGCGAAGCACTCCTTGAGCGCGTACAGCGGGCTGGTCCCGATGTCGCCGTAAACGACCCCCAGGGCCATGAACGACAGCCACAGGAGGCGCTTGCCGCCGGGGGAGCCGTGACTCGACGAATGCCCGCGCTGGGCGGCTTCGGCAGCCACCGATGGCGCGGAAGTGGGTGCGGACGGGACGGACAAGGGGGCTCGCGCGCCGTCCAGGGCCCGACGCGAATCCGGGACATTCTACGCTGTTCCGGGCTCCGGGCGTACGGGTCGCGCTCTGCGCCAGCCCTCGGCTGAGCCGCCAGCGCGCCCCCAAGCACCCGGAAACGAAAGAAGGCCCCGCCTGGGCCTTCCACATTGGTAGCGGGGGCAGGATTCGAACCTGCGACCTCCGGGTTATGAGCCCGACGAGCTGCCAGACTGCTCCACCCCGCGATTTGTGGGGTCAGTGTAGGGCTTGGAGGAGCAGAGTCAACGATGCTCTTCGTCGAGTTGTCGCACAAGCCCCCCCGCCAAACCGCTGTGCTCGGCCCTAGCCCGCTGCTTCGAGGTCGCGCAACCCCATGCGAATGCGCGCGCGCAGATCGAGGAGTTCCTGGAACCAGCTGGCCTCGCGCGTCAGCCCCAACCACAGCGGAGAGGGTTCGCGCTCGGCCTGGGTCTCCAGCTGGGTCAGGGGCAAGTCTGCCAGGGCTGCTTCCACGGCCCGCAGGCGCTCGAGGTCTCGCGAATCGAGGGCCGAGCGCGCCCAGTCGCGCAGATCCTGCATGCGCACCGAGGCCGGCTCGGCGCGCCACGCCGCGCGCGCTGTGATCCGGCGCAGGAGATCGCTGGCCTCGCCCGCGCTGGCCGAACGCGCCTGGCCACCGCCCTCGTCGAGCCGACCGAGGAGTTCGACCGCCGAGCGCAGATCCGGGATGCCCAACCAGGAGTCGGCGGCCGTTCCAAGCTCCGCCAGACGCCGGTAGTCACTCAAGGCCTTGACGCACTCGTTGGCCGCAGCGCGATAGCGCGCGCGGTCGCGCAGCACAAGCATGCGCAGCTCCGGGCGGTCGGCGAGCCCGAAGGCGTTCTCGAAGGCCGCTTCCACCTGAGGCTTCGAGCCGCGCCCGACTCCGCCCAGGAACAAGTCCGCGCGCAGCAGGGCGGTGAGGTGCGCGGTTTCGAAGGTGCCCAGCGCGCCGGTCTCGCCCTCGGCCTTCTCAGCGCGCGAGACGTGTACCTCGAGCACACGCTGCTCGAAGGCCAATCCCTGCGGAACGAGCTCGCGAGCTGCGACTCCGGCGCCCACCACGTGCCAGACCCATTCGAGGATCGCGACGTGCTCGCGCGGGTAGAGCTCGTAGGCGGCCGGGTCGTCGAGCGCCGCCACCAACGCCAGCGCGTGCCGCAGCCGCGCGAGGCTGGTCTCCTCGGCCGGCACGGCGGCCAAGCGCGCGGCCGCGTTCATCGCGTTGCGCGCAGAGCGCACGCACAGGCGCTGAAGCAGCCCGGCGACCTCCTCCAGCGTGGCTGGATCGGCACACAGACCGTCGAACGTGCGCAAGGAGAGCAGCGCCGGCAGCATGTCCGGTCGCGCGAAGCGCTGCAGCAAACGCAACAGCTCGAGCGTCGACTCGCGCCCGTCCTCGTGCTCGAGGCGTGCCAGCAGGAAGGCGGGATCGAGGCGGCGTACCTGGCTTTCCAGGGCCGGATCGGCGCACAACGCGAGCGCGCGGCGGCGTACGTCGGCGTCCCGGGCTCCGGTGAGCTCGGCCACGGCTTGCAGCAGGGCTCCGGTGCCCTGGCCACCGACGTCGAGTTCGACCAGCACCGCGCGCAGAGAACCGAGCAGCGCGTGCTTGACGGGTGCGCTCACGGCGGGATCGCTGAGCACTGCGGCCAGCGTCGGAGCGTCCGCGGCCCGCGCCAGCGGCCCCAGGGCCGCCGCCGCAGCCGCGCACACGGCTTCCGATTGCCCCGCGTCACGCAGCACGGCGAACAGCGCATCGCGCGTCGTACCGCTCTTGAGCGCGTTCGCCATCCCGCTCGCACTGGCCTGCGCGCTCAGCTCGCGCAGGGCGGCGATGACGGCCACCGTCGGGTCCGGGTCGCTAGCCCCGCGGCGCTGATCGGCGGCGAGCTCGCCGCGCAGCATCGTCGATAAGGCCTCGATGGCCGTGAGCACGTGTCCGAGGTCGCGCGGACCCTCCACGCGCCAGGGAACGCGCGCCAGGGCCTGGGCCGCCGACAGCGTGCGCGGTTCGCCCTCGGCGCGCGCGATCTCGACCAAGAGCGCGCGTAGGCGCAGCGAGAGCGGCTGATCGGCGGGAGCACGCTCCAGCGGCGTGAGACAGGCCAACAGGCCGTCGTGGAACGCCTGCGGGTCCGCCTCGCCCTCCAGGTGCGCCACCAGTCCTTCGAGCGTCGAGGGAGTGTCGCCCGTCTCGCTCGCGAAGACCTGACCCAGCACGCGCGCCGCGCCGGAGCGCACGCGCGGATCGGGGTCCTGGAGCCAGGCGGCCGCGCCCTCCGGACGATGCGCGAGGTCGCTCAGCAGGCGTTCGCGCGCGCGCCCCTCCTCGTCCATGCTGGCCGCGAGCAAGAGCCGTGTGCCGGCGCCGCCGGAGACGCTGGCCAAGTAGGGTTCGAGCTCGGCCGGACGCGTGAACCAGCGTCCGTACAGCGCGTGCAGGGCCTCGCGCGCCGCCACGGCCCGCGCAGGAGACGCCAGCGGCTCGAGCGCCGGGAGCAGCAGCGACGACAGCTCGTAGCGTTGCAGCGCCGCGATCGTTCCGGCCGCGGCCCCCCACAGCTCGTCGGGCGTGCTCGCGCTGCTCAGCCAGACTTCCAGACGCCCTTCCTCCTCGCGAGTCAGCCGTCGGACCAGATCCTCGATGGCCTGCGTGCGCTCGTTCTCGAGCTCGGCCTGACGCGCCGCCGAGAGGCCGGGGGGCAGGCCGCGGCCCGCGCGCCACACGCGGATCTCGAAGGCCTCGGCCGGCGCACGCTCCTCGGCCCGCAGCGGGCTGCCGGTTCCGCGCACGCCGCAGCCCACGAGCAGGCCCGCGACGAGGACGGCCCGAGCGAGCGCGGTGAGGAGCGGGATGGAACCACCCATGGGGACCCAGCGGATGCTACGGATCGACATCGGGCGATTCCCGCCTGTTCCGGAGCGGATTCGCTCCAGAACCTCGGACGCGGCGGCCAAGAGCGCCTCGAGCGGCTGGCGGAACGGCTCAGTGTGCGCGCGCGGCGAGTGCGCTGCACACGCGCGCCGCGACCGCGGCCGGCACGTCCGCGCCACATTCGATCACGAGCTCGGCCAGGCCGCGGTACAGGGGCTCGCGCTGGGCGAGGAGCTGCGCGAGCTCGGCCGCCGGATCGGCGCCCCCCAGCAGAGGCGGACGGGGGCTGGGATCAGCCCGCAATCGCTCGGCCAGACGCTCCACGGGCACGGACAGGAACACGCAGCGCGCCGCGCGCGCCAGCCAGGCGCGGTTGTCGGCGCGCTCGACCACGCCCCCGCCTGTGGCGACGACCGTGTGCGGCGCGGGCTCGAGCGCGCGCCGCAGAGCGGAAGCCTCCAGGTCGCGAAAGACGGCCGTCCCGGCGCGTACGAGCAGCTCGCCCACCGAGTCCACGCGCCAGCCCGCGTAGCGACCGAGGCGCAGGACCTCCTCGTCCAGGTCGACGAACGGCCGCCCGAGGGCGCTGGCGAGCAGTCGGCCGACCGTGCTCTTGCCGCTGCAGCGCAGACCGAGCAGCGCGAGCGTGTCCCGCCGAGCAGGTGTGCTCACGAGCGCGCCGCGCCGGTCAGGGCGTGCTCGAACGCGTGCCGCAGGAGCGCCAGGTCGGGCTCCTGCTGCGTGAACAGGCGAAACTGCAGCGCGGCCTGACGCACGAACCACTCGCCGCCGGGCACGGGGGTGCAGCCGCGCGCATGGGCCGCGGCCAGCAGGGCCGTGCGGATCGGCCGGTACACGGCGTCGAGCACCAGCGTGCCCGGCCGCAGCCATTCGGGCGGAATCGGCGTTGCGTCCACGCCGCTCGCAGCCGAGCCGACCGGCGTCGTGTTCACCAGCACGTCGTGCGCGTGCGTGGGGATCGCGCTCCACTCCAGCGCCGCGCAGGAGAGCTCCTCGGCCAGCTCGCGCGCGCACGAATAGTCGCGCGCGGCCACGCTGACGCGCGCGTCCAGCGAGCGTGCCGCGTGCACCACCGCGCGCGCCGCGCCGCCGGCGCCGAGCACCAACACCTGCGCCCCGGCGATCCGCGCCGGCCGGCCGCCGGCGCGCGCATGCAGGTGGAAGGCCTGCGTGAGCGTCTCGCGCACCGCCGGTACGTCCGTGTTCGCGCCCTTCCAGCCGGCGCGATCGCGCAGCAGCGTGTTGACCGCGCCCGCGCGGCGGCTGGCCTCGTCGTGCAGGACCGACAGGCGCAAGGCGTCCTGCTTGAAGGGCGCGGTGACCGAGAAGCCACGGAAGTTCGGCGCGTGGGCGAGGGCCAGGAAGGACTCGAGCTCGGTCGGTTCGAAGGCCACGTACAGTGCGTCGAGCTTGGCCGCCTTGAAGGCCATGCCCTGCACGCGTGGCGAGAGCGAGTGCCCGATCGGCCGCCCCACCACGCCGAAGATGGCCGTCTCCTGGCTGATGCCGCCCGGCGGCAGCGCGGCCAGGAAGTCGTTCACGCGCCACTGGCCGGGCGCCGTCGCCTCGCCCGCCGGCTCGCCCGGCAGGAGCGCGCTGGCGCAGTAGGTGAAGGGCGAACCGAAGATCGGCGCCAGCACGCGCGTGAAGGAGCCCGCCGCGCCCGAGCAGAAGGCGATCACGCCCTTGGTCGTCGCCAGCCACGCCAAGAGGCGCATGCCGTCCTCGCAGCTCCGTGCGTGGGTGACGAGCTTGGTGACGTCGCCCTCGCCGAGCACGGCCTGCACTTCCTCGTGCAGCGCGGCGAGATCCTCGGGCGTCCCGTCGAGCACGTGGCGCGAGACGATGCGATGGCACGGCGCGCGCACCTCGCCGAGCTCGAGCGCCAGCGACCAGTCGACGTCCACGAAGCGCGCCCCGGCCTCGGCCGCGTCGTGCAGGAGCTCACACCGCTCGCCCGGATCCCGCTCGCGCTCGCCGAAGGCCTCGCGCCCGTGGCAGGCGACGATCACGGGCTTCTTGGCCTGCTTGCAGAAGGCGCGCAGGCGCTCCTTGCCCGGGTGACCGCTGCGGTCCAGGCGCAGCTCGATCAGGTCCGAGAGCGGCTGCTGGCGCAGCGCGCGCGCGCACAGCGCGTCGAAGTCGGAGTCGATGTGCGAGACGACGATGGCCACGGGCGCAAGATGCTAGCGCGCGCGCGTGCGACCTCTGAGCAGCTTCCGAAGGCGCCGCTCCGCCGCAGCGTCGAGCGAGCCGCGCGCGTGCGCCAGAGAGAGCATGACATCGCCCAGCGCGACGTAGGCGGCGCGTGCGTGCGGCACACGCCCCATGGCGCGCAGATGGCCGCGCACCGTGTCCGCTGCGCCGCGCGCAAGCGGCCCGGTCAGCGCGCGGCGCGGCTCCCGGCTGGCATTGGTGACGTTCTCCGAGGCAAACCACTCGAGAGCATCGCGCAGTGCGCGGCGCGACCGCACCGCCGGAGCCATGAGCTCCTCGGCCAAGGCGAATAGCGCAACGATCCCACCACCAAGGAGCGCCGCTCCCGCGTGGTATTCCGCAGAATGCCCCGGCTCGAGCCGGACTGCGCTTCCGTCCCAGTGCCGCAGCAGGCTGCGCGCGGCCCGCTGAGCGCGCAGGTCGCCCTCGATCCCGAAGGGGTCACATTGGAGAGTCCTGGCGTTGGCTGCCGACCCGGGCAGCACCGGCACCAACGGATGGAGGCGGCCGAGGGCGATCCCGCGACCGAGACGGGCGCGCAACGGCGCAAGCGGTTGGTATCCGCTGCTCAGAAGCAAGACCGGCTTCACTCGCTGCGAGGCCACAGCTCGGCCGACGTCCAAGGTCGTGGCGACGAGCGCGTCGTCGGAGACGCACACGAGCACGACGTCCGCTCCGCGCACGGCCTCACTCAGGCTCGGCGCGGCCTTGACCGGGGCGCCCCGCCGCGGGGAGATCTCGAGCAAGGCCTTGCGGCAGCGCCGAACGCTCGCCCGCGAGCGCGACCAGAGCACTAGCTCGCCGCGGAAGGGAACGCGACGGTGACGGCGAGTGCGCAGAACCAGTTCGACGGCCAAGGCCTCCCCCACCGCGCCGCAGCCCAGGATCGCGATCCGTGCCCGTGACAGGTCGGCGGCCACGCCGCCTACTCTACGCGGTGCGCCTGCGAGTGCCCGTTCTCGTAGGACTCGTAGTCGAGGTCCTCGAAGGAGTGCGCCACGTAGCCGTCCTGCTTGGAGCGCTCGACTTCCTGCTGGAACGCCACCAGCACGCGCGCCTCGACGAAGTCGCGCGCCTTCTGGTGGATCGGGTGGCTGATGTCGGCGTACAGGCGCATGCGTCCGCGCTCGTCGTGCGCGCCGCGATCGCTGCGCAGGCGCTTGCCGCAGTCGTTGCAGAAGCGCGCGCGCAGGTGGTTCTTGCCGCCGCAGGACTGGCAGCGGTCGCACAGCTTGCGGCTGGGCATCGCTATGAACAGCCCGTTCGCGCCCTCGATGATCTTGAGGTCGCGGATCACGATGAAGTCGTCGATCGTGATGCTGGCGAAACCGCGGAGCTTGTCCGGCTGGTTCTCGAGCAGCTTGACGCGTACCTCGGTGATGTTCATGCGAGCCGTAACGGCCCTTGCTGCGTGGGGTTGCGATCAGCGAAGCGTTCCCCACGGAGATTGCAAGCCGGGCCCGCGCAAGCTCAATGCGAACTGCTATCGAGGCGCGCCAATCCACAGCTGCGGAGCGGCAGCACCCAGCGCCCACGAAGGGCGTAACGACGGGCTTCACTGCGCGCCCCGAGCTGCGCGCTCACGCCCTCGGCGTCGCGCGCGTCGGCAAAGAATCCGAAGTAGGAAGATCCGCTTCCGGCCAGATGGAACGCCCCTGGCGCGAGCTCCTCGAGCTCGGCGCGGAAGGTGGCGAGCTCGGGATGCGAGCGCAGTGCGGCCGCCTCCAGGTCGTTCACGATTCGCCCGCGCGCATCCTCCAGCGAGGCGCCCAGGAGCTGCTCGGGCTCGAAGCGCGCTCGGTGCTCGGGCCTGCGCGGCTCGAGGGCGGCGTACACGCGCGCGGTCGCACAGCCGAAAGGCGGCGTGACCAGCACCAGGAACCACGGCAGCGCGAGCGCGGGCAGCGGAGCGACACGCTCGCCACGGCCGGTGCAACGTGCCAGACCGCTGGCGCGCGTGGCCAGGAAGAACGGGCAGTCGCTGCCCAGCGCGGCCAGGGCTTGGAGCAGCTCGGGGGCGTCCGGGTCGAGGCCCCACAGCTCGGCCGCGGCGAAGGCCGCGGCGGCCGCGTCCGCGCTGCCGCCGCCGAGCCCCGCGGCGGCGGGTACGTGCTTCTCCAGCTCGAGCGCGAACGCAGTGGTGCGTCGCCCGTGGACGCGCGCGAGCTCGCGCACCGCGACCACCGCGCGCCAGGCGAGGTTGCTCGCGTCCGCGGGCACGCCGGTGCTGGCCGGCCCCGTCACCTGCAACACGTCCGCGCCCTGCGCGCGCTCCTCCAGTACGACCCGGTCGGCCAGCGGCAGCGCCAGCAGCACCGTGTCGAGTTCGTGGTACCCATCCGCCCGGCGTCCGAGCACCGCCAAGGACAGATTGATCTTGGCCGGCGCGCGCACGGCGACGCGCCCCGCGCTCACGCCGGATCCTCCGCCGCCAGATCGAGGTTGTCGATCAGGCGCACGCGCCCCACGCGCGCCGCGATCAGCGCGCGCGCGCGCGGCAGCGCGCCGCTTGGACGTAGCGCGAAGCGCTCGGGATCGCGCACCTCGGCGTACTCGACCTGCACGGCTTCGCGCGCCAGCTCGGCCGCCAGCACGGCCTCGAGCCGCGCGGCGTCGCGCTCGCCCGCGCGCCAGGCGTCGTGCGCGGCGAACAACCCACGCGACAAGGCCAGAGCCCGCTGGCGCTCGGCGGGCGACAGCAGCTGGTTGCGCGAGGAGCGCGCCAGCCCGTCGGGATCGCGCGAGGTCGGGCACACGACCACCTGCGGAAAGCCCAACTCGCGCGCGAGGTGCAGCACCACGCGACACTGCTGGTAGTCCTTGGCGCCGAAGTAGGCGCGCGTCGGGCGCACGAGCTCGAACAAGCGCGCCACGATGGTGGCCACGCCGGCGAAGTGCCCGGGCCGGAACTCGCCCTCCAGGCCCTGCGCGTCCGGCCCCGGATCGCGGCAAGGCACGGCGCCGCCCTGGGCCGCGGGGAAGAACTGGCGCAGCTCGCCGGTGAACAGCATGGAGGCCCCCGCCGCGGCCAGCAGGCGCGCGTCGGCCGCCAGGTCGCGCGGATAGCGCTCGAAATCGCGCGCGTCGTCGAACTGCAGCGGGTTGACGAACACGCTCACGCACGCGTGGCGGTTCTCGCGCAACGCGCGGCGCACCAGCGTGAGGTGCCCCTCGTGCAGGGCACCCATGGTGGGCACGAAGCCCAGCGTCTCGCCGCGCGCGCGCACGAGCGCGCACCAGCGCTCGGCCGCGGCCGGATCGTTGCAGCTCAGCAGCGTCACGCGCGCCCTCCCTCGGTCCGTAGCTCGGCCTGCAGCTCGGCCACGCGCGCGCGCACCGTACGCCCGCAGCCCGGCAGCACGAGCTCGGGCGCGAGCGCGCACAGCGGCTCGAGCACGAACAGGCGCTGTTCCATGCGCGGGTGCGGCACGACTAGCTCTGGACCGGCGACCACGCGCTCACCGTACAGCAGGAGATCCAGGTCGAGCGTGCGCGGCCCGTTCGGCAGCTCGCGCGCGCGCTCGCGCCCGAACTGCGTCTCGATGCGTTGCAGCAGCCACAGGAGGTCCTCGGGGGCGAGCGTGGTGCGCGCGGAGAGCACGCCGTTGAGAAAATCCGGCTGCTCGCTCGGGCCGCCCTCGGCGCGCGTCTCGAACCACGGCGAGACGGCCAGCACATCGACCTCGTCGGCCGCGCGCAGGGCCTCGACCCCGCCCTCGAGCTGGGCGCGCCGGTCGCCCAGGTTGCTGCCCAGGGCGATCCACACCGCCACGGCCGTCATGCCGCGAGGCGCCCGCGCAACCAGCGGAACGGTGCCGCGATCAGCCCCGAGGCCGCGAAGCCCACCATGGTCAGGAACAGGATCGGCACGGGCGCCAGGTAGAAGAGGATCAGCGCGAAGACGACCAGCACCAGCGTCAGGAACTGCCCGCCGCGCGCGGTCAAGTACGACATACCGTGCACGTAGCGCAGATTGCTGACCATCAGCAAGCCGAGCACCGGCAGCAGCCCCACGAGCAGCGTCGGCACGCAGTCGAGCATCGGCTTCCAGTCCACCTCGCGCATGAAGGCCAACATGCGGTGCAGCCAGGTGGGCGTGCCCTCCTCCACCTCGAGCTCGGGCCGACGCAGGATCAGGTACAGCCACAGGGTGGCGGCCACCACGCCGGCGGCGCCGGGCGAGGGCAGGCCCTGGAAGGTCTTGACGTCGTCCTCGCCCGCCGCGCGCGGCGGCGGGTCCGGCTCGAGGTTGTAGCGCACCAGACGCAGGATGGCCATCAGCGCGAAGCTGGCCGAAGCCAGAAAATGGAGCCGCGGATTGCCGCTCGAGCTTTCGTGCTCGATCAGCACCTTGGCCAGCATGGCCGGCACGACGCCGAAGGTCAGCGCGTCGGAGAACGAGTCCAGCTGCGCGCCGAACTCGCTGCCGCCGCCGGTCAGGCGCGCGACGAAGCCGTCCAGCGCGTCGAACACCATGCCCACGAAGACCAGAAAACAGGCCGCCTCCATCTTCTCGTAGAACACCGCCGGCGCATTGGCCGAGAGCGTCAGCGCGTCGATGGCCTTGGACAGCGCCAGGACGCCACAGAAGGCATTGCCCAGCGTGAGCAGGTTGGGCAGCAGCTGCACTCGGCGGGACGGCATCACGGCGTGGGCCGCTACGCTACTCGCTCGGAGGAAGGCGTGGAAATAGCCCCCTCGATTCGGCTCCGCAGCCCCGATACGCTGCTGGCATGAGTCAGATCTCCTCCATCCGCGCGCGCGAGATCCTGGACTCGCGCGGAAATCCGACGGTCGAGGTGGACGTCCTGCTGGAGAGCGGCGCCTTCGGGCGCGCGGCCGTGCCTTCGGGCGCCTCGACCGGCCACCACGAGGCGCACGAGCTGCGCGACGGCGAGGGCCGCTACGGCGGCAAGGGCGTGCTCAAGGCGGTCGAGAGCGTGAACACCGAGCTCGCGCGCCAGCTGCGCGGCAGCGACGCGCTCGACCAGGCCGCGCTCGATCACCGCATGATCGAGCTCGACGGCACGCGCAACAAGTCGCGCCTGGGCGCGAACGCGATCCTGGGCGTGTCGCTGGCCGCCGCCAAGGCCGCAGCCGAGGAGTGCGGGTTGCCGCTGTACCGCTATCTCGGCGGCGCGGCCGCCAACGTGCTGCCGGTGCCGATGATGAACATCGTCAACGGCGGCAAGCACGCCGACAACAACGTCGACCTGCAGGAGTTCATGGTCATGCCCTTCGGAGCGACGCGCTTCTCCGAAGGCCTACGCATGGGCACCGAGGTTTTTCATGCGCTGAAGAGCGTGTGCAAGGAACGCCATCTCTCGACCGCGGTGGGCGACGAGGGCGGCTTCGCGCCGAACCTGGCCTCGAACCACGAGGCCATCGAACTGATTTTGTCGGCCGTGGAGAAGACCGGCCTGGCGCCCGGCCGCGACGTGAAGATCGCCATCGACGCCGCCTCAGCCGAGTTCCTGCACGCCGGCCTGTACCACGTGGACGGCAAGAAGCTCACCGGCGCCGAGCTGGTCGAGCTGTACGCCGGCTGGTGCGAGCGCTACCCCGTCTTCTCGCTTGAGGACGGCCTCGACCAGGACGACTGGGACGGCTGGAAAAAACTCACCCAGCGCCTGGGCGCGAAGGTGCAGCTGGTCGGTGACGACCTGTTCGTCACCAACGTCGAGCGCCTGCGCATGGGCATCGAGCGCGGCGTGGGCAACGCGATCCTGATCAAGGTGAACCAGATCGGCACGCTGAGCGAGACGCTCGACGCGATCGCGCTCGCGCACCGCCACGGCTACCGTGCGGTGATCAGCCACCGCTCCGGCGAAACCGAGGACACCACCATCGCCGACCTGGCCGTGGCCACCAACGCCGGGCAGATCAAGACCGGCGCGCCGTGCCGCTCGGATCGCGTGGCCAAGTACAACCGCCTGTTGCGCATCGAGGAAGAACTCGGCGCTGGCGCGCGCTACGGCGCGAGCACCCTGGCGTGACGATGTCGCAGCCTGCGCCCGCGCCCTGGCGCAGGCAGTGCCTCGGCGCGCTACGCAGCGCGCTGCTGTGGACCCCGGTGTGGGTGCCGCTCGTGTTCCTCGCACAGCTGCTCGTGCTCGGCCTGCGTCCGGCGTTCGCGGAGCGCGCGCGGCTCGACGCGGCCGAGGCCGAGGTGCGCGCGCGCGTCGAGGGCTTGCGCGCCGAGGAGGCACAGCTCGACGGTGAAGCGCGCATGCTGGAGGACGACGTCTACCGTGAGCGCGTGCGCCGCAGCCTGGTCGATCCCGAGCGCCCGCCGCTTACGCTGGAACGGGCGCGCGCGGCGAGCAAGCCGTGAAGCGCAAGCTCGCGGCGGCACTGGGTCTCACGCTGGCCCTCGCGCTGCTCGCCCGCGCACCGGCGAGCGCTCAGGACGAGGACCACACCAAGGAAGCGCCCGCGGGCGAGGGCGAACTGGACAACGACGTCTTCGTGCCCCTCGCGGAGGCCGCGGCCAAGGCCTTCGAGGCCGGCGACCAGGCGCTGGCGCGCGCGCGCAAGGAGAGCGCTCCGGCGGAAGCCGCGCGGCTGCTTGAGCAGGGCTTCGAGCGCTGGCTGGAGGCGCTGAACGCGGGCGGTCCGGGCGCGAGCGTGGCGGCGGTGCGCGGCGAGCAGCGCCTGTTCGAAGGCGTGCGCGCCGCCCTGCTGCGACGCCTCGGCACGCTGACGCCGCTGGAGCGCCAGCGCTGGGGTGAGCGCGAGGGCGCGCGGGCCGAGGCCGAGTGGAGCGCGCTGCGCGCCGATCCGCTGCAGCGCGTGGCACCGCTGGGGGAACTCGTACGCCGCCACCCGCTCACCGCGACGGCCACGCGCGCGACCCTGGAGCTGGCCGACCTGGCCCTGGAGAGCGGCCTCGCCGCCCGCGCGCGCGCCTGGCTCGCGCGCGGCGCGAGCGAGACCTGCGCCGAGACCGAGCCGGGGTTGCGCGCGGCCCTGGCGACGCGCCTCGCGGCGCTGCAGCCCGCCGAGGATGCGCGGGCGCAGGCCTGGACGCGCGCCGAGCAAGCAGACCTCGGTGACAGCGTGCGCTACGTACCCGACGGCGCGCGCCGGGCGAGCGCGAGCCCGAGCACCGGCGAGCGCTGGCTGCGCGCCGGCGGAGCCTTCTTCGGCCGCCGCTCGTTCGTGCTGCAAACGGCGGCCGAGCTCCTGCTGTTCACGCTGGCCGAAAGCGGCGACCTCGATCTCGCCGAGCGCGTACGCGGCGTGGATCTCCTGGGCGGCCTGGCTCCCGACACCGACTTCGAGCCGCCGCGCGAGCCGCCTGGCTGGCCGCTGCTGCCGCTCATCGACGCGCACGGCGCCGTGCTGGTGCTGGGCCGCAGCCGTCGTGCCGAACCCAATGCCCTGGTGGCGCTGGAGTTCGCCGAGCCGCCCGCTGCCGATGGGCTGGCGGGGCTCGGGCTCGAGCTCGGGCGCGCGCGCGCCGACGCGCGCCTGCGCTGGGCGATCGTCGGTTCCGAGCGCCTGGCCGCGAATGGCGAGCGCCGCCCCGTGCCGGAGCTCGAGGAGCTCGGCGACTACGAGTTCCAGCCCGGCCCGGTGGCCTGCGCCGACCTCGTCGTCGCGCAGGTGCGCCGAACCGACGGTCAGGTGCGCGCCTGGGCGCTGGCCTTCGACGCGCGCGACGGCCAGCTCGCCTGGAAGCGCCTCCTGGCCCTGGGCGGCGACCGCGTGGCCACCTCGCGCTTCTCGCCGGTCGCGCGCAGCGTGGCCGGCCAACCCCTGCTCTCGCTGGAGCCCCTGGGACAGGCGCGCGTCTTCGCCGGCACGCACCTGGGCCTCGGCGTACTGCTTGACGGCGATCTTGGCGAGCCGTTGTGGAGCTTCAAGAACCGCCGCCGAGACGAGCGCGACGCCGGCTGGAACGGCGATCGGCCCCTGCTGGGGGGGGATGGTGCCTCTGCGCTCGTGCTCTGGGCACCGATGGACTCGGATCGGCTGTATTCGCTCCTGCCCGGCCCGCTGGCGGAAGGGCAGGGTGCCGCGGAGTTCCTGCCCCGCCCCCCGGCGCACCAGCTCGACGCCCAGAGGCTGCTCGCGGGCGACGCTGACACACACCTGGTGCAAGGCAGCATGGGCAAGGAGCGCATGCTCTCCGCGCGCCGCGGCGGCCTGGATCGCGCCGATGCCCTCGAGCTGGGGCAGGACGAGCGCTTCCAGGGCCTTGGCCTGGCGAGCGCACAGCGCGCCTGGGTCTGCACGAATCGCGCCCTGTACCTGTTCGATCGCACGCGCGAGCTGTACCTGCTCGATCGCACCCCGCTGCCGGCGAGCGGTCCGGACCTCCCTGGAGGCGACGTCTACGCGCACGACGCGCACGTCCTGGTGGTCGGACCGAGCGCGATCTGGTCCTTCCAGGTGCGATAAACTTTCTGTCGCCTGGGCCGATTCCAAGACTTCGTCCTGTAGTGGATCGCTTCCAGCCGTATTAATCGCGGGAGCGCGAGCGCTCGCTCCCCCGCAGAGGCCGCCTCCCCCGCTCCCCGTCCTCCTTGCCATGACGAATTCTGACGCCTCTGCCCCGGTCCTCGCCCGGCTTCGTGACGCCCACCGGCGCATGAAGGAGGAGCTGCACCGCGTCATCGTCGGGCAGGACGAGGCGATCGACCTGTTGCTGCTGGGCGTGCTGTCGCGCGGCCACTGCCTGCTGGTAGGCGTGCCGGGGCTGGCCAAGACGCTGCTCATCTCCAGCCTGGCGAAAACGCTCGACCTGTCCTTCAACCGCATCCAGTTCACGCCCGACCTGATGCCGGGCGACATCACCGGGACCGAGCTCCTGCACATCGACCCCGAGACCAGCGAGCGCCGCTTCCGCTTCGCCAAGGGGCCGATCTTCGCGAACGTGGTGCTGGCCGACGAGATCAACCGCACGCCGCCCAAGACGCAGTCGGCGCTGCTCGAGTCGATGATGGAGCACCAGGTCACGATCGGCGGCATGCGCCATCCGCTGCCCGATCCGTTCTTCGTGCTAGCCACGCAGAACCCGATCGAGCAGGAGGGCACGTATCCGCTACCCGAGGCGCAGCTCGACCGCTTCATGTTCATGGTCCACGTGCCCTATCCCTCGCGCGACGAGGAGCGCGAGATCCTGCGGCGCACCACGGGCGCGGGCGAGGTCGAGCTGGCCAAGGTGCTCAGCGCGACCGAGTTGCGCGAGCTGCAGGAGGCCGTGCGCGCGGTGCCGGTCGCTGACCATGTGCTCGACTACGCCCTGGCGCTGACGCGCGGCACGCGCGTGCACTCCAGCGAACCCTTTGCCTTCCTGCGTGAGTGGATCACCTGGGGCGCCGGTCCGCGCGCCAGCCAGTTCCTGGTGCTCGGCGCCAAGGCCCACGCCGCGATCCAGGGCCGCAACCACGTGGCCATCGAGGACGTGAGGGCCGTCGCGCATCCCGTGCTGCGCCACCGCATCGTCACGAACTTCTCGGCCAGCGCCGAGGGCATGACCAGCGACAAGATCATCGACCGGCTGCTGGCCGAGGTCGATCCGGCGGCGGCGGTGGGCGCGGGCGTCCCGGGCGTGCGCTCGGCAGGCTAGGACAGCCGCATTGGAAGCGCCCAGCGAGCGATCCGGTTCCGCGCTCGATCCGGCGGTGCTGGATCGTCTCGAGGGTCTGGCGCTCGTCGCGCGCACGGTGGTCGAGGGCTTCATGTCCGGGCACCACCGCTCGCCGCAGCGCGGTAGCTCGGTCGAGTTCGCGCAGCACCGCCAGTACGTGCCCGGCGACGAGCTGCGCGGCATCGACTGGAAGATCTTCGCGCGCAGCGACCGCCTGGTGGTCAAGGAGTTCGTGGCCGAGACGAACTTCAGCTGCCACGTGTTGGTCGATGCCAGCGAGTCGATGGCCTTCGGCTCGCTGGGCTGGACCAAGTTCGACTACGCGCGCTGGTGCGCGGCTTCCTTGACGCACCTGGTGATCCGCCAGCGCGACGCGGCTGGCCTGGTGCTGTTCGACGAGAGCGTGCGCGACAAGGTGCCGCCGCGCACCGGTCTGCAGCAGGAGAGCGAGATGGTCAACGCGCTCGAGCAGGCCGTGCCCAAAGGCGCGACCGGCGTGGGCAGCGTGCTGCAGTGGGTCGCCGGACGCCTGCGCCGCCGCGGCATCGTGGCCGTGTTCTCCGACTTCTTCGACGACGAGGAGCGCCTGGTGGAGGGCATGCGCCGCCTGCTGTACGGCGGCCACGAGCCGATCCTGTTCCAGGTGCTCGACCCGCAGGAGCTGGAGTTCGACTACACCGGCCTCCTGCGCCTGGAGGGCCTGGAGGGCAGCGGGCGCCTGCTGGTCGATCCCAACGCGATCCGCGAGGCCTACAAGCAGGAGCTCGGCAAGCACGTCGAGCGCCTGGCGCGCGCCGCGCGCGAGCTGTCGTGCGACTTCGTGCCGCTCTCGACCGCCACGCCGCTGGACGTGGCGCTCTCCACCTACCTCGCTCGCCGCGCCGCGCGCGCGCGCGCCGGAGGCTGAGCCCGACCTATTCATGAGTCCGCGGCTACAACGTCACGGCTGGCTGCATCTGCAGCGCTTTGCTCCCTGCGAGTCCTCAGCGACCCGCGCTAGGTCGTTTCCGGTCCTCTCGCTCGCAAATCACTGCATCTGCGGCCATTCGCGACGTTTCGCTCGAGGCCTCATGAGTAGGTCGGGCTGATGTTCGAAGGCTTCCTCCACCCTGTGCTGCTGTGGGGCACGGCGCTGGCCGCGGTGCCGCTGATCATCCACATCCTGAATCGACGCCGTCACCGGCCGCTGGTGTGGGGCGCGATGCGCTTCGTGCTCGCGGCCCACAAGCGCACGCGCCGGCGCGTGCAACTCGAGAACTGGCTGCTCTTGCTGCTGCGCATGGCCGCGGTCGCGGCCCTGGCCTTCGCCATCACGCGCCCGTTCATCGGCAAGGAGAGCCCGCTCGCGCCGCTGACCGAGAAGCGCCGCGACCTGCTGCTGATCCTCGACGACTCGGCCTCGACCGGCTACCGCGAGGTGCGCAGCGTGCACGAAGCGCTGCTCGAGCGCGCGCGCGCGATCCTGGCCGAGCTCGACGGCACGCGCGGCGATCGCGTGCGCCTGTTGCTCGCCGGGCACGGCGTGCAGGTGCTGGCCTCGCACGCGCCCGACGACGCGCTGGCCGCGCTCTCGACGGTGAGCGAGCCCTCGGACGAGCCGCTCGATCTCGCCGCGCTGCTGTCCGAGGTGGCGACGCTGGCCCAGGAAGACGCGGCCGAGAGCGGCCACAGCGCGCTCGAAGTGCGCCTTCTCTCGGACCTACAGAAAAACAGCTTCGTTTCCGCGCCGGCACTCGCGGGCGGCCCCGCGGCTGCCGCGCCGATGCAGGAAGCGCTGGATCAGCTGCACACGCTGGGCGTCTCGATCTGGGTCGAGGACCTCGGACCGCCGGCGCCGCAGCCGGCCAACCTGGGCCTGGAGTCGATCGAGCCGCTGGCCGAGATCCTCGGCCCCGGCCTGACGAGCGAGGTCGCGGTGAGCGTGCGCAACTTCGGCCCGGCGAGTCGCGCCGGGGTGCGCGTGGCGCTCTCCATCGACGGCGTGCGCCAGCCCAGTCAGAAGATCGATCTCGGCGCGCGCAGCGCGGCCCAGGCCGTGTTCCCGGTGGTCTTCGATCGGCCAGGCTTCCACGCGCTGGAGGCCGAACTGGAGGGCGATCACCTGGCGGTCGACGACCGGCGCGCGGCGCTGGCGTACGTGCCTGCGCCGCTCGCCGTGCTGCTGGTCAACGGCGCGCCGAGCGAGGACATCGGGCGCGACGAGGTGGGCGTGCTGCGCGCCGCGCTCGAACCGCCCGACGACGGGGCGCTGGTGCCCGCGCCCGCCGGCGGCGCCTATGCGCCGTTCCTGTGCGACGAGGTGCCCGCGGCCGCCTTCGGCGCGCCCGAGGCGAACGCGCGCCCCTACGACGTGATCGTGCTGGCCAACGTCGCTTCGCTCTCGGGGCCGACGGTGGAATGGCTCGAGAGCTGGGTCGCGCGCGGCGGATGCCTGCTGGTCACGCTCGGCGACCACGCCGCGGATCCGACCGCGCTCGAGAGCTTGAATTCGCGCCTGTGGCGGGCCGACGAGAGCGGGCTCTTGCCCGCGCGCCTCCTGCACCACGTGGCGGTCGAGTCGCGCTACTCGTCCTACTTCCGCGCGGCGAACTTCAGCGAAGACCATCCGGCGCTGATCTTCTTCGCCGACGAGCGCTGGCGACCGTACCTGACCGAGCTGCCGATCTACGAGTTCGTGGCCTGCGCTCCGCTGTCCAGCGCGCGCGCGCTCATCCGCCTCGACGACGCCGACCAGAGCCCGCTGTTGGTCGAGCGCAATTACGAACGCGGGCGCGTGTTCCTGTGGACGTCCTCGATCGACGGCGACTGGAACGTCTTCCCGCGCTCCCCGAAGACGCTGATCCCGCTGGTGCACGAGCTCCTGCGCTCGGGCGCGCGCAACCTGGGTCCGCCGCGCGCGACGCCGGTGGGCGGCGCGCTGGAGCTCGAGCTGGCGAGCTTCCCGCGCGGCGCCACGCTGGTGCGCCCGGACGGCTCGCGCACGCCGCTGGACCGCGAGCCCAAGGAGATCGGTCCGGACCTGTGGCGCCTGGGACCGATCGGCCCGCTGTACCGCGCCGGCCTGTGGCGCGTGGAGACCGAGGGCGCGCTGCCGCTCGCGCTGGCCAGCCAGCTGGAGAGCCGTGAGGGCGACCTCGAGCGCCTGGCGGCCGACGAGCTCGAGGCGCTACACCCGACCTGGCGCTTCCACCAGTCCGGTCAGGACGGCACGGGCTCGGAAGAAAACCTGCACGAGCGCGGCGAGGTGTGGCGGCAGCTCGCCGCGCTGGCGCTGCTCTTGCTCGTGTTCGAGACCCTGTGGGCGGCCTGGATCGGCCGCGGACGGAGGCTGCGCTGATGGGCCTCCTGCAACGCATCGAACCCACCGGGGTGGAGCAGAGCCTGCGCTTGCTCGACCTGCCCGCGGCCTGGGTGGTGGTGCTGGTGGTGCTGCCGCTGTTCGCCTTCGTGGCCTGGACGGGCTACTCGCGCGAGAACCTGACACGGCCGATGCGCGCGACGCTGCTGGCCCTGCGTCTGGCGGCCTTCGTGCTCCTTGGCCTCGTGCTGGCGCGCCCGGTGCGTGTCGAGCGGCGCGAGGAAGTGCACCCGGCCGAGGTGGTCGTGCTGATGGACGACTCGGCCAGCATGCGCCGCAGCGACTCCTACGGCGACGACAAGATGCGCAGGGCACTGGAGGAGGTCACCGGCCTCACCGGCGGCAGCGCCACGCGCCTGGAGCTCGCGCGCCAGGCGCTCGAACGTGGCCTGCTGCCGCAGCTCACGCGCGGCGCCTACCGGGTCGAGCTGTACTCCTTCGCCGAGAGCGCCACGCCGATCCACGACCTGAGCGCGCTCGACGGGCGCGGCGGCGCGACGCACCTCGGCGACGCGCTGTTCCAGACGCTCTCGGGGCAGCGCGGACGCAACGTCACCGACGTGGTGGTCGTCTCCGACGGCCGCTCCAACGGCGGCATGGCGCCGCTCGACGCCGCGCGCGCCGCGGGCGCGGCCGGGATCCCGGTGCACACCGTGGTGGTAGGCGACACGCGCACCGAGAAAAACGCCGTGCTGGAGCTGGTCGACGCGCCGGGTGAAGCCCTCGAGGGCGACGAGCTCGGCGTGACCGTGCGCGTGCGCGGACGCGGCACTGCGCCGGGCGAGAAGGCCCAGGTGCTGCTGGAGGAAGTCGAGAGCGACGGCCAGACGCGCGTCCTGGCCGAGGAGGAACTCGAGCTCACCGAGGGCGGCGAGCGCGTGGTGCTGATCGCGCCGGCGGGATCGGGCGCGCTGGGTCGCAACGAGCGGCGCCTGCGCGTCTCGGTGCCCAATCTCGAGGGCGAGACGTTGATCGACGACAACCGGCTCGAGTTCAGCGTCAACGTCTCGCCGGCGCGCATCCGCGTGTTGTTCGTCGAGGGCTACCCGCGCTGGGAGTACCGCTTCGTCAAGAACCTGCTCCTGCGCGCGGACAAGAACGTCGACGTGCAATGCTTCCTGCTCTCGGCCACCAAGGACTTCCCGCAGGAGTCCTCGCCCGGCTTGGCGCCTCTGGGCAGCGTGCCGACCACGCGCGAGGAGCTGCTGGCGAAGTACGACGTGGTCATCCTGGGCGACGTCGATCCGTACGCGATCTCGCCCGACCCGAAGAAGTGCGAGGACTTCCTGCACGCGCTGCGCGAGTTCGTCGAGGCTGGCGGCGGGCTCCTGTTCCAGGCCGGCGAGCTGCACAACCCGCGCGCGCTGGTGAACACGCCGCTCGAGGACGTGCTGCCAGTGCAGCTCGACCCGACGCGCATGCTGGCCTTCGAGGGCGACACCAAGACCGAGTTCCGGCCGCGCCTGGAGGACGCCGCGCACCCGCACGAGATCCTGCGCCTGTCCAGCGACCCGAACACGAACCGCGCGCTGTGGGAGGATCCCGAGCAGGGTCTGCGGGGTTTCTACTGGTACATGCCGATCCAGAAGGTGAAGCCCGGAGCCCAGGTGCTCCTGCGTCACCCCACCGATCGAAACGTGCAGACCGGCGAGAGCTATCCCTTGATGGTGCTCGGATACTTCCCCGCTGGCCGGACCTTGTTCCTCGCGGTCGATTCGACATACCGCTGGCGCTATCGCTACGGCGACCGCTACCTGGACACGTTCTGGCGCAACTCGATCCGCTGGCTGGCGCTCGGGCGCCTGAAGAGCGGCGACCGGCGCTACCGCATCGAGAGCTCGCGCTCGACCTACGACATCGTGGACCGCGTGCAGCTAGAGGTGCGCGTGCTCGACGAGGACTACCGCCCCAGCCAGGAGTTGCGCCAGCGCATCGGCTGGAGCGGTCCCGACGACCTAGAGCACGGCCAGGAACTGACGCGCGAGCCCGATCGCCCCGGCGTCTACCGCGGCGCGCTGGAGGTCGATCGCCCCGGCGTGTACCACGCCTGGGTCGAGGGGCGCATCGCCGGGCGCGTGCAGCGCGCCAGCACGACCGAGTTCGAGGTCGTGCTGCCCTCGCGCGAGAACCAGGATCCGGCCCCGGACCCCGAGGCCTTGCGCGAGCTGGCGGCCAAGACCGGCGGGCAGTTCGTGGAGCTCGCGCGCATCCGCAACCTGGCCACGCAGTTCCCCGGCAACGAGGAACGCCGCGAGCCGATCTCCTCGCGCCTGGAGGACGCCTGGGATGGCTGGCACACGCTGGCGTTGGCTCTGACCCTGCTGGGCCTGGAGTGGATCCTGCGCAAGCGCGCGGAGCTGCTGTGATGCCGCTGCTGATCCTCCTGTCGCTCGTGCTGGCGCCCCCGGCCGCAGCCCAGGATGACTCGCCGCGCTTCTTCTCGCTGCCCAACCCGCGCGAGACGAGCGAGCTCGTCGGCGTGGCCGAGATGCACCTGAGCGAGAAGCGCTTCTCCGAGGCCATCAGCGTCCTGCAGCGCCTGCTCGAGGACCACGCCGTGGAGGTGCTGTTCCAGAAGGACGCCAAGGAGCGCGCCGACTACCTCGGCGCCGGCGAGTGGGCCGTGCAGCACCTGCTGGAGCTGCCCGATACGGCGCGCGCCGAGTACCGCGCGCGCTACGAGCCGCGCGCGGCCGAGGCCCTGGCGCGTGCGCGTCAGGCGCCGGAGCGCTCGAACCTGGCCGCGCTCGCCAACCGCTGGCCGCTCGCGCCGTCCTCGGTGCAGGCCTGGTGGGCGTTGGGCGACCTGGAGCTCGAGTCCGGTGAACTCGACGCCGCCGAGCTCGCCTGGCGCCGCGCGCACGAGCGCAGCACGCAGCTCGGCCTCGACCTGGCTCCGGCCGCCGCGCGCAGTGCCTGGCTGGACGGACGGCCGGCGACGCCGAGCGAAACCCGCGCTGCACCGACCTCGCTGCCGCCCGGCGACGCCGTGCCGTGGACGCGACAGCTCGACCTGACCCCCTTTGGCCAGCAGAACTCCGGCCGTTCGTGCTTGCAGCCTGTGTCGACCGGCGAGCTCGTGCTGGTGGGCTCGACCCTGCGCTTGTACGCGCTCGACGCCTTCACCGGCGAGCTGCGCTGGCAGGCCGGTCCGCCGCGCGGCTGGACGGCGCAGATCGCGCAGAACTCCGAGCGCTCGCTGTTCCAGGGCATCAACCACGAGCAGCTCATGCTGGCGCCCGCCTTCGGCGACGGCGTGGCCCTGAGCGTGATGCAGGAACCCTTCGCCGAGGACGAGAACGACTCCTGGTCCGGCATCGAGATCATGAAGGCGATCCCCGAGCGGCGCCTGCACGCCTTCGATCTCGGCAGCGGGCGCGAGCTGTGGAATCACGCGCCCGCGCTCACGACCGAGGGCCTGCACCTCGCCTGGAATGGTCAGGGCACCTTCGCGCAGCGCATGATGGTCGCCGGCTCGCCAACCGTGGCCGGCGCGCGCGTGCTCGTGCCCTGTTACCGCATGCAGGGGCGCATCGACTACCACATCGCCTGCTACGAGCTCGCCACCGGAACGCTCTTGTGGAGCACGATGGTCATCAGCGGCCAGCGCGAGCGCAACATGTTCGGGCGCTCCGTCAAGGAGTTCAACACCACGCCCGTGGTGGTGGAAGGCCAGCGCGTGCTGACCCAGACCGAGCTCGGCACCGTGGCCGCTCTGGATCTCTTCTCGGGTCGCATCCTGTGGCAAGCGACCTACCGCCAGATCGATCTGCCGAAGACGCGCTCCTACCTACCTCCGAACCGCGCCACGACCTGGAACCTGGCGCCGCCGGTCGTGGTGGGCGACGTGTTGGTGTGCGCGCCGGTCGACTCGCGCGACCTGATGGCCTTCTCACTCGCCACCGGCGGCGAGCTGTGGGCCTACGAGGAGGAGCAGCTCCAGAAGCTGCATCGCGACAGCGACATGTACGGCTTCCGGCACCTGGTCGGCGCGGATGCGGACACGGTCTACCTCTCCGGCGGCAAGCTGAGCGCGCTGCAGAAGCCCGGCGGCCTGCACTCGCGCGCACCCTTCTTCGCGCGCTGGACGAGGGAGCTCGAGCGCCCCGACACGCTCTGGCCGCGCCCGGCGCTGGCCAAGGACGTGATCCTGGTGCCCAACGGCCTGCGGCGCACGGCCTACGATCGGCGCAGCGGCGAACTCGTGCCCAGCGCAAGCGGCGACTGGAACGGCGGCGAGTGCGGCAACCTGTGGCTGGGCGAGGGCGCGCTGTACGCGCTCGCGCAGCAGAGCGTGGCCGGCTACTTCGACTGGCAAGCCCAGCTCGAGCGCGCGCGGCGTCTGGCGGCCGGCGCCACCGGCGCGGAACCGATCCGCGCCGCGGCCGAGCTGTTCCTGCGCCGCGGCTCGCTGGCACTCGAGTCCCGCGACCTGCTCCTGGCGCGCGATGCGCTGGGCGAGGCGCGCGCGCTGTTCGCGCGCCTGCGCGAGCGCGGCTTCACGTCCGCGAACGACTCCGAGCTGAGCTGCGCGCGCAAGCTGGCGCAGGCCCTGGTCGGGCTCGCGCGCGAGGCCGACGCGCTGGCCGTGCTCGAGGGCGCGCGCGCGCTGGCCACGCGCGCGGCCGACCTGGTCGAGCTCTTGTTCCAGGCCGAGCGCATCCTGCGCCCGCGCGGCGGCGCGGCGCGCGTGGCGCTGCTCGACGAGATCGACGCGAGCTTCGGTGAGCAGACGGTGCCGGAAGAGACGCGCGCCGAGTATGCCGCCACCTGGCTGAACGCGACCCCCGGCGGCGAGGCCAGCGAGGCCCTCGCTCCCGCGCTGGGCGCGCACCTGTGGGTCGCGATCGAGCGTGCCGGCGAGCGCGTGCGCTGCGCGCAGCTCGCGCCGGCGCTGGAGGATCTGCACGAGGCCCTGCGCCTCGGGCGCGACATCGAGCTCGCGCGCGGGCTCACGCTGGGTGTGTTCTTGCGCGAACGCATCGCGCGCGTGCTCGACCTGCCCGGCGGACGCGGGGCCTTCGCCGCGCTCGAGGAGCGCGCCGCGGCGCGCCTGGCCCGGGCCCGCGCGACGGACGACGCGCGCGAGCTGCGCGCGGTGGCCGAGCTCTTCCCGCACGCGCGAGCGGCCGAGAGCGCGCTCGAACTGCTACTCGAGCACGCGCTGGCCGCGCACGACGCGCCGGCGGTGGCCGAGCTCGTGGCCGACGCGCTGGCCGGCGGCGGCGCGCCGAGCGAGCGCGAAGGGCGCTTGCTGCTTTCTCTGGCCGAGGTCCTGGCCGAGCGCGGCAACGCGGCCTTCGAACGCGCGCTGCTGGCGAGCCTGTTACGCGCCGATCCGGCGCTCTGGTCGAGCTGGCGCGACCGCGCGGGACGCGCGCCGGCCGAAATCCTGGCCGAGCCCGCGCCCGACGGCGCCGCCGCGCCGCTCCTGCCGCCGAACTTCGGCCCCAAGGTCGTGTCGCTCGGCCGCCAGCGTGCGGGCAAGGTCGAGTTCCTCGGCGTGCTGCGCCCGGCGCGCGAGACGGCCGACGGCACGCCGCGCGAGATCCATGTGTACGCGGCCAGCGAGGAGCTGCTGGCCTACTCCAGCCTGACGCCCAGCCAACCGCTGTGGCGCCACGCTCTGGAGCAGCCGCTGGAGGCCGACAGTGCCGCGGCCTTCGCCGCGGGACGACTCGTGTACGCCTCGCGCGCCGGCCTGACGTGCCTCGACGAGCAGGGCGCGGTGCGCTGGACGCGCGCCCTGGACGAGGGGCCGCCGGCCGCCGTGCGCGAGAGCGACGGCGTGCTGCTCACGCTCTCGCGCGGCACCCTGCGCGCCTTCGATTCGCTGCTGGGCTTGCCGCTGTGGCAGCACGCGCTCGGCGCCAGCGGCAACTGGTCCGGCCCGCTGCTCGGCGGCGGCCACGCGGTGGTGTTCTCGCAGCTCCACGCCGTGGCGCCGCGCGCGCTGGTGTTCGATCTGTTCCGCGGGCGCATCACGGCCGACATCTGCCTGAGCGGCTTCGATTCGCGCGTCTCGCTCGCGGAATCGGCCTGGATCGCCGAAGAGCGCCTGATCCTGCCCGCGTTCCTCAGGCGTCCCTCGCAGCTCTCCGCCTTCACCCTCGCCGACGGGCGGCGCGCGTGGTCGTACGATTTCGGACGCGACGAGGAGTTCCACGCGGTGGTGCGCAGCGAGGGTCGCTCGTTCGCGATCACGCTGGCCACCGCCCTGGGCACCGCGGCCGGCAACGGCGGCGTGTACGAGATCGATGAGCGCAGCGGCAGCCTGCGGCGCATCGTGCCGCTCAAGGCCGGCGAACAGGTGATGGGCCTGGAGCACCTCGAGCCGCAGCGCACGCTCACGCTCGACGCGCCCTACCTCTTCACCTATGCCTCGACCGAGAACGAGCGCAGCGTCCCCGTGCGCGCCATCCACCTGCCCTTCGGCGTGCAGTGGTCCTGGTCGCTGGGACTGTCCTCGCAGGAGCTGTACCTCTCCCGTAGCCTGCCCTTGCCGGCAGTCTCGGCCGAGTGCGTGGCCATCGCCTACCAGACCCGTCGCGCGCGCCCCGGGCCGGGCAGCGAGTCGGCAGTGGTCTTCCTGGACAAGCGCTCGGGCAAGAAACTCGACATGCTGTCCCTGGCCGGCGGCCTGGAGCAGGCCAACCGCCTCGAGCTGCGCGGCCTGGGCGCGGCGCTGTTCGTGCTCGGCAAGGGCCCGACCCAGGGCGGGACCTGTCTCGACGTGCTAGAGGAAATCCGCTGATGCGCGACCTACCCATGCTGTCGATCGCCGTCGCGCTGTGCGCGCTGAGCGCGCGCGCGCGCGCGCAGGACCTGGCCGAGGCTTACGACGCGACACCGATCGAGGTCACGCCCGAGCACGAGCGCGCGGTCGAGCGCGGCCTGGAATGGCTGGCCGCGCACCAGAACGCCGACGGCAGCTGGACGGCCAAGATCGGCTTCAAGCTGAACTCCGACTACCGCGCCACGGCCGACGCCGGCCACGTGGGCGTGACCGCCCTGGCGGGCACGGCCTTCCTCGCCGGCGGACACACGCCGGAGCGCGGCAAGTACAGCGCGGTGCTCGATCGTGCGCTCGACTATGTGCTCGCGGGCGTGCAGGACGACGGCTACGTGACGCTCAACGGCTCGCGCATGTACAGCCACGCCTTCGCCACGCTGTTCCTGGCCGAGGTGTGCGGCATGACGCACCGCGCCGACGTGCGCTCCAAGCTGCAGAAGGCGGTGGACTTCATCGTCGAAACGCAGAACCAGGAGGGCGGCTGGCGCTACGTGCCGTTCTCGCCCGAGTCCGACATGTCGATCGTGGTGTGTCAGGCGATGGCGCTGCGCGCCGCGCGCAACATCGGCATCCGCGTGCCCAAGGCGACCATCGATCGCGCCGCGCGCTACGTGGTGGACTCGGCCATCACCGAGGAGAGCCAGCGCGGCTACCAGGGCCTGTATCCGGACGAGGTCGGCGCCTTCAACTACCAGAAGAACAAAGGCTCGCGCTCTTCCTTCCCGCTCACCGCCGCGGGCGTGACCGCGCTGCACGGCCTGGGCATCTACTCTGACGAGTCGATCCGCCGCGGGCTCGACTACCTGCGCCGCAACCTGACCACCTTCAACTTGCAGTACGGCCGCCGCGAGGGCGGGCACTACTTCTTCTGGTACGGCCACTACTACGGCGTGCAGGCGATGTACACGGCGGGCACGGCCTTCCAGGTGAACTACTGGGAGCCGTACTTCGAGGAGGTGCGCACAGAGATCCTGAAGATGCAGGACCAGGATGGTTCCTGGCCCAACCACACCGGTCCGGGAGTGGCCTTCGGCACCTCGATGGCGGTGCTGATCCTCGAGATCCCCTACCGCTACCTGCCGATCTTCCAGCGCTAGGGCACCCTGTGAGCAGCATGAATCCCGACCCCGCGCCGCCGCTCACGCGCACACCAACGCTGGAGCGCCTGCTGCGCGCGACGCGCGCGGCGATCGTGCGCCAGGTGCTGGCCTACGGCTTGGGCACCGTGCTCGGTGCCGCGACCCTGTGGCTCGCCTTCGCCTTCCTGGCCGACTGGGGCCTGCGCGTGCCGCACGCCATCCGCATCTTCCACGGCCTGATGCTGGCCGCGGTGATCACGGTCTTCCTGTGGCGTGACCTGCTGCGCCCGCTGCGCATGCTGCCGACGCAAGAGGGCCTGGCGCTCCTGTTCGAGCGCGTGCACCCGCAGCTCGCCGAACTCCTGATCAGTGCCCTGCAGTTCCAGCGGCGCGCGATGCCGAACGCCGCCGAGGCGCCGCTCGTCGACGCCGTCGTGGCCGCGGCCGAAGCGCGCGCCGGCACGCTCTCGCCGCGCTCCGTGGTCGATCCCGAGGCTCCGCGCGCGCGGCTCCTGCTGGGACTCGGCGGCGTGCTCGGGCTGGCAGCCCTGGCCTGGAGCAACCCGCTGCTGGCGCGCACCTTCGTCGAGCGGCTGTTCGGCGGCACGGCCAGCTGGCCGCAACGCACGAACCTCGTGCTGGATCTGCCCGGGATCGAGCCGCAGGCGGTGGTCGCGCGCTCGCGCGAGCTGTGGCGTTTGCGCCTCGCGCGCGGTACGGACGTGGCGCTGCTCGTGACCGCCGAGGGCGAGCTGCCGAGCGAGGTCGTGCTGCACTTCGAGGGCGGCAGCGACATCCCCCTGAGTCCTTCGGGCGGCAACGCCTTCCGCACCCTGCTGCGCAGCGTGCAGCAGGATCTGGCCTTCCACTTCACCGGCGGCGACGACGAGGACGGCCTGCCGCGCGTCGAGGTCGAGGTGCTGGAGCCGCCCGACGTCGAGGGCCTGGCGATCGCGGTCGAGGCGCCGGCCTACGCCGGCCTGGCGAGCGCGCTGTACTTCAACCAAGACGTGGAGGTGCTGAGCGGCTCGCGTGTGAAGGTGCATGTGCTGGCCGCCCCGCGCACGGCGCGCGGCCAGGTGCACTTCCTGCCGGGCGAGGGCACGCAGGAGCTCGCGCCCGCGCCGTTCCCGCTCGCGCCGGGCGCCACGACGGCGAGCGAGACGGGCCTCGCCTTCGAGTGCGTGGCCGAGAAGACGCTCGGCTTCCGCGTCGAGCTCAGCGACGAGAACGGGCTCTCCAATCCCGAGCCGGGCCTGTACCGCATCCGCGTGAGCGAGGACCGCGCGCCCGAGCTGACCGTGCTGGCGCCCGGGCGCAGCGAGTTCGAGAGCGTGCGTGGCGGCGCGCTACCGCTGCGCGTGCGCGCCGAGGACGACTACGGCCTGGCGAGCCTTGGCTGGCGCTTGCGCCGCGCCGAGGGTGGCAGCGACGAGAGCTGGGCGCAGCAGAACGAGCTCGCCCTGCAGCGTCCTGCGGTGCCCACGCCGAACGCGCGCGGCAAGGCGCGCGACACGGCCCTGGGCAGCGCGCGCCTGGAACTCGACGCGCTAGGTACGCCCGAAGCCCCGCTGGCGGTCGACAGCCGTTTCGAGCTCGAGTTCTTCGCCCGCGACCAGCGCAGCTCGCCGGCCAGCGAGGGCCGCTCGACGCCCGTGCGCATCCGCGTGGTGACCCCCGAGGAGCTGCTGCGGCGCCTGCAGGACCGGCTGGCCTCGGCGCGCATGGACGCTCTGCGCCTTTCCGACGAGCAACGCGCCAAGCGCGCGCGCATCGAGGAACTGCTCGACGCCCAGGACGGCGACGATCCGCTGGGCACCGGCGACACCCTGGCGCTCTCGGCCGCGCTGGCCGGCGAGCGCCGCGTCCTGTCCGACGCTCAGGCGCTGGCGCGCGCGCTGGCCAATGCGGCCGAGGACGTGCTCTACGCGCGCCTGGACGAGAAGGCCGCGCCGCTGCTCGAATTCTACGACGCGCGCGCGGCCACCAGCCTCGACGCGCGCTTCCAGGCCGCGCCCTGGCGCGCGCTGGCGGCCGAGTGCGCCGCGGGGCGCTTCTCGGACCAGGGCTTCGCGGCCACGCTGGTCAAGCTCGTCGAACTCGCGCTGTCGATCTCCGAGGACGAGGCGAGCGCCGCCGTGGCCGCGCTCGATGCGGCCGAGAAGGCCACCGCGCGCAGCGCCGTCGCCGACGCGTTGGCGGGCGCGGTCGAGCACAGCCAGGCGGTCGAGAAGAGGATCGAGGTCCTGCTGGGCGAACTGGCCGAGTGGGACAACTTCCAGAACGTGCTCACGCTGGCGCGCGACATCCTCGAGCGCCAGAAGTCGCTGCGCGACCGCACGCAGGAATTCACCCGCGACAGGAAATAGCCATGGCCCGCCACACCTGGATCGCCGCCCTGTGCTCCTCGGCGCTGCTGCTCGCGCTCGCCGCAGGTCTGGCGCTGCCGCTGGGCGCGCAGAAGGACGTGGCCGTCGAGCGCGACAAGGCCGCCATCATCGAGGAACAAGCGCTGCTCGCGCGCCAGCTCGAGCGCCTGCAGAGCACCATGGAGGTGCTGCTGCAACGCATCGAGGCCGAAGGCCGCACGCGCACGGCCGAGCTGCTCAAGGACGCGCTCGAGCTCTTGCACCGGCGCGCCGGCGGCGAGGGGGCCAACGCGATGACGCCCGCCGAGCGCATGCTCGAGGCCAAGTCGGCGCTGGAGGGCGGCAAGCCGGCGTTGACGCTGGATGCGCAGCGCGCGCTGATCGCCGACCTGGAGCGGCTGGTCTCGATCCTGCTCGACCGCAAGAACGTGGCCGGGCTGGAGCAGAAAATCGAGTCGTTGCAGAAGCTGCAGGAAGATGCCGAGGCCCTGGCCGACCGCGAGCAGAAGCTGCAGGAGAAGACCGCCGCGCTGCGCGAACAGGCCGGCGGCGAGGCCCAGCGGGCACTGGAGCAGCGCCTGAACAAGCTCGAGGCCGAGCAGCGCAAGCTGCTCGAACGCACCGAGGACGCCGGACGCGAATCGGGCACGCTGGAGATCGAGCAGCTGGAGCGCGAGCTCGAGGCGCTGCTGGCCGCGCAGCGCACGGACCGTAGCGTGCTCGAGAGCTGGCAGCCGGGCCAGGCCAAGGAACTGAGTGGCGCGCGCGACGCGGCCGAGGAGGCGCGCCGCGCCGAGGCCCAGGCCGCGCGCCTGGACGAGGCCGGCGAGCGTCTGCGCGCCGCCGCGCAGGAGCTGGAACGCGGCGCGACCCCACCCAGCGAGATCGGCGAAAGCCTGCGCAAGGCGGCCGAGAACGCGCGCCGCCACGCCAACGTCTCGCAAGACTCGGCCGCGCAGCGCAGCGCCGAGGAGCTCGAACAGGCGCGCGCCGCCTTGAACAACGAGGACGGCTCGCCGAAGCCTGCCGTCGAGAGCGCGCAGGCTCTGCGCAACGGTGCCGACGAACTCGAGGCCGAAGCGGCCGCGCGCCGCGCCGAGGCCCAGAAGGCGCGCGCGCAGGCGCTCGAGGAACTGGCCGAACGTACGGCCGCCGACTCGCCCGCGGCCGCCGCCGCCAGCGAGGCCAAGAAGCTGCTCGAGGAAGCGCAGCGCTCCGCGCGCGGCCAGGACGACACCGCGGCCAAGACCCAGCGCGCCGCGGAAGCCCTGAGCCAGGCACAGAAGGAACTCGAGCTCGTGGGCGTGGCCCTGGCCGGCTCGCAGGCCGAACAGGCGCGCAAGAGCGCGGCCCTGCAACGCGGCCTCGAATCCCTGCCGCAGGCCAAGACCGCTGCCGGCGCAGAAGGCGTGCAGGCCCTCGAGCGCGCGGCCGAGGCCATGCGCGCCGCCGCGCAGGCCGCGCGCACCGGCAACCAAGGCGAGAGCGCCGCCAGCGCCGAGAGCGCCGAGAGCGCGCTCGAGGAAGCGCGCGCGGCGCTGGAGCGGGCGCGCGCCGGCGCGGCCTCCACCGGTCAGCAGGGGAACGCCGAACTCGCCGCCGCACAGCAGAAGGCGGCCCAGGAGGCCGGCGCGCTGGCGCAGTCGCCGCCGCCCGAGGCGCTCTCGAGCGAAGCGAAGCAAGGGCTCGAGCAGGCCCTCAAAGAGGCCCAACAGTCGATGCAGGAAGCCGGCTCGGCGCTGCAGCAGGGCAAGAGCGCCTCGGCCGCCAACCAGCAGCGCCAAGCCTTGCAGTCGCTGCAAAAGGCCGCGCAGGCCGCCAAGGACGGCGTGCGCCTGACGAGCGAGGAGGAACGCCGTGCGGCCGAGGAACTCGCCGCCGAGCAGGAGCGTGTGCGCCAGCAGATCCTCGACCTCGCGCGGCGCATGAAGGAGCGCGAGAATCCGCGCAGCAAGCCCGACCTCTCGAAGGCCTCGGAGCAGGCCCAGGCCGCCAAGGAAGCGCTCGAACAGGGCGATCCCTCGCAGGCCGAACAGCAGGAGCAAGAGGTCGAGCGCGAGCTGCGCCAAGCCAAGAGCGAGCTGAAGGAAGAAGAAGAGCAGTACCAGCGCCTGCGTGCCGAGGAGCAGCTCTTCCGCATCGCCGAGGAAACGGCCGCGCTGCTCGAGGCCCACCGCAAGCAGATGGCCGAGCTCAA
This sequence comes from Planctomycetota bacterium, assembly GCA_009691855.1. GTDB lineage: Bacteria > Planctomycetota > UBA1135 > UBA1135 > JABFRZ01. The sequence goes on along the minus strand of SIAI01000016.1, from coordinate 18,143 downwards.
GCAGGTCGACCAGGAGCGCGGCAACGCCGCCCAACCGAGTCGCGCGCAGAAGCTGCGCCTGCGCGGCATCTCGCGCGAGGAAGGCAGCCTCGGCAAGCGCGCCGAGGAGCTGGCCAAGGCGGTCGAGGCCGAGGGCACGCGGGTCGCCGCCGGGCTGCTCGCCAACGTGGCCAGCGACCTCGCGCGCCTGGAGCACGACCTGTACGAGGAAGGCGACTTCCAGACCGGCGAGCGCGCCCAGGGACTGCAAAAGGACGTCGAGGAGGCGCTGCTGTGGCTGCTCGACGCGCTGCGCGCCGAGCAGGCGCGCCGCCAGGACGAGAACCAGAAGAAGCCGCCGGGCGCCTCGCCCAAGGACCAACCGCAGGGCCCGCAGCCGCTGGTGCCCGACTCGACCGAGCTGAAGCTGCTGCGGCGCATGGAGGTCGAGCTGCGCGACTCCCTCGACCGGCTGCGCCTGCTGGCGCCCGAGCTCGAGGCCGGCGAGCCGAACGCGCTGTTCCTGGCCGAGATCTCGCGCCTGGCCGCGCGCCACGAGCGCCTGACCGAGCTGTTCAAGGACCTGCGCGCGCGCGTCGGCATCGAGGCCCCCGAATCCTCCCAGGACTGAGGGTCCCTCGACGCCGACCATGCTGCTCGCCCTGACGCTCGTGCTGCTGCGCTGCGACGACGGCCCCGACGGCGTGCGCGCGGCCTCCGTGCTGGCCGCGCAGCGCACGCCGCTCGGCACGCCGGCCGCGGAGCGCGCGGTGGCCGAGGGGCTGAGCTACCTGGCCGGCCTGCAGGCACAGAGCGGCGACGGCTCCTTCGCGATCACCGACGTGGAGCGCGGTGAGTACGCGCCGCTGGGCGTCACCGCGCTGTGCACGCTGGCCTTCCTGGCCGCCGGCAGCGAGCCGGGCCGCGGGCCCCACGGCGAGGTCGTGACGCGCGCGGTCGAGTTCCTGGTCGCGCACACCGACCTGGGCGAGAACTCTTCCGAGCGCGGTTACATCTCGCTGCAAGGCGACGTCATCTCCAAGACCCACGGCCACGGCTACGCCACGCTGGCGCTGGCCGAGGCCTACGGCATGGCCAAGGGTTCCGAGCGCATCCGCAGCGCGCTGGTCGCGGCCGTCGAGCGCATCGAGAAGTGCCAGGGCTCCGAGGGCGGTTGGTTCTACACCCCCTACCAGCCCGTCGACCACGAGGGCTCGGTCACGATCTGCCTGGTGCAAGCCCTGCGCGCCGCGCGCGACGCCGGGATCCAGGTGAACGCCGAGGTCGTGCGCCGCGCCGAGGACTACGTGCGCCGGCTGCAGGCGAAAAGCGGGCTGTTCTGCTACACGCTCGGCGACGAACGCCGCACGAGCATCGGGCTCACCGCCGCCGCCGTGGCCACGCTGAACAGCGCGGGGACCTACGACGACGTCGTCATCCACAGCGGCATCGACGCGATCTGGAGCGCGCTCGGGCGCCAGGAGGAGTCCGGCAAGCGCGCGGACTTCCCCGAGTACGAGCGCTTGTATCTCGCCCAGGCCTTCTGGCAGCTAGCGGATACCAGTCACTTCAACCGCTGGTTCCCGGGCGAGCGCGAGGACATCCTGAAGTTGCAGGAGAAGGACGGGGCCTGGCGCGGGTCGCGCTTCGGGTCGGCCTACGTCACGGCGGTGAACTGTCTGGTGCTCTCGCTGCCGGATGGGGTCTTGCCGGTGTTCCAGAGGTAGACGCGGCGCGGCGCGTGCGCTGCGCACGCCGGCGTCGGGCGCGCTCCCGGGGTCGACGCGCCCACCCCGATCGCTACCCTTCCTCACTCATGTCCGCCCGCCCCGCCGCCCTCGACGACCTGCTGGCCAGCTTCCCAGATCTCGTGGTGGCTTTCTCCGGCGGCGTGGACTCCTCCGTCCTGCTGCACTCCGCCGTGCGCGTCCTCGGCGCGCGCGCGGTGGCCCTGATCGGCGACTCGCCCTCGCTGCCGCGCCGTGAACTGGCCGAAGCCGAGGCCTTCGCCGCGCGCCTCGGCGCGCGCCTCGAGCGCCTGGCGACGGACGAGCTCGCCCTCGACGGCTACCGCGCCAACGACGGCCAGCGCTGCTACTTCTGCCGCCACACGCTGTTCGCTTCCATGGAGAGCTGGGCGCGCGCGCACGGCTTCACGACCCTGGCCTACGGCGAGATCACCGACGACCTGAGCGAGCCGCGCCCCGGCCGGCGCGCGGCGGCCGAGCTGGACGTGCGCGCGCCGCTGCGCGAGGCGGGCTTCTCCAAAGCCGACGTGCGCGCCTACGCGCGCGCGCACGAACTCGTCGTGGCCGAGAAGCCGGCCGCGGCGTGCCTGTCCTCGCGTCTGCCGCTCGGCACGCCGGTGACGCGCGCGGCGCTGGCGCGCATCGAGGCGGCCGAGGAAGCGCTGCGCCCGCTGGGCTTCGCGCTGCTGCGCGTGCGCGATCACGGGCCGCACGCGCGCGTCGAGGTGGCCGCGGAGGAGCACGCGCGCGCCTGCTCCCTCGAAGCGGAGTTCGGCGCGCGCCTGGCCGCGCAGGGCTTCACCAGCCTCGAGCTCGCCGTCTATCGCCGCGGCGAACAGGCCACGACCTCGCCCGCGGCGAACAGCACGTCGCGGTAGTCGCCGGCGGGCACGCGCTCGCCCGGCAGGACCAGCGCCCGCTCGAGCCGTGCGCCGCGCGCCACGCGCGCACCGCCCAGCACCACCGAGCCCTCGATCACGGCCCCGTCGTGCACCTCGGCCGTGGGCGCGATCCAGCGTTCCTGCCCGCTGCGCGCGAGCGCGTGCAGGTTGACCGCCAGCAGGTCGGCCGGCGCGGACAGGTTGAAATCGCGACCGGCGCAGGTCACGGCGCGCAGCTCTGCGCCCTGCTCCAGGTAGCGCTGGATCGCGTCGGTGAGCTCACGCTCTCCGCGCAGCGCGCTGGGCGGCGTGCCGCGCGCGACTTCCAGGAACGCGGGCCGGAACGCGTACAGCCCCGTGCCCTTGCAGTTCGTGCGCGGCGCGCGCGGCTTCTCCTCCACGCGCCGCACCCAGCCCTGGCCATCGACCTCGACCGCGAAGTTGCGCGCGAGCTCGCGCGGCTCGTCCTCGACGTGCACCGCCAGGGCTCCGTCCGCCCCCGCCAGGCCCTGCGCCACGCGCGCCAGGTCGCTGGGTTCGAACCACACGTCGCCGAGTAGACACAGGAACGGACGCGTGAGCACGGGCGTGGCGCAGGCCAGGGCGTCGGCGATGCCCAGCGGCTGCGCCTGCACCACGTAGCGCAGCGCGAGCCCGAAGGCCGCGCCGTCGCCGAGCTCGGCCTGAATGCGCTCGCGCAAGTAGCCCACCACCACCACGACCTCGCGCACGCCGAGCGCAGCCAGGGCCGCGAGCTGCCAGGCGATCAGCGGTCGATCGAGCACGGGCAGCAGCGGTTTCGGCAGCGTGCGCGAGAGCGGAGCGATGCGTCGCCCGCGGCCCGCGGCGAGCACGATGGAAATAGGTGCGCCGGGATCGGGCTCGGATGCTCGCAAAGTTTCCGAACCCTACCCGGCGCGGGGAGGCCGGGCAACGCCACCTGTTGCCCGACCCGATCGAAGGAGACTCAGTTGTTCATTAGTCTGTTCACGAGGTTGTTCACCGGCTCCTGGCTGACGTTCTTCGCGCTCCACACGAAGGGCGCCTCGGGCGTGACCATGAGCAGTTCGGGCAAGCCGTCGCCGTCGAGGTCGGCCAGCGTGGCCGAGACCGTGCCGTCGGGGCAGGGCAGCTCGCCCGCCGTGCGCGTGAGCGCGACGAAGTTCCCGGTGCCGAGGCCACGCGCGAGTGCGAGCTCGCCGCCGGTGGACAGAACCAAGAGGTCCAGGTGTCCGTCGCGGTCCGCGTCGGCGATCAGCGGCGTGCCCGGACCGGCGCTCAGGCGCAGCGGGGTCGCGCTGAAGGCGAAGGCGCCCTGGTTGAGCAGCACCAGGACCTCGTCGGTGAGCACCGTTAGCTGCCCGACCACCAGGTCGAGCTGACCGTTCTCGTCCAGGTCGCCCATCGACAGGTTGCCGGAGTCGAAGGCGACAGGCAGCGTGCCGCGCAGCGTGAGTCCGCCCGCGCCGTCGCCGGCGAACACGGCCACGACCTCGCCCGCGTCAGCGCGGCCGGTCGCGGCCACGTCCAGCTGGCCGTCGCCGTCGAAGTCGGCGCACAGGATCGCGAGCGGCGCGAAGGTCAGCGCGAGCGGCGCCAGCAGCTGGAACGCGCCCCCGCCCTGGCCGAGCAGCACGCGCAGCGCCTTCTCGTCCACCAGCCCGACCACCGCGTCGATGCGCTGGTCGTCGTTCAGATCGCCGAGGTCGAGGCCCAGCGGGCCCTGGCCCACCGCGATCACGTCCGCGGGCAGCGGCTCGGCGAAGCTCGCCGGCCCACCCTGGTTGCGGTACAGGCGCAGCTCACCCTTCTCCAGCACCGTGACCATGGCGTCGACGTCGCCGTCCACGTCCACGTCGGCCAGCGCCAGGAAGCCCGAGTCGTCCTTGGGCGTCTTCTGCAGCGCGAGCACGTTCACCGTCTCGAGCGCTCCAGCCTGGTTTTCGAGGAACACCAGCGACTCCTGGTTGCGCGTGATCACCACCGCGTCCTGGTCGCCGTCGTTGTCGAGGTCGGCGCTGTCCACCAGCACCGGACGCCCGACGCCAGTCGGCGCGCCGGTCGCGCAGCGGAAGCTGCCGTCGCCGCGGCCGTAGAGCAGCGAGAGGTCCTGGGCGTTGGCGCACAGGAGGTCCTTGTGCGCGTCGCCGGGCAGGGAAAGCACGCCGATGGCGCGCGGACCGATGCCGACGTTGTAGTGCACGGGCGCGCCCCACGTGAAGGGCGCCAGGCCCTTGCGCACCTGGAGCGACTCCTGCAGGAACACGGTGGCCATGACCTCGGCCAGGCCGTCGCCGTCCAGGTCCTCGAACAGGAGCGAGGTCGTCTCGCCACCGCAGTCGAGCGCGTAGCCGAGCGTCAATCCGGCCGCATCGCCGGCCAGCAGCACGACGCTCGAGCCCTCGAACTGCGCGATGGCCAGGTCCTCGAAGCCGTTGCCGTCCATGTCGCCGGTGGACTCGACGGCCGGCTTCTGCAGCGGCTCGAGCAGGACCGTGGGCGTCTGGAAGCCGGCCACGGTGCGCGGGAACTCGAGCACGCGGTCGTTGCCGGGGTTGTCCTCGCCCACCACGAGATCGAGGATCCCGTCGCCGCCGACGTCGAGCACGCACACGCTGTAGGGCGCGCCCAGGCCGAGCGCGCTCGAGTCGAGCGAGCCGGTCTCGACCAGCGCGCCGCCGGAGAGCGACAGGCGCATCACGCGCTGCTCTTCGCGCAGCGCGACGAACAACTCGTCCGGACCCGCGTCGCCGGAGAGGCCGGAGAGCGGAGCCGCGCACAGGTCCTTGGGATCCGTGTCCATCTCGAGCGTCACTGGCGCGCCGAACTCGAAGGCCAGCGGGCCCTGCAGGAACACCTGCACGGCCTGGTCGGCGCCGTCGATCCAGTCACCGCAGGCCACGGCGAGGTCCTCGCGTCCGTTGCCGTCGAAGTCGCCGCGCGCCAGGCGGAAGCCGTGGCCGAGGGTCGGCAGCTCCAACAAGGTGGTGAAGGTGCCGTCGGCCTCGCCGGCCGCGATGGTCAGGAACTTCGTGCCGAAGTTGGCCTCGACCAGGTCCTCGAGCCCGTCGCCGTCCAGGTCGGCGTGCAACAGGTCGCCCAGGAACGCCGAACCGAGGTGCAGGTCGCTGCGCAGGTCGAAGTCGACCACCAGCGGGTTCGAGCCGCCCCCGCCGGGGCCGGAGCTCGAATGCTGGCCTTTGTTGCAGGCGGACAGACCTGCGAGCAGGGCGAGGAGCGCGCTGGAACGGCTGGCGAGGCCGCCGAGGGAGGTGGGCGTGGGTGCGAGCTTCATGGCGCGGCCGCACCCGGGAAGAGTGCGAGCGAAGGGGCGAGCAGGCCGGTTGGGCCTCCAGCCGAACCCTACCCCCCCGAAGGGCCACGCGCGCTCGCGCGTGCCGAGGGACTCGCGACCTTGGCCGCTTCCAAAGACCAAGTCGTTCAGCGCGTGCGCCGTCCGCAACCCAAACGCAGCGCGGAGACGCGCAGAGCGCGGAGCGCCACGGATGAAGAACGGGGAGCGCGGCGGAAGACCTCCGGAGCGTCGGATTCCAGCAGGCTGAACGCCGGAGGCCCATGCTCTTTCCTTCTCCGCGAGTCTCCGCGCTCTCTGCGTCTCCGCGCTGCGCTTTCCGCCACTCCAGGAGTCTTGCTCGCCGTGCAGGCGGCCGACGAATAGAAGCTCAGCGGACCTGGGCAGTCTGTTCTTTCCTGACCAGGCCCGCCTGCGGCGGGCAAGCGGCTCAGAGATACAGGCGCAGCTTCTGCACGTAGCCCTCGGCGCTGGCGCGAAAGTGCTTCCGCTCCTCGGGCGTGAGCGCGCGGATCACCTTCGCCGGCACGCCCGCGACCAACATCCCGCTCGGCACCTCGAAGCCCTCGCGCACCACCGCGCCGGCCGCCACCAGCGCTTCCGCACCGATCACCGAGCCGCCCAGCAAAACGGCGCCCATCCCGATCAGCGCGCCGTCCTCGATGCGCACGCCGTGCAGCACGCAGCGGTGCCCGATGGTGACCTCCGCGCCGATCACGTTGGGCGCGCCCGGGTCGGCGTGGATCATGGTCAGGTCCTGCACGTTCGTGCGCGCGCCGATGACGAGCGCTGCGTCGTCGCCGCGCACGACGCAGCCGAACCACACGCCCGCATCCGTCCCGAGCGTCACGTCGCCGGTGACGATCGCGTTCCTGGCCTTGAACGAGCCGCCAGGGAGGGCCTCGAACAGTCCGCGCTGCACGAAGTGCGTCATGCGCGTCTTCTACCCGCCGTGCGCGCTCAGTGCGAGCGCCAGCATCACGCCGTTGTTGAGCGCGTGCGCCAGCCAGGGCACGAAGATGCTGCGCGTGCGCAGCTGCAGCCAGCCGAGGAAGAGGCTCAGCGCGAGCAGCACGGGCAGGCCGGGGAGGCCGTGCAACGCGGCGAAGACGGCCGAGACGTACAGCAGCGCGCGGCGCTCGCCCACCACCTGGCTCAGGGCCGAGAGCAGGAAGCCGCGGAAGAAGAGCTCCTCGATCAGCGGCCCCACCACGACGGCGATGAAGCCCGCCACGACCAGTTCGCTTCCGCGCAGGTCGAGGATCATGCGCATGACTTCCTGGCTCTCGCCCCAGCCACGCGCACGGCACACGTGCAGCCAACCGAAGGCCAGCCCGAGCGACCCCAAGAAGAGCGGCGCATAGGCCAGCGGCACGGCCACGAAGGCCGCGGTCGGTGGGCGCATGCACAGGCCCAGGCTCCACAGGCCCTGTCCGCGCCGCAACGCGAAGACGAGCGCCAGGCCGACGCCCGCGCCGAGCGCAGCCTGGTTCGCGACCAGCGCCGTGAGCGTGCCCGGCTCCTGCAGCAGCAGCGCCAGCAGCGCGATCGCGGCGAAGGGCGCACCCAGCACCAGCAGAGCCTCGCCCAGCGTCCAGCGTGCGGGCAGCACCGGCACGGCAGGCAGCAGCCGACGCGCGAGGCGCAGCGCGAGAACGAACAGCGGCGCGCCGATCAGCACCAACGCCAGAGCCGTGCTGAGCGGCGGGAGCTCGGGCTCGCTCACTCGCCGGCGGGTGCTTCCACGCTCTGGCGCACGCTCGGCCGCGCGGCCGGCGCGATCAGGCCGCTCTCGGGCGAGCTGGCGTTGGCATACAGGCGCTTCGGGATCCGTCCGGCGAGGAACGCCTGGCGTCCGGCGGCGCACGCGTCGCGCATCGCCGCGGCCATGCGCAGCGGCTCCTGCGCCAGGGCGATGCCGGAGTTGAGCAGCACGCCGTGGATGCCGAGCTCCATCGCCAGGGCCACGTCGCTGGCCGTGCCCACGCCCGCGTCGACGATCACGGGCACGGACACGAGCTCGCGGATGATGCGGATCGCGTTGGGGTTGAGCACGCCCTGGCCCGAGCCGATCGGCGAGCCGGCGGGCATGATCGCGGTCGCGCCGGCCTCCTCCAGGTGGCAGGCGAGGCGTGGATCGTCGCTGGTGTACACCCACACGTCGAAGCCGCTCTTCACGAGCTCCTTCGTGGCCGCCAGCGTCCCCAGCGGATCCGGCAGCAGCGTCTTCCGATCGCCCAGCACCTCGAGCTTCACCAGGCGCGTGCCCAACAGCTCGCGCGCCAGCTCGGCCGTGCGCACGGCGCTCGGCGCGTCGAAGCAGCCAGCGGTGTTGGGCAGGATCGTGTAGCGCGCGCGGTCCACGTGATCGAGCAGCGACGGCCCGGCCTGGGGGTCGAGGTTCACGCGCCGCACGGCGACCGTCACGCACTCGGTGCCGGAGAGCTCGAGCGCCTGGGCCATGAGCTCGAAGCTCGCGTACTTGCCCGTGCCCACGAACAGGCGCGAGCGGAAGCTGTGTTCGCCGAGGCGCAGCGGCTCGTCGCTGGGATCACGGATGGGAGCGCGCATCGCTGAGTGGTTCACGCCCAAAGGATAGCGCGCGCCGTGGCGCTTCAACCTCCGCCGACCAGGGTCACGACCTCGAGCCGGTCGCCGTCGGCCAGGACCTCGGTGGCGTGCGTGCGGCGTGGCACGAGCCGCTGGTTGCGCTCGACCGCCACTTGCTCCGGCCGCAGACCGAGCGCGTGCACGAGCGCGGCCACCGTGCAACCGGCCGGGAGCTCGCGCTCGGCGTCGTTCACCCAGACCTTCACGTCACGCTCACGCTCACCAACGGCTCAGACGCGCACGAAGGCGCACTTCAGGTACTCGCTCTCGGGCAGGTTGGCCAGCACGGGATGGTCGGGGCCGGCGCCGGTGTAGTCGAACACGCGCGCCGCACGGCCCTCCTCGAGGGCCGCGTCGGCGATGGCGTTCAGGAAGATGTCGCGGCCGACGTTGTGCGAGCAGGAAGCGCTGACCAGCACGCCCTCGGGCTCCAGCAGCGCGATCGCGCGCCGGTTGAGCTCGTGGTAGCCGCGCAGGGCGCCCTCGACCTCGCGCCGGCTGCGCGCGAAGGCCGGCGGATCGACGATCACCAGCTCGTAGCGCTCGCCGCGCGCCGCCCGCTCGCGCAGGTCGTGCATGGCGTTCTTCTTCTCGATACGCAGCTTGCCGGCCACGCCGTTGCGCTCGGCGTTGCGCAGCGCGCGCTCGAGCGCTTCTTGCGACTGGTCGATGCACAGCACGTCCTTGGCCCCGGCCAGCGCCGCGCGCACGGCGAACAGACCGTCGTAGGAGAAGGCGTCGAGCACGCGCGCGCCGCGGGCGAAGCGCGCCGCACGCGCGCGGTTTTCGCGCTGGTCCAGGTAGTGCCCGGTCTTGTGGCCCTCGGTCAGCGAGACCTCGTAGCTCAGCGCGGGCACGTCGTGACGCGCCGCTTCCTGCACCTCGAGCGGCTCGCTGCGCTCGCCGCGCAGCCACTCGACGCGCTGCTCCAGCTCCTCGTGCGTGCGCGTGGAGGAGTCCGAGCGATCCAGGATGCTCGTCACCGGCACGTCGAGGGCCTCGAGCACGCACTCCAGCCACAGGTCGCGGAACGCATCCGAGCCCTGGCAGCCGCTCTGCAGCACGAGCGCGTCGGCGTAGCGGTCCAGCACCAGACCCGGGAAGCCGTCGGCGTCGCCGGACAGCAGCCGACAGGCGTCGCGTGGCGCGAGCAGGCCCAGCGCGCGGCGGTGTGCGACGGCGCGCTGCGCGCGCAGGCGCCAGAACGCGCGCTGCGGCTCTTCCTCCGCACGGGTCACCAGGCGCAGCGCGATGCGCGACTTCGAGCTGAACAGCGCCCAGCCGAGGTGCGACTCGTCGGGCGCGCGCACGGCGACCAGCGCGCCGGCCTCGGCCTCGACCGCCGTCACATCGTCGGCGTAGATCCACGGATGGCCGCTCAACAGGCGCTTGCGCCCGCGACCGGAGAGCACGGCGTGGCCCATCACTCCGCCCCCAGCAAGCGCAGGAAGCGCGGATCCGCGCGCAAGGGAGCCAGGTCGGGATCCTTGCGCGCCCATTCGCGGCGTTGCGCCAGGGCGCCAGGGGTCGGATGGTTCTCGTGGAAGTCGCGCTCGAGGTAGTCCAGGGCAGGCTCCTTGGCGCCCAGCAGGGCGTACGTGCAGGCGATGTTGTAGTAGAGCGAGGGCACCGGCACCACGCCGCGCAGGATCGTACGCGCCTCGTCGACCTTGCCCGAGCGCGCACGATAGCAAGCGCGCAGCACGCGCATGGCGGAGCTCTGGTCGAGAGCGTAGGCGCGCTCGAAGTACTCCAGCGCGCGCGCCTTGTCGCCCATGCGCACGTTGGCGTTCACCGCCAGCGACAGGAGCGCGTCGCCGCGCTTGGCGCGCACCATGCGCAGCTGGCCCTCGATCTGGCTGGCGGCCTCGGGCTCGGCGCTGGCCGAGCGCATGTCGGCGATGCGCTGCTCGATCGCGCTCAGGCGCTTCTCGCCCTCCAGGTAGGCCTGCTCGGCCTCCTGCGGGCGGTTCTCGTCGGTGAAGGTCGAGCCGCGCAGGAGCTCGAACTGCGCGCTGGAGTACTCGTTGAACAGCCCCGAGCCGATGGGCGCCGTGCGCAGCGTCGCCAGCGCGCGCTCGCACAGCGCGCGCGCCTCGGCCGTGCGGCCCTCGGCGCGCAGCTCGCTGGCCAGCGCCTGGGCGTGCAGGCTGGGCGTGAACTGCTCCACCAGCTGGGCGTAGATCGTGCGCAGCTCGTCGCTGGAGAGCCGCGCCGGATCCTTGCCCTGCAGGGCGTCACTCTCGTCCCTCTCGCCCTTCAGGTAGTCGTAGATCAGGCGGTCGTAGAGGGTCTCGCGCTCCTGACGCTTGTCCGGGTCGCGGAACTGCGGCGCGTCGGCGAGGCGCGCCTTCTCGCGCCGGAACTGCTCGCGATAGGCCGTGCGCAGGTGCATCAGCTGGGTGCGCCGGGCGACGTCGAAGAACACGTCGCCGAGCTCGCGCCGCGCCGGGGTGGGCCCCTCGAGGCCCAGCATCTCCAGCGGCGCCACGCGCCCCAGGGCCGAACTCAGGGCCAGAGCCTGGTCGAGCGTCGCCACGCGCCGCTGGGGCAGGAGCTTCTGGTTGAACAGCACCAGCGTGTAGGGCGACAGGTCGCGGTCGAGGAGATCGTCGAGCCCGTCCAGGCGCGGCGCGTCCGGCGCATCCGTGCGCAGCGCCACGACGCGCGACTCCAACAACAGCAGGTGCGCCTCGCGCAGCTCCTCCAGCGCACGCGTATCGTCGGCCCCCGGCGCGAGGGCGAGCAGCGCGCGCCACAGGTGCACCAGGGCCAGCAGATGCAGCCGATCGTAGTAGGGCGTGCCGCCGCGCGCCTCGACCTCGGGCGGCTGGCGGTCGCTGACGTGCGCGCTCGGGAACAAGTCGTCGCGCTGCGCGCGCTGCCCGTCGAGCACCGTGACCAGGGTGTCGAAGCACGTCGCGGCCTCCGCCTTGCGATCCAGGACGAACAGCGCCGCGCCGCGGTACAGCTCCGCGCGCCGGCCCCAGGACTCGCGCAGCTCTGGAGCGCTGGGCAGGCTGGCCGCGGCGCGCGCGAGCTCTTCGGACAGGGAAAGCGCGGCCTGTGCGTCGCCGCGCTCCATCCAGGCCAGGGTCAGACGCTGGCGCAGACATTCCACGCGCGGCCAGCCCTCATCGGCGAGGCGCGCCAGGACGGCGTCGGCGCGCAGGCCTTCGGACAACTCGGCCGCGCGCGCCACGAAGCCCGCCAGCGCGTAGCGCGCGGCCTCCTGCAGCTCGCTCGCCGGATGGGTCAGCGCCAGCACGAACGGGCGGCGCTCGCGCACGTCCTCGCCGCCGTGCGGCACCTCGGCCAGCGCGCGTCCGTAGGCGCGCAGCAGCGCCGCCAGGACGGGATCCGCCGGCGGCGCGAGGGCCGCGCGCGGCGCGAAGGCCGCCGTGACGCGCGCGATCAGGCGCTCGCGCGCCAGCGGCAGCTGGGCGAAGGCCTTGGCGGCCGGCTCGGCCTCGCTCGGCGGCAGCACGTCGAGCGCGCGATCCAGGGCCGGCACGGCCTCGGCCAGCGAGCACTCGGCCAGCGCCTCGCGCGCCTTGATGCGCACGTAGTCGTTGGGATCGTCGAGCGCCAGGCGCTCCAGCGCAGCCACGCGCGCGGCGGCCTCGGCCTCGGCCAGCGCCGGACTGCCGAGGAACAGCGCCAGCAGACGCCGCACCTGCGGATCGGGATCGGCCAGCAGCGCCAGTACGGGCGCGCACTGCGCGGGCGCGGCGAGCTGGAGCAGCAGCTTGGCGCGCGCGCGGCGCGCGCCGAAATCGACCGCCGTAAAGTCGCCGAGCACGCGCTCGGCGGCCGGAGCGCCCAGCGCGCGCAGGCGTTCGAAGGCCTGGGTCCATTCCGGCTCGCGTGCGGAATCCAGCGCGCGGACCAGACGCTCGAGCTCCTCGTCGCCGCGCGCCGCGGCCGCGCTCGCGCACAGCAACAGCGTGAGCAGCAGATGCCCGAGCCTCATCCGGCGTCCTCGTCGCCGTGCGTCATGCGGTAGTCGAAGGCGCGCCGCGTCAGGCCCACGCTGCGCGCCGCGGCGCTGACGTTGCCGCGGTGCTCGCGCAGCGCGCGTTCCATCATCGCCTGCGTCACATCGCCTACCTTGAGCCCCTGCGACAGCGCCGCGCGCGCCAGCTCGTCGGCGGCGCCGGCCAGGCTCTCGATCAGGAAGCCGAATTCCTCGGCCGCGATCTCGCGCCCGGCCGCCTCCGGCCCCGAGCCGAGCACCAGCACGCGCTCGAGCGCGTTCTCCAGCTCGCGCACGTTGCCGGGCCAGGAGTGGGCGCGCAAAGCTTCCACGGCGGCGGCCGACAGCGGCCGCGCAGCGACGCTCGCGCGCCCGGCCACGGAGGCGATCAGGCCCTTGGCCAGGGCCTCGATGTCGTCGAGCCGCAGGCGCAGCGGCGGCACCGTCAGCGGCAGCACCGCCAGGCGGTAGTAGAGGTCCTGGCGAAAGCGGCCCTCGGCCACCTCGCGCTCGAGCGGCAGGGAGCTGGTCGCGACCACGCGCACGTCGACCGGCAGGCTCTCCTCCGAACCCAAGGGTTCGACCACGCGCTCCTGCAGCACGCGCAGCAGCTTGACCTGGGTGTCGAGGGGCAGGTGCTCGATATCGTCCAGGACCACTGTCCCGCCGTTCGCGCGCCGGAAAAGGCCCATGCGCGCGCGGTGGGCGTCGGTGAAGGCACCGCGTTCGTGGCCGAACAGGGTGGCGTCGATGAGGCTGCTGGAGGTCGCCACCAGGCTTGTGGCCACCAGAGGTCCGGCCGAGCGCGGGCTCCAGGCGTGAACCCGGGCGGCGGCGCGCCCCTTGCCGGTGCCGCTCTCGCCGCACAGCAGCACGGTGCTTTCGCTCTCCGCCGCGCGCCGCAGCTGATCCAAGAACTCGCCCAGCGCCGGGCTGCGTCCCACGAAGGGATCCGGGGCGGAGTCCGCACGTCCAGAGGAGCTCGCCTTCGCGTCGCGCTCGATCTCGCCTCGGTTGACGGCCACCCCCTAGATATAGCAGACTCCCCGACCTTTTGACGCCGAACCACCGCCGGGCCGACCCGGCAGAGGGAGCGGGAGAAGCGGGCACACGTCCGCTTCCTCTCGTGCCATTCTGTCCAGAGCTCGCTCCTCGGATTCCCCACCCAGCCCCATGAACCCCGAAGACCTTCTGAGGATGATCGACATCCTCCACCGCGAGAAGGACATCCCCAAGGAGACGCTGTTCCTCGGGCTGGAGGACGCCATCGCCACCGCCGTCCGCAAGCGCCTGGGCGTGGGCGAGGACCTGGTGGTCAAGATCAGTCGCCAGTCGGGCGAGATCGCCGTCGAGGACGCCGATGGCGAGTACGAGATGGACCTGCAGGACCTCGGGCGCATCGCGGCCCAGGCCTGCAAGCAGGCCTTCCTGCAGAAGGTGCGCGAGGCCGAGCGCGACGTGCTCTACGACGAGTACGAGACGCGCGTCGGCAGCCTGGTCAACGGCACCGTGCAGCGCTTCGACAACGACAACCTGGTGATCAACCTCGGCCGCACCGAGGCCTTCCTGCCGCGCGAAGAACGCGTGCGCGGCGAGACCTTCGCGCCGGGCGACCGTATCCGCGCGATCGTGCTCGAGGTGCGCAAGGACGGCCCGCGCGTGCGCATCATCGTCAGCCGCACCCATCCGGACCTGGTGCGACGCCTGTTCGAGCTCGAGGTGCCCGAGATCGCCGACAACATCATCGAGATCAAGCGCGTGGTGCGCGAGCCCGGCTACCGCACCAAGATGGCCGTGATCTCGGCGGATCCGAAGATCGACTGCATCGGCGCCTGCGTCGGCGTGCGCGGCTCGCGCATCAAGGCCGTGATCGACGAGCTGCGCGGTGAACGCATCGACATCATCCGCTGGAGCGACTCGCTCGAGCAGCTGGTGATGAACGGCCTCAAGCCGGCCTCGATCCAGCTCGACAACATCTACGCCAACGTGGACAACCACTCGGTGGTGGTGGTGGTCGACGAGGATCAGCAGTCCCTGGCCATCGGCAAGAAGGGCCAGAACGTGCGCCTCGCCAGCCGGCTGTGCGGCTGGGACATCGACATCAAGACGCGCGACGAGTTCGAGACCGAGGGCTTCGAGCCCGGCGAAGGCTCCCCGTCGGCGGGCGGTGCCTCGTCCCCCGCGGGCGAGGCCCCCGCAGAGGAAGGCGACGACAAGAGCGAGGAGCCAGCTGCCGCGGCCCTCTCCCGCGTAGCCAACGCGCCCCCCTCTAGCTCCGGCTGAGCGCACATCCACGACCCCACGCCCTCCTCCCGAACACTCGAACTTGAGCGCCAAGAAACGCGTCTACGACATCGCCAAAGAGATTGGCATGACCGGCCAAGAGCTGGCGGCCAAGCTCCGCGATCTTGGCTTCTCCCAGATCAAGAGCCACATGACGGCTCTGTCGGAGTTCGAGCTGCTCGAGATCCAGGCCCGTCTGGAGGCCTACGGCATCGTCGGTGAGTCGAAGGCCCAGGTGACGACCGTCGGCGGACTCAAGATCAAGCGCAAGCTCAAGCTGCCTGTCGCCGGCGAGGCCGCCGAGAAGGCGACCGAGGAGCACCCGGCTCCCGCCCCGCCGCCGCCTGCGGCGATCAGCGCTCCGGCGCCGGTCAGCGAGCCGGAACCCGAAGCGGAGCACGCGCCGGTCGTGGCGCACCGCGCCGAGCCTGTCCACGCACCCGAGCCCCAGCCTGAGCCGGCGCCCGAGCCGCTCACGGACGAACCCGAGGCTGTCGAAGCCCCTTCGGCGAGCGAAGCCGAGGTCCTGGCGAGCGCACGAGCCGAGGAAGAGCCGCCCGAGCCCGAACCGACGCCCGCGCTGACCCACGATCCCGCCCCGACCCACGATCCCGCCCCGACCCACGTCGCCGCCCCGCCCGCGGCTACGGTGGCGGCGGGCGCCAGGCCCGCCGAGCCCGACTCCGACATCGTGCGCCCCTCGGCCAAGCGCCGCAGCGGCAAGGTCGTAGGCTTCATCGACCCCTCGCAGTTCCAGCGCCAGCAGCCGGCCAAGCCCGAATCGCGCCGTCTGCGCTCCTCCGACGACGTGGTGCCCACGGTCATGCCGACCATGGGCCGCGACCGCAAGGCGGGCGTGGTGCGCGGTGACACGACGCGCGGCACGATGACGGCCCAGGAGCTGCGCGATCGCGAGCAGGGCCGCTTCCTGCGCCGTCGGCGCGCGCAGCCGGGCCAGTCGAGCTCGGGCGGACGGCGCGAGCGCCGCGATCCCAGCCAGAGCTCGCCGCTCACTGGCGGCTCGGTCGCGATCGAGGCGCCCGTGACGATCAAGAAGCTGGCCAACGCGCTGGCGGTCAAGGAGAACCAGGTCCTGCAGCAAGCCATGAAGCAGGTCGGGTTCGGGGTCAACATCAACTCGATCATCGACGCCGACACGGCCATGCTCTTGGCCGACGAATTCGGGGTCGAGCTCGAGGTCACCACCGAGATCGCGGCCGAGACGCAGCTGATCGAGGAGCTGGCCGCGAGCCGCAAGGCCGTCGGCGACGAGAAGCGCGTCAAGCGCTCGCCCTGCGTGGCCTTCCTGGGCCACGTGGACCACGGCAAGACCACCTTGATCGACACGATCCGCAAGACGCGCATCGCCGACAGCGAGGCGGGCGGCATCACGCAGCACATCGGCGCCTACCAGGTCAAGACGATGCACGGGCACACGCTCACCATCGTCGACACCCCCGGTCACGCGGCCTTCACGGCTATGCGCGCGCGCGGCGCCAGCGCAGTGGACATCGTGGTGCTGGTCGTCGCGGCCGACGACGGCGTCATGCCCCAGACCGAGGAAGCGCTCAACCACGCCAAGGTCGCGCGAACCCTGGTGGTCGTGGCGCTCAACAAGATCGACAAGCCCGAGGCCAACGCCGAGCGCGTGAAGAGCCAGCTCGCCTCCATGGGTCTGCAGCCCGAGGAATGGGGCGGCACCACGGCCATGCTGCCGGTCTCGGGCTTGAAGGGCTCGGGCATCGAGGAGCTGCTCGAGCGCGTGTTCCTCGAGAGCGAAGTGCTCGAACTCAAGTGTCACAGCGATGGCCCCGCCTCGGGCATCGTGCTGGAGGCCGAGATCCAGCAGGGCAAGGGCAAGGTCGCGCACCTCCTGATCCAGAACGGCAGCCTGAAGCGCGGCGACGTGATCCTGGCCGGCGAGGGCTACGGCAAGGTGCGCTCGATCCATGACGACCGCGGCAAGCTGCTGGACGAGGCCGGACCGTCGATGCCGGTCGAGGTCACGGGCCTGAACGAGCTGCCCACCGTGGGCGACCGCTTCTACGTGGTCGACAGCCTGGAGAAGGCTCAGGACGTCGCCACCGAGCGCGCGCGCACCTCGCGCCAGCTGTCGCAGATCGAGCGCCGCACGGTCAGCCAGGAGAACTTGTTCGAGGCCGTGGCGCAGTCCGAGAAGCCGACCATCAACCTGATCGTCAAGGCCGACAAGCAGGGCTCGGTCGAGGTGCTCAAGCACCAGGTCGCGACCTTCACCCACGACGAGATGCAGATCAACCTGCTGCACGCCGGCGTGGGCGCGGTGACCGAGAGCGACGTCGACCTGGCCACCACCTCGAACTCGCGCATCCTGGCCTTCCACACCAGCGCCAACGCGCGCGTGCGCGCGATGGCCGAGCGCGGCAACGTCGAGATCAAGATCTACGACGTGCTCTACGACCTGCTCGAGGACATCAAGCGCCTGATGGAAGGCGAGCTGGCGCCCGAGAAGCGCGAGGAGATCACCGGCCACGCCGAGGTGCGCCGCGTGTTCAAGTCCTCGAAGTTCGGCAACATCTCCGGCTGCATGGTGCTCGACGGCAGCCTGTTCCGCTCCAGCCAGGCGCGCCTGCTGCGCGACTCGTCGGTGGTCTACACCGGCGCCATCGGTTCCTTGCGACGCGAGAAGGACGACGCGCGTGAGGTGCGCGAAGGCTTCGAGTGCGGCATCACGCTCAAGGACTACGACGATGTCCGCGAGGGCGACGTGATCGAGGCTTTCAAGGTCGTCGAGGTCAAGCGCACGCTCTGAGCTTCGCCGGGCGCGCCGGGCTCCAGCCCGGTGGTTGCCCTCCAGCGTCCGTCGAACGAGAAGCGCCAGGCTGGAGCCTGGCGGTCCCCGCCGAGCCATGGTGAACCCCCGCTCCAAGGCGCGCATCGAGGCGCGCATCCACGAACGCGCCGCCCACTGCGTGGCCTTCGAGCTCGCCGATCCGCGCGCCTCGTTCATCACGCTCACGCGCGTGGAAGCCTCCGACGACCTGTCCTCGGCCAAGATCTACTATTCGGTCTACGGCACCGAGGCCGACAAGAACCGCGTCGCGCGCATGCTGGTCGACGCCTCGGGCTTCGTGCGCAAGCAGGTCGGTCGCGTGCTCAATACGCGCTTCATCCCCGCTCTGAAGTGGATCTACGACGACTCGATCGAGCTCGACGCACGCATGGACCAGACCATTCGTGAGGCGCTCGAGCGCGACCGCGCGATCCACCCCGAGGCCCACGCCGACGTCCAGCTGCCCCCGCCCGAGCCGCCGCAGAAGAAGCTCGAGCGCGAGTACCTCGACTTCCTGCAGGCCAAGGAAGACGAGGAAGGC
>SIAI01000056.1 GCA_009691855.1 Planctomycetota bacterium | reverse complement strand
GCGCGACCGTCGAGGTCGTAGAACTTCACCTGCGCGCTCCAGTTCAACGGCTGGCCCTTGGCGTCGCGCACGACCACTTCGACGGCGCAGGCCGGCGCGAGCGCGATCTCGAATGCGGTCTCGCCCTCCAAGAACTCGCGCGGCTCGCCCTTCCACGGCGCGTAGCCGACGGCCTGCACGTCGAGGCCGTAGCGAGCCGCCTCGTAGCCCGCCAGCCGGAAACTGCCGGCGGCTTCGGGTCCGAAGGCGTGGTTGTTCCCGCGGCCCGAGCCTTCTTCGTAGCGCATCGGGGTGACCGTGAACTGGCGCAGGGGCTGCCTCGTGAGGGCGTCGAACACCCTTCCGGAGAACACGACGCGCTCGAGCTGCGCGCGGTCGAGCACGATCTCCAGATCCTCGCGACCCGCGTCCGTGACCAGCTCGGTCCACAAGCGCGGCTCGTCGGCCGGAGAGACGCGCACCTGGAAGCGGCCGGCGTACAAGGACGACAGGCGGAAGCGCCCGTCTTCGTCGCTGCGCGCTTCGTTCGCGCCCGTAGCCCATTCGATCGTGGTCTTCTCGCCGAAGTCGACGCCGTCGTAGTCGATCACGCGCTCGCCCTCGACGTGCACGAGGGCACCGGCGAGCGGCTGGCCTGCGGCGTCGAGCACGCGTCCGCCGAGCGGGGCCGGCGGCTCGAGGCGCAGCTCGAGGAAGGGCGTGCCGTCAGGCCCGAGGACGAGCGGCTGACGCGCGAACACGGCGTTGCCCTCGGCCTCGACCAGCACGAAGGCGTTCTCGCCCATGGCGAGCGCATGCAGCTCGAATAGCCCGTTTTCGTCGGCCGTCGTGTCGCGCCAGCTCGCACCCGTCGAGCGCACGCGGACCTTCGCCCCGGCTGCGGGCGCACCGGACCAGGCGCTCACCCGTCCGCTCAGGGCGTACCCCGGATCGAGCTCGATGCGGTTGTCCGCGGCGTCCGCGGAGACGGACTGGTGGTGGTCGAGGAAGTCGGCATGCGTCGCGCGCACGTTGAAGCTCCGCCGCGGCACGGGGGCGAGCACGAAGGCGCCGTTCGTGTCGCTCGACGCGTGGACGTCCACGGGCGAGAAGCGCTGGACGCCGGCCACGGCAGTTCCGTCTTCGCTGGAGGACGAGCCACTCTCGCCCACTTCGAGGCTCGCACTGGCCACCGACCGCCCGTCTGGACCCATGACGTGTCCACGGAGCTCGCAGGCCTCGGCCATCGACACCCGCAGCCCTGAAGCCTTCGCGCCCGGCACGAGCTTGCCGCGCAGGCCGTCGGTGCACACGAGCCCCGGAGCCTCGGCGGTGAGCACGAAGTCCTCGCCCAGGCGCTCGAGCGCGAAGCGGCCGTCGCCGCCCGTGACCGCGCTGCGCTCGCAGGGCTTGGCGCGATCGAAGTAGGCCGAACACCAGGCCAGGACGCGCGCACCCGCGACCGGCGCGCCGAGCGCATCGACCACGGTCGCTTCCAGCGTCGCGCCACGCGTGACCCACAGCTCGACATCGGTCGGCGCGCGCGGCGACAGGAAGACACCGAGCTGGCGCGTCGTCCCCGTGGCCGCGCTCGAGGCGTGCACCTCGACGCTGCCGAGCGTGACGGCTTCCGACCACTCGAAGCGGAAGCGTCCCGCGGCGTCGGTCGTGGTGCGCGGGGCCGTCGCTCGCTTGCGCTCGACGATGAAGGCCTCGACCGTCGCTCCGACCACGGGGCCGTCGTCCTCGCTGAGACGCACAGTTCCGGTGAGGACGGCGATCGTCGCGCGCGGACTGGCTGCGGGAGCGCTCGATGCGGGCAGGGCTTCACGGCTGGAGCGGGCCGAGCTCTCCAGCGGAGCTTCCATGATCTGCGCAGCCTCCGCGACTCGCACGGGCTCGCTCGCCTTCGGTTCTGAGAGCTTCCACCAGACGAAGCCCGTCGCGGCGACGGCCAGGAACGCCGCGCCGAGCTTCATGAGCATCGGCGAGCCTCCCACCGCCGCCGCGCCCGTCGCTCGCGTCCACGGCAGCAGCGCCGACACCCACGCCTCACGGTCGCCGCCCGAGCGCTCGTCGAGACGCCGCCGCAGCTCCGCCACCGCGCGCGTGTGGCGCGTCTTGATCGTCTTCACGGGCGCGCCGAGCTGCGCGGCGATCTCGCTCGGGGTGCGCTCCTCGTAGTAGCGCAGCACGAGCACGGTGCGCTGCTCCTCGGGCAGCGCGCGCAGGAGCTCGATCAGCACGCGTTGCACGTCGAGCCGCTCGAGCGCGCGCTGGCCAGGCTCATCGCGCTCCGGTCGCGCCACCGCGCGCTCGCGCTCGATTCGGCGTTGCCCGCCACGGCGCGCGTTGCGGGCCAGGTTCGAGGTCACGATCGCGAGCCAGCCGCGCAGCGAGCCCGTGGCGCTCGGTGGACGCTCGAGCGCGGTCGCGAAGGCCTCCTGCACGGCGTCCTCGGCCGCGTGGGAGTCACCGACGAGCTCGCGGGCGAGGCCGGTGAGGAAGCTGGCGTGCTCGAGCAGCTCCTCGGCCGTGAACGATCCTCCGGGGTGGGTCATGGCTTGGGTGGAGGCTCTCGCCTTCCATGCTAGAGACACCACGCCCTCCGCAGGGTCTTCAGGAGCGATCACGGATCGCGCGCTGAGAGGACTAGGATGGGCCCATGAGCGACCAACTGGCCACCCGCTATCGCCGCCTGTTCAAGTACGAGAAGCAGAGCCACGCCAAGGTCCTGGCCGCGCTGCAAGCCGTGCCCGAGGAGCGCCGCACCGCGCCGGAGTTCCAGCGCGCCGTGGACCTCTTCGCGCACGTCGTCGCCGCGCGCGAGATGTGGCTCGCGCGCCTGGGCCAGGGCACGAAGCCGAGCTCTGTCGAGCCGCAGGGCGTGCCGCTCGCCGAGCTCGGCGCGCGTCTGACGCACATGGAGCACGAGTGGTCGCGCTACCTCACCAGCATGAACGACGCCGAGGTGCACCGCGGCTTCGACTACCAGAGCCTCGACGCCGGGGGCTTCCACAACACGGTGGACGAGGTGCTGACGCAGCTCTACGGCCACGCGCTCTACCACCGCGGGCAGATCTCGCTGTGCCTGAAGGCGCTGGGCGAGAAGCCGCCGACGACGGATTTCATCCACTTCGCGCGCGTGGCGGCGACGTGAGCTGCGGTGCCGCCGCACCCCGCGAGGGGGTGAGGGCGCCCAACCCGCCGAAAGATAATTGCGGCGAGGGGCCAACGCTCGGCGGCCCGACTCCATCTGGGGTTACCATCGCAGTCCCCCTCGGCTTCCCAGTGCTCGGAGGTTCCACCATGAAGTCTGCCGGAATCGCCCTGGTCTCTTTTCTCGGAGCCTGGATCGGCGCCGCGCTCGAGGCGCAGCAGGCGCGCAACTGCTTCGACGCGGCCACGGTCGAGCTCGAGCCGTACGTAGCGCCGTTCCGGAGGATGGCCGACATCGACCGCGACGGCGACCTCGACGCGATCGGGGTCGGGCGGGCGACGGATCGGAGCTTCTACCGGATCTACGCCTACGAGAACGACGGCCGCGGCTTCTTCGAGCGCGGCTGGGCCGACGCGGAATCGACTGGTTCGGTCCCGGGCGATCTCCTTGTCGAAATTGGCGACCTGAACGGCGATGCACGAGCGGACGTGTGCATCCTGGTGAGCGGCGAGCGCCATGACTGGCTCGGGCGCGCGGACGGAGGGTTCGATGAGACTGCCCGCAGACAATACGGCACGCCGGCGCGGGGTCTCGTCCTGGCCGATCTCGATCAGGATGGCAACGCCGACGTGGTGTGGATCGACGACGCCGATCTGCACCTGGACATGGCCAGCCTCGACGCAGAGATCGCGATCGGCGGCGGCATCAAGCACGGCCTCAGAGTCCTGCCCCAAGACGGGCCGTCCGGAAGCGACGTCTTCCTGATCTCCGCGGGCGACGAGCTGCGCCTCTTCTACGGTAGCCCGAGCCTCGGCCTGGTCGCCGGGCCCGTGTTCGAGCACGACCTCGTCATGCCGATGCTGGACACGGGCGACGTCGATGGCGACGGCGACGTGGACGCCCTCGTCTTCGGCGGAGGCAACCCCGCCAGATTCCGCGTGCTGCGTCGCACGGCTCCGGCCGGCTGGACGCTCGAGCCCGCAACGGTGGGCGGCCCGGCGGAGTTTCTGGTGGACGTGGACAGCGACGGAGACCTCGACGGTGCCTGCTGCGGCGGCGGAGGCGGCAGCGGCAGCGATCTGCCGAACAACGTCCAGCCGACCGAGTTCCAGATCTGCTTCAACGATGGCTCGGGCCGCTTCGGGACCGCCTTCCAGATCGCCGGCCTGGGCTCGCCGCAGCTCGCCGGAGCAGTGGACGTGGACGGAGACGGGGACACCGATCTCGTGGCCGGTCGCTGCGTCTACTTCGCCGATGGACCGCTCCGTCCCCCGCTTTCGGCCGTCGCGCCCCCGCCCGTGCGCGGACGCCGCGACCTGTCGGACTGCGACGGCGACGGTGACTGGGACGTGGGTTTCTCGCTCGAGCGTGTCTACAGCAACGATGGCGCCGGCAACCTGCTGGTCGAGACGCCCGCGATCGTCCCGCCGCCGGCCGGAGCACGCTACGAGGGCCCCGGCTTCCCCGGCGATTTCGACGGCGACGCCGACGTCGATTTGCTGGTCGAGCTCCTGAGCGTATCCAAGACGGTCGCGCTCAGCCTGTCCGGCCATGCTCGACACCCGCTCGCGCTCATGGCCCTACTGCGCAACGACGGCGCGGGTGGGATGAGCCAGGCGGCGCTGGCGTCGGACCCGGGCGTGACCTTCGCCGTCGATGGTCGCGAGGCCGAGGATTCGCTGGTCGTGGACGTGGACCAAGACGGCGATCTCGACCTGCTCACGCGCACCCACGACCTGTTCGGAGCGACGCGCCTGTGGGCCAACGACGGCACGGGTTTCATGCGCAACGGAGGGACCTTCCCCGAGCGCGCCTCGTGGGCGGGCGACGTCGATCTCGATGGCGATCTCGATCTCATCACCAACGGGACCTCGTCCTCGATCATGCGTCTCTATCTGGGCGCGAACGCCGCGCCCGGACGGCTGCCCGACCTGGTGCCGGACGTGAGCGCGGGAGGATGGCCCTTCGATCCGGCGAGCGGGATCGCCACGGGCGACTTCAACCAGGACGGCTATCCGGATTTTGCCCTGGTGTCGAGCTCTACCTTCGAAGTCCTCGCGTTCAACAACCTGTTCCCGCTGGGCAGATCGCTGGGCGCGAACGTCGCCCTCGACAGCCTCTACGACCTGGAAGAGAGCGCGCGGGTGGAGCTGGGCGACTTGGATCTCGACGGTCTGATCGACGCCCTCGTCGGCACGCACGACGGCGAGCGCACCGACATCTCGGAGGTGCATCGCAAACGCTTCTCGGGCTACGTCGGCACGAACATGTTCCAAATGGCACAGCAGCTCGTCCCGCCCGGATTGCTGGTCGACCTCGATCAGGACGGCGACCTCGACATCCTGGGCAGCAGGATCGCGTTCAACAGGACGCTGCCGTAACGCGGCACGGCGGGGCGACCGGGTTCGAAGGGGGGCGTTAGCCGGCGGGCGCGAGCACCTGCCGGGCCGTTTCGAGTCCGTGGCCGATGTCCGTCGCGCCACCGCAGCGCAGGCGGTCGAGCGCGGGACGGATGCCCGCCGCGGCTCCGGGCGGGTACAGGACGCGCGCCTCGTCCGCGAAGCCGACCCGCGACAGCGCGTCGGGCCCGGCCACGAAGTCGCGCGACGTAGCGCGTCGAGCTGCGTGACGCCCTCCGCCGTGGACCGCAGCATCGAGTCGCTCAGGTCGAAGACCAGGCACAACTCGCGCGCCGGCACTTAGCCGCGGTCGGCGCGCGCGATCGGATAGAGTCAGCGCCCATGTGGCGCACGCTCGATCACACCGCCGACGTGGCGCTGGAGGTCGAGGCCGCGAGCTGGACGGAGCTGCTGGCCGAGGCCGCGCACGCGTTCGGGGAGTGGACCACGGGCGGCCGCGTCCCGGCCGGGGCGCACGAGACCGAGCGCGCGCTCGAGGTGCACGGCGCGGAGCGGGTCGAGAGCTGGGTGCGCTTCTGGCGCGAGCTCCTGCGCCTGTGGACGGTCGAGGGTTTCCTGCCGATCCATGCGCGGGTCGAGGGCGACGACGTCATGGGCGACGCTGCGGGGCTCCACGTACTCGCCAAGGTCGGCTGCCTCTCGGTCGGCGCCCTCGATCCGGCGCACTGTCAGGACGTGAAGGCGGTCACCTGGCACGCGGCGGCGGTCGAGCGGCGCGGCGCGGCGTGGGTCGGGCGGATCGTGCTGGACCTGTGAGCGCTGGACACGTGAACACGGTGAGCGCGCCCACGGAACCCGCGGCTCGCCGCCGCACGGCGCTCGCGCTGCTGTCGCTCGTCGTGCTCGTGCTCGCGCCGTTCACGTGGCTGTGGACGCTGGACCAGCCGTTCCTGCGCGCGAGCGGGCTCACGGCGTGGGTCGGGATCGCGGTGGCGCTGGCGCTCGCCTTCGCGGCGGCGCGCGTCGATCGGCGTGGGTGGGTGCGCGCGATCGTGGTCGTGCAGCTCGGCGCGCTGGCGCTGTTCGTGTGGGGCTTCTTCGGCTTCGCGCGCCTGCCGGCGACGGCGGTGCCGCAGCGCGCGGTGGACTTCACACTCCCGGACCAGGAGGGTCGCCCGGTGACGCTGGCAGACGAGCTCGCCAAGGGCCCGGTGCTGCTGGTCTTCTTCCGCGGCCACTGGTGACTCTCCTGTCGGAGCGAGCTCCGCGGCCTCGGTGAGGTCGATTCGGCGATGAAGCGCGTCGGCGGCGAGGTCCTGGCGCTCAGCACGGACGAGGGGCAGGACGCGCGGCGCCTGGTGGCGGAGCTCGCGCTCCCCTTCCGCGTCCTCTCCACGCGCGGCATCCCCGTGCTGGCCGACTACGGCCTGGAGCACGTCGAGGGGCACGAGGGCGAGTCGATCGCCGTGCCGGCCCAGCTCCTCGTGCGCCCGGACGGCGTGATCGCCTGGCGCTACGTCTCGCGCAGCCTCAACGCTCGCGTCGATCCGCGCGAGACCCTGGCGGAGATCGAGCGCGAATTCGGCTCGACGCCGCCGGCACGGCGCTGAACGCACGCCGCGCGGTGGGGCTATCGTAAAAGGCGCCGATTCGTGCATTGGCCCGCTGGCGCGCGGGATGTCCTTGTGCGAACCACGAGTGAGCCATGACCAACGCCCAGAACCTGCACGCGCTGCTCGACCAGACCGGCTGGATCCACGCCCTGGCGCAGAGGCTCGTCGCCGATCCGCACCTGGCCGCCGACCTGGCGCAGGAGACGACGATCGACGCGCTGGAGCGTGAGCCCGACGGGCGCAGCTCGCTGCGTGGCTGGCTGGCGACGGTCATGCGCAACAACCTGGCGAAGCTGCGCCGCGGCGAGCGCAATCGCAGCGCGCGCGAGCGCGCGGACGCGCGCGGCACGGTGCTCGAGCCCTCGGCCCACGACGTGGTCGAGCGCGCCGAGACGCACCGCAACGTGGTGCTCTCCGTGCTCGCGCTCGACGAGCCGTATCGCAGCACGCTGTTGATGCGCTTCTTCGAGCAGCTCTCCTACGACGAGATCGCGCGCCGCACCGGCGTGACCAGCGCCGCCGTCAACAGCCGCGTCACGCGCGGACTGGAGCAGCTGCGCGCGCGGCTCGAGAACACGTACGGCGGCGATCGCCGTGCGCTGGGCCTGGCCCTTACCCCTCTCGCGAAGCTCCCCACAAGCGTCGCAGTCCCCTTTCTCGGAGCGAAGATGATGTACGCAGCGATCGGTACCCTGGCCGTGACCCTCGTAGCCGTGACGGCCACCGTCAGCCTCACGGGCGGCGAGCGTGGAACGAAGACGCCCACGAGCCCGCGCGATGGAGCGAGCGAAGAGACGAGCCCGGAGACGGTGCTCACGCCCGCCACGGCCTTCTTCGACCACGGCCCGCGCGAGGCCAACCTACCCGCGCCGGAGCAGCGCGAAGAGCAGCGGCAGCAGAAGCAGCAAGACGACGCGAACGTGTGGAAGACCGAGCTCTTCAGCGCTCGGCTCCTGCCGGCCACGGTGCAGAAGCTCGCCGTCAACTCCGGCGCGGGCAACATCGAGGTCATCGCCTCCAACTCGAACCAGCTCGAGATCACGGCCAAGGTGCGCGCCAAGCTCGACACCGTCGAGGCGCGCGCGCTGACGCAGGTGTTCGAGGACCACGTGGACGTGAGCGAGGAAGACGGCCTGCTCAAGATCGAGGACAAGCACCACAACGAGCGCGGCTGGAGCGTCTCCTTCGTCGTCGGCGTGCCGGGCAAGCTGCCGCTCAGCGCCAACAGCGGCTCGGGCGACGTCATCGTGCGCCAGGCGCGGAGCGAGGTCACGGCGAACACGGGCTCGGGCGACGTGAAGGTCGCGCTCGCCGGCGAGCGCGTGGAGATGCTCTTGGCCAACACCGGCTCGGGCGACGTCGAGGTCGAGGTGGGCTCGATCGAGGGCATGCTCGACGCTAACACCGGCTCGGGCAACGTGAGAATGCACGTCGCCGACCCGAGCTCGCCCGGCAAGGCCTCGTTGTCCTCGGGCAGCGGCGACCTCTTCCTCGTCGTGCCCGCCAACGTCGTCGGCAGCTTCGCCATGCGGACGAACGGCGACGGCATCGACGTGCCGCCGGGCCTCGGCTTCGAGGTGAAGAAGGAGTCGGACGGCTTCAAGGCGCGCGGCGTGCTCGGCAGCGGCGGCGGCAGCTACACGCTGAGCTCGGGCTCGGGGCAGCTGAAGCTCGCGCTCGGCAACGCGCTGCCGGCGAAGCCGAAGTAGCCCTCCGACCCACGCAGCCCGTCGAGGAGGGCTCCGCGGCGCACGAGCCGCCGCGGGGAACGTCCTCGACGGGCTGCTTCGTTCCTACCCGCACGCCCGTCCACCTCCTCTGCGCTGCCATGCTTGTCTCCCTCCTCGCCCTGCTCATGCTGTCCGCACGGCTCCAGGATCACGCCCCCGATGCGCGAGCGAGCGAGCCGCCCTCCGTTGCGCGCGCCGATGCGCTCGCCCTCGCCGGGCAATGGCAGGCGGCCGCCGACGCGTATCGTCGCGTGCTGGCGGCCGATCCGGCCGACGGGCGCTCTGCTGCGGGCCTCGCCAACGTGCTCTTCGAACTGCACGACTGGCGTGCGGCCGCCGACGCCTTCGCGCACACGGCAGAGGTGTGCCCGCCCGAGCGCGCCGACGCGCTGTACGGTCGCGCCCGCGCACTGGCACGGCTCGGCGAGACGGAGGCGGGTCTGCTGAGTTTGCGCCAGGCGCTCAGCGCGGGCTACCTGGCCACGCGCACGCTGGCCAGCGACCGCGACCTGGATGCGCTGCGAACGCTGCCGGGCTTCACGGAGCTCTGCCGCGGAGTGTTCGGGCCGGTCTACGGTGAGCCGACGCCAACGCGCCCACCGACTGCACTCGAGATGGCCGCGGGCGTGCGCCTGCTGGTGGACACGATCCTCGCGCGCCACCCGGATCCCTTCCGCAACCTGTCGCGCGCCGATTGGGAGGCCCGCGTGACCGCGGCGAGAGCGCGAGCGGAGCGCTGGAACGAGGCCGAGTACCTGGTCGAGCTCATGCGCCTGGCGAGCTCCGTCGGGGACGTGCACACCTCGGCCTACCCCGGTCCCGATTCGGCGGTGATGCAGCGCGCGCTGCCGCTCGCGTTTTGGAAGTTCCCCGACGGCCTGCGCATCCGCGCGGCCAAGCCCGAGCACGCCGAGCTCCTCGGCGCCGAGGTGCTCACCATCGGAGGAGCCGGCCTGAGCGAGCTGTGGCCGCGCCTGGTGCGCGAGTTCCCCTACGAGAACGAGTGGATGGCGGCCGGCGAGCTGGCCTTCTTCCTGCGCTTCCCGGACTTCGTGCGCGGGCTGGGCCTCGTCGCCGAACCGGGCGTGCTCCGGCTAGGCCTGCGCCTGGCGGGCGGCAACGAGCGCGTCGTCGACGTGCCCGCGCTCGAACGCAGCTACGAAGTCGAGGCGCAGCAGGTTCGCGGCTTCCTCTTGCCGCCCGGCTGGCTGGAAGCCGGGGCCGAGCTCAAACCCGCGTGGCTCGCGAGGCGTGGTGCGAACTACTGGTTCGAGGTGCTGCCCGAGTCGCACGCCGTGTATCTGCAGTTCAACCTGCCGCGCGACGATGCCGCGCATCCGTGGACGGCGTTCCTGGACGAGCTGGTCGCCGCCGTGCGCCGTGAGCACGTCGAGCGCCTGGTGATCGACCTGCGCCACAACCCAGGCGGCTGGGGCTACATGGCCAAGGACCTCGGCTGGCGCCTGCGCGAGCTCCCCGAGGTCAACCGCCCCGGTCACCTGTTCGTGCTCATCGGGCGCGTCACACAGTCGGCCGGCGTGGTCATCGCCGCCGAGCTCGAGCGCAACGCGCACGCCGTGTTCGTCGGCGAACCGCTGGCCGCGCACCCGAATTTCTTCAATGGCCGTCGCGGCAACCATCCGCCGTTGTGCTTGCCGGGCACCGGCCTGCGCTTCCGCGTGGCGGAGGTCGAGGAGCAACAATCCGATCCCCTCGATCCGCGCCGCTTCATCGCCCCGGATATCCGCGCGCCGTTGACCTGGGACGACCTCAGCATCGGCCGCGACCCGGCGCTCGAGGCCGCGCTCGACACGGAGCCTGCGGCCGCGGCGAGGCTCCTCGACGATGCGGGCGGCCGCGCGCTGGAGCCGTACTTCCGCTGGGAGCGGCCGAGCCAGTACTGGGCCTGGGGGCGGGCCGAGGACCATCCCCTGCCCTGAGGTGGACCTCGGGGCGCTGTCCCTTCCCCGAAGTAGCGCCAACAAGGCGCCGTGATGGATCGTCGCTGGCCAGGCGCGCGACGACGCGTATTCGCTGCAATACTGGGAGGAGGCGCAACGCCGCCCGCGGCGATTCAGTGCGGCGGATTGTTGGCGCTACTTCGGGGAAGGGACACTAGGCCCCGTCCAGCGTGCGGGCGAGCTCGCCCAGCAACCTCGCCCCGTCGCCGCGGAAGCTCGCGCCGTGCATGCAGGCGAGCGTGGTCGGCTCGAGCGCCGCGAGCTGCGCGAACAGCGCCGGCTGGTTGCGCGGATTGGCGTAGTAGTCGAAGACGCGGCGCGCGGCCGCGCTCGGGCCGAGGATGTCCTTCTCGGTGAGCGGCTCGTGCTCGTGGCCGAGCTGCGTGAAGAGGTCGCCGCAGAAGAGCGTGCGCGTGGTGGTCTCGAACAGGTGCCCGCACTCCCAGGCGTGCGGCAGGTGCGGAGTCGAGAGCCAACGCACGGTGTGGCGGCCGAGGGCGAGCTCCTCACCGTCCTTCAGCGCGCGCGCGGGGCGCGAGCTCACGTCGTCGACCGAGACCATCTTGGCGATCTCGCTGCACAGCGGCTCGGCGCGCGGGGCGAGCGCCAGGAAGTCGTTCAGCGTGGCGCACTCGTCGGCCTCGTAGTGCGAGAAGGCGACGTAGCGCAGCTTCGCGACCGGCAGCACGCGCTCGATGGCCGCGCGCACGTCGGGGAAGAGCTTGCGCAGCCCCGTGTGGTAGAGCAGCGGCTGCTCGTCCGCGATCAAGAACTGATTGAAGGTGAAGCCACCGGGCATCGCCGCGGGTGGGATCGCGGTGCTGATGCGGTAGATGCCGTCGGCGATCTCGTCGATGCGGGTGTCTAGGGTCAAGGGGAGCCTCTGGCGCGCGCCAGGGTAGCAGAGCGAACTGCCGCGTACGGGTGCGCGGGCGCACGAAGAAGGCGCGCGAGCACCGCGGCGAGCTCGCGCAGGCGCTGCTGCAAGCGCTCCCGGCCGGCCGCAGCGCGGCGGCGCGCTCGCGCTCGGGGCGCACGAGCTCTCACCCCCCGCGGGCTGCTGTGTTTCACGGGTTGCGCGCAACCGCCAGGTGCGTCCGACACGGATTCGCTCTTGGCGTGTAGGCTGGATGACGATGCTCGCGGCCCTGATCCTCCAGCTCACCCGCTCGGCCGTGCGCGCGATCGAGAGCGTTCCCACCGCGCCGAACGTGCTCGTGGTCGTGCTCGACGACGTCGGCGAGGTGGACACCCAGGGCCTGCCCCTGCCCAACCTCGCCAACCTCGCGGCCCACGGCCTGCGCCTGCGTGCGGCCTACGCGAGCCCGACCTGCGCCCGCACGCGGCGCTCGATCCCTTCGGGCAGTGGTGGGTGGACCCCTCCGGGAGCTCCTGCGGGAGCCTGAGCGGCAACGAGCCGCTGCTCGCGCAGACCTCGCTGGCCGAGCTCGCCCCCCCCGTGCGCTCGTGCCTGGCCGGGAAGTGGCACCTTGGTTCCGATCCGGCGGGCGGGCCGTTCGAGTGCGCGGCGTTCGCGCACGGCTACGACGCCTGGGTCGGAGGCCTGCCGGGAAACGTCGCCGAATGCGGCGGCACCGACTACGACCTGTGGACGCGCGTGGACGCCTGCGGCTCGGCGCTCTCCAATCAGTACGAACCGGAGGCCACGAGCGCGGCCCTGGTCTCGTGGTGGGTGGGCACGCACGGCACGCGGCTCGGCGTGCTGTCGCTCAACCTCGCCCACGCTCCCTTCCACGTTCCACCCGCGCACCTCTTGCCGAGCGGCTTCCCGACGCCGACGAACCAGCGCCAGCGCTTCGAGGCGATGATCGTGGCCTACGACACGTTGCTGGGGCAGGTCCTGGCGGTGCTCAA
This sequence comes from Planctomycetota bacterium, assembly GCA_009691855.1. Classification (GTDB taxonomy): domain Bacteria; phylum Planctomycetota; class UBA1135; order UBA1135; genus JABFRZ01. Next base: position 12,112 of record SIAI01000056.1, on the reverse strand, counting down.
CCCGCAGAACACGCTGGTGATCGTGCTGGGCGACAACGGCACGCCGCCCAACGCTGGCGGTGGGCCGCAGTCGAAGGGCACGGTCTTCGAGCGCGGCATCCACGTGCCCATGATCTGCGCCGCCTCCTGGATCCAGCCCGGCGAGAGCTCGGTCCTGGTGCACGCGGTGGACGTCTACGCCACGGTGGCCGACCACTTCGGCCAAGCCGCGCTACCCACGGACGGCCTCAGCCTACGCCCACTGCTCGAGGGCCGGCCCTTCGCGGGCCACGATTACGTGCTGTGCGGGAATTCGGACGAGGTCTGCGCGCGCAGCGCGGATCGCAAGCTGCGCCGCCTGGCCAGCGGGCTCGAGGAGTTCTACGACCTCGCCCTCGACCCGAACGAGAACGTGAACCGCATCAACGCTCCCGCGTACGCGGCCGACGTGGCGGCACACCGCGCCTGGCTGGACGCGCACCTGCCCTGACGGGTCCGGGCGGAGGCGCGGATTTCCGCGGCGCCGGGAGTAGGCTTGCGCCGCTCATGAGCTTGGAGCAGATCAACGAGAACGAGTGGGAGCTCCCCCGCTCCGGCGCGATGCGCGTGCCGGGGCGCGTGTTCGCCTCGGCGAAGCTGATGGACGCCATCCGTGACGACCCGTGCCTGGAGCAGGTCACGAACGTCGCCTGCTTGCCTGGCATCGTGAGCGCCTCGATCGCGATGCCCGACATCCACTGGGGCTACGGCTTCCCGATCGGCGGCGTGGCGGCCTTCGATCCCAGGGACGGCGGCGTGATCTCGCCGGGCGGCGTGGGCTTCGACATCAACTGCGGCGTGCGCCTGCTCGGCGTGCGCGGGGTGCGCACGAAGAAGGCGCGCGAGCATCGTGGCGAGCTCGCCAAGGCGTTGTTGAAGGCGATCCCGGCCGGCGCGGGGCGCAGCGGCGCGATCGCGCTCAAGGCGCATGAGCTCGATCAGGTCGGGCGGCAAGGCGCGCACTGGGCGGTGGAACACAAGCTCGGCGAGCCGGAGGATCTCGAGTACCTCGAGGAGAACGGCCGTGCGGCGTGGGCCGAGCCCAAGTACGTCTCCGCCGACGCGCGCGTGCGCGGCGCGCCGCAGCTCGGCACGCTGGGCTCGGGCAACCACTTCATCGAGGTGCAGACGGTCGTGGAGGTGTTCGACGAGGCCGCGGCGAAGGCGCTGGGGCTCGAGCTCGACTCGCTCACGGTGCTGATCCACACCGGCTCGCGCGGCTTCGGCCACCAGGTGTGCGACGACTTCCTGGAGCGCATGCAGGGCGCCTCGAAGCGCTACGGCATCGCGCTCCCCGACCGCCAGCTGTGCTCGGCGCCGTTCGAGAGCGACGAGGGCCAGGCCTACTTCGGCGCCATGGGTGCGGCCATGAACTTCGCCTTCGCCAACCGCCAGGTGATCACGCACCGCGTGCGCGAGGTGCTGACCAAGGCCTTCGGCGAGCTCGAGGTGCGCGTGATCTACGACGTGTGCCACAACATCGCCAAATTGGAGCGTCACGTCGTGGGCGGCGTCGAGCGCGAGCTCGTCGTGCACAGGAAGGGTGCCACGCGCGCCTTCGGCCCCGGCCACCCCGAGATCCCCGCGCCCTACCGCGAGCTCGGCCAACCCGTGCTCGTGCCCGGCGACATGGGCCGCTTCTCCTACGTGCTGCTGGGCACGAAGGACGCCGAGTCGCGAACCTTCGGCTCCTGCTGCCACGGCGCCGGCCGCACGCTCAGCCGCACCAAGGCGCGCGAACTCGCCCAGGGCCGTGACATCCCGCGCGAGCTCGCCAAGCTCGGCATCTCGCTGCAGGCCGCCGGCCGCGCCGGCATCGAGGAGGAGATCAGCGAGGCGTACAAGGACGTCGCCGACGTGATCGAGGTCGTCACGCGCGCGGGGCTGGCGCGTCCGGTCGCGAAGCTGAAGCCGTTCGCGGTGGTCAAGGGGTGATGCCCGCGCTCAGCCCGCCGCCTCGCGCGGCGCGGACTCGAGCGCCAGCACTCGGAACACGCCCGCCACGATGCGGTCGCAGCGCTCGCCGCCGATGTGCCAGGCATTCGCGAGCGCGCCGTCGAGCTCCGCGTGGGCGAGCAGCGCGCGTCGCAGCCGTTCGCGCGCGCGCATCAGCCGCACCTTGACGGCGGCCTCGGTGAGCTCGAGCGCGCGGGCGACGTCGCCTGTCGATTGCCCCTCGAGCACTCGTAGCACGAAGACGAGGCGCTGCGAGCGCGGCAGAGCGTCGAGCGAACGCTCCAGCAGCCGCGAGAGCTCGTCGTGCGCCGCCTCTTGTTCGTGCGGCGACGGACCGCGCTCTGCCAGCGCCTCCAGCTCGCCCGGCCCGGCCTGTCCGCCGCGCGCGCGCTGGCGCGAGACCTCGAGGCCGGTGCGCAGCGCGATGCGCGTCATCCACGTGGTGAAGCGCGCGCGGCCGTCGAAGGTCGCGAGGCGCCGCCAGGCGCGGACGTAGGCGAGCTGGAGCGCCTCCTCGGCATCGTGGTCGTCGCGCACGAGGGCGCGCACGGCGCGGTACAGACGCGGGTTGTGGCGGCGCACGAGGAGCTCGAACAGCTGCTTCTCGCCGGCGCACACGCGGCGCACGACCTCCTCGTCGGGGAGCAGGTCGCGCGCCCACTCGCCGCCGGGCTCGAGGGGGGAAGGCATGGTGAGCGTCAGAGGGCGCCTGACCAAGCGAGGTCACAGGCTTTCCGGATTCTCCGCGATTCGACGTGACCACGCGACGGGTGCGGCCCTCCAACGGCCGTTCCGACCGCTTCCCGCGCACCCGTACCTCCAATGAGCACCGTTTCCTTCCGTTGCCTGCCCGTCGTTCTCCTCCTCCTCCTCGCCGCCTGCGACACGCCGGCCGCCCCTTCCTCCGACTCCGCGGCGCAGCAGGTCGAGCGCGGCGGGCGGGTCTACGCCGCGAACTGCGCGCGCTGTCACGGCGACGGCGCGCAGGGCTCGGACGAGGCGCCGCCGCTGGCGGGAAAGGGCGCGCTGCCGCTCGCGCCGCGCGCGGGGCAGAAGCGCACGCAGCCGTTCCACAGCGCGCTCGACATCGCGCAGTTCGCGACCCAGGCGATGCCGCCGAAGGCCGAGGCGCGCGCGAAGCTCTCCGAGGCGGACTACTGGGCCGTGCTGGCCTTCGCGCTGCGCGCGAACGCTGTCGAGCTGCGCGCGCCCGTCGGGCCCGCAAACGCCGCCGCGATCGTGCTGCACCCGTGAGCTCGCGTTCTCAGGCGGCGCGCGCGCGGCACAGCAGTGCGCCGGCGACGCTGTTCCACACCGCCTGGCCCAGCACAATGGCGCCGAAACCGTGCACGTCGAGCTGGACGTGGCCCGAGAGGAGCGCGAGCAAGGTGACGGGCGCCAGCACGCAACCATAGATGCCGAGCGCGCGCGCCAGCTCGCCGCCGCGCAGGATCGAGAACGACCAGGCGAATAGCGCCAACGACGAGGCCACCACGTACAGCTTGGCGAAGGCCTGATTGACGAAGCCGTTGTAGTGGAACAGTGCCGCCTGGGTCTCGTTCGCCTTGCCGCCGGCAGCCACGATCTCGCCGGCGAGCTCGGTCGCCACGAGGCCGCTCGCCACCGCGGCGATCATCACGCCCACGCAGGCGAAGCCGTACAGCACCAGGCCTCCGAGCGCGAGCGACGGCGCGCGCGTCAGGCGGCGCGTCAGCCCGCTGGCGCCCAGGAAGGAGAGCGGCAGGCCGCACAGGGCGAGCGCATGCGTGAGCACGTTCTGCCGCGCGCCCGCCTCGAATTGACCGGGCGCGAACAGGTCGTGCCCGCGGGGATGGAAGAGCATCGTTACGATCATCGCCGCCGTGCCCGCGATCAGGGCCAGGCCGCTCGCGCGTTCCGTGGTCATACCGGCCGACGCTAGGGCGCGCGCGCACGGTCTACAAGCGATCCCCCGCGTGCGCCGACGATCCCGAACGAAAGCCCCGGCGATGTCCAGGAACTCGAAGGCTCCGGCGCGCGCGCTCGACGCGCGCGTGCGCCGCACGCGTGACGCGCTCGGCGACGCATTGGTCGAGCTCATGCACGAGAAGCCCTACGCCGCGATCCAGATCCAAGAGGTGCTCGCGCGCGCCGACGTCGGCCGCGCCACCTTCTACACGCATTTCTCCGACAAGGACGACCTGTTCCACAGCGACGTCGACGACTTCTTCGCGCTCATGGCCGGCCACCTCTCGCGCGGCCATGAGCGCTCGCGACGCCTGGTACCGGTGCGCGAGTTCCTGGAGCACCTGCAGGAGGCGCACGCGTTCGTGGACGCGCTCGCCGCCGCGGGCAAGTTGCACGGCGTGTGGGCGCTCGGCCGCGCGCACTTCGCGCGCGGCATCGAGCAACGCCTGCGCGAGCTGTGTCCCGATCGTCGCTGGTCCAGCGCGCAGCGCGCGCTCTCCGCCCAGGCCCTGGCCGGCGCGTTCCTGGCGCAGCTCGACTGGTGGCGGATGAACGGCACGCCGCTCACCCCGATGCAGATGGACGAGCGCTTCCACGCCTTCGCCTGGGGCGGGCTGGACGGCGCGGGGACGTGAGCGCCCGAGTCGGGCTCAGAGGGTGAGCAACAATCCAACCACGGCGAGCTTCGAGGCCTTGGGGGCGCGAGGAACTCGCGCCCAGGGGGTTCGAGGGTGAGCGCTCTCAGATCTTCAGCTTAGCGAGAACGCCCCGCGCCGCGCCCGAGTCGAGGCTCTTCGTGGCCGCATCGACGCCCTCGGCGACCGTCATCACGCGCCGCGCCGCCTTGAGCACGACCGCCGCGCCGAGCAGCGTCGCGTTGCGCGCGGGACCGTGCGCGCCCTTCAGCACGGCGGTGGTCATGTCGCCCGCCACGCTGACCAGCGCGGGGTTGTCGCCCGGACCCTGACCCTCTTCGGGGGGGCCGTACATCGGTAGCTCGGGGTTCTCGTCGCAGCCGAGGCCGAAGTCGCCGGGCTCGATCGAGAGCGGCATCTGGTGCTGGCCCGCCATCTCCACGCCGCGCGTGCGGCGCGTGAGCGAGGGGATCGGCCCGCCGCCGACGCCCTGCAGGGCGATGCCGGAGGTGTGCCCGAGGCCGGCCATCGTGCCGGCGGCGAGTCCCAGCACCGGGCCCGTGTTCGAGCCCAGCAGGATCGCCGCCTTGGGCGGCACGATCAGCTTCTCGACGGTCGAGAGCGGGGTGCGCACGCCGACGTCGCCGCGCACACGGCGCAGGCCGAGCAGCGCGGGCAGCATGCCCGGCGCGGCGATCGCGCCGAAGCCCGTGTTCTTCACCGCACGCTCGGCCTCGGCCGGATCCCAGCTCATCGGCGCGCCGAGGTGCTCGAGCACGTGCGCGCCGGTGATGCCGCGCTTGGGCGGCACGCCGCGGTCGATCACCAGCAGCACCTTGGCCCCCGCGCCGGCCGCGACCAGCCCGGCGGCGACCTCGAGCGGCGGCGTCAGGTCGTAGCCGTCGTGCGGCGGACAGATGCACACCAGACCGGCGACGTCCTGACAGGGGATCGTGGCGCGCTCGCGGGCTGCGCGCGCGAAGCCGGTGACCTCGTCGACCGTGACGCCCTTCCAGCGCAGCGCGATCAGGAACGCGCCGATGCGGATCTCGCTCTCATCGCCGTCGAGGATCGTCAGGAAGGCGCGGTAGGCCTCTTCGTGGGTCAGATTGCGTCCGTCTCGGCGGTCAGCGGAGCCGAGGACGCGCAGGAGATCCCGGAGAATCATGCAGGGGCGGGCCAGGGTAGCGACGAGCGCAAGGCCGAACAACGAGCGAACGACCGGCGCGGCGAGGCTCGCTATCCTCACGCACAGGTGATGGCGAACGAAGTGCACCCGCCCGGGGAACGGCAGCCTCGGCCGTCCCGCGGACGCCGCTGGCTGCGCGGAGCGGGAATCGCGGCGGCGCTCGGGATCCTGGGGCTCGTCCTGGCCTACGCGCAGCGCGAGCGCTGGCTCGGGCCGATCCTGGCGCGCGAGCTGGGGCGACGCGCGAGCGCGGCGCTGGGGGCAGAGGTCACGATCGCGCGCGTCAGCGGCGAGCTGACGAGCGCGATGGTGCTCGAGGGCGTGCGCTGGCGCAGCGCGAGCTCGCCCCTGCGGCGCGTGGACGAGGCGCGCGTGGAGCTCAGCTACGACCTCGGCGAACTCCTGCGCGGTCGCTTCACGGGTCGGGTGCGCGTCGAGGGGCACGGCATCGAGCTCGCGCTGGGCCCCACGGGCTCGGGTGGCGGTGCGCTGGAATTGCCCGAGCTACAAGCCTTCGAGCTCGAGCTCAGCGAGCTACGCCTGCGCCTGGCGGACACCGAGATGCTGGCGCTCGATCAGCTGAACGCCGCCGGCTCGCTCGCGCGCCAGGACGTGCGTCTCGAGCGCTGCGAGCTCGTCAGCGCTGCGAATCGCGCCACCCTGACGGCGGCCTCGCTGAACCTCGCCGATGCGAGTCCACTGGCGCTGGCGCGCTCCTTCCGCGGCACACTGCACTTGTCGCTGGCCGATGCACCCGCCCTGGCGCAGCTCTACCCCGCCACCTGGCCGTTGCGCGCCGCCGAGCTGGAGCTCGCGGCCGAGGGCGAGCACGCGCGCCTGACGGGCAAGGTCGAGCTCGAGGGTGGCAAGCTCGTCCTGGAGCGCGGCGAACTCGCCTGGCCGCCCGGCAGCGACGCGGGCGAGATCCAGATCGACCTCGGGCTGCAGGCGGACTTCGCGGATCTCACGCCGCTCGGCCCGTTGACCGGGCGCACGCTGAGCGGGCGCTGGCGCGGCGCGCTGGACGTGCGCGGACCGCTGCGCGCGCCGCGCGGGCGCTTCGTCGGTCGCGGCGAGGGCCTGCGCCTGGCCGAGCTCGCGCTCGATTCGGCGGAGGTCGATGTCTCCATCGACGGCCAGCGCGCGCGCTTCGAGCGCTGCGAGGCCAGCGGGCCGGACCTCGAGCTCGTGTTGCGCGGCGAGGTCGAGCTCGAGCCGCTGTCGCTCACGAACGTGTCCCTGAATTGCGCCGCCGGCAGCCGGGCGCTGGCGACCCTGCTGCCCTTCCCGTGCGAGCACGCCTCCGTCCACGCGCACCTGTCGGGACCGCTCGCGGCGCTGCAGGGCGCGCTCGAGGCCAGCGTCTCGGGCGTGCAGCTCGGGCGTTTGCGCATCGACGACGCCGCGGCGCACGGCGAGCTCGCGGGCGATACGCTGCACGTCTCCGAGCTGCGCCTGACGAGCGCTGGGAGCTTCGTCGAGGGCGCGGGCACGCTCACGCTCGCGGGCGCGGACTTCACGGCCGAGTTCGAGTCGCTGAAACTCGCCTGGCAGGGCGCCGAGGTCGCGCTCGAGCGCGGCGCGCGCATCGCCTTCGGCGCGGGACGCTTCGACGTCGAGGGTGTCGCGTTGCGCTCGCAGGGTCCGACGGGCGCGGGCCAGGCGACGGTCTCGGTGCACCACGCCGACGGAACGACGCACGGCGTCGTGGAGTGCCGTGCCTATGACGCCGGACCGCTGCTCGCGCCGTTCTTGCCGCGCGGCCTGGGCGCGGGGCGCATCGAGGGGAAGCTGGAAGGCACGCTCGGCGGCGCGGCTCCACAGCTCGCCTTCGCGCTCGCGCTCGAGGGTTGGAGCCTGGGCAGCGACTGGCCGGCGCTGTCGGCCGCGCTGGAGGGCGAGTACGACGGCCGCACGCTGGCCCTGGAGCGCCTCGAGCTCACCGACGCCAGCGCCGCGAACGCCACGACGCAACTGACGGGTTCGCTGCGCCTGCCCTTCGACCTCGCCGCTCCGCTGGCGCTCGCCGAGGGACCCGTCCAGCTGCAACTCGAGTTGGAGAGCGCCGACCCCGTGAGCACGCTGCGCCGCCTCGGACTCGCGAGTGGCGTCACCAGCGGGCCCGCCCGCGTCGGGGCGGCTCTGGGCGGCGAGTGGAAGGCGCTCACCGGCTCGCTGTGGCTCGCGGCCGCGGACCTGGCCCTCGGGCGCGGACAGGGGGCGACGCTGTGCGCACTCGAGGCCGAGCTGAAGCTGGGCGAGCAGCTGCGCGTCGAGCGCGCGCGCCTCTCCTCGCCCGGCGGGCGCATCGAGTTCGCGGGCGACATCGGGGTGCCGCTCGACGTCACCCGCTGGAGGGACGAGCGCTTCCTGCTGCTCGATTCGGCGCTGGACCTGAAGGCCGACGTCGCCATCGACGACCTGGGCTGGCTGGCGGGGCTCTCGGGCGAGCTACGGCGCATCTCAGGGCGCGTGGCGGGCGCGCTCGAGCTGCGCGGCAGCGCGCTGGAACCGTCGCTGGCGGGAACGCTGTCGTGGACGGCGGGCGAGCTGCGCCTCGTCAGCGGCCGCTCGCCCGTGCGCAACATCGCGGCCGAGCTGCACTTCGAGGACGACGTCGTGTTCGTGGACGCGCTGAACGCCGAGTACGGCGGCGCGCCCCTGTCGGTGACCGGCACCCTGGAACCCTTCGGGCCATTCCCGCGTCTCGATCTCTCGCTGAAGGGTCAGAACGTCCTGCTCGCACGCAACGCGCGCCTGCGTCTGCGCGCCGACGCCGATCTCGTGGTCAAGGGCACGCCGAGCCAGCTCGCGATCCGCGGCGAGCTGGCCATCGCCGAGGGACGCTACACGGGCGAGATCAGTCCGCTGGAGGAACTGCTGCGCGCCGGCAAGCGCCTGCGCTCCAGCGAGAAGGGCGAGGCGCAGCGCCTCTCGTTCGCGAGCGAGGGCCCGCTGGCCTCGGCCAACCTCGACGTGCACCTCGGCGGCACGCGGCGCTTCGAGTACCAGACGAACCTGCTCGAGGCCGGCCTGCGCCCCGATGCGTGGCTGCGCGGCACGGGCGAGTTCCCGGTGCTGGAGGGACCGGTGTACGTCGAGCACGCCAGCGTGACGCTGCCCTCGGGCAAGCTCGAGCTCACCTCGGGCCTGCTGAACTTCCGGCGCGAGGCGCCGTTCCAGCCCGAGGCGGCGCTGCGCGCCGAGATGCGCGTGCAACGCCACGCCGTGCGGCTCACGGCCACGGGCTCGCTCGACGAGCTCGAGATCCTGCCCAGCTCGAGCCCGCCGTTGCCGCAGGAGGATCTGTGGATCCTGCTGCTGACCGGACAGCTGCCCACCACGCAGGATGGCGATCGCAGCCAGCAGGCGATGGAGGCGCTGGCGGTGTTCCTCGCGCGCGACAGCCTGGTGCGCTGGTTCTCGTCGGATCCCTCCGACACCGAGAGCCTGTTGGAGCGCTTCGAGATCGATGTGGGCGCCGAGACCTCGATCAGCGGGCAAGCCACCGGGCGCGTGCTCTTCTACCTGAAGCCGCGCGACGTGCAGTCGGGCCGCGCCACGTACCTCTCGGCCGAGCTCGACGAGTACGACCGCGTGACCTACGCGCTCGGGATCGTGTTCCGTCCGCGATGAGCGCGCGCGGCCTGCTCGCGGCGCTGGTGCTCGCCGTCTGGATCCTCGCGGGTTGCCGCGCGAACCCGCAGGCGGGGCGCGCGCTGCCGTTCGCGCTGGCGCTCGAATTCGAGGGCCAGCAGAGCGTGTCCGCCGAGCGTCTGGACGAGCTCGTGCGCGCCGAGCTCGCGCGCCTGGAGGTGACCACGCCCGACAAGGCCGCGGTCGACGACGCGGCCTTCGCGCTGGAGCTCTTCTATCGCTCCCGCGGTCACCTCGACGCGCTCGTGGAATACGAGTTCGAGCCCACGGGCCCGCGCGCGCACTTTTGCATCAGCGAGGGCGCGGAGGTGCACGTCGCCGCGCTGGAACTCGTCGGCCTGGAGGTCATGACGCCCCAGCTCGTGCGCACCTTCTTCGGGCCGATGGAACACGGCGGCGTGTACGACGAGGAGCAGCTGAAGGAGACGCTGGAAGTCCTGCGGCTCAAATATCGCGAGCTTGGACACCTGCGCATCGCGATCGAGCCGCCGGCGGTCGAGTTCGACGCCGCGCGCAGCAGCGTCACGCTGCGCATCACGCTCCACGAGGGTCCGCAGTTCCGCGTGAAGGCGCTGGAGTTCTCCGGTGGCGTGCCCGCGCTTGCGGAGCGCGAGGCGCAGCTCACGCGCCAGTACACGGGCCCCCTGTACCAGACGAGCGTGGGCCCCGGGATCGAGAACACGCTGCGCGAGGAATACCTGCGCCGTGGCTACCCCGACGCCAGCTTCGAGGCGCGGCCCGAGTTCGACGAGACGAGCGGCGACGTGCGCCTGCTCGTACGCACCACGCCGGGCGAGCGCGTGACCGTCGCGCACATCCGCATCCAGGGCAACGCGCGCACCAAGGACGCCGCGATCCTGGGCTTCATGGGCATCGAGCTCGGCTCCGTCTACGACGTCGAGAAAGAGCGCGAGGCCTTCCGCGAGCTGTACGCGACCGGCCTGTTCGAGTCGATCACGCTGCACCTCGATGGCGCGGGGCCCGAGCGCACGCTGGCGGTCGAACTGGTCGAGGCGCGCTCGGTCGAGATCCGCATCGAGCCCGGCCTGGGCTCCTACGAGGGCCCGCGCATCCTGCTCGGCATCGAGGAGAACAACTTCCAGGGCCGCGGCCAGAATCTCGCGCTCGAGGGCACGGCCAGCCTCAAGGCGCAGAGCGCGCGCATCGGCTGGATCGACCGCGACTTCCTGGGCTCGCACCTGACCGCGGAGACGACCTTCTTCGTCGAGCAGCGCGAAGAGCCCTCGTTCACCTTCGTGCGCCGCGGCTTCGGCTTCTTCCTGCGCCGCAGGTGGACGAGCGACTGGAGCTCGTCGCTCGGCTACGAGTTCCGCCCCACCGACGTCACCGACAGCCCGAACACCGTGCTGCCGCCCGACGTCGAATCGAACACGAACGTGGCCGAGTTCTCGACCAGCCTGGTGTACGACGACCGCGACAGCCCTCTCTTGCCCTCGCGCGGCCGGCGCGGCCTGGCGAAGCTGGAGTGGGCCGACGACGCCTTCGCCTCGGACACCGAGTTCCTGCGCGCGCGCCTGGAGTACACCGAGCTCCAGCCCATCGGCCGCAGCGTGCTGGCCTTCTCCGCGCGCACCGGCCTGATCGCGCCCTTCGGCCTGACCAGCGAGATCCCGCTGCCCGAGCGCTTCTTCAACGGCGGCGAGAGCAGCGTGCGCTCCTTCCAGGAGGACGAGCTGCAACCCGCCGGCGTCTTCGGCGATCCCCTGGGCGGCGAGAGCGCGACCACGCTGAACCTCGAGCTGCGCCGCGAGCTCACCGGAAACCTGGGCGCGGCACTGTTCTACGACCTCGGCAACGTCACCCAGGACGTGCAGGACTACCTGGACTTCGCCGGCTTCCGCAGCGGCCTCGGCGTGGGCCTGCGCTACCAGCTACCGATCGGTCCGGTGCGCCTCGACCTGGGCTGGAACCCGAACACGCAGACCGATCCGTTCACGCAGAACGAGGACGACGAGTACGTGCTGCACTTCTCGGTCGGGTTCCCGTTCTAGGATTGCGGTACGACTTTCCGCCAACCCCTCACCATCCGAGGCGAAACCGAGTGCTGGCGGAGCTGGGCTCGGGAGAGGCTGACAAGGATGCGCTCGCTGTAGGGCGAGCTGGAGGTCTGACAGATTGGAAGTCGGACTTCCAATCTGTCGGCGAGAAGAAACAAGACCGCGCCTGGACTCGGCGCGGCCCGAGCTCCTCACCCGCCGTCCTTCTTCTCCTCGTCGCCCTTCTTCTCGTCGCCGGCGGACTCGTCCTTGGCGTCCTTCTTCTCGTCGGCCTTCTCGTCCTTCTTCTCGTCCGCGCCCTCGGCCTTCTCGCCTTCCTTCGCGTCGTCCTTCGGCGGCTCGACCGGCGCGGTCACCGCCGGCTCGGGCTTCTTCGGGCGCGGGCGGATGTGGGCGAAGTAGAGCTCCTTCTCCTTGTCGTAGACGAGCTTGCCGTCCACGACCGTGTACTGGACGAAGGTTTGATAGTGCAAGAGGTCGCCGTCGGTGACGATCGCGTCGCAGTCCTTGCCGAGCTCCAGGCTGCCGACGCGGTGATCCACACCGAGGACGCGCGCGGGGACGATCGTGATCGACTGCAGCGCGGCCTCGTTCGATAGGCCGCCGCGCACGGCGAAGCCGGCTTCGACGGGGAGCGCGATCAGGTCGCGGCCGGCGGTGCCCACGAAGTCGATCGTGGTCGAGTCGGGGCG
>SIAI01000055.1 GCA_009691855.1 Planctomycetota bacterium | reverse complement strand
CCTTCCCCTTTGACGAACTCCATCCGCTCGCATCTACTGCGAACACCTCAACAACGGTGTCCACCGAAGCGAGGGAGGGTCACGTGCGAAGAATGGCGCGGAGAGGACCACTGGGAACGAGCGCGACTCGAGACCGACGCCGACGGGCGCGCGCGCTTCGAGCACCTCGCGCCCGACGAATACCGCCTGTCGCCGGCCGACGGCGAAGGCTCGCAGGGTGTCGTGGTCGTCGAGGGCAGCGAGCAGGAGCTCGTGCTGCTGCACCGGGTCGAGCCGTCCGTGCGCATCCACGGCGTCGTGACCGAGGGCGGCCGCCCGCTCGCCGGCGCGAAGCTCGAGATCGGGTACATCGAGACCGCCACCGATGCCAAGGGTCGCTACGCGCTCACCGGCCTCGATGCCGAGGTCGTCGATTTCACCATCACGCATCCGCGCTTCGGGCCAGTGTACGCGGAGGGCGTCTCGCTGGTGGCGCCGGAGACCCGCCACGACGTCGCGCTCGAGCTCACTTCACTCGCGGGCATCGTGCGCGATGCAAGCGATCGGCCCGTGGGCGGAGTGGAGCTCAGCCTCGGCGTGCCCGACTCCGAGGGCGACGTGCAGGTCCTGTGGACCGCCGGACGGGAGTCCCGCGCCCTGCACCTGACCACCAGCGACGCCGAGGGGCGCTTCCGCATCGACGGCGTGCAGCTGCGCGACGACCTCTGGCTGGTGCTGGAGCGCGACGAGTTCCTCACGCAACGCATCGGACCACTCGTCTTCCCGCGCGACGGCTCGACGCTCGGGCTCGCGCCCACCCTGGAGCGCGCGGCGACGCTCGCGGTGGTCGTGCAGGGCTCGGACCCGCAGGAGCTGGCTTGGATCGTGAAGGCGGTGTGGCTCGGCGAGGAACGGCTCGCGCCCGCGGACCGTGAACAGCGTGCCGCGAACGAGAGAAACGACGGCCTCGCCCCGGGCGAGCAGGGCTTCCGCTTCGACCGCCTGCGCCCCGGGCCGTGGGCGATCGAGCTGCACGGGCTCTTCGAGTTCGAGAGGGGCCCACGCGCCCACGCCGAGATCACGCTGCCGCGAACCGATACCGAGCCCCTCATCTTGCGCCCGTGAAAAGACGAAGCCGGCCGCGCGTTGGGTAGCATGCCCGCCTCCCCCCTGCGGAGCGAACTCGCATGCGCCTCGGACCTCTGCTGCTCTTCTGTCTTCTCGGCGCCTGCCGCACGGCGGGTGCCGTTGAGCCGCGCCCCGCGCAGCCGCGCGAGCTCGCCGTCGGCTTCCTGATCGTCGACGGCGTCTACAACACGGAGCTGATCGCGCCCTACGACGTGTTCCAGCACACGCTCTTCCACGCGCAGCCGGGCATGCGCGTCTTCACCGTGGCACCGACGGCGGCGCCGGTGAAGAGCTTCGAGGGCCTGCGCATTGTGCCCGACTACACGCTCGCCAGCGCGCCGCCGATCGACGTCCTGGTCGTGCCCAGCGCGGAGCACAGCATGGACAGCGACCTCGAGAACGCGGCGCTGATCGCCTGGGTGCAGGCGCGCGGCGAGCACGCGCGGTTCGTGCTCTCGCTGTGCGACGGCGCCTTCGTGCTGGCCAAGGCGGGCCTCTTGGACGGGCACGCGGCCACGACCTTCCCCGCCGACGTGGCCCGCTTCCGTGAGCTCTTCGCGCGCACGGTCGACGTTCGCGAGGGCGTGTCCTTCGTCCACGATGGGCCGCGCATCACCTCGGTCGGCGGCGCCAAGTCCTACGACGCCGCGCTGTACCTGTGCGAGCTCCTGTACGGCGCCGAGGCCGCGCGCGGCATCGGGCGCGGGCTGGTGATCGACTGGGACGCGCGCGCGGTCGCGCACGTCGTGGCCCGCTGAGTCAGCGCGTCGCCGGCAGCTCGCTCAGGAAGCGCGCGACCTCGGCGCGTGCCTCCGCGTTCAGGCAGAAGCCGCCGTCGTTGTGGCCACCCGCGGTGCGCACGAGCTGCTTCGGTTCGCGCGCGGCGGCGAACAAACGCTCGGCGTGTGCGAAGGGCACGAGCTCGTCGGCCGGGCTGTGGATCAGCAAGAGCGGCACGCCGAGTTCGGCGACCTTGGCGAGGTTGTCGTAGCGGAAACGCGAGAGGAGCCGCACCGGCAGGAACGGGTAGGCGACGGCGCCGACGTCGGGCAGCGAGGTGAAGGCGCTCTCGGTGATCACGGCGGCGCAGGGGTGACGGCGCGCGAGCTCGAGCGTCACCGCGGCGCCCAGCGACTCGCCGTAGAGCACGATGCGTTCGGGCGGCAGCTGCTCGACCTCGGTGAGCTCGGCGTAGGCCGCCTCGGCGTCGCGGTAGGTGCCCTCCTCGTCAGGCGTGCCGGCGCTCTTGCCATAGCCGCGGTAGTCGTAGAGCAACACCGACCAGCCGAGCTCGAGGAAGGCCTGCGCAAGCTCGGTGCGCCCCTCGATCGAGCCGGCGTTGCCGTGGCTGACGAGCACGGTCTTCGGCGACGCGCTCGCGTCCTGCGCCGGCAGGAACCAGCCGTGCAGGCGCACGCCGTCGGCGGCGCGCAGCTCGAGCTCGCGGAACTCGAGCCCGAAGGCGGCCGGCGTCGCGTGCGGCGGCGGACCGGGGAAGTAGACGAGCTTCGCCTGCGTCAGGTAGACGACCAGGCACAGCCCGAGGTAGGCCACCGTCAGCACCAGCACGAGCCGCAGCAGGAGCGCCACGGGTGCGAGGATAGCGCGCGGCCGCCTGCGCTCGCATTCCGAGCCGGGAACGGAACAATGGCTGCCGTCCCGCGTCAGAGGTCGCCGCCATGCACATGCTCGCGCTGCTCGCCCTGCTCTCGTTCGCTCCGCAACAGGTCGAGCCCGTGCGCATCGCGCTCGCGCCCGACGCCTCCATCGCCCTGGAGGCGCGCTGGGAGGCGTGCAAGCGCTCGGAGTACGGGCTCTTCGCCTCGACGCCCGTGCTGCGCGAGCCGCACCCCGCCGAGGCGCGCCACGTCTACGGCGCGGCGGAGCTCACGCCGTTCCTGCCGGCGGGCGAGGTGGCCGTGGGCGACACCTGGCCGGTCGCGCGCGAGGCGGTGCTGCCCTTCCTGCGTCAGTTCCACGCCGGCGCGCGCGCCAGCCTGCACCACGGCTTCGGCGCCTACGAGGGCGCGTTCGCGTGCCTGCGCGCGGCCTCGGACGAGGGCGTCGAGATCCTGTTCCGCGCGCACGCCGAGTTCGTGCTCGAGGGCGGCGTCACCTACACGCCGGCGCAGTTCGAGGGACGCCTGTGGCTCGAGCGCGCCAGCGGCAAGGTGCGCGCGCTGCGCCTCGCGCTGCCCGATCGCGACACCAACGTGGACGTGAACGTGCCCGAGAGTCCGGTCACGGACGCGGGCTCGCTGCAGGTTCCGGGGAGCGCCGACATCGGCTGGGTGCCGCGCATGGAGCTCGTCGGCGGCGAAACCGCCCCGCCTGCTTGGTCGAGTCCCTCTGCGCGTTCCATCTCCGACGAAGACGCGCGCCTGCGCCTCGCGCGCCGCTTCTATCCCTTCGCACGCCTGGAGTGGCTGCCCTTCGAGCAGGCCGTGCTCGCCCAGCGCGAGAGCGGCAAGCCGCTGCACCTGGTGGTGCTGTTCGGCACGCTCGACGACGAGTCCTGTTGAGGGAGCGGCAAAGGCCTGAGGGCGGGTCCGCTCTCGTCTGCGCCGATCCTCGCGCGCCTCGAGCGCGACTTCGTCAACGCCTGGATCCTGCAGCGCGACCTGGAGGCACTCGCGCACAGCGCGCCCGACGAGGACCTGCGCGAACTCGCCGGACGCCTGGCCAAGGCCTACCACTATCCGGTGGACAGCCTGGTCGTGACGAGCGCGGGTGAGCTGCGCGCTCACCTCGAGGCCAACGACCTGAGCGGCGACGACACGCCGTACCTGAAGCTGCTCGACGCGGCGCGCTGAGCCCGCCCTCCTGAGGAACACTACGCTCTTCGGCGCGGACGACGTGCGCGCGCTGGAGCAGTCTCACGAGGTTCTGAACAACGCCACCAGCGGCGATTCAGTGCGGCGGATTGTTGGCGATACTTCGGGGAAGGGACACTAGCGCACAGCGCCTTTCGTCAGGGCTAGGAACGCGACAGAGAGGCGGCGGAAGCGGCCTTCCTGGCCGCTGAGCACGACCTGGATTGATACCGCACGTCGAGCGTGACGACGCCATGGCGAAAGGCGCGAAGCCGCAGCAGGGACCTTATTCAACGGGCTGCTAGCAGCTAGCCGACCGGCCCAGCGGTAGCGCCTCGCGAACTCACTGGCGCGCCAGCCGCACGTGCACCTCGCGCGTGACGAAGAGCCATTCCTCGCTGGCGCGCAGCACGGCCAGCAGCTCATCGAAGGCGGCGGCGTGTTCGGGCGCGTACTCGAACCAGGTCAGGAAGTCGAAGGGCTCGCCCAGCTCGCGGCCGTGGTAGAGCCGACGGGCGATGGCGGGCAAGAAGCGCAGGCTCGCGCCGATGTGGTGCGAGGTCTCCTCGAAGATCGCGCGGCGCTCGTCCTGGGCGAGCTCCCACCAAGCGGCGCTCTTCTGGATCGGGATCAACGAGGCCCACGTCGCCGCAGGCCTATCGAGACCGGCCTGCACGGCGCGCAACGCCGCCGCCTCGTCGCGCCGCGTGTAGCGCTGGTGCCCGGTGCTGCCGCGCACGGCCCAGAGCGCGGAGGCGGGCTGCACGACGTGCCCCGCGAGCACGCTCAGGCGCGGAGCCGCCGGCAGCGATGCGCCCGTGACCGGCTCGACGACCTCGATGCGCCAGACGCCGTCCGGGCCGGCGACGAAGGTGGAAGCGATGGGCGTCATGCTTCGGCCTACGAGCGCCGGCCCGGATCGGGACGCATCACTTTCCGGCCGCGCGCACCAGCGCCACGAGCAGGAACAGCGCTCCGAGCGGCACGAGCGCGATCCCCAGCGACGGATCGCCCTCGCTGTTCAGCAGGCCGCCGAGGAAGAAGCCGAGCGGCATGAGGATCGCGCCGGTGCACAGATCACGCGCGATCGCGGCGCGCTTCTCGGGCGCGACGTGCGCCTCGGCCAGGGCCGCGAACACGAGCAAGAGGATCCCGAGCAGCGTCCCGTGCGCGTGCGCCAGGCGCCACATCTCGTGGCGCACGCCGCCGAACAGGTACGCCTGCGACTTGAACGCGTGCAGCGCCTCCAGCGTGACGCCGAGCGGCAGCGACAGCGCCAGCAGGATCCAGCCGGTGCGCAGCGTGCGGGTGATGGCAGGGTCCTTCATTCGCCGATCGCGATGACATGGTCGGATTGCAGCTCGAGCAGCGCACGCACGCGCGGCAGGTCGAGCTCGAAGTCCGGGGACAGCAGCGTATCCGCCGCCGGGGGATCGCAGCGCGAGCGCGCGGCGGCCTTCAGCTGCGCCAGCAGCTCGAACAGGCGCCGTTTGCGCTCCTCCCCGGGCGCGAAGGGGTCGAAGGCCTCGAGCTCGGGGCCCAGGCCCAGGGCCAGGCGCTGGTCGAGGGCGCGCAGCGAACGACGCGCCAACGTGCGCACGCTCGGATAGCCATCGCCGAGCGCGATCACCAGATGGGCCAGGGCGAAGGCGGCGGTGCGCGGGGCGAGCGCGCTCTCGGCGCGCCCGAACTGCGCCGCGTAGACCGCGCGCTGCACGGCGTCGCCCGCGTGCAGCGAGGCGAGGGCCTCGGGCAGCTCGAGCGAGGCTCCGTCGGGGCGCGAAACGGGCCGCTGGTAGCGCTCGCCCCACCACGCGCGCATCGCCTCCGCGGCCCACGGAGCGCTGCGGTCGAGGTGACAGCTCGTGCACGCGTTCGGCCGGCCGGCCTCGACATCGCGCTTCACGTCGGGGACCTCGATACGGTGGCTGCGGTGGATCTCGAGGATGCCGTAGACCATGCGCGGCATGTGGCAGTCGAGGCAGCGCGCGCCGCTCTGCGCAGGGTCGTGGTGCGTGTGGCCACGCACGTCGCGCGCGATCTCCTCGTGGCACTGCGTGCAGGCGCGGTCGCCGCGCAGCTCGGGCTCGAGGTTGCCGGCAACGTCGCCCGAGTGCATCGCGTGGCACGAGCTGCAGGTCATCTCGCCGCCCGCCAGGCACGGCGACTGCGTGATGCCGAGGTACTCGTAGGCTGTCAGGCGCGCGGTGCCGTCGCGCCAGAAGCGCTGGCGGAAGAGCTCCGGCTCGCGCGCGTCGGGCGAGGGCGTGTCGCGCGTCACCGGTGTGACGTGCTCGGTGAGGAGGTCGCCCGGGCGATAGCTCGGCCCCGCGTCGAGGAACTGCCACAGCTTCTCCGGCGCGCTCGGCAGGCGCTGCGAGTGGCACTGACCGCACACGGCGAGCGCCTCCAGCTGTCCCAGCTTCTCCGGCTGAACGATGGCGAGCTCGGATTCCGCCCCGAAATGTGCCGCGTAACGAGTGAGCGGCGAGTCGAGCGCCGCGACGTGCTCATCGCCCGGCCCGTGGCACGCCTCGCAGGCGATGCCGAGCTCGCCCACGCGCGAGGCCGAGCGCTGCAGGCTGTGCGCGTCGGCGCCGTCGCGGCTGACCTCCACGCGCGGCTCGGGCCCGGTGTTGTGGCAGAAGATGCAGTTCGCGTTCCAGTTGGCCGCGTGCGCGTCCCAGTTGGCGTCGTCGGGCTCGAGGAACACGCCGTTCAGGTGCATCCAACGCTGCTCGCCGACGTGCCACAGGAGCGGCAGGCGCCGGTAGGAGTCGCCGGGCGCGCTGCCGGCGAGCTCGAAGTACTGCTGGTAGCGGTGCGAGCCGACGACGAGCGCGACCTCGGCCTCGCGCTCCGTTCCAGCGCCGCCCGGCAGGCGCATGAAGTAGCGCCCATCGCGCTCGAACGGCATCGCGCGCTGACCGTAGAACTCGACCGGCGTCCCGTCGAAGCGGCCGAGGACGTTCTCGCCCTCCGGCCGGGTCGTCATCGTGCGGTGGTAGGTGCGCGCCCAGCTCGCGAACTGGTCCGGATGACACGTGCGACAGGTCGCCGAGCCCTGGTAGTGGGCCGCGCGCGACAGCAGCGGCCGCGCGCCCTCGATTCCCGCCGGATCGCGCCCGAAGGCGAGCGCCAGAGCGACCGCGCAGGGGGCGACGGCGAGGAGCAGGGACCTCGGGGCGGGACGGCGCACGCGGCGGACATCCTACGTCGAGCGCAGATCGAGCTCGCCCTCGCACTTCCCTGAGCCCTACATCCGGGCTCCCTCGCGCCTCCGGAAGGAGCACGGCGCGAGGGAGCCCTCGTTTGCGAGCGCCGAGCTCAGTTCGTCGTACCCGAGAGCGCGTTGCTCGCCGCCCAGCCCTGCACCGCGCCCGCGTCCTTCACCCACGCCTGCATGTAGAGCGCGGTCCAACTCGGCCCCGGCGCGGGCGGTGCCCCGCTTCCGCGGCGCGGGCGCGGCGCGCGCGCGCGTAGATCGCCCTGCGCCTGGGTCGGATCGAAACGGGCGTGCGTGGAAGAGGGAAACGCTGTGCAGCTCGCGCGAGCCGCGCTCATGCCCATGGCGTGCGAGCAAGACTCCGTCGAAGGACGTAGGCGCTCGAGGCCGTTGCCGTGATCGAGGCCAGCGCCGAGTTCCCTCGGCGAACCCTCAGAAGCCCTTCTGCTTCAGCTGATAGGTGTAGCCGTTCGGCCGCAGCGCCGAACCGGGGTTCGCGACGAGCACGTCCACCCTCTGGCTCACCTGGCCGGTCTTGCCGCCGACCGGACCGGGCGCGCGCGGGACGCGTACCTGGAGCTGTGTCGGCGAGAGCACGTTCACCGCGCTCGCCAGGTTCGCGCCGAAGCGCACGCTCGTGACCCCCGCCTGGAACCCTGCGCCCGTGATCGTGATCACGTTGCCGCCGTCGAAGGGGCCCGTGGCCGGCGAGAGCGTGGCGATCGAGACCGGCGTGCAGTCGTAGTCGAGGACCTGCAGGTCGTCGATCGCGGCCTCGACGATCGAACCGCTGCCCAGGTCCTGGGCCTTGAAGCGCAGCTGCACGAGGTTCGTGGGCGCGACGAAGTCGGCGATGCGCGCCTCGTGCCGGATCCAGCCGCCGAGCGCGTCCGGATCGCCGGGCACGACCGTCTCGAGGTTGACCCACGAGGCTCCGCCGTCGTTCGAGATGTCGACCACGAAGGAATCGTTGATGTTGAAGATGTCCTGGTAGTTCGAGAACCAGCGCCAGTAGGAGACGTGCGGCTCGCCGAAGCCCGAGGCGCCCAGGAGCGGCGTGCGCAGGGTCGTCACGCCGCCGTCCACGTCGCTGTCCCCCGCCGCTCCGCCCGGCGCGCCCTGGCCGGTGACGAAGCAGAACACGCCGGGGCCGCTGGTGTGGTCATCCTCGGGCGCCGCCGACGTGCCCACGGGGTTGACGCGCGTCCACAGGCCCGAGACGGCCGTGTCGCCGGGCGCGCTCGCGAGCCAGCCGCTGTTCGTCTCGAGCGCGTCCTCCAGGACGACGGCGATGGAGTACGCGGCGTTGGCCAGGTTCACCTGCGTCGGCGCCGCCGGTGGATCGGTCCAGGTCACGCCGTCGCTGGCTCCGGCGGACACGTAGAACTCGACCTGCGTTCCACAGCCGAAGCCGGGCAACTGCACCTGGTAGAGGTCGCCGCCGAGCGGCGTGGCGCTCACGCTCGTGAAGGCTCCGCCCGTGGCGTAGTGCAGCTTCACCGTCCCCGCCTGCAGGTCGCCGAGGTTCGTCTCGAGGACCTCGAAGGTCAGCGCGCCGCCGGCGGGATCGAGCAGCGTCGGCAGGCCGCTCGGGAACGAGAAGGAGAGCTTGGCCGCGCCCTCGCGCCACACGAACAGGCCCTTCTCGATGTCGCTGCCGATGATCGTGCCGCTGGCGAAGTAGGGGTAGTTGCTCCACAGCGAGTTGAACTGCTGCGCGTCGTCCTCGGGGTAGGTGTCGAAGAAGCCGATCTGCGCGGGCGCGACCGGGTTCGTGTTGTCGAAGACGCGCAGACCGCTGCGATAGTTGCTCTCGTAGATGCGATTCGCCTTCACGTACAGGTTGTGGTCGATCGAGGGCGCCCCGGAGAAGGAGCCGACGTAGCTCGGTGCAGCCAGATTCGAGATGTCGAGCATGCGCGTGCGCGCGCCGCCGAAGCCGCCGTCGTCGAGTTCGTCGTCGAGATAGAGGTGCTGCTTGTCGGCCGAGACCCAGCCCTGGTGCGCGTAGGCCGCGCCGGGATACGCGAAGGTCGAGATCTCGGTGATGGCGGCCTTGTTGGTGACGTCGAGGATCTTGAGCGCGCCGTTGTAGCCCACGAAGCAGAAGGCCAGCTGCTTGCCGAAGTAGGGCCCGGCCACGTCCCAGGTGACGACCTGGCACTCGTGCACGTAGAGCGTGTGCCACTGGCCGACGGGATTCGGGCTCGCTGGATTGGCCAGATCGTAGATCACCAGGCCCTGCGAGCTGCCGCCCGCGCGGTACAGGAAGCCCGAGACCGCGTCGATTGCCAGCGTGTGCGTGGCCGTCGAGAAGCCGCCGCTCAGGATCGTGTTCGCGAGCGTGACCACGCCGCCGTCGATGTTCGCGAGGTCGAAGACCTGGATGCCGCCGCCGCCCTCGCTGATCGCATACGCGTACGTCGAGTACGTCTTGATTCCGCGCCACAGGCTCGACGGCCCGCTCTCGAAGTCCACCACCACCGGCGCGCCCGGATCGGTGACCTCGACGAAACCCGTGCCGTTCGAGAGGCCGATGAGCGCGTACTCGCGGCCCGAGGGCGCGCTGTAACCCCAGCAGTCGTTGCCCGAGACGTTGGCGCCCGGAAACGCGGCCAGCGGCTGCCAGCCGAGCAGCTGCACGTTGCTGGCCGCGAAGGCGAGCCGTCCCTGACCGCTCTGGCGCGGCGAGGGGAAGACCGGGTGCGGATTCGCGTCCTCGTCACCGGCGTGCACGCGAATACTCGTGAGGAGCAGCGCGAAAACCAGGAGCGTCGATCTCATCGTGCTTCGACCAGGCAAGGGGACTGCGGGAGTCGTCCAGGATGCGCGCCACCCTCCAAGGCCGCAATCCTGGTCTTGGCCGGCTGGCGAACCGCGGCCGCAGATCACGATAGAGTGTGCCCGGACCCGGGCGGGGGACGTGCGCTCGGATTCGACACTCCTCTTTTCCGCGTCGCCCGAGACTCGACCACTCCCCCTTCCCTGGTTCCCCCCATGATTTCCTCCCGAACCGTGCTTGCTCTTTCCTCGTTGGCCCTCCGCGCCGGCGGAATCGGTGCCGGCCTCGCCGCGCTCGCGCTGCCCGCGCCGGCCCAGAGCTGGCGCCCGCTCGATCACTCCGGTCCGGCCTCGGCCGGCGTTCCGCTCCTGCTCACCGACGGCACCGTGATGGTGCACCAGATCAGCTCGCCCTCCTGGTTCCTGCTCACGCCCGACGCCTTCGGCGACTACCAGCACGGGACCTGGACCAGCTTGCCGAGCATGTCGCCGGCCTACGGCCCGATCTACTTCGCCTCCGCTGTGCTGGCCGACGGGCGCGTCGTGGTGATGGGCGGCGAGTACAACTTCGGCCAGCCGGTGTGGACGAATCAGGGCGCGATCTTCGACCCGCGCACGCGCATCTGGACGACGCTGGCCGCGCCGCCGGGCTGGAGCAACATCGGCGACGCGCAGTGCGCGGTCATGCCCGACAAGCGCTTCTTCATCGCCAACCCGTTCGACACGCGCGCGGCCATGCTCGACCCGCAGACGCTGCTGTGGACCGCGGTGGGCACGGGCAAGGTCGATCGCCACGACGAGGAGGGCTGGACGCTGTTGCCCGATGGCACGATCCTGACCGTCGATGCGCAGGCGGCGCCGGGCGCAGAGCGCTTCGTGCCCTCGCTGAACGCCTGGATCAGCGCCGGCAGCACGCCGCAGAACCTGGTCGACGCCGGCTCCGAGGAGATGGGCCCCGCGGTGCTGCGTCCCGACGGAACGGTGTTCGCGACCGGCGCGACCGGCCACAACGCGGTCTACGTGCCACCGCTCACCCTGACGGGTACCGGCATCTGGCTCGCGGCGCCGGACTTCCCGCTCTACTTCGGGCAGCAGCTCGACATCGCCGATGGGCCGGCGTGCCTGCTGCCGAGCGGCAACGTGCTGTGCGCGGCCAGCCCCGGCGTGTTCAACACGCCCACGCGCTTCTTCGAGTTCGACGGCACGAGCCTGCTGCCCGTGCCGCAGACGCCGAACGCCGACTTCATCTCCTCCTACTACGGCAACATGCTCATCCTGCCCACGGGCGAGGTGCTGTTCACCGACTTCAGCAGCGACGTGGAGCTGTACACCCCCGCTGGCGCGCCCGACAACGCCTGGCGGCCGACGATCACGAGCTGTCCGGCACTGGTGTCGCCCGGCGCGAGCTACGTGCTCGAGGGCACGCAGTTCAACGGCCTCTCGCAGGCTACGTCCTACGGGGACGACGCGACCAACGCCACGAACTACCCGCTCGTGCGCCTGACGCACGCGACCTCGGGCCACGTGCTCTTCGCGCGCACCTTCGGGCACAGCACGATGGCGGTGGCCACCGGCGCGACGCCGACCTCGACGCACTTCGAGCTGCCCGCCAACCTGGAGAGCGGCACGTACGCGCTGCAGGTCGTGACCAACGGCATCGCCTCGCTGCCCGTGAACGTGACCGCCGTCCTCAAGGCGCGCCCGCGTGCGAACGCGCCGGGTCGTTCGGTCGAACGCGGGGTGTAGACGGGCGCGGCCGGCTCGCGCTCCATCACCCGAACTTGGCGGAGTACGAGATCAGGCTGCGCATGTAGTTCGCGCGCTCGTAGACGCTCGGGTCGGGGCAATTGGCGCGGCTGAGGCTGCCCTTGAGCTGCGCGACCGAGGCGTAGTCGTGGCGCTCCATCCACGCACGGATGCCGCCCTCCAGCGTGGTGAGGTGCGCGGGTCCGTATTTCAGCAGCGCGGAGGTGACCATCACCACGTCGGCTCCCACCAGGAGTAGTTTGAGCGCGTCCTCGGCCGTGTGCACACCGCTCGAGGCGGCCAGCGAGGTGTCGAGCTGTCCCCTCAGGATCCCGATCCACTGCAGCGGGATGCGCGCTTCGTAGGAGTCGGACAGCACGAGGCTGGGCCCGAGCTCGAGCTTCTCCAGGTCCACGTCCGGGCGCAGGTAGCGGTTGAACAGCACGCCGCCGTCCGCGCCGACCTCGACCAGGCGCCGGCACATGTGCGCCGGCGCGCTGAAGCCCGGGCCGATCTTCACGGCCAGCGGCAGCGACACCGCCGCGCGCACGATGGCCACCAGGTCGAGCATGCGCCGCTCGAGCTCGGCGCCGGTCGTGTCGAGGTCGGTCGCGACCACGTACACGTTGAGCTCCAGCGCGCTCGCGCCGGCCTGCTCCAGCTCGCGCGCGTAGTGCGCCCAGCCGCCGGCCGTGCAGCCGTTCAGGCTGGCGCAGATCGGGATCGCGAGCTCCTTGCGCGCCTGACGCAGCGTCTCGAGATACGCCGCCGGCCCGATCGGGAAGTCGCCGACCGCCGGCTGGTAGTCGAGAGCCTCGGCGAAGGACTCGCTGCCGTACTCGCGCAGCGCGAGCAGCGCGAGCTCCTCGTGCTCGATCTGCTCCTCGAACAGCGACGGCATGACCGCCAGCGAGGCCCCGGCGGCCTGCAGCCGGTGCAGACCCTCCAGCGTGCCGGTCAGGGGCGAAGCCGAGGCCACCAGCGGGCCGCTGAGCTCGAAGCCAAGGTAGCGCGTGCGGAGATCGACGCTCATGAGGGCACCTCTTCCTGCTGCGGGCGGGCTGCGGGCGCAGGCTCGCGCTCGGATGCGGCCACGTTGCGCTCGACTCCGTCGAGCTGGGCGTAGTAGCGGTACTGCTCGTCGATGTCCTCCTGCGCCTGACGCATGAGCAGCGCCGCGCGCTCGGGGTTGGCGCGCGCGAGCATCGCGAAGCGCCCTTCCTTGGCGGCGAAGTCGGCGAACGACAGGCGCGGCTTGGCGCTGTCGAGCTGGAACGGGTGCGCGCCCGCGGCCGACAGGCGCGGGTCGTAGCGGAACAGCGGCCAGAAGCCGCTGGTCACGGCCTCACGCTGGTGGCCCATCGCGGTCGTCATCTCGATGCCGTGCGCGATGCAGTGGCTGTAGGCGATGAGCAGCGACGCGCCGTGCCAGGACTGGGCCTCACGGAAGGCCTCCAGCGTCTGCTTGGGATTCGCGCCCAGCGCGATCTGCGCCACGTACACGTTGCCGTAGGCCGCGGCGATCAGGCCCAGGTCCTTCTTGCGCACCGACTTCCCGCCGGCCGCGAACTTCGCGACCGCCGCGCGCGGCGTCGCCTTCGAGGCCTGGCCGCCGGTGTTCGAGTACACGCCCGTGTCGAGCACGAGCACGTTCACGTCGCGCCCGGAGGCGAGCACGTGGTCGAGGCCGCCGAAGCCGATGTCGTAGGCCCAGCCGTCGCCGCCCACGATCCACACCGACTTGGCGACGAGCGCGTCGGCGAGCTCGAGCAGCTCCGCGGCGCGCGGGCCGTCGAGCGCGAGGAGCCGCCGCTTCAGCTCCACCACCGCCGCGCGCGCGGCGGCGAGGCCGGCCTCGCTCGACTGCTCGCCCTCCAGCAGCGCGCGCACGAGCTCATCGCCCAGCTGCGGCGCGAGCTCGCGCAGGCGCACGCGTGCGAAGTCGCGGCGCTGCAGCGTGCCGCGCGGTTCGCTCGGCACCGTCACCTCCTGCAGCGCGCTCAGCGCGCCATCGACCGCGGCGGCAGCAGGCCCTGCGAGGCCGTGAAGGTCGTGGCCAGCGACCCCGCCTGCAGCGCGCCGTGCACCGTGCCGGCCGCCCCGCCCTCGCTCTGCATCTCGATCACCTCCGGCACCGCGCCCCCACAGGTTGGGCTGACCGGCCCCCGCCCAGGCGTCGCACAGCTCGCCCATCGTCGAGGCGGGGGTGATCGGATAGAGCGCGATGACCTCGCTGGCGCGATAGGCGACGCGCGCGGCGGCCTCGTTGCCGTCGAGGGTGAGGGAGGGGCGGGGCATGCGGGTCCTTTCGGTGCTCCTCGGCGGGCGGGGCGCTGCCAGGGGATTCTCGGGAGAGCTGGAGAGTCTGGACAGGCGCGATTGCCCCCCTGCGCACCAGGCGTTCGCGCGCTGCTTCCTTGTGCGTACCCCCGCGGCCAGAACGCGGCGAACGACGCCGGGATCCCCCGGAGGCCGGCCCCGGACACTTCTCGGTCGACGGGCGGCCCGCGGGCTTGTCATCATCGAACGCCCCCTGCCGGCCGGAGCCCCACCCTTCGGTGGAGCGCGTCGGACGAGCGCCGAGCCCCACAGAGACCCTGCGCCATGACCCACCTCGAAGCGGCCCCGATCTCCGCGCGCTCCCTGCAGGACGTGGCCGAGCTCCTGGCCTGCCCCTGGTGCGCGGGTCCGCTCGCGCTCGGCGCCGACGCCCTCACCTGCCGTGCCTGCGCGCGCAGCTTCGCGGTGCAGGACGGGATCGCGCTGCTGGCGCGCGCGGGCACGCCCGAGGCGACCGCGGCGCAGGCGCCCACGCTCACGAGCCGCGCCTACCAGCAGCAGTACCAGGCGGTCACCGACGCGACGCGCTACAACGAGTCCTACCGCAAGCTCTTCTCGAAGCGCCGCAGCACCGAGCGCGAGCACGCCATCCTGAACGAGCTGCTCGGCAGCCAGGGCCGCGCGGCGCGGTTGCTCGACATCCCCTCCGGCGGCGGGCGCCTGAGCCCCGTGTTCGACGCGCACACCGAGCTCTTGATCGAGGCCGACATCGGCCTGGGCCAGGTCGTGTACGGGGCCATGCACACGGTGCTCTCCAAGCCGGCCGTGCGCATGACCGCCTCGGCCTTCCACATCCCGCTGAAGGACGGCGCGGTGGATGGCACGGTGTGCTGCCGCCTGTGCCACCACCTGCCTACGCCGGCCGAGCGCGAGCGCCTGCTGGGCGAACTCCTGCGCGTCTCGCGGCGCTTCGTGGTCATGACCTTCTTCGACCACGACTCGCTCAAGAACCGCCTGCGCCAGGCGCGCGCGCCGTTCGACAAGAAGCCGCCCAAGATGACCATGACCATCGCGCAGGTGAAGACGCTCGCGCGCGCACACGGTGCCGAGCTCGTCGCATGCCCTGCGCTGTTCGCGCTCTTCTCCGGGCACCGCTTCGCGCTGCTGGTGAAGAGGCAGGCGTGAGCGCGGCCGCGGCTCCGCGCGGCGTCCCGTCCGCCTTGCCGCTGTTCGCCGCGCCACCCGTCCCGCCGACGGCCGGACGCATCAAGGACGATCCCGAGACGCTCATCTGGCCGCAGGCGCTGTCCGACGGCCGGCGCGCGATCGTGAAGATGTACCGCCAGCGCGGCGCGTTGGCCTTGGCGCGCGAGCGCCTCTCGCGCTTCCGCGTCCAGCGCGAGTACGAGGCCCTCGTACGCCTCTCCGCCAGCGGCGTCCCGTGCAGCGAACCGCTGGGCTGGGCCCACGGGCGCTCGGACGAGCACGGGCGCTACGAGCTCCTCGCCACGCTCGAGATCCCCGCGGCGCGCTCGCTGATGGAGCTCGTGCGCGACGGCGGAGTGCGCGAGCTCGACCTCGCCCCGCTGTTCCGCAGCGTGCGCCGCATGCACGAGGGCGGCGCCTTCCACGGCGCGCTGAAGCTGCACAACGTCCTTGGCGCGCGCGGAAGCGGCGGCGAGTTCGGCTTCCACGTGATCGACATGCCGCGCGCGCTGCTCTACCGCGGCAGCATCGTCGGCACGCCGATGGGCGAGTTCGACCTCCTGCGCCTGGCCACGGACGCGGCGCGGATCCTCGGCTGGCCGGCGGAGCGCGTGCCGCTCGCCGCGTACGGCCTCGACGAGGCCGAACGCGCGCGGATCCTCGCACGCATGCCGGGCTTCAAGGCCACGAAGGGCGTGCGCCTGCGCATCCGCCTGCGCGCACAGCTCGCGCAGCTGGCCGAGCGCTTCGGCGTGGGCGGCAACCGCGGACCGTCCACGGTCCGGGCGTAGTCCGCTGCTCGTGCCTCACGCCGGGACTCGTGCGCGCGGTCCCCAACGGCTGGCGTTGCTGGCGTTCGTGACGCTCGCGCTGGCGCTGCTCGCGGCCTGGCTCTACTACCGACCGCCGGGCGCGGCCGTGGCCGCGGTGGTCGAAAGCGCCCCCGTCCCCAGCCCGCGCGATGCGGCCGACGACGCGGCGATCTGGGTCGATGCGCGCGATCCGGCGGCGAGCCTGATCCTCGGCACGGACAAGAAGGGCGGCCTCTGCGTGTACGACCTCGAAGGCGCCGAGGTGCAGCGTTTCGAGAACGGCCACCAGAACAACGTCGATCTGCGCGACGCCTGTGCCCTCCCCGGAGGCCCGGCGGCGCTCGTGGTCACCTCCGCAGTCGAGGCCCACGCGGTCTTCGTGTACCGCGTCGATGCCGCGGCGCATCGGCTGGAAGCTCTGGAATCATCGAGCTTCGCGGTCGGGGTCAAGCCCTCCGGCATCTGCCTGTACCGCGGGGCAGAGGCGCGTACGTACTGCTTCGTGAACGGCGCGGACCCACAGTCCGGCGAGGACGGCGTGGTCGAGCAGTGGGAGTTGAGCCTCGCGCCGGACGGCGAGCGCGTCGTGGCGGAACGCGTGCGGCGCTTCGTTGTGGGCGGGCGCGCCGAGGGTTGCGCTTGCGACGACGCGAACGGGTTCCTGTTCGTGTCCCAGGAGAAGGTCGCGGTATGGCGCTACGGCGCCGAGCCGGATGCCGGCGCCGAGCGCGTGGCGCTCGACCGGGTCGGGATCCGCGGCCACCTGCGAGCCGACGCCGAGGGCATCGCGCTGGTCGCCGCGGCCGACGGCGGCGGCGATCTGATCGTCTCCAGCCAGGGCTCGAACGACTTCACGGTCTACGAGCGCCGTCCGCCACACGCGTACCGCGGTCGCTTCCGTCTCGCCGCCGCGAACGGCATCGACGCCGTGACGCACACCGACGGCATCGAGGCCTGCGCGACGCCCCTGGGCCCACACTTTCCCGAGGGTCTGTTCGTCGCGCAGGATGACATCAACGACGGCGCGAACCAGAACTTCAAGTTCGCCAGCTGGCGCGACATCGCGGACGCTCTCGAGCTCGGGCGCTGAGAATGGCGCGCGCGCTCAGTGCTTCGCCAACCAGCTGAGGAAGCGCCCCTCCAGGGTCGGGCTCTCGAACAGCTCCGCGCCCTTGGTGGCCGAGAGCGGCTCGCCGTAGGCCTGCTGGAACAGCTTGGGCAGCTCGGCGGCCTTCGTGTCGCGGGCCAGGAGCTGCAGGAAGTCGGCGAAGCGCTTGGCCGAAGCCACCTCGTTGCCCGACTCGCGCGTGCGCAGCCAGTGCAGGAAGCCGACGCCGTAGCAGCGCAGCAGCTCCAGATAGTCCGGCAGCAGCGCCGCCTCGGGCGCCTTGCCGCCGGGACCGAGAAACGGCGCCGAGACGCGCGCGCTCTTGTCGCCGTCGTCCGACACGAGCTCGAAGGAGCCCTGACGCTCGAGCTTGCTCGCGCCGCCGTGCGCGCCTTGCTTCAGCGCCACTCCGAGCGCCACCAGGAAGTGGTCCTTGCCCTTGCTCGAGCGCCAGCGGTTCTCGGCGCTGGTCGCCGGCAGGATGCCGCCGTTAGGGTTGCCGCCGGGCACGAACTCGGAGCGGCCCTGCGAACTGCGCCCGCGCACGTCGCCGTCGATGCGCGTGTCGAGCTCGTCGTAGAGGTCGATGACCATCGCGTTCGCCAGCGCGCCGGCCAGGCCCGGGTCGAGCTCGGAATGCGACAGGCGCGCCAAGAGTGCGCGGCTCGCGACCTGCGCCACGAGCTCGCGCAGCGCCTTCGGGTTGCGCTTCTCGACCGCCTCGCTCTTGCCCACCCCGCCGTACTCGAGCGTCACGAGCTGCCAGTCGCGCGCCACGTACTCGAGCCACGTGCCGAGGGTCGAGTTCCAGGCCGAGGCGCGCTGGAACTTGTCGAGCCAGCCGACGAGGGCCACGAACTCGACGAACTCCGCTCGCCGTGGGAAGACGAACAGCTCGGCCGCGCCGAGCTCCGTCAGCCCGAGCCACGCGCCGGAGCCCATGGCCGTGCTCCAGCTGGCCAGCGCGGCGCGCGTGCGCGCGCCGGCGAGCTGCGCGAGGTCCCCGTCCTCGGGCACGTGCGCGAAGGTGCCCGGGCTCCAGGAGCGCAACCAGGCGAGCACGTCCGCGGGCGGCGCGGTCGTCGCCGGCCCGCCGGCCCAGCGCACCCAGCCCTGCTGCACCTCGAACAGCGCCTGCACGCTCTCGGCCACGCGCGCCACGCCGTCGCCCTCGCGCAGCTCGGCCAGCGGCACGTGTAGCTTGAAGCTGCCGAGATCGAGGTGCCCGAAGCCGTGCTCGACGAGGTGCGTCCAGCTTCCGCTGCGCACCTCGCCCTCGGTGAGCGCGCGACGCGTGAGCCAGCGGTTGGCGAGCTCCACGAAGGCGGCGTCGTCCTTGGCCACGGGCGCGCCGGGAGCGGAGGGGCTGGAGACCTGCGCCGGCACCAGGGCCGACAGCATGGAGACAACGGAGAGCAGCATGTCCGGGCTATCCCGCGCGCGCGCGCGAGCTACGCACGAAGCGTGTTTCGAAGTCTACGGCCGGGCTCACAGCTCGATCCGCCGGTCGAACACGAGCACGCGGTCGAGGCGCGCGTCGAGCGTCTCCAGCACGGTCCAGGCGTCGGGCGCGGGCTTGCCGCGGTAGAGCTCCTTGCCGGCGCTGCTCACGACCACCTCCTGCGCCGTATCGATCATGGCGGCGTTGAGGTAGAGCGTGATCCCGCTCGTGCCGTGCGCGGTGCCGCGCGCCTCGAGCTCGATCGCGTTCGCCTTGCGCGTGGCCGTGATCGTCTGGCGGTCGAGCGGGTCCTTGCAGCCGAGCCAGTAGGAGTACGGCCGCGCGAGGCGCGTCACGAGGTCGGCGGGGCCGGGTTCGGGCGAGGGCGCGCTCACGTACTCCCACACCACGCGCGTCGGGAAGCTGTCGCGCGTCTCGGCCAGCAAGTAGTCGAGCGCCTTCGCCGGTTCGCCCGGCGGGAACGCGTGCGCCAGGCCGGGGATCGACTCGAAGTGGATCTTCGCGTAGCCGCCCGGGTCGGCCTTGGCGAGCTCGGCCAGGCGATCGGCGACGAACAGGTACGTGCCCGGCATCGTGTTCTTGTCCGCCAGGCCGATCGTGTACGCCATCGCCAGGTTGCGCACGTTCGGCACGAGGCCGTGCTGGATCGCGCGCACCTCTTCCTTGGTCTCGAGCTGGCTCTTGGGCGCGGCCATGAGCACGCCCGAGAACGGCGCCGCGCCGCTGAAGAGATCCGTGTGCCGGCCGGCGAAGAACCAAGAGCCCGTGCCGCCCATGCTCATGCCGGCCACGACCACGCGCTGTGGATCGACGTCGAAGGCGAGCTTGGCGATCTCGATCAGCGAGA
This sequence comes from Planctomycetota bacterium, assembly GCA_009691855.1. Taxonomy (GTDB): domain Bacteria; phylum Planctomycetota; class UBA1135; order UBA1135; genus JABFRZ01. The sequence continues at coordinate 5,493 of SIAI01000055.1, read as the reverse complement.
GCACGAAGCGCTCGCCGTGCACCGTGTTCCAGGTGTCGTGCACGAGCTGGATGCCCTGCGGGAAGATGCCGAAGGCGCCTTTGCGCTCCCAGTTGCCGCGCGCCTCGTCGGCCGAGCCCGCGCCCTCGCCGCCGCCGTGCAGGCCGATCAGGAGCGGCGGCTGCTTGGTCGCGCTCGCGACCCACGCCCAGGCTTCGCCGTAGGGCGTGTCGAGCACGAGCTTGCCCTTCTCGAGCTTGGGCTTCGCGCTGGCCTTCTTCGCCGCGGCCCACAGCAGCTCGACCACCAGCGCCTCCGAGCCCTCGGGAATGCTCCCGAGCTTCCGCGCGCGCGCCTCGAGCTCCGCGCGCACCTTCGCGTCCCACTCGACGAAGCGCGTGGGCGGCCGCGCGCGGAACCAGTCGGCGGCGAGCTCGCCCAGGTCCTTGGCCAGCTTGCGCTCGAGCGGCGCGGGCTTCTTCTGCGCGCCGGCGCTGAGCGCGACGAGGCCGGCGACGAGCACGATCCAGAGTGGGCGCAGGCAACTCCTCATGCCCGAGAGTATGCGTCGCGGGGCTCGTGCGTGTCAGTCGTCGTGTGTCAGTCCGCGTAGCCGAGCCGCACGAGGTGCCAGCTCATCAGCGCCATCGTGGCCGCGGCCAGCACGAAGACGGTGGTCATCAGGATCCGGCGCGCGCGGATCGCGATGAAACGAGCGCGCCCACACGTAGCCGGCCAGGCCGCGCACGAGCCACAATCCGCCCAGGGTCACGAACATCACGCCCATGAGGATGAGCGGGAGCGAGTAGGTCAGCGTCGGCGCGCCCTCGTCCGCTTGGCGCAGCGTGCCGAGGATCTGCCAGGCGAGCACCCCGCTGCCGGCCAGGAAGAAGCCCGCGCCGAGCAGGCACGCGCCGTTGTCGTCGCGGGGTTGCCAGAAGGGTTCGGACATGGGAGCGCCCTTGAATGGGCGGGAGACTCCAGCGCCGCGCGCGCGTCGCCGCAACGGTGAACGCCTGCGCAGGGCGTGAGCGCACCCGCAGCGCGAGGAGAACGCCGCGCCGGATCGGCGCGACAACCCGTCGAGTGCTCAGCCGCTCGCGCTCAGGGCTTCACGCCCGCGTGCGCGCTGCGCTCGACTGGGCCGAAGACCTCTTCGTAGTCCTCCATCGAGGCTCGCACGACCCTCTCGGCGTGGGCGCGATCGTAGGGTTCGCCGACCTCGACCTTGTTCTTCGCGTCGGGCAAGAATTTGTAGGTCGCGAAGTAGTGGATGATGCGGTCGAGCAGCGCGCGCGGCACGCCGCCGATGTCGCTGATGTGACCCCACACGTTGTCGCTCTCGATCACGGCGATGAGCTTGTCGTCGGCCTCGCCGCCGTCGAGCATCGGCAGGCCGCCGACGATGCGCGTCTCGACCAGGATCTCGGCGCGCGTTACCGGGCGCTCGCACAGCACGCAGATGTCGAGCGGATCGCCGTCGCCCTTCTCGGCCCCATCCATCAGGCGCGCGACGCGCTTGCCGGAGTAGGTGCGCGGAACGAAGCCGTAGAGGCTCGGCGGCAGGGCGGACGTGCGCTGGGGGCGGTCGAGGCGCAGGTAGCCCGTCTCCTTGTCGATCTCGTACTTCACGAGGTCGTGCGGCGTGATCTCGATGTACGCGGTCAGGCGCCGGGGCGGCTCGGAACCCGCGGAAAGGCCGTGCCAGGGGTGCGGACGCCAGGTCGAGAACGAGGTCTTGGGGCTCATCGGAGGATGGGTCCGGGGAGTGGGAACGGGGCCTGTATCGGAATCCAGCGACGGGACCGTGAGCCGCTTTTTCTCAGCGCGCTCCCCGCCGCCGCGAAGCCTGCGCGACAGCCCCGCGAAGGCCGCCGTTCACCGGCCAGCGGAGCAGGCCCTCCGCGAACGCCACCGACGGTGGCGGAGTGCTATGATCGAGCGCGCTGGGAGGTCGAAGGGAGATCGACATGTCGAACATGCTGTTCCTCGTGCTGTGTTCGCTCCAGGACCCGCACTTCGCCGAGCCGGTGCGCCTGAGGGCCGGTGAGGCCTACGTGCGCGTCGAGTCGCCGGGCTGGGCCGCGCCCTGCTGGCACGATGTCGATGGCGACGGGAAGAAGGACCTCGTCGTCGGACAGTTCCACGACGGGAAGATGCGCGTCTACCGGAGCCTGGGCGAGGGCAAGCTCGCCGAGGGCCGCTGGCTCGAAGCCGGTGGCAAGGTGGCCCAGGTCCCCGGCGTCTGGTGATGCACGAGCTCGACTCCACAGTTCGTGGATCTCGACGCGGACGGCAACCTCGACCTTCTCTCGGGCTCGTATTCACGCCATGGCCAGGACATGGCGGGCCTGTTCCAAGTCCTGTGGGGCGAGAAGGGCGGGCAGTTCCGCGCGGCCAAGGCGCTCAGCGGCTCCGACGGGAAGGAGCTCCTGCTGCCGGCGGGCGACAGCGACGAGGTCGACGTCGAGCGCATCTGCACGCGCCCCTTCGCGGCCGATCTGGACGGCGACGGCAAGCTCGACCTCGTGGCCGGCAACTTCGCCGGCACGTTCGCCTTCTTCCACGGCGAGGGCGCGGGCCAGTTCGCACCGAACGCTTCGTGGCTGGAGGCGGAGGGCAAACGCCTGTCGGTCGCCGCGCACGGCGACCCGTTCCTGATCGACTGGGACGCGGACGGCGACCTCGATCTCTTGAGCGGCTCGGCGCAGGGCGGCGCGTTCTTGTTCGCCAACGTGGGCACCAGGACGGCGCCCCGCTTCGCCGCGCGCAAGACGCTCGTCGAGCCTGCCGGCGAAGGCGCGGGCCCGGACGAGCTCGGCGACGGCCATCTGCAGGGACCGGGCGGCTCGACGCGCGTGTGGTGCGACGACCTGAACGGCGATGGGAAGCTCGATCTCCTGCTGGGCGACAACGTCACGCTCTACCACGCGGCCGCGGGCGTGGAGCCGAGCGTGGCACAGGCCAAGCTCGGCGAGTGGCGCGCGGCGCTAGCAAGGCTCATGGAGCAGCAAGCCGACGACTGGAACGAGCGCTACGAGGAGCTCGAAAAGGCGCGCGACGCCTTCGTGACAGAGGACCGCACCGGGTTCGTGTGGGTGCTCTACAAGAAGTAGATGGGCTCCACGAGGCACAGCCTGGCGTCCCTGAGACGCGGCTCGGCGAGCGTGGGCCTGCTGACGCTCCTGTGCGCCTCGTGTCAGAGCGGCCCGTGGCAGCCGCGCGAGCCGTGGAGCTTCGCCTTGACTCGCACGATCTGGAGCGACCCGCCGGAGTTCCCGCTGGAGGGTGGGCGCGACGACGAGTACGCGGTGCTCGCCATCGTGTGTCTGCCGCTCGCGCTCGACCTCGCGTTCCTACCGGTGACGCTGACGCACGACCTGCGGCTCGACTGAGCCGGGCGTGTCGAGCTCCAGCGCCAGGCGCTCGAGGAAGTAGCCCACGTCGGTGACGAGCCCGATGGCCTGCGTCGTGCCGCGGTTGCCGAGCTTCACCGGCAGCGCTTCGGTCATGTCCACGCACACCGTGCGCACGCGCGCCGCCAATAGGTTCCCGACCGCGATCGCGTGCAGCGCCGAGGCGAGCATCAGGCACATCCCCGCGCCCTCGAGCGCCTCGACGTAGGCCTCCTGCGCCTTCAGCACGTCGGGAATCACGTCGACGAGCGGCCCATCGTCGCGGATCGAGCCCGCCAGCACGAAGGGCACGCCCTGCTGGACGAGCGCGCACATCACGCCCGAGAGCACGAGCCCCTGCTCGACCGCCGCGCGGATGCCACCCACGCGGTTGACGGCGTTGATCGCCCACAGGTGGTTGCGCGAGCCGCCCTCGACCGCGCGCCCGCTCATCTGGCACACGCCCAGGCTCGTGCGCAGCAGCGCCTTTTCGAGATCGTGCACGGCGAAGGCGTTGCCGGAGAGCACGCCATCGACCCAGCCGCCGCGGATCAAGCGCGTCAACGCCGCGTCGCCGCCCGAGTGGATCACCGCCGGCCCGGGCACGATGACGATGCGCTCCCCCGCCGCGCGTGTCTCGCGCAGCGCGCGCGCCGCGGCCGAGATGGCCACGGGCTTGTTGACCTCCATCGAGATCTCGTTCGACATGAAGCCGAAGGTGCTGGCCTGGCGCGAGCGCTCCAGCGGCCGCACGCGCACGCCCGCGCCGCGCAGGAGCACGGCCTCACCCCGGCGTACCTTGCGCTGCTTCACCGCGTGCAGCGCGCCCGCGCGGCGCACGACGGCGCAATCCATGCGCTGCTCGACGACCTCCTCCCACTTGCCGGCGCTGCGCACGAAGGTGGCCAGGTTCGTGGTCGAGTAGAACTCGTCCGGCAGGATCCCGTCGGCCTCGGCCGGCGCGAACTGCGCGTCGCGCACGCTCGAGGCGGCGCCGAGGTACGAGAGCGCGACGAGCACGCGGTCGAGCCGCTCTGGATCGTCGGCGCGGATCGAGAGCCGCGCATAGGAGGGCTCCTCGTTCGTGCGCCCGACGCGGAACTCCTCGATCTCGAAGCTCGCGCCCTCCTCCACCACCTTGCCCAGCACGCGGCGCAGGACGTCGGAGTCGATGATGTGCCCTTCGAGCGTGACCGTTTCGTGGACCATGGCGAGCAAGGTACTCTGAGAGCGCGAGTCAGACTTCCGCGCCGTTCCGGCGCGAGCAGCCTGGCGCGCCATCGAACCTCCAGGGCGCGAATCCTTCACGCCCAGAAGCCCTGCACGTTCCTCGTGCGGCCCGACTCCCTCGAGAACGCCCATGATCAAACTGGTGCAAGGCAAGAATGTCCTCGGCGGCGAGCTCGCGCTGTGCTGCCGCGATCCGCTGACCGGCTTCTATCGCGACGGCACCTGCCGCACCGGCGCGGACGACCACGGCGTGCACACCGTGTGCATCCGCGCCACCGCGGCCTTCCTGGCCTTCTCGAAGGCGCGCGGCAACGACCTCTCGACGGCGCATCCGCCCGGCTTCCCCGGCCTGAAGCCCGGCGACCAGTGGTGCCTGTGCGCCGCGCGCTGGCAGGAAGCCTTCGAGGCCGGCATGGCGCCGCAGGTCGTGCTCGAGGCCACGCACGAAGCCACCTTGGCCTACTGCAAGCTCGAGGACCTGAAGGCCCACGCCTGGGGCACCAAGTCGGGTTGATCCTGCTGCACCCTTGGACGCCTCGCGACGTCGGGGGTGCTGACGGGACTTGGAGGCTCCCTTCATGATCGCTGCCTGCTCGCATCCTTCTTCCGGGACGATTCCCGCGCTCCTTCTCGTGAGCGCCGTCGTGCTCGCATCTGCGCCCGGGACCCAGGGTCGCAAGCTCGACCCAGCGCTGGTCGCGGGCGGCGACGTGCAGACTTCGGTGGGCGCCCCGGACGTACTGAGCTACTAGGTTCGAGAGTCCGCGCTCCGCGCGCGGATTCTCGGGAGTAGTAGCTCCGGCGCCGCCGGCGCCGCGCCGCTCATCAAGCGGCGAGGAGGGGCAGGCCGCGTGGCGCGCCTGGCCTGGAGGAGGAGTCGCGGGGGAGG
>SIAI01000054.1 GCA_009691855.1 Planctomycetota bacterium | reverse complement strand
GATCAAGCAGGTCATGGGCTTCCGCGGCTTCCTCCTGAGAGGAGTCCGGAAGGTGAAAGGCGAGTGGGCTCTGGTCTGCATGGCGATGAACTTGAAGCGGATGGGGCGAAGCCTCGCCTGGTGATGCGAAAGGCCGGGGCATCGCCGGCGCCGCAACCGCTTCGCTGAGTCAAGGGCGGCCCCCGAGTCGCCTTGGGATCCACCGAGCTCCAAGCATGCGCCTCAAAGGCGGAGTCGGAGGGAACCACACTCCGCTCGCGATCCGTGGCGCAGACTCCTAGCGGAACCTCGTCGGCGCGCTGCTCGTCCGCGCGTGCAGCGGATTGGTGAACAGCTCGACCACGCCGTCGCGCACCTGGTCGGCGAGATAGAACACGTGCGCGCCGCGGCCGAAGGCGAAGCCACCCGGCGCGGGCAGGACGTCGCCGCCCGCGACCAGCTCGCCGCTCACGCGCGCGGGCGTGGCGGCGCGGTCGAGCGGCACGCGGAAGAGCTCGAAGCGCTCGTCCACGTTCGCATCCGCCAGGTAGGCGACGAAGTCTCCGCCGGGCTGCAGGCGCAGGGCGCCGGAGATGGCGCCGCCGCTCGTCAACGGGCCGCTGATGCACAGCGGCGCGGCGCTGGCGTCGAGCGGCGCGCTGAACAGCTCGAACAGGTCGTTGCTCAGCGCGTCGGCCTGGTACACGACCCGGCTCGAATCGGCGCTGGTCTGGTAGCCCGCCAGCACGTCGCGGCTCGAGCCCAGCGTGCCGCTCAGCTTCAGCGGGACGCCGAGGGCGTCCACGCGCCGCTGGAAGAGCTCGAAGCGCTCGTTCTGCTGCTGGTCGGCGCGATACACCACGTGGACCCCGTCGGCCGTGAGCGCGAAGTCGAGCACGTCGCCCCCCGCCACCAGCGCGCCGTTGAGCTCGACCCACAGCGCGCTGCCGTCGATGGGCGCCATCAGCACCTCGAAGCGCTCGTCGAAGAATGGATCGCCGCTGCACACCACGCGCTGACCGTCGGCGCTGAGAGCGAAGCTCGGCGCGCCGGGCGTGGTGCCGCGCACGTCGCCGCCCAGGACGAGGTTCGTGTTCAGCTTCACCGGCGCGCTGCTGCCGTCGAGCGGGACGCTGAAGAGCTCCACCACCCCTGGAACGCGGAATTCCGCGGCGAAAACCAGGCTCTGTCCGTCGGGGCTGATGGCGAATTCGGGCTCGGACCAGGCGTTCAGGAGACTCGCGCCGGGAGCCGGCGGCCCGCTGAGGCCGAGCGGCAGGCCGGAACCGTCGCACGGCACCGCGAACAGCTCTCCGCCGACGCCCAGGCACGCTGCGCTGGCGCCATCGGGACTGAGGCGGAAGGCGCTGGCCTCAACCAGGGACACCGAGCCGCTGCCGTCGAGCGCCGCGCTGTGCATGACCAGCGGCTCGCTCGCGCTGGCGCGCGCGTAGAACAGAACACGGCTCGAATCGGGCGTGAACTCGAGCGGCGCGAAGGCCGGGTACGGCGAGCTCCCCACGCCGCCGCCCGCGCCGAAGGGCGCGCTGAGCTTCAGCGGGGCGGCCGAGCCGTCCAGCGGCGCGACGAACAGCTCGTCCACGCCGTCGCTGTCGTGATCGCCGGAGAACACCACACGCGTGGCGTCGGGGCTGACGCGGAAGAGGGCGACGTCGCCGCAGCGCGCGAGCGTTCCGCTGAGTCGCTGCGCCGCGGCGGGGCCCTGCGTGGCGACGGAGAAGAGCTCCAGGCGCTCGTCCTCGTCGGGATCCGCCAGGTACACCGCGAAGGCGCCGCCCGGCGCGAGCTCGAAGGCCGCGACATCGCCCGACTCCGCGTCTGCGCTCAGGGGCGCGTTGAGGCGCGCCGGCGACTGGCTCCGATCGGCGGGCACGACGTAGAGCTCGCGCACCTCGTCGAGGTCCTGGTCGGCGAGGTAGACGGCGCTCGCCCCGGCCACGGCCGGTTGCAGGCCGACGCCCGTCTCGACCGCGCCGCCGCAGACCAGCGCCTCGTTCAGCCGCACGGGCGCGGCGCTGCCGTCGACGGGTACGGAGTAGAGCGCGAACTCGCCGTCGACCTCCGCATCGGCGAAGTACAGCACGCGCCCGTCGGCGCTGATGGGCAGCGCCAGCGGGAACGCGCCGCCCGCGGCGCAACTGCGCACGCCGCCGGCGCTCAGCTGCACGCGCGACGCGCTGCCGTCGATGGGCGCGCCGTAGAGCTCGCCGTCGTTTTCCAGGAAGGCAACGCGGCTCGAGTCCGGGCTGATCGCGAAGGTCACGCCGCCCGCGCATGAGGCGACGCTGCCGCCCGCGTCGAGCCGTACCGCCGCGGGCCCGCCGCCGACCGCGCGGCTGAACAAGCCCTGCAGGCCGCCGCCGAGGTTCTGCGCGTAGACCACGCGGCTCGAGTCCGGGCTGACGACGAAGTTGCCCGACAGCGACAGGTTGAGCGGATTCACGCCGCCCTGGATAGGCACGCTGTAGAGCGCCTTGGCGAACAGCAGCACGCGCGTGCCGTCGGGCGTGATCTGGTACGCGCCCACGTCGATGCCAGCGATCAGCGGGCCGTTCAGCTTGACCGGGCTGGCGCTGCCGTCGACGGGCACGCTGAAGAGCTCGAACACGTCGTCCACGAGCTTGTCGGCGCGAAAGACGACCCGCCCACCGCCCGGCTGCAGGCGGAAGGACGGCGTGCCCTCCACGGCTCCGCCCGCGACCAGCGGGCCCGCGAGATCGAGCGGGCTCGCGCTGGCGTCGAGCGGCACGCTGAACAAGCGCCCGGCAAAGAGGTAGACAGCACGCGTCTCATCGGCGCTGATCTCGAAGGGCAGCGAGTCGTCGGTCGCGACCGCGGCGGCGAGCAGCAGCGCGCTCGCGCTGCCGTCCAGCGGCGCGGACCAGAGGTCGAACGAGCCGCCGCCGCTCGCGTCGAGCAGGAACGCGGCCACGGCTCCGGTCGCGCCGAGGCGGAAGGCGTGCACGTCGCCGCCGGCGAGCGACGGGCTGAGCTTCACCGGTGCCGCGCTGGCGTCGCGCGGCACGCTGTACAGCTCGAAGGTCTCGTCTTCGTCGGCGTCGGCCAGGTACACGACGCGTCCGCCCTCCGGAGCCAGCGCGAAGCCGGGCGCGCCGGCGTCGAGCACGTCGCCGCCGGCGACCAGCGGGCCATTGAGCTTCACTGGGCTCGCGCTGCCGTCGAGGGGCACGCCGTAGAGCTCGATCACGTCCGCGTCGTCCTGGTCGGCCAGGTAGGCCGCGAAGGTGCCGCCGACGTCGAGCGCGAAGGCGCGCACGTCGCCGGCCTGGCTCGCTCCGGCGGCCAGCGGCCCGCTGAGACGCGTGTTCTGCGCGCTCGCGCTCAGAGCAAGGCCGAGGCACGCGCCGGCGGCGAGCAGCGTGGGCGCGAGGCGCATGGATCGATCACGGTGCGACGGCATGGACCCTCTCCTGGATTCCCAGCGAAAACGCCGAGAGCGAGCCCAAGACGGGCTCGCTCGGAGCCCAGCCTATCCGCGCGCGACAAATCCGGCTAGACCGCGCGTACGTCCGCCTCGGCCTCGCGCGCGACGCGGCGGCCCTCGGCGACGTCCACGCGCAGGAGCAGCAGCGCGCCCACGACGAAGAACGGGATCACCGACAGGATCGCGCTCTGCATCGAGCCGGTCCAACCGATCACCAGACCGAAGACCAGGGGGCCGAGGATGCCGGCGAACTTCTCGCCGATGCCGTAGAAGGCGAAGAACTCGCCCGACTTGTGCACTGGGATCACGCTGGCGAAGAGCGAGCGCGTGAGCGCCTGCGTGCCGCCCTGCACCAGCGCCACCAGGAGCCCGAGGACCACGAAGTGCCAGGTCGCAGACATGTAGTAGGCCAGCACGCTGATCAGGCAGAAGGTCGCCAGGCCGATCACGACCATGCGCTTCGTGCCGAAGCGCTCGGCCAGCGCGCCGAACCCGAAGGCGCACGGAATGCCCACGAACTGCACCACCAGGAAGGTGCCGACCACGACCGTGCGATCGAGCTCCTTCGCCGCCGCGTACAGGCCGGCCATGCGCAGCACGGTCTGGATGCCGTCGTTGAAGATCAGCGCCGCGATCAGCAGCGTGAACGCCTGGCGGTAGCGGCGCAGCTCCTTCAGCGTCTCGCCCAGGCGCTGGAACGAGACCTTCAGCGCCGCGGCCCCGACCCTCTCGTCGGACTCCAGCAGGCGCGGCGGCTCCTTCACGCGCAGCATGAGCGGCAGCGTGAACACCAGCCACCACAGGCCGACGGTCAGCAGGGCCACGCGCACCGGCAGCGTCGCCTGCGCCGGCGTCAGGCCGTCGCCGTGCGGCAGGCCGAACCACTGCGGGCACAGGATCACGGCCAGGTTGAGCGCCAGACACAGGCCGCCGCCCAGGTAGCCGACCGCGAAGCCGCTGGAGGAGAGTCGGTCCATCTCGCCCTCGCGCGCGACGTGCGGCAGCAGCGCGTCGTAGAAGGCCGTGCTGGCCGCGGCGCCGACGTTGCCGAGCGCGAAGCACACCAGCGCGAACAACCAGTCGCCGGGCAGGGCGAAGAACAGTGCCGCGGTGGCGAGCGAACCCAGCAGCGCGAAGGCGCCGAGCATGGTCTTCTTCAGCGCGCGGAAGTCGGCCAGGGACCCGAGCACGGGCGCGATCAGCGCGCTGACCACCAACGCCAGCGTGGTGGCCTGCGTGAAGCGCTCGGTGGCGCGCTCCTTGCCGAGCTCGCCGGCCAGCTCGAGGAAGTAGACGGGGAACACGGCCGTCACGACCGTGGTCCAGAAGGCCGAGTTGGCCCAGTCGTACAGCACCCAGGCGCGGGCTTCGGGGCGATCGAGCGCGAAGCGGCGCAGCCAGGGCGTGCTCAAGCGCGCGCGAGTCTACCCGCGCGCGACCCTGCGCCTCACACCCTCACGCGCTCTTGCGGTCGGATTGCACGCCCGGCGGGAGCGACACGCAGTTGCGGCCGAGGCGCTTGGCGAGGTACACGGCCTCGTCCGAGGCCTTCAGCAAGGTGTCGATCGAAGCGCTGCCCTGGCTGGTGTTGCAGGCCACGCCCAGGCTGACCCTCACCACGCGCTGCGTGAAGCTCGGCACCTGGACCTCGTTCGCCTCGACCGCGGCGCGGATGCGCTCGGCGAGGTTCTGGGCGCCCTCCAGGGGCGTACCCGGGCAGATGATCAGGAATTCCTCGCCGCCCATGCGCGTGCAGGTGTCGCTGGTGCGCAGCACCTTGCTGATGGCCTTCGAGGTGGCGATCAGCACCTGGTCGCCGACGTCGTGGCCGAAGGTGTCGTTGACGAGCTTGAAGTGGTCGATGTCGAGCAGGATCACCGACAGCGGCAGGTTCGCGCGCTGGCTGGTGGCCCACTCCTTCTCCAGGCGCTTCATCGCGTAGCGCCGGTTGGGCAGCTCGGTCAGCGCGTCAGTCATCGAGGCCACCTTGAACTTGCGCTTCTCGATCGCCAGGCGCGCGTTGGCCTCGTCCTTCTCGCGCATTTCGCCCTGCAGGCGCTCCTGCAGCTGCACCACGCGGAGGCCGGGCCGGATCCGCGCCAACAGCAGCTTGGTGTTGATCGGCTTGCCCACGTGGTCGTCGGCGCCGGCCTCCAGCGTCTCGACGATGCGCTCCTCCTCGTTCTGACCGGTGAGGATGAGGATGTAGAGGTCGCGGCCGGCGTCGGTCGAGCGCAGACGCTTGCACAGCTCGACCCCGTCCATGCCAGGCATCATCCAGTCGGTGACGACCATCTGCGGCGGATCCTGGAGCGCCTTGGTCAGGGCCTCCTGGCCGTGGCGCGCGGTGGTCACCTGGTGGCCGGCGCGCGTGAGCAGGGCCTCGACCATGCGCAGCGAGGTCGGTTCGTCGTCTACCACCAGGATGCGCAGGCTCGAGTTCTTGAGCGGCTTGGGTCCGAGCGGGAGCTCGACCGCCACGCTGGAGCGCGCTTCCACTTCCTTGGCGCGCACGCTGAAGTCGGCCGGCACCCGCAGCAGCTGGCCCCACTCCTTCCAACGCTCGCCGACCTCGTCGTAGATGTGCTGGCAATCCTCGCGCGCCACGCCCAGCTCGACCATGGCCTCGCGCGCGGCGGGCCACAGCACGGCGGCGTCGTGGCCGCCGACCAGCACGTCGGCCAGGCGCAGGGTGGTGGCCAGCAGACCGAGATAGGTCTTCGACTCGGGCCAGTCCAGCGTCTCGGGGATGCGCAGGCCGAAGTGCAGCATGACCTCCGAGAACACCGGCGGCAGGCCCCAGTCCTCGGTGATGGCGGCGCCGACCTCGCGGTGCTGGATGCAGAAGGTCTCGCGCTCGAGCAGCGACAGCTCCAGGGTGCGATCGGCGGCCAGGCGCGTCAGCAGGCTGGTGTACTGGGCCGGATGCACGCTGGCCAGCGCCAGCCGCCCGATGCGCGTCAGGAGACCCAGCGTGAAGGCCTCGCCCGGCGAACCCAGGCTCAGGTTGCGGCTCAAGATCTCGGCCGCCACGCCGTTGGCCAGCGACCACGACCAGTAGGTGTCGTAGTCGAAGGCCACGCAGCGCCCGACGCGGTTTGTGGCGATCAAGCTGAAGCCCAGGGCCACGTTGCACACCGTGCGCAGGCCGAGGCGAACGCCGGCGTCGCGCACGTTGGTGGCCGGGCTGACGCCGCCGCTGATGGCCGAGTTGGCGAGCTTCAGGATGCACCCGGTGAGCGCCGGGTCGGCCTGCAACGTGCGCGCGATCTCGTCCAGCGAGCAATCCTCGGTGCGCGTCTGTACGAGGATGCGCAGCCCGACGCCGGATGGCGTGGGCAGCTTCCCCGAGTGCTTCAGCTCCTCGAATTGTTCGTTGAGCAACATGGGACGGATTGCAGCGTTCGCAGACGGCGCGGTGGCTAGGTGAGCTCCGAGCGCAGCGCGGCCTCGACCTTGACGAACTCCGGGTGCGTGCGCTTGACCAGCGGCTCGGCGCGCACGAGATCGCGCTCACGCCCGGCCGATTCGATGTCGCGGAACAGGGCCGAGAGCCCCAGCGCGCCCAGGTTGGCCGAGCTCGACTTCAGCGCGTGAGCGGCGCGTTCGAGCGCCGTCGGATCGCCCTTGTCAAAGGCCTCGCTCAGCGCGCGCATACGCTCGGGCGTGTCGCTCAGGAACATGTGCACCAGCTCGAAGAACAGGCCGGGGTCGTCGTCGCCGCCCAGCTCGCGCAGGGAGGAGACCACGCTACGGTCCAGGACGGAATGGGTCTCGCTCATGGGGTCTCGCACCTGAGGCTCCTGGGTTTCGCCTGGTTTGGTGAGGGGTGCGGGCTGCACCCACTTCTCCAGCATCCGCTCCAGGTCGGCGCGCAACACCGGCTTGGAGAGGTAGTCGTTCATGCCGGCCGCGAGGCAGCGCTCGCGGTCCTTGCTCATGGCCGCGGCGGTCATGGCCAGGATCGGCACATCGCCGTGGGCCAGCTCGCGGATCTTGCGCGTGGCCTCGAAGCCGTCCATCACCGGCATCTGGCAGTCCATCAGGATCACGGCGAAACGCTGCTTCGACGCGGCCTCGATGGCCAGGCGGCCGTTGCTCGCGCACTCGACCTCGTAGCCCAGGCGCCGCAGACACAGCGCGGTGACCTTCTGGTTGACGAGGTTGTCCTCCACCACGAGCACGCTGCGCTTGTCGGAGGAGAGCGCGGGCACGGCGACGGACACGCGGCTCGGCCGCGACGGCACCGCCAGATCGTCGGCCACGTGCAGCAACGCCGTGCGCAGCTTGCGCTCGTTGATCGGCTTGGCGATCCAGGCGTCGAAGCCAGCGCGCACGAGCGCGCTGGGTTTCTCAGTGCGCCCCGGCGCGGCCGTCAGCACCAGGCGCACGCTGGAGTTCCCGAGCTCGTTCTTGATGCGCGAGGCCAGCTCCTTGCCGTCCAGATCGGGCGGGAAGCGATCCAGGATCGCGAAGTGGAACGAGCGCCCCTCGCTGCCGGCGCGCGCGAGTGCGCTCAGGGCCTCGTGCGCCGTCCCGGCCTCGATCACGTTCATGCCCCACGACTCGAGGTAGATGCGCACCACCGAGCGCGCGACCTCGCTGGAGTCGACCACCAGCGCGTGACGCCCGGCCAGAGGCTCGTTGCGCGTGGGCACGTTCTCGCCGGCGCACTGGAAGGGTGCGCGGAAGGTGAAGGCCGAACCGCGCCCAGGCTCCGACTCGACCGAGAGGCTGCCGCCCATCAGCACGGCCAGCTGGTTAGAGATCGCCAGCCCCAGACCAGTGCCGTTCGCGCGCCGCGCCACCGAACCGTCCAGTTGCACGAAGGGCTGGAACAGGTCGCGGCGTTCCTTGGGGATACCAATGCCGGTGTCGATCACCCTGAACTCGATCCTTGTGTCTCCGCCCTCGCCGGGAGTGCTGCTGATCCCGACCTCGACGCGGATCGAGCCTTGATCGGTGAACTTGACCGCGTTGCCGACCAGGTTGAGCAGCACCTGGCGCACGCGCGTGCCGTCGCCGATCAGGCGGTCGGGCACCTGCGGACGCACCAGCGCGGCCAGCTCGACGCCACGCTCGTAGGCGCGCGGGAAAAACAGGTCCACCACGCCGTCCACGCACTGGCGCAGGCTGAATTCGGCCGCCTCGAGCTCCAGGCGCCCGGCCTCGATCTTGGAGAAGTCGAGGATGTCGTTGAGGATCGTCAGCAGGCCCCTGGCCGAGCCATGGATCGTGCGCCCGTAATCGCGCTGGTCGGGCGTGAGCTCGGTTTCGAGCAAGAGCTCCGCCATCCCGATGATGCCGTTCATCGGGGTGCGGATCTCGTGGCTCATGTTGGCCAGGAACTCGGACTTCTTCTTGTTGGCCGACTCGGCCTCGCGCAGATCCGCGAGCAAGTCGTCCGGATCGGCCGCGCGCTGGACGGGCAGCTGCGCGATGGCGCGCTGCTCGAGCTCCGCTCGGCGCCCGACCAGGAACACGAGGTGCAGCCCGAACAGGCCGACGAAGGTCAGCGCCGCCGGGGCCGAACCCTCCGCCAATGCCACCAACCACGCGCTGGCAAGCAGCGCGATGGTGAGCAGGAGGGCCTCACGTGTGGAGGGGAAGGGTCGTCCTCCCCCGCTCCCTTGGGTAGTCGCCATCGATGACGGGTGTGCGGCAACACTCCCACCGTGGGGAGGATCGCGCGCTCGATCATCGGGCCGCCGCGTACGCGAACTTGCGGCCGAGCGCGGTGCGCAGCGCAAGGGGAAAGAACTTCGCTGCGCTCAGAGCACCGGCAGCGGCAGGAATCCAGGCCCGCAAGACCCGCCAGACTCGCTGGGCGGCGCCAGGGGTGGCATCGGCGGCAGCTCGAGCGCGAACACGCGGCACAGGTGCTTCACCAGCAGGACCTCGCCCAGCAGCGTCGTCGCCGGCAGCTCGACGTGGTCGGCCACGCGCGTCATCACGTCGCTCGACAGGCCGCAGGGATGGAAGCGGCGAAAGGGCGCGAGGTCCGTGTGCAGGTTGAGCGCCAGGCCGTGCCAGGTGACCCAGCGGCGCACGGCGACGCCGATCGAGCACACCTTCTGCGCGCCGAGCCACACGCCGGTCAGGCCCGGGCGGCGCGTGCCCTCGAGTTCCAGCTCGGAAAGCACGCCGATGACGACCTCCTCGAGGTCACGCAGGTACCTGTGCAGGTCGCGGCGCGCTTCGGGCAGGAGCAGAATCGGGTAGGCGACGAGCTGGCCCGGACCGTGGTAGGTGGCCTCGCCGCCGCGCTCGACCTCGACCACGGGGATGCCTGTTGCTCCGAGCGTGCGCTTCTCGTCGGCGGACGTGCCGCGGCCGACGGTGATCACGGGCTCGTGCTCGGTGAGCAGCAGGACGTCGCCGCTCGTGCCGCCCGCGCGCGCGGCGACCAGTTCCTGCTGCAGCGCGTGCGCGTCCTCGTAGCGCGTGCGCCCGAGCCGCCGCACCTCGAGCGGGGCGCTCACTTCTTCTGGAAGATGTGCACGGCCATCTTGTGCACGGCCTCGGCCGCTTCCATCACGGCCTCGGGCAGCGTCGGGTGGGCGTGGATCGTGCGCGCGATGTCCTCGGTCGTGGCGCCCATCTCGATCGCCAGTGTGCACTCGGCGATGAGCTCGGTCACCTCGGGACCGACCATGTGCACGCCCAGGACCTCGTCGGTCTTGGCGTCGGCCACGATCTTGACGAAGCCGTCGGGCTCCAGCAGCGAGAGCGCGCGGCCGTTGGCGGCGAAGGGGTACTGGCCGACGACGACCTCGTGGCCCTTCTTCTTCGCCTCGTCCTCTTGCAGGCCAACCGAGGCCATCTCGGGCGAGGTGAAGATCACCGCCGGCACGCAGCGCACGTCGTACTCCTCGGGCTGGCCGGCGATCACCGCCGCGGCGACCAGCCCTTCCTTGCTGCCCTTGTGCGCCAGCATGGGTTGGCCGGCGAGGTCGCCGACGGCGTAGATGTTCTTGACCGCGGTGCGCAGTTGTTTGTCGACCGCCAGGAATCCGCGCGGGTCGACCTTCAGGCCCACGCTCTCGAGCCCCAGGCCCTCGCTGTACGGCTTGCGGCCCACGGTGCACAGGATCTGATCGCACTCGATCGTGTCGGCCTTGCCGGCGCTCTCGACCTTGACGAACAGCTTCGCGCCCTGCGCCTCGTAGCTCTTGGCGGCGGTCTTGGTGATGAACTTGATGCCCGACTTCTTCAGCGAGCGCTCGATCACGCGCACGCAGTCCTTGTCCTGGCCGGGCAGCGCGCCCTCGGTGAACTCGACCACGGTCACCTGGCTGCCGAGCTTCTTGTAGAGGAAGCCGAGTTCGAGCCCGATGTAGCCGCCGCCGATCACCAGCAGGTGCTGCGGGATGCGCTCGGGTGCGAGGGCCTCGGTCGAGGACCACACACGCTGCTTGTCGAAGTCGAAGCCAGGAATGGACAGCGGCACCGAACCGGTGGCGAGCACGATGTCGTCGCAGGTGATCGTCTTCTCACCGCTCGCCGTGGCGACCTTGACCGTGCGCGCGTCGTGGATGCGGCCCTTGCCCGGGACGTGCTCGACCTTGTGGTTCTTGAGCAGGCCGCCGACGCCGCTGGTCAGCTTGTTCACGACCTCGCCCTTCCAGGCGACCAGGCGCGCCAGGTCGAGCTTCACGCCCTCGACCGAGATGCCCATGGTCGTGGCCTCGTGGATGCGCTCCATCAGCGCGCCCGCGGCGATCAGCGCCTTCGAGGGGATGCAGCCGACGTTCAGGCACGTGCCGCCGAGATAGTCCTTCTCGACGATCGTGACCCTCTGTCCCAGCTGGGCGAGGCGGATGGCGCAGACGTAGCCGGCGGGACCGGCGCCGATGACAACGACGTGGCGTTGGGTGCTCATGGGGTTCTCGAAAGCTGTGAGCGCGCGGCGCCCAACCTACAGCGGGAAGGCGCCGTCGCCCTTCTGGGCCTCGCCGTGGCGCTCAGCGATGCGCGCGAACTCGTTGTACTGCAGGCGCAGGTGGCGCGGGACCTCGGCGTAGACGTCCTCGACCAGGGAGCGCAGCGGCATGGGCGGCGTGGCCTCCTGCTCGTGCACGATGCGATCGATCTCGGCGTAGAGCCGGCCCTCGAGCTCCTCGAACTCGCCCTTGCCCAGCGCACCGCGGCCCTCCAGGAAGCGCACGTAGCGCCGGATCGGATCGCGCTTCTCCCACAGCTCGACCTCGGCCTTGTCGCGGTACTTGGTCGGATCGTCGGAGCTCGAGTGGCCCAGCATGCGGTAGGTCTTGACCACCAAGAGCGCCGGGCCGGCTCCGGAGCGTGCATGCACCACCAGCCAGTGCATGAGCTCGTAGCAGGCCAGCACGTCGTTGCCGTCGACCTCGAAGCCCGGCATACCGTAAGCCAGGGCCTTCTTGGTGAAGTCGAGCTGCGCGCTCTGCTCCTTGTTGGGCACGGAGATGGCCCAGCCATTGTCGACGCACACGAAGACGCACGGCACCTTCCACACCGCGGCGCAGTTCATGCCGGAGTGGAAGCCGTTCGAGCTCGTGGCGCCGTCGCCGAAGTAGAGCGCGTGTACCTCGTCGAGCTTGCGCTGCTTGGCCGCGAAGGCCGCGCCGACGCCATGCGGGATCTGCGTGCCGATCACCGACGACCAGCTGGGGTAGTGCGAGCCCTTGTGCTGGAAGTGGTTGCACATCTGCCGGCCCTTGGCCGTGTCGTTCGAGTTGCAGTACATCTGCGCGACGTACTCGGCGAGTGGCAGGCCGCGCATCAGCGCCGCGCCGCCCTCACGCAGGCCCGACCACAGCCAGTCGCGCGGCTCGAGCGCCGCGGCCGTGCCGATCATGGCCGCCTCCTGGCCCAACATGCTGCCCACGAAGCCGATACGCCCGGCGCGCTGCAGCTTGAGCATGCGCTGATCGACGCAGCGCACGCGCAGCATGTGCACGAGCAGGTCCTTCAACCAGCCGTCGGCGTAGTTGCGCAGCTTGCCCTCGGGCACGCCCTCCTCGTCGATCAGGCGGCGGCGCGGGGTGGCGGGTGTGCTGGTCGCGGTCATGAGGGAAACTCGCCGTCGCGGCGCAGGCTGGAGTAGTGCATCACCCAGTACAGGGCGATGGTCACGAAGCTCCCGACCCACGTGGCCAGGAACCACGTCCCTGGGCCGACGAAGGCGAGCGGCTTCTTGGCTTCGAGCCGCCGCAGCGCATCCGCGCCGATGGCCAGGGCGAAGAGAAAGTTGACGAGGATGAGCCCAGCCGCGGCAGCGATGCTGACCACGGCGACCAGCGGCCCGAGGCCATGCATGAACTCGCTCGTGGAATCGAGCGTGCCCGACGTGTCGAACGAGACTTCCTGCGGCAGGGCGAACATCACAGCGCGAGCAGCCCCGGGTTCTCGAGCAGGCGCTTCATCGTCACCAGGAAGCGCGCCGCGTTGGCGCCGTCGGCCAGGCGGTGGTCGACGCTGGCCGAGAGGTTCATGTACTGGCGCACCTCGATGCGGTCACCCTGCGGGGTCTCGACCACGCCCGGCTTCTTCTGGATGCGGTGCACGCCCAGGATCGCGATCTCGGGGAAGTTGATGATCGGGGTCGCCAGGATGCCGCCGATGTTGCCGGCGTTGGTGATCGTGAAGGTGCCGCCCGAGAGCTCGTCAGGGCGCACCTTGCCGGAGCGCGTGCGCTCGGCCATGTCGTTGAGCTCGCTGGCGAGCTGCAGGATGCCCTTCGACTGCACCTCGCGGATCACCGGCACGATCAGGCCGCTCTGCGTGTCCGTGGCGATGCCCAGGTTCACGTAGTGGAAGTGAACGAGCTCCTGGGTCTTCTCGTCGAGCGTGCCGTTCAGCTCGGGATGGCGCGCCAGCGCCAGCGCGGTCGCCTTCATGAGGAAGGGCATGTAGGTGACCTTGACGCCCTGCTCGGCGCCCAGCGCCTTGGCCGTCTCGCGCAGCTTGACGAGCTCGGTCACGTCGAGCTCCTCGACCACCGTGAAGTGCGCCGCGGTTGTCTTCGAACGCGCCATGGCCTCGGCGATCTTGCGCCGCACGCCGCGGAAGGGCGTGCGCGTCTCGCGCGTGCCGGCGGGCACGCTGACGGGCGCGAAGCTCGGCTTGACGGGTGCCGGAGCGGCCTTGGGCGCCGCGCTGGGAGCTGCCGCCGGCTGCTGCGCGGGCTGTGCGCTCGCCGCGGACGCGGGCCGCGCGGCGAAGGCCTCGACGTCGGCGCGGCGCACGATGCCGCCGCGACCCGAGCCGGGGACGGCGCCGAGATCGACGGCGAGCTCACGCGCGACGCGGCGCGCGCTCGGCACGGCGCGCACGTGGCCATTGCCGGCTTGCGTCGCCGTGAGAGCGGCGGCTGCGGCCACGGACACCGTGGCGTGCGCCGGAGCCTGGGACGCGGGCACGTACGCGCCGGCGCCGGTGGCCAGGTCGAAGAGCACCGTGCCGATCGGCACGACCTGTCCGGCCTTGATCTTGAGCGCGGTGATCACGCCCGCGGCCGGCGCGGGGATCTCGACGGTCGCCTTGTCGGTCATGACCTCGACCACGGGCTGGTGCTCGATGACCGTGTCGCCCTCCTTCACCAGCCACTTGACGATCTCGCCTTCAGCGATGCCCTCGCCGATGTCGGGCAGCTTGAAGGAGAGCGTCGCGCCGCCGGCCTTCGGCAGCGCGGCGGCGGGCGCGGGCGCGGGCTTCGCGGCCAGCGGAGCCGCGGCGGGCTTCGCCGGCGCGGGCGCGACGGGCGCGGGAGCCTTGGCGGCGGCGGCGCCGCTCTCCAGCACGAAGAGCACCTTGCCGACGGGCACGACCTCGCCCTCCTTGGCGCGCAGCTCGGTGATGCGGCCGGCCTGCGGTGAGGGGATCTCGACGGTCGCCTTGTCGGTCATGACCTCGACCACGGGCTGGTGCTCGGCGACGGTGTCGCCGGCCTTGACCAGCCACTTGACGATCTCGCCCTCGGCGATGCCTTCACCGATGTCGGGCAGCTTGAACTCGAGTGCCATGGTAGGAGCTGCGGTTAGAAGTGGGCGACGCGCTCGAGCGCATCGAGGACGCGCCGGTGGTCGGGGAGGTAGTGGTGTTCGAGCGTGTTGGGGAAGGGCGTGTCGAAGCCGGTCACGCGTACGACGGGCGCTTCCATGTACTCGATCGCGTGCTCGGCGATCAGCGCGCTGATCTCGGCGCCGAAGCCGCAGAAGCGCGGGGCCTCGTGCACGACGACCACGCGGCCGGTGGACTTGGCGTGCTCGAGCACGCCCTCCTCGTCCAACGGCAGCAGCGTGCGCAGATCGATCACGCGCGTGTCGATCCCGCTGGCCGCCGCTTCCTCGGCCGCCTTGAGCGTCACCGGCACCATCGCGCCGTAGCAGAACACGGTCACCTGCGTGCCCGCGCGCGCCTCGCGCAGGGTCGAGAGCGGGACCTTGTAGTTGCCCTCCGGCACCTCGCCCTTGACCGAGCGGTAGAGCGCCTTCGGCTCGAGGAACAGCACCGGATCGGGGTCCGCGATCGCGGCGAGGAGCAGGCCCTTCGCGTCGTGCGGTGTGGAGGGCACGACCACCTTGAGGCCGGGCGTGTGGCAGAAGTACGCCTCGCCAGATTGGCTGTGGTAGAGCCCGCCGCGGATGCCGCCACCGTAGGGCGTACGGATCACGAGCGGCGCGGTGTACTGCCCGCCGGAGCGGTAGCGCAGCTTGGCGGCCTCGCTGACGATCTGATCGAAGGCCGGGAAGATGAAATCCTGGAACTGGATCTCGGCCACCGGGCGCAGGCCGTTCATGGCCATGCCGATCGCGCAGCCGACGATGCCGTCCTCGGACAGCGGCGTGTCGAAGCAGCGGTTCGCGCCGAAGTCTCGTTGCAGGTTCTCGGTCGCCAGGAACACGCCGCCCTTCTTGCCCACGTCCTCGCCGAAGACGAGCACGCTCGGGTCGTCCTTCATGGCCGTGCGCAGGCCGTCGTTGATCGCTTGGAGCAGAGTCAGGTTCGCCATGGCTGTGCGGGGGAGCTTGCGGATCAGAGCGGGAACTTGCCGTCGCCGGCGTGGGCGTCGCCGCGACGGCGGCCGAGATCGAAGAGCCCCTCGCCCTGCTTGCGGATGTGCGTGGGGATCTCCGCGTAGACGTCGGAGAACACCGTCTCGAGCCCGGGCGGGCCGACCTGCTCGGCCGCGCGCGCCGCGGCGGCGATCTCGGCTTCGACTTCCTTGCGCAGGGCCTCGGACTTGGCCGCGTTCAAGAGCCCGGCGGCCTCCAGGTACTTCTCGAAGCGCGCCAAGGGGTCGCGCTTCTTCCAGTACTCGAACTGCTCGGGCGGGACGTAGCGCTTGGGATCGTCGGAGGTCGAGTGCCCGCCCATGCGGAAGGTCTGGGCCTCGATCAGCGTCGGTCCGCCGCCCGCGCGCGCGCGCACGACGGCCTCCAGCGTGACCTTGCGCACGGCGAAGAGATCGTTGCCGTCCACCACCACGCCGGGGATGCCGTAGGCCTCGCCCTTGATCGCGAAGCCGTCGGAGGCGGTCTGTTCCTCGACCGGGCAGGAGATCGCCCAGCCGTTGTTCTGGCACAGGAACACGACCGGCGACTTCCACACGCCGGCGAAGTTGAGGCCCGAGTGGAAGCCCAGGCTCGAGGTCCCACCGTCGCCGAAGCTGGCCAGGAACACCGTGTCCTCGCCGCGCAGCTTGGCGGCGTGCGCGGCGCCCACCGCCTGCGGGATGTGCGTGCCGATCGGCGAGGAGATCGAGACGAAGTGGATCGGCTGCACGAAGCTGAAGTGCACCGGCATCTGCCGGCCCTTCGCGCCGTCCTGCGCATTGCCGAACATGTTGTGCATCATCTCCAGCGCCGGCACGCCGTGGTACAGCGCCATGCCGAAGTCGCGGTAGCTGGGGAAGATCCAGTCGCTCTTCTTCAGCGCGCTGGCGGCGCCGACCTGCGTGGCCTCGATGCCCTCGTTGGGGATCGAGAAGCCGATGCGTCCGGAGCGCTGCAGCTTGAGGCAGATCGCATCGAAGGCGCGCACCAGCAGCATCGCGCGGTAGCAGTGCAGGAGCTCGGCCTCCGAGAGCTTCGGGTCGTAGCCGTTCACGCCCCCGTCTGGCTGGATCACCTGCAGTGGTTGAGTCGTGGTCAAGTTCATCCTCGGTCGTCGTTCACGGTGCGGCCTTCGCGGACCAGGCGCTCGAAGAAGAACTCGCCGGCCTTGTAACTGGAGCGCACCAGCGGTCCAGAAGCGACGTAGCGGAAGCCCATCTTCTCGCCGCGCACCTGCAGCTCGGCGAAGCGCGAGGGTTCGACGTATTCGCGCACGGGCGCGTGATTCTCGCTGGGGCGCAGGTACTGGCCGAGCGTCAGGAAGTCGACGCCCGCCGCGCGCAGGAGCGCCAATGCCTCCAGGACTTCCTCGTGCGTCTCGCCCAGGCCCAACATGAGCGAGGACTTCGTGAAGCCGCCCGGGGCGAGCTCCTTCGCGCCGCGCAGCGTCTCCAGCGAACGCTCGAAGGAGCAGCGCGGGTCACGAATCTTGCGCTGCAGGCGCGGCACGACCTCGACGTTGTGCGCGAGCACGTCGGGCGGCGCAGCCAGGAGCGTGGCCAGGTCGGAGCCAACGTAGTCCGGGATCAGCGTCTCGATCACGGTGGTCGGGCTCTGATGGCGGATCTCGCGCACGCACTCGGCGTAGTGGCCGGCGCCGCCGTCCGCCAGGTCGTCGCGATCGACCGAGGTGATCACCACGTAGCCCACGCCCATCGCCGCCACGGCCGCGCCCACGTTGCGGGGCTCGTCAGGATCGGGCGCGGGTGGGCGCAGGCTGGTCTTGACGGCGCAGAAGCGGCACATGCGCGTGCACTCGTCGCCCAGCACCATCAGCGTCATCGTGGGGTGCGCCCCGGCCCAGCATTCGCCGACGTTGGGGCAGCGAGCCTCCTCGCAGACCGTGTGCAGACGCAGCTCGCGCGCCAGGGATTTGAGCTTCGCATAGCCCTCGCCGCCGGGCAGCGGCACCTTCAGCCAGGCCGGCTTCCGCGCCGGCAGACCGGTGGCGGTGAGCGAGGTGCTCGGAACGGGTGCGGAGGAGGGCATGAAAGACCGGCAAGGTAGCAAAAGCACCCTTCCCAGCGCTGGAGTCTAGCAGCCGCCGTGGGCACCCCGAAGGCCGCCCGGTTCGGACCCGCGGCGCTCGCACGGCCTGCGTCGCTCGCCTGGCTAGTGTTCCTTCCCCGAAGTAGCGCCAACAAGGCGCCGTGATGGATCGTCGCTGGCCAGGCGCGCCGACGACGCGTATTCGCTGCAATGCTCGGAGTAGGCGCAACGCCGCCAGCGGCGATTCAGTGCGGCGGATTGTTGGCGCTGCTTCGGGGAAGGGACACTAGTCGCCCTTCAAGCGCGGGCGGATCGCGGCGGGCAACTCGTCCTCTTCGACCACACCGCTCCCATCCAGGTCCCAGCGGCCGAGGAAGTCGTCGCACAGGGTCTTCGCCGCCCCCTCGTCGAGGATGCGGCGCAGTACGGTGCCGATCTCGGCGCGCTCGGCGCGTCCATCGCGGTTGGCGTCCAGATTTTGCAGGAGGTCGGGGCGGGCCTTGAGCTCGCGTTGATCCAGAGTCTCGTCGCCGTCGCGGTCGAAGGTCGCCAGCAGGGTCTCGATGGTGATCCCGGGCGCCAGCAGGATCAGCGTCGTGCGCAGCGAGGGCCATTCCGAGCCCGCCAGGACGAGGCCGCGCTGGCGCTGGACCTCCAGCGGCGGCTCCATCAGGCGCAGAGAACCGTCGTGGTCCGCGTCGAGCGCCTCCCACTCGGCGTCCGCCAGGTGGAACTCGCGCGGCGCGGCGTGGCCGTCTTTGTTCTTGTCGATGCGCGCGAAGTCCTCGCGCGCACGCCGGTCGCCGAAGCGCAGCCGCCGCAACTCGCCAGGATGGCGCGAGAGCTCGTCGCGCGTCAGCGCGCCGTCCCCATCTAGGTCGAGGGCCGCGAAGAACGCGCGCTCGGCCTCGGCGCGCGTGAGCGCGCGGTTCTTGTCGGCGTCGAAGCGATACGGGTCGGTGCCCACGAGCAGGCGCGCGAGTTCGGCCCGGAGCGGGACTTCGGCGGCCTCGGTCCTCGCTGCCTCCGGCGCGCGGGTCTCGGCGAGCTCTTGCTTGACTCCAGCGCGGACGAGCTCGCCCAGCAGGATGCGCCCGTCGCCGTCCAGGTCGATCCCCGCGCCGCCGCCGGGCCGATACTCCTCGCCCTCGAGCGCTCCCGAACGATCGCTGTCGAGCGTGTTGAAGTGCTCGCGCGCCGTCAGACTCGGGGTTGGCCCCGAGCGTCGGTACAAGAGATCGGTGCCCAGAGCCTCCTTGGACACTGACAGGACGCGCTCGACCTCGGTCAGCCACAACCAGCGCGAGCCCGCGTGGCTCAGATCCTTCTCGGGCCGACCGCTCTCGTCGATCATGCGGTCGAAGGCGAACTGCTCCACGGCCAGGGCGTGCGTGTCAAACAACCCCGGCAGGAGCCCGATCTGGGCCGGCTCCTTGGTCGTGGAGAGGTCGGATAGGCTCACGCCGCGCCCTCCCGCGGCGAGCGCGATGCGCCGGCGCGTGGGTGGGGTGTAGAAGTCGGCCAGCACAAGCTGCTCGGCCGCGTAGCCGGAGGGCGCCCGGTTGCGCTCGCGGCGCGGGACGTTGAGCGGATCGCTCACGTCGTACAGGGCGATGAACGAACGCTTCTGATCGCCGCTGCGCTCGGACAGGACGTAGGCGTAGTCGCGCTCGGCGGTGGGCTCGCCACCCTGCGCATCGGCGAGGTCGACCTGCGTGAGCAAAGCCAGGTCGATGAAGATGGGCTCGGCCGGCCCGCGCGACCGCGCAATGTCCTCGGGCGAAGGATACAGGACCTGCGGCAGCTCCGGCTCGGTCACGTCGAGCAGGAACAGGCCCTTCTCTCGGTCGAGGACGGCGCACAGGTTCCGGGCCCGCGTGCGCTCATTCGTCGGAGCACCCTGCGCCGCCTTCGGCCGGCTGTACTGGAACAGGCTGGCGACGGCGACTGCCTGATTGGCCAGGCGCGAACCGCCGACGAGGTCGCACTCGGCGAGGAAGCGTGGCGCGATGGGCGCGCTCACGTCGACCACGCACAGGCCCGCGGGTCCGTCGGCCACGTAGGCCCACGGCCAACTCACCTCGACGTCGTTCGCTTCGACCGTCGCCAGGCGACCGACTTCGTGGATACCCTCCGGCTTGGAAACGTCGAAGATGCGCAGCCCTCCGGCGCCGTCGGCGACGTACAGCTGCTGACCGGCGAGCTCAATACGGCGTGGATCGACGCAGGCGACGAAGGCCACGCGCTTCGGCGCGGTCGGCTGGCGCACGTCGATCACGTGGATCCCGTGGGCGCCCTCGGCGGCGTAGACGTGGTGCGCATGCCCCTGGAGCGGATCCACGTCGACAGCCAGGTCGCGAATCCCGGCCAGAGGCACCTTGGCCAGCAAGGCGGAGCGCGTCAGGTCGGCACGCTCGAGCCCGATCACCTCGACCCCGCGCTCGTCGGCCGAGAAGGCGAGCTGGCGTGCCAGGCGGAAGTTCGGCGAGCCCATGCCCCAGGTGGTCGCCGTGCGGTGGCACTCGACGCATGAGCGCGCGGTCGGCCGAGTCGTGTGCGGCTGGTGGTGGATCATGGTCATCCCCGACAGCCCCTTGGCCGTCACGGGCATGACCTGATCGAGCACGAGCTGTCCCTGCTCATCCCACACGCTGCCCATCGTCGAGAAGCCCGTCAGGAAGGGCGCGATGGCTCCGCGCTCGTTGCGGCCGGCGTAGAAGCCCTTCCAGGTCGAGAAGACCTTCTCCTGGGTGGTCACCCGGCCGGGCGTGCGCTTGCCGGAGAGCAGGTCGAGCTGGGTCAGCTGCTCCAGACGCGAAAAGTGGAAGCCCAAGAAGTTCGGGTTCCAGCCTGCATGGCAGGCGTAGCACTCGAGGTTCGCGTGCGCCGAGTTCATGGCGTGCGTGGCGTCAGCGTCGTACTCGGGCCGGGACGGATCGAGCACGTGAACGGCCTGCGGCACGACGTGCTCGCGCCCATCGACCTTGCTGGTCAGGACGACCCGGGCTCCGTCCCAGCGCACGTGCTCGAGTGGCCTACCGCGCTCCGTGCGCAGAGTCGCCACCTCGGTGAACGAACCGTGGCACGCGCTGCAAGTGATCTCGACCGCGTGCTCCATCTGCCCGTGCAGCCGACCGTCCCCCATCACGTCGTCCTGCGTGTGGCAGTCGATGCAGTGCATCCCGCGCTCGTGGTGCACGTCGGGCGGAACCAGCGCCGGATCGCTCAGATAGAAGGCACGATTCAACTGCTGGCCGGTCGTACCGGGGATCTCCGGACCGCCGGGCGCGTTCGGCGGCAGCTGGGACAGGCCGCGGAAGCACAGTCCGATCGAGGCATCCCCGTAGTGACACGCAGCGCAAGTCTGCGTAGGTGGTGCCTTCAGCAGTTCGTGTCGCTGGGGATGGCCAGGTTCGCTGCGCACGGCCTGGCGATCGCTGCTGGAGGAGAGCCCTTCAAGGGCGTATGGCACGTGACAAGTGGCGCAACCCGCGCCGCGGTAGTCGCCGTCGAAGCCGATCCGCCCGCGCACCGCGCGCCCCTGGGACCAAAGGTGGCATTGCATGCACTCCTTGCGCGTGAGGTCCGTGTAGTGGGTGGAGAGCTCGTCCTTGGGTGCGCGCGCATCGAACGGCGGAACCTGAACGAGCGCCTCGACCTCGCCTTCCCGTCCGCGTGCTGCCGGTACCGGAAACACTCCGTAGCGCGACCCTGGCTGGGCGAGCAGCCCCATCTCGTAGTAGCCATCGGAAAGGTGGCCCGCAGTCGTGGCGTGCAGGCTGAGCGCCAGGTCCGAGCACGCGGCGGCGTGACAGGTGCCGCACGTGCGGTCGACCACGCGCAGATCCATTGGATTCCGGAACTGCAACCAGGCCAGATCCCTGTCGAGCGGGGCCACGCGCTCGTCCTCGACTTGCACAACGGGTGCGCGCACGTGTGCTTCGATTTGGGTCGAGGCCGTGCCGTTGCCCCCATGGCACGAGACACAGTCGAGACCTGACTCGGAATGCATCTCCTCGATCCCGGCGTGGCAAGAGCGACACCCGCTATCATCCAGGTGCACCCGCAGAGCCTGGGCGTGGCCGGAGCCCTGAGCGTTGGACAGGTGCGGCACACCTACCAGGAGCGCGAGGAACCCTACCAGCCCGCGACGAATGACCAGGCGGAAGCGCATGCGCTCTGGCTAGGACAGCAAGCGCGTCAGGCGGCGACCCCGGGCGTAGCGCGGATCCGCGCCCAGGAGGTGACAGACCGTCGTGCACACGTCGATCGTGCGCACCTCTTCCTGGACACTCTCGCCACGGCGGAAGTCCGGACCTGCACAGAGCAAGGAGACGTACTTCAGCTCCTCGGATCCATCACCGTGGTCTAGGCCTCGTCGTGAGTTGAGGTCGGCATCGCGCCCGAACTCGGGCAGGACGAACAGCGCGGTCGAATCGGCGAGCTCCTTGTCCGCCTGCACGGCATCCCAGAGCTCGCCCAGCATCTCGTCGTTGCGCCGCAGGACTTGCACGTAGTTGTTGAAGCTGTTGTGCGCAACATCGGCCTCGCGCACAACTACCGCAAGGAGGCGCGGTTTGAACACAGAGAGCAGGTTCCTGGCGACACGGAAGGCCTTGGCATCGGCAGCGCCGAGGCCGTTGAGTTCTTGGGTCCCACGCTTCAATTCATCCAGCAAGAAGCGCTCGACCCGCGCAACCGACTCCGGGTCGCCGCCGCCTTGACTTCCTTCGATCGAACGACGCATCTTGTCGAGCAGGGCCTGCTCGCCAGGAGCCAACTCCCGGGGACGTCCATATGCATCCAGGATGCCCTTGAACTCGGCGTTGAAGATTCCGTCGCCGTCGACCGTGTTCGCACCGTAGCGTGCTCCGTATTCCGGGTGCAGGCTGTAGGACGCGTTGGCTTCCTGAACTCCGCCGGAGGTGCTGATCCACACTTCGCCCGGCTTCCAGCCGAGATCCTTGCGCACGTATTCGAACAGCGTGGGGTCGGCCCCGCGAGTGTTGTCACGGATCCCCCGCGGCTCGGAAATCCCGGTGAAGATGGAGAGCGTCGATCCGAAATGCCCGAGGTTGGTCGCCCGTGCGCGCGAGTAGACCACTCCTTCGCGCGCAATGCGCATCAGGTTCGGAACGTTGGCGGGCGCCGCAAAGGTCTCAAGCGTACGAATCCCGCCCGCGAAGGCTACCACGATGGCGCGTTTAGTCCTGCGTCCTTGCATGGCCGCGGAGAACGCGGGGTTCTCCAGTCCCAGGGCCGCAGCTCCGAGCCCAGCCTTCAGAAGGTCTCTGCGATCGAAATGGTTCATGGGGCACCTACTCGGTTCACCAAGTCTGGTACTCGGGATGCGAGACGATAGCGTACAGGACCGTTGCCGGACGGCAGTCCGCATCTCCCATCGCATCCAGGAAGACGGCCAGTTCGTTCACTCCTGGGGTACGGCCGAGCAAACGCTCGAATGAACCGCGAACCCAGGCCGCGGGATCCTGAATCCCGGATCGATCGGGTACAGGAGCTTTCCCTGAGTCGAGGATCAAGCGAGCGACGAGCGAGCGCAGGGGAGTCGGATCGGCAAGCCCATCGAGGGCGCTCCGAATGCGCTGCGCTTCGTCGTCCACGGGAAGGCGCCCAAACAGATCTACGAAAAGCGCGCGGATGAACAGTCGATTCGGCTCCGGACGTCGAGTGGCTAGGCGCCGGTCGTAGGTCGACGAGGTGAACCACTCTCGAAGGATCGAAGGCAGAGAGAACTCGTCTTCCTTCAGGCTCGCGTTCCACCGGGCAAGGTCACCTGGCGCCGGCAGCGCTCGCAGCAACCGCTCGTGCTCCCGACTGAGGAAATGGACAAGAGCTCGGTCGTCTGCGACGGCGATGTGCACCACATCTGCCTGGGAGCTCCCCGTCCGCCCCAAAAAGTGCCCTGATCTACCATCGTAGAGTCTCTTTCCAATCTCGAGTTCCTGCGTGGTCTTTTGGACGGTGAGGCCGAGAAGCTGCTCCATCACCACGGTCACGAAGGTGTCAGGGCCTGGGTTCCGACGATCGAAACTGGAGGACAGGCAGATCCGGTGGAGCGCTTCACGTGCACTCAGAGATCGATGCACTACCAAGGCCGGGATCTCTTGGACACCCTCGGTGAGAGGACGGAAGTTGTCGATCAGTAGAAAATAGTAGAGCTGCTCTTCGAGCCAGTTGCCCCAGTACTCCTCGCCGGAGAGGGTCCGATCGACGAGCGCAGCGCGCTCCTTCCCAAGCCATTCCGTGACCTCGGTGGCGTAGGGCGGGCGGCCAAGAAGGTCGAGGTGGACGCGCCGCAGGGAGCCTGTGTCCAGGAGAAGAGGGGTCCCACCTAGAGGAGGGCTTGAGATCTTCTCGGGGTGGGACATGGGACAACTGTAGCGCGAAGATGCCGGTCATCCCCTTGGCGTTGGCGCCCGCGGAGAAAATGCGCCGAAAAGTGAGCACGCCGCGAAGTCGTCCCGCCGAGAGCCTCAGCCAACCCATCTGCGTGCCCGGAGCTGGGATCAGAGGCTTCGGTAGTTGTCAACGAGTTTGAGACAGCCTGCATGTGAGATCACTGAGCGAGCGCGATGGGCGCTGCCGTGGGCGGGTTGATCCAGACGGCGGTGGGCAGCGCGGACCCTCCGTGTCAACGTGTGTGAGACAGCCTTCGATCCCCAGATCAGTGTGGTGGGCAGAAGGATGAGACCCAGTGCAGGAAGACGAGATCAACGGCAAGACAGCTCCCATGGCGGGGAGCACGGAGCGTAGCGGAGGGCTTCCCGCCATGGGAGCTGGGCCGGACCCCGAGGTGCTGGCTCGTGCGAAGCGGCGGCAGTTCACGGCCGAATACAAGGCGGAGATCGTGCGGCGTGCGGACGCGTGCCTGAAGACGGGCGAGGTGGGCGAGCTCTTGCGTCGCGAGGGGCTGTACTCGTCGCACTTGACCATGTGGCGCAAGCAGCTTCGCGAGCGCGGCATCGCGGGCCTCAACCAGAGGCGTGGTCCCGCGCCGAAGTCGAGGCCGAGCGTGCGCGAGATCCAGCTCGAGCGTGAGAAGCACAAGCTCGAGAAGCGCCTCGCCAAGGCCGAGGCCATCATCGCGTTCCAAAAAAAAGTGCACGAGCTGCTGGGGATCCCCCTGAAGAGCCACGAGCTCGAAGGGGACGACTGATGCAGGCCGTCTCTACGATCCACGACTGGCTCGGCGTGCGAGATGCCTGCGCGGCCGTTGGCCTCCCGCGCGCGACCTGGTACCGCGCGCAGACCCCTACTTCGCACGGGACGCCGGGCTCCCAGCGTGAAACACGGCCTCGCAAGACCTCGCCGAGAGCGCTCTCGGGCGCCGAACGCCAGCGCGTGCTCGATCTCGTGCACGAACCGCGCTTCGTCGATCTGTCCGTGCCGCAAGTCTGGGCAGCCAGTCTGGACGAAGGCAACTACCTCTGCTCGCTCAGCACGATGTACCGCATCCTCGGCGCCCAGGGCGAGGTGCGTGAGCGGCGCGATCAGCTGCGCCGGCCCGTGTACACCAGGCCTGAGCTGCTTGCGACGGGGCCGAACCAGGTGTGGTCCTGGGACATCACCAAGCTCAAGGGGCCGCGCAAGTGGAACTACTTCCATCTCTACGTGATCCTCGACGTCTTCAGCCGCAAGGTCGTGGGCTGGATGGTCGCGCCGCGTGAGAGCGCAGTTCTCGCGAAGAAGCTGATCGCAGCGACGATCGCCAAGGAAGGGATCGAGCCCGGAAAACTCACCATCCACGCCGACCGCGGG
>SIAI01000015.1 GCA_009691855.1 Planctomycetota bacterium | reverse complement strand
GAAGTGCCCTCGCGAAGCTGCGGTAGCCTGAGGCCTTCTGCTGCGCGCGCTGCAAGCCGTCCGAGGCCTGGCTGACCGAGCGGGCGCTCAGGTCCGAGCAGGGGGACCCCAAGATGTTGGGGCAACTTGAGCGCAGGGGATATCCCCTTCGGTGCAAGTCTCGGAGAAGGCGCAACGCCGCGGCGGACGCAGGCGGCCCGGGATAAAGGCCTCTGTGCGTGAATCACAGCACTAGCGCTAGGGCCTCAAGCGTCTTCTTCGAGCGCCGTCGGCGGTCGGCGCACCTCACGCGTCAGGTCCCTCAGCCAACCGGTGCGGAACGAGGTCAGCACCCAGCGCTCGTCGAAGAACAGCACCAGCCCGTGCAGGCGCGCGTCGAGCGTGGTGTAGTCGAAGGAGGCCGAGCTGTTGTCGGTCACCGGCACGCTGACGTTCACGCCGACGTCCTCCTCGTCGAACCAGCCGTAGGCCAGCGCGGCGCCGTCCTGTCCACCCTCGGTGTGCTCCCAGACCCACAGCGGCGCACCAAGGTCGGCCAAGCAGTCGCCGAGCTGAGTGCGGCCGGCCTCGAGACGCGCGAGGTGTTCGCTCGCCACCGGCGCGTAGCGCGACTCGCGCGTCCAGTTCACCGACACGCAGCCCGTGACGGCGCACAGCAGCGCGAGCGAGGCGGGTAGCGCGCGCATCTCAGTCCTGGTGGTGCACGTCTTCCCAGGGCATCGCGTACTCGGTGTCGCCGCCGGCGAGGGTCACACCCACGTGCGACAGGATCTGGTTCTCGTCGAAGAACACCCAGGCGCGGTCGGCGCGCTGGTCGGAGTTGTAGAAGTTGGCGACCAGCAGGATCAGCGCCGCGGTCTTGGTGCTGGTGAACTGATAGAGGTAGGCGCTGCGCTTGCCGAGCTGCACGACGTCGACCGGAGCGCCGAGCAGCTCGACCACCTCACGGGACGTGCTCGTGCCCGGTTGCAGCCTGTGAAGCTTCTCTGCGTCGAGCGGCACGTTCTCGGCCGAACGCCCGACGGCGCAAGCGCAAACGAGGCACAGGAGTGAGGCGAGCAGCAGGCGGCGCATGCGGGATTCCTTGATTGGCGAGGACGCGAGAGCATAGCGCGCCCGGCGGCGGAAAGAGATTCCACCGACCGCAGCCACGCGCGACGGACATACTTCGCTCGTCCGCTCCGGAGTCCACCCTGTCCGAGTTCCGCATGAACGGCCCCCTCCGCTGGTTCTCCCTGTCCCTCGTCGCGCTCGGCTGCGCCGCTGCGCTGCTGACCTTCCGCGCGCTCTCGACGAGCACGGAACGGGGGCTCACGAGCCCGGTCGAAACGGAAGCCTTGGCCGAGGTCGCGCCCGCGCGCCAGGAACCGTCGGCGGTCGAAGGCTCACTCGCAGCCGCGCAACGCGAAGCCCTCGCTGCGCCGGAGATCGACGCGCAGCTCGCAGTGCGCGTCCAGGACGTGACCGATCAGCTCGCCCAGGCGCTGTCGGCGCCCTAGTTCGAGAACGCGCAGTGGCGCACGGAGGTCGCGACGCGCGCCAGCACGCTCGGTCGCGCGGCGCTGCCCGCGTTGCACTCGCTGCTCGACGACCGCTCGCTCTCGATCGAGGTGCACGTGGCGGCGCACGAGCTGGCGGTGGTGCTAGAAGCGCGCTGACGTCCGTCTCGGGCCGCGGCTGCGCCCCGACCGTTCAGGGCACGATCTCGAGCGTCACCGGCGGCGTCGTGCTCGCCTGCGCGTCCGTCGCCGCGACAGCGGCCCACGAGAGACGCGTGCCGATCAGCGCCAGCAGCGCGCCGCTCGGCGCCACGAAGCTCGCCTCGCCGCGCCCGTTGGCGTCCAGCACACCGCGCGTGCCGGGCAGGAAGCGTGCATCGCCCGCCATGCGCGCGGAGAGCGTGAACCACGGGTCGCGCACGAGCGGCAGGAGCCCCGCACGGCCCATGGGCGTGCCCGGCGCGGTGCCGCTGGCGCTGGCCAGCACGAGGTAGGAACCGCCGGCGAGCGCGGGCAGATCGAGCACGAACGGCACCTCGCCACCGCGGCTCGCCGAGAGCTTCGTGCGCCCGGCGTGCAGGGCCGTGGGCGGTTCGCTGCGCACCTCGGGGAACGGGTACAGCTTGGCGTGCACGAGATCGTCCTCGGCCGTGATCAAGAGGCGATCGGTGCCCACCGCATGCGTGCTCGCCAGCGTGAAGCGGTAGCGCCCGTCGCCCAGGTCGGCGACCGGGCTCGGCACCACGTGCAGGCGCGCACCATCGGCCGAGGTCACCTGCACGCTGGCGCCGCCGTGGTCGAGGGGCACACCCTCGAGGTCGACGAGCTGCACGGTGACCACGCGCTTCGTCACGCCGTCGGCCGGCAGCGCCTCGACCGCGTCCACCGTCGAGAGGATGCCGTCCGGGCGGCCGGCGTGGTTCGTGCGCCAGGTGGCGTAACGCTGGGTGAGCTGATCGACCGGGTCGGGATCGCTCTCGCTGGCATCGGCGCCGCGGATGTTCAGGCGCAGGTGGAAGGCGCCGTCCGAGCAGTCGTTGCCGTTGGGCGCCACGCACGGCGGCACGTCGTCGCCCACGCGCGCCACGACCATGAAGCCGACGTGGGCCGACTTCTGGAAGTTCGGCGGCGGCGTTCCGCAGCTGTCGGGGCGGCTGAAGTCGCACGAGCAGCGCCCGTCGCCGCCCAGCGCGCGCGCGGCCTGCATCGCGGCCATCAGCTTCTGCGAGGTGTCGCCGAGCGTGTTCAGCAGCGCCGCCTCGGCCGCGTCGAGGACCGCGGTGCCGGCCAGCACGTTGCCCTGGATCGCGTAGGCGTAGTCGCCCACCTCGCCCACGCGTCCACCCTTGGCACGTCCGCAGCCGGTGCCGGTATAGGTCACCGGCGCCCCCGGATAGAGCGCCACGATCCCCGTCTGCAGCACGCGCGGCGCGGTGTCGGCCGCGATCACGATGTCGAGAATGTCGGACGGATCGAGGTGCAGGCCGAACGCCGCGGTCATCGGCAGGAGGTCGGCTGAGTCCCCCGAAGCCTGGATCACGCCCGCGCCCACGCCGGGCACGATCGTGGTCAGCCCCGAGAGCAGGTTGATGCGTGCGATGCAGGTGGCCGCGCCGACCGCGACCTCGCCCGTGCGCCGATTGACGACCACGATCGACCAGGTGGCGCTCGCGGGAGCGACCAGGACGGACAGGCACAGGAAGGCGAGCAGAGCGCGGCGCAGCATTCGGGGAAGTCCTCCAGGAGCATTCTACCCTCCGCCCGGCAAACGGACCGGGCCCGTCGCGATCGGGATCGAGACGGGCCCGGGCGTTGGGACGCGGGCGGCCTAGCGCGGCTCGTCCTGCCCGCGGCGGGTATTGAAGATCACCGGCGCGGAGCTCGGAGCGTTGTAGCTGTAGCTCGCGTCGAGCGTCTTCACGATGCGCGCCTTGGCATCGGCGAGGTGCGCGCGCGTGTAGGCGTCGAGCTCCTCACCCATGCAGGCCTCGATCGCCTTGCCCAGGTTGTCGAGGGTCATGCGCGCCAGCAACGCGATCGAACGCGTGGCCGAGGAGTTGCCCTTCTGCAGCGCCAGGTCGATCATGCGCTCGAGGTGCTCGCGCTGCAGGTTGCGGCGCAGGCTCGAGATCGCCGGCGCGCGCACGGTGAAGGCCTTGGCCTTGGCGAAGGACGCCTCGTGCGCCTTGGCACCGTTGCCCCCGAAGCCGATCTCGGCCCAGGCCGACTTGGAGATCGTGTCCAGCAGCTCGGGCAGCGTCAGCACGTCCACGTCGGCCGCGACCGAGAGCTCGCTGTCGTACAGACGGCGCAGCTTGGTCGGATCGAGCAGCATGGTCATGACCGACGCCTGCACGCCGGCGATGCGGTCGTGCACCTGGTAGGTCGGCTCCTCGAAGGCGCTGCCGTCCTCTTCCCAGCGCTCGACCGACATGCGCGCGAGCAGCTCGGAGTCCAGGCCGAAGGCCTTGTCCTGGAAGCTGTTGTCGAGCACGAAGGCGAGCGCCGCGCGCTGCTTCTCGGCCGGCACGGCCTCCAGGGGCTTGCGGTTGCCCGGGTCGCCCTTGTGGTCGCGGTTCACGAACGAGCCACCCAGCCAGTTGGCCATCATGCTGACCACGCCGGTCTGCGAGCCGAGCGTGACCAGATAGCCCCGGCGCGCCTTGGCCCAGGGCTGACCGTCCTTGACGAACTTGTCGAGGATCTGACCGCGCGAGAGCTCGACCAGCTTCATGCGGCTCTGCGCGAAGCTCAGCGGATCGCCGGCGAAGTCGTAGCGCCGCGCCAGCGGATCCGGCCCGACCGTGTCCTCGTCGGTGGCGTAGGCCAGCTCGGGCTCGGACACGCGCGTGAGCACCTTGGTCGGCTCGTCGAAGGTGTAGCCGTACTCGATCGCCCACAGGTCGTAGGGCCCGATGCCGAGCATGTCGATGTCGCCCTGCAGCTCGCCCTTCTCGTTCAGCACCACATTGATGGGCAGGTAGTCCATGACCGAGCCGGCGAAGGGCTTCTTGCCCTTCATCTCGGGGCTGTTGATCTCTTCCAGCGAGTAGATGCTGGAAGCCTTGAAGTTGTGCCGCAGACCGAGCGTGTGGCCGACCTCGTGGCTGACGAGCTCGGTCAGCACCGGGCCCAGGAACCACTCGGGGATGCCGTCGATCGACTCGCCGTTGCCGCCGTCGGCCGGGCGCACGCCCAGCAGGCCGAAGACGTCGAGCATGAAGCCGGCGAAGGCCATGCTCTGCGCCTTGGCCTCGGAGGCCATGCACAGGTTGGCCGACCGCGGCAGCCTCGAGGCCAGCTGGAAGACCGAGTCGTTGCCGAGGATGGCGCCGTCGCCGAAGGCCGCGTCGTAGGCCACCGGCCCGAGCAAGGTCCGGCGCTGGGCCTCGAGCGTGAGGCGATCGCGCTCCTCCGGCGCGGCCAGGCGCACGCGCGGATCCCAGTCGGGGTGCTGGTCGAGCCAGCGCAGCGTCTCGCTGCCCATGCCCTCCATCGCCGTCTGCGGCAGGAACTCGTTCGACTGGTGCCAGAAGTGGCGGATCCAACCGTCGGTGAGCACCACGTCGGCGTCCAGGATCTGCCCCGTCTCGGGGTGCGCGCGCGACGGCCCGATGGCGGTGCCGATGTCGTTCGACAGCCAGCGGATGAAGTTGTAGCGCACGTCCTCGGGGTCCTTCTCCATGTTCGCGCCGGTCGTCTTGTCCTGGTACTGGACCACGACGGCGTCGGAGATGCCGACCTTCTCGAAGGCCTTGTTCCAGGCCAGCACGCCCTCCTTGACGAAGCGGCGATAGCGCACCGGCACGGTGTGCTCGAGGTAGAAGACGATCGGCGCCTTGGGCGGCGAGAGCTTCAGCGACGGGTCGGCCTTCTCCAGGTCCCAGCGCGTGATGTAGCGCTGCCACACCTCGTCGTCGCGGAACTTGCCGAGGTCACGGAACGAGGTCGTGAAATAGCCCACGCGACCATCAGCCTTGCGCGGCTTGTAGCCGGGGTTGTCGGGCACCTCGGAGATGGAGTAGTGGAAAGTCTTGAGCGCGCCGCTCGCGCCCACCGGGACCTCGAAGGCCACCTCGATGTTCTTGGGGAAGGCCTTGGCCTTCTTGATCGTGGCCAGGCCCTTCTTGGCGTTGCCCTCGCCGTAGAACGAGCTCAGGTTGCCGACCAGGAGCTCGTCCAGATCGATCACCGGCTGGCCGTTCGGGCCCATGCACACGATCGGCACGTCCACCAGCACGCGGTCGGTGAAGTGGTTCTGCACCGAGTCCTTCGACGCCTGGTCGCCCGAAGAGCGCACCTCGAGGTTGGGCTCGATCAACGCCACGCGCTTGTCGAAGCGCTTCCAGTAGACGTACTTCTCGCCCAGCTGCAGGCCGGCGAAGAGCTCGCCCGTCGGGTTGGTGAGAGCGAAGAACTCCTTCTGGCTGGCGAAGTTCGCGGGCAGCTCGGCCAGCATCTGGCCGTCCTTCTTGCGCTGCCACAGGCCGTAGAAGCTCGTGCCCTCGGCGGTCGAGACGACCTTTTCGAAGTCCTTGGAGGTCTCCTCGAAGCTCGGGAAGTCGGGCTTGGCCTCGCCCTTGTTCTCGGACTTCTGCTCAGGCTTCTCCTGCGCCCACACGACGGGCGCGACGAACAGGGACAGGACCAGCCAGCTCGGCTTCATGCGCATGTCTCGACCTCCGGTCATGCGGACCTCGGTTTGCGGCCCGCGGAACTCCTTGGGGCGACCATTCTCGCGCCTTTTCGCTGGCCGTCCATCCCCGGGCGCGGCCGGTCGATGTTCGAGGTGGGTTCCCGGGATCCGGACGCCAGGCGCAGCGTGGGATATCGCAACGTTCGTGGCCGGCGCGCGGCGACCCCTCCCAGCGTGGCGGATGCCGGATCCGGCCACGCCTGTGTGAGTCGCGCAGGGCGCCGCACCGGCGCACCCGAGCCGTGCGGGGCGAGATATGCTCCCTCGCGATGCTCCCGCGCTGGATCGCCCTGGCCGGAATCGCGCTCGCGGCACAGGCCGGTCCCGTGCCTCTGCCCACGGTCCCGCCGCTGCGCACGCCGGCCGGCCTGCCCGAGCGCGTGGCCAACGAGACAGCCGACAGCGACGCGCTCGCCGGCCTCGGCGCGCGCCTGTTTTTCGATCCACTGCTGTCGGCCGACCGCAGCGTCGCCTGCGCCTCGTGCCACAAGCCCGAGCTCGGCTTCGCTGATTCGAGCGCGCGCTCGCGCGGCGTGCGCGAACAGCTCACCGAGCGCAACTCCCCCAGCCTGCTGAACCGCGCCTACGGAGCGCACTTCATGTGGGACGGGCGCGCGGCCACGCTCGAAGAGCAGGCGCTGCTGCCGATCGAGAACCCGCTGGAGATGGCGCTGCCGCTGGACGAGGCCTTGGCGCGTCTGAACGCCGACGAGAGCTACCGCGCGCACTTCGCGCTGGCCGTAGGCCGCGCACCCGATCGCGAGGGCCTCGCGCGCGCCTTGGCGGCCTACGTGCGGCGCCTGGTGCTGGGCGACAGCCCGGTGGACCGCTTCCGCGCCGGCGACTTCGACGCGCTCGACGACGCCGAGCGCGCCGGGCTGTGGTTCTACGAGAGCCGCGGCGGCTGCTGGCGCTGCCACTCGGGCGCGAACTTCAGCGACGAGGACTTCCACAACACCGGCGTGGGCCTGCGCGACGGCGAGCCCGAGCCCGGGCGCGCGGCGCTCACCGGTGCGGCCGCGGACCGCGGGCGCTTCAAGACGCCTACCCTGCGCGGCGTGGCGCGCACCGCGCCCTACATGCACGACGGCAGCCTGGCCACGCTCGAGGACGTGGTCGCGTTCTACCGCCAGGGCGGACACGCGAACGCCGCGCTGGATCCGGCGCTGGCGCCGCTCGAGATGAGCGACGCCGACGCGCGCAACCTGGTGGCCTTCCTGCGCGCGCTCTCGCGCGGACCGCAGGGCGAGACGGAGCCGCGCTGAGCGTTCAGGGCTCGGGGATCACTCGAGCGGCCGCAGCGGACGCACACCGATGGTCTCGGTCTCGAGTTCCGGCCCGGCTGAATCGCGCTTGGAGCTGCGCGCCGCCACGGCCAGCGAGGCGTAGCAGCCGCCGCGCACGACGCGCGTCGTCGAGTTGCCGCCCGTACGCAAGCCCTCGCCCTTGGCCGTCGGCGCGCCATCCGCGCGGTACTCGTCGCGACACCACTCGTAGACGTTGCCGAGCACGTCGTGGAGACCGAAGGCGTTGGGCTCGAAGCTCCCGACCGGCGCGTGCGTGAGGTGCCCGTCGTCGAGCTCCTCCTGGAACGCGACGAACGGCGCGTCGTTCGCCTGCGCGAAGCGATCGGCCAGGTTCGCGGCGCCTTGCAGCGCGGCGGGTTCGTCGCCAGGCCACCAGGGCGTCTCGCTGCCGGCGCGCGCGGCGTACTCCCACTGGGCCTCGGTAGGCAGGCGCCACCCCAGGCGTGCGAGCTCGCGCTCGACCTCGAACCAGCTCACGCGCTCGACCGGCGAAAGCTCGCTCAGCGCGCGCCCGCGCACCTGCGTGCCGGCGAGGTACTTGCTCGGCGCGCGCGCGGTGAAGCGCCGCCATTGTCCCTGTGTGAGCTCGTACTTCGCGAGCAGGAACGGCCCCAGCTCGACCACGTTCACCGGGCCCTCGTCGGGCTGGGCGGCGGGATCGAAGTTCGGCCGCTCGGAATCGGAAGGCTGCGCGCCGAGGTACGACTTGCCGCCGGGCAGCAGCACGAACACCACGCTCGAGGCGGGCAGGAGCTCCAGGCTGCCGTCGTCGCGCCTGCGCGGCGGCTCGCCGGTGGCGAGGTCGGCGAACTCCTCCAGGCCGGAGCGCGGATCGGGCCCGAGCGGCACGAGCCCGAGCTGCGGGGCGAGCTCGAGCCCGCCGTAGTTCACGCGCACGCGCGCGATCGCCGCGCCCCAGCTCGCGACCGCTGCCGCGCCCTCGCGCGAGCGCTGCTCGAGCGTGCGCGCGAACTCGATGCGCCGCGCGACGCCCCAGCCGTGGCGCGGCGAGAGTCCGCGCAGAAGACCGCGCTCGGGATCGGCGAAGTCCTCGATCGCGCGCACCAGCTCGGAGAGCTGCCCGAACCACCAGCGATCGTCCTCGTGCTCGAAGCGCGGCTGGCTGGCGCCGAAGACCTCGAGCTCGAGGCTCGCGAGGCGCGTGCGCGCCGCGGCCAAGGCCTCGCCGCCGCGCGGACCGCGCGCGACCTCCACGGCCTGGCTCAACTGCCCGAGGTATTCCTCCATCGAGCGGCGGTCCGGCGCCGGAGCCAGCTTCAGCGCCTCGTTGCTGGCGGCCAAGGCTTCCTCGTCCAGCCCGCAGGCAAAGGCGGCCCAGGCCAGGGTGTCGAGCACCAGGAAGCGCTGACCAGACGCGACCAGATCGACGGCGGCCCGCGCCAGCGCCAGCCCCTCCGCCTCGCGCCCGAACGAGCGGCGCGACGGATCCACCAGCGGGTTGGCGCGGTCGTTGAGCTCCATCGGCGGCTGCTTCATCAGCTCAGGGTCGAGCTCGAACTCCACTGGCTGTGCGCGCCCCGCACGCACCTCGGCCGCCGCGCTCAGCGTCGCGACCTCGGCCTCGGCCGCGCGCAGCTCGGCCGCCCGCGGGCTGGCAGCCAGCAGACTTTCGCGCTCGGCAGAGGTCAGCGTCAGCGCGCGCGCACGCAGCTCCTCCAGTTGACGGCGATGTCCCGGATCGCCGTCCGCGCCCGGCTCCAGGCCGGCGACCAGACGCTCCGCGCGCCCCATCCAGACTTGCAGGGCAGGCACGTTCGCTGGCACCGCCGGCCACAGCGCATCGGCCTCACGCTCGAGGTCGGCCAGCTCCTGGAAGGCCGACAAGCGCAGCACGTTCGAGCGCTCGCGCTGCGCGATGGCGCGTTGGCGCTCGGCCTCGGCCAGGTTCTTGATCGCCGCGCGCTCGTTCGTCTGCGCGAGCTGGCGTGCGTCCTCGGCCACGCGCCGGCCGCGGATCTGCACGAAGGCCGTGGCCGTGAGGCCGAGCACGGCCACGAGCAACGCCGCCGACCAAGCCAGCGCCAGGGCGCGGTTGCGCTGCATCCACTTCACGAACTCGACCCACGCGCCGCGGC
The DNA here is from genome assembly GCA_009691855.1 of Planctomycetota bacterium. Classification (GTDB taxonomy): domain Bacteria; phylum Planctomycetota; class UBA1135; order UBA1135; genus JABFRZ01. The sequence continues at coordinate 74,303 of SIAI01000015.1, read as the reverse complement.
GGTGCGCCCGCACCACGCGGTTCTCGAGGTACGCGCGCAGGTCCTCGCTCAGCGCACCCATGTCGGCGTAGCGCTGCTCGGGCTCGCGCGCCATGGCCTTCTCGCAGATCGCCACCAGTTCCTCGGGCAGGTCCGCCTTGATGACGTGCAGCGGACGCGGCGGGCCCTCGAGCGCCCAGCGCAACACCATGTGCTGCGAGGGTTGCGCGCCCGGCGCCACGTAGGGCATCTCGCCCGTCAGCAGGTGGTAGAGCATCGCGCCGACGGCGTACACGTCCGAGCGCGGGCCGAGGCGCTCGATCTCGCCGCGCGCCTGCTCGGGAGCCATGTAGCTCGGCGTGCCGACCACGTCGCCGTCCATCGTGAACAGCACCGAGTCGGCCGAGTGCGAGGCGTCGGCGCGGCGCTCGCTCTCGACCAGGGACTGCGAGGTGTCGCGGCGCAGACGCAGGTCGTGGCGGTCTGGCTGGCCGATCACGCGCGCCAGGCCCCAATCCATCACGTACACCTCGCCGAAGCGCCCGACCATCACGTTGGCCGGCTTGAGGTCGCGGTGCACCACGCCCTTCGAGTGCGCGTAGGCCATCGCGTCGCAGACCTTGAGCAGCGCCCACAGCACGCGCGTCTGGGTCCACTCCGCGTCGCCCTTCTGCACGAGGTCGAAGATCTCCTTCAGGTCACGGCCGCGGACGAGGCGCATGGTGAAGAACACCGCCCCGCGCTCGTCCAGGCCCAGCTCGTGCACCGGCACGATGCCCGGGTGGTCGAGCTGGCCCGTGACCTGGGCCTCCTCCAGGAAGCGCCCCAGCATCTTGGGCGGGATCTCGCCCACATTGGCCTGCCCGCTCTGGCCCAGCACGACCTTCATCGCCAGCTCGCGGCGTAGGTCCTCGTCCCACACGCGCAGGATCGCGCCCATGCCGCCGCGCGCGACCTCGCCGCGGCTCTGGTAGCGTGAGTGCCGCGCGCCGTGGGCCTGCAAGCGGGCGAGGATGAGCGCCGAGGCGTCCGCGCCCTCCGGCAGGGAGGCGCGCAGCGAGGCGGGATCCTGGGGCGAGCTCATCGCGGGGAAGAACGCGAAGAGTAGCCTCTCGGGGCAGGCCAAAGCCCCTGCGCCTCTCTACAATCTTGCATCGCGAACGGTCGCAGGGCAATCACAGGGTCACGTCCGGGATCACAACATGCTCAAGCTACAGCAGTGCTTCGCCGTCGTCGCACTCGCCCTGGCAAGCCGGGGCAGCGCGGCCCCGTCCGCCACCGTGGCGGTCGGGTCGATCCACATGGACGAGCGTGTGTGGGGCCGCGGCAGCGTGCCCTCGCTGACCTTCACGGTCGCCTCCGGGCGCGGGCCGCTGGAGAAGGTGGCGGCCTTCCTCTACACCTCGGAGACGCCGGGGGCGTTCCTCTCGACCACTTTTGCGCCGCAGTTCGTGGGCATCCTCACCGCGCCCGCCTCGGTGCAGGTGATCGTGCAGCGCCCGCCCGAGCGCGGTCCCGAGATCAACGAGAGCTCGCGCGAACGCTTCGTGCAGGGCGCGCTGTTCGACGCGCGCACGGGCGCGCTGCTCAGCGTGACCAACCAGGACTACCTCGACATCGCCTACAGCGCGCCGCCGCAGACGGTCACGCTCGACTTCGAGCGCGAGGACGATCTCTTGACCCCGCTGGTCAACGGTCAGGACATCTCCACCCCACCCGAGTTCGGCCAGCTGGTTTCCCTCTCCGCGCTGCAGCCCAGCATCGGCGCGCACCATCAGGGCCTGGCCATCTTCGACACCGACCCGAGCGGACCGAACGGGAACAGCTCGGACCTCGACCTGCTGGTGGGCCTCGGCAACGCGCTCATGCTGCAGGAGAACCCGGGCCAGAGCGTGCCGGGCATCTTCGACCTTCCCGACGACGCCGCCAACGGCGGCTCGATGGTGTTCGACTTCGCACCGCTCTCGTTCGTGGAAAAGGTCGAGCCGGTCTCGATCGACCTGATCGACGTGGACACGGCGGGCGGCGGCGTGAAGATCTTCCTGACCGACGCGCTCGGCCGCAGCCGCGTGTTCTCGGTGCCGAACGGCTGGACCCGGGACGTGCACGTCAACGGGCCGCCGGGCTACGGCACGCTGGACCTGACCACGCTCGCGCCCCAGCCGGGCTTCACCTCGACCGCCACGGCCACCAGCGCGGCGGACTTCCTGCCCGGCGAGGTCGTGCGCATGGAGATCGTCGAGCTCGGCTCGGGCGCGATCGACAACCTCGTGCTGCGGCGCGAGGCCGACCCCTTCCGCGCCGGGCGCGGCGCGAGTCCCGCGGGCAATCCGGGGTCGCGCGTGCGTTGAGCCCGGAAGGACTGTCGCGGAGGCGTCGCGGTCCGCGTCAGACCTGAACGGCTTTTCCCGCCGGACTCAAGTCGCGCCACGCGCCGGACCGAGGGGGTGCGAGCACCCGGAGTCCGCAGGGAGATCCATGCCGTCGCACCTCGCTCGCATCCTCTTGATCGCGCTGCTCTCGTCCGCCACGCTCGCGTGCCGCTCGACCGGCGCCTCGTTCCTCTTGTTCGGCGGCCCCAGCGCGCCGCAGCAGGACTTGCTCGACAGCGTGCAGGTGGCGCAGGAAGAGTGCGTCGGAGCTCGCGAAGACTTCGGCGCAGCCTTCCACCTCTACCAGCGCCTGACCGCGCCCCAGGCGGTCGAGCTGGAAGAGCTCTCGGGCGACTTCGAGGACGCGCTCGACGCCTGCCGCGAGCGCGCCCAGGACCTCGGCCTGCGCATCGACGCGGCGCAGAAGGAGTCCGCGGCCCTGTTCCAGGGTTGGAACGAGGAGCTGGCGCACTTCTCGGGCGACACGCTGCGCAAGAAGAGCGCGGCCATGCTGCAGGACACGCAGGCCCGCGCGCAGCGCGTCGCAGGAGCGCTGGAGGGCGTGCGCAAGCGCATGGAGCCGGTGGTGCTGAAGCTCTCCGACTACGCGCTCTTCTTCCACCACAACCTCAACGCGCGCGCGATCGCCACGCTCGAGGACACCTACAAGGACTTCGACGCCGAGTTCCGGGCCCTGGACCGCGAGCTGGAGCAGGCCCTTTCCGAGAGCCAGACCTTCCTGACGGCCTTCGCCGAACCCGCGCCGGCCAGCGAAGCGCGGGCGGACGCCGCGAAGAAATAGCCCAGGCGGGCCTCGCGCGCGGAAGCCGGAGATTCGCGCGGGCCCGGGAGGCGCGCAACGGCATATACTTCCAGCGCTCGCAGCACGCCGTACCAACGGGCTCCTGATGCTCTTCGCTCTCGCTCTCCTGGTCCTCACCCCCTCCTCCCAGCAAGCGCGCCCTTCCGCTCCCCCGCGCCATCATCCGCAGCGCCTGCTGCTGCGCGTCGACCCACGCCTGGCGCGCACGTCGCTGGCAGCGCTGCACCCCGAGCTCGAGCTCCGCGAGCTGTGGAACCTGCCGCAGATCGGCTGGCGCGCGATCGAATTGCCCAAGGGCAAGCGCGACGAGGCGCGCGCGCTCCTCGCCGCGGATCCGGCGGTGCTCGAGGTCCAGCTCGACCCGCGCCGCGAGCTCGCCTACACGCCCAACGATCCGCTGTTCCCGAGCCAGTGGCACATGAGCCACATCAAGGCCAACCTCGCCTGGGACACCGAGAAGGGCGACCCCTCGGTGGTCGTGGCGATCGTCGATACGGGCATCGAGCTGACGCACCCCGACCTGGTCGCCAACCTGTGGACCAACCCGGGCGAGATCGCCGGCAACTCGATCGACGACGACGGCAACGGCTACGTGGACGACATCCACGGTTACGACTTCGCGTACTTCGACTCCGACCCGAGCGACGACAACAGCCACGGCACGGCCTGCGCCGGCATCGTCGCCGCGGTGCAGGACAATTCGCTGGGCGTGAGCGGCGTCGCGCCAGGCTGCAAGGTCGCGGCGGTCAAGGCCGCGCTCTCCTCGGGCTACTTCTACGCCTCGGCCAACGTACCGGCCTACGTGTACTGCGCCGACATGGGCTTCAAGGTCATGTCGATGAGCTTCTTCTCGGACGAGGTCGTGCCCGCCGAGCGCGATGCGATCCGCTACTGCTGGGCCAACGGCGTGCTGCCGTGCGTGGCCGCGGGCAACGACAACAGCGTGCTGCCCTTCTACCCGGCCGCCTTCCCGCAGTCCTTGTCGGTGGGCGCGATCATCGACGCCACCGACACGCGCGCGTTCTTCTCCAACTGGGGCAGCTGGGTGAGCGTGGCCGCGCCGGGCTGGACGCTGACCACGACCTACCTCGGCGGCGGCTACACCGGCGGCTTCAACGGCACCTCGGGCGCGACGCCGCACGTGGCCGGCATCGCCGCGCTGCTGTTCAGCGCCAACCCGAGCGCCACCAACGCCGAGGTCAAGGCCGCGATCCAGGACGCCTGTGTGCCGCTGAACCAGGCGCCCTACGGTCGCTGGACGAACTACGGCCGCGTGGACGCCGACGCGGCCGTCGATCGCATCCTCGGCATCACCAGCGGCTCGGTCGCCGCGCGCATGCTCTTCGCCGCGCCCTGCGGCGGCGCGGGCAGCAAGGCCGCCAGCGCCGACCTCGGGCAGAACCGCAACCTCGACACGGTGGCGCTCGAGGTCGACGGCGTGGGCCTCGAAGCGCCCAACAGCGTGCAGGTGCTGTGCAACGCGAATCCGCTCCCGCTGCTGTCGCAGGAACGCGGCGCGGTGCGCGCGCGCGCGCCGTTCACCCCGGGCGCGAGCTTCCAGCTCAAGCGCAACGGCAGCTTGATCCAAACCTGGACCTGGGAGGGCGGCCCGGGCCTGCTCTACGCCGCGACCGACGGGTGCACCGAGGACTCGGCCGGCTCGCAGACCCTGGGCGGCTGGCTCGAGCTCTATCGCCAAGACGGCGTGAACTTCACCTGCACCGACGACTCCAACGCGCAGATCTACTGCGAGTTCGCCGTGCGCAAGGTGCAGCTGCGCCACATCCAGAAGATGACGCTCGAGTTCCGCCGCGACTACGACGGCATGAACGCGAACCCGCTCGAGACGGTCGAGCTCTACGACTGGAGCTCGTTCAGCTACCCGTACGGCTCGTGGATCACGCTCTCGTCCGCGGCCGCCCCGACGTCGGGCTTCAGCACGCTGAGCGTGGACGTGCCCGGCGACCCGAACGCCTACCGCGACGAGGAGGGCACGTTCTACGTGCGCCTGACGACCTCGAACGCGGGCGCGAGCGGCCTGCTCAAGGCCGACATGCTGCGCTTCCGCGTGCGCTAGGCTGCGTCGGGCGAGCTGTGACCGTGCCGTGCCGCGCGGCTAAGGTCGTGTCCCCCGACTGTGCGCGACGCTGCCCCGTTCTACGTCCCTCTCGTGAGGAGCTCCCCTTTGTCCCGCCTACTCGCCCCGCTCGCGGCGTTCTGCTTCTTCGTTCCATGCACATCCAGCGCGCAGGAACCTTGCTTCGACGGGGGCGGCGGTCCCGGCGGTGACTTCGACTGGGTCGTCCGTGCCGGTGAGTTCTTCGTCTTCGACACCACGGCCACCCTGATCCGCGGCGGACCGGGCGGGGTGCCCGTGACCACCGAGTCGTGCATCGACGGCGTGGTCGACGTGCGCAACCTGATCGTCGAGGCCGGCGGCTCGATCCGCGTGCAGGGTCCGAACCGCATGCGCATCGTGGCTACCGGCGAGGTGGTCATCCGCGGCACGCTCGACTTGTCGGGCTTCAACGCCAGGGACGTGGCCACGCTCAACACCGGCCAAATCGTCGAGATCGGCGCCCCGGGTGTGGCGGGCGGCGGACGCGGCGGGAACGCGAACGTCAACATCACCGGCTCCACCGCGCGCGGCGGCCGCGGGCAGGGTCCCTTCCTCGAACTCGACACCGGCGGCCAGGGCGGCGAGTCCGCGCTGGCGCCGGCGAACCTGGGCAAGGACGTGCGCCGGCCGGGCGGCGGTGGCGGCGGGCGCTTCGCGCGCGATCAAGGCTCGGACTCCTCGGGGCTCGCCGCGACCGCCGGCAACGACGGCCATCCGTTCGGCGGCGGCGCCGAGAGCGGACTCTCGCCCGCGCGCGGCGGCGCGGCCGGCAGCGGGCCGTTCGTCGATCCCAAGCCGAGCAACGACTACTTCGGCATCCGCCCGCTCGTCGCGCGGCCCGGCCAGCTCATCGGCCTGATCCGCGGCGAGCTCCCCGGTCTCCTGGCCGGCTTCGGCGGCGGCGGCGGCGGCAACGCCATCCCTGCCAGCACGTTCCCGAACCCGAACTGGAACTTCTCCAGCGACGAGAAGGGTGGCGCGGGCGGCGGCGGTGGTGGAGCGCTGCACGTGCAGGCGCTCGGTCGCATCGTCTTCGGCGCGCAGGGCCAGATCCTGTGCCAGGGGGGCCGCGGCGGAACGGGCGAGAACACGAACTTCCTGGATCACATCGGCGGCACGGGCGGCGCCGGCTCGGGTGGACACGTGGTGCTCGAGAGCGCCAGCGCGGTCGACTTCACCGACGGCGGGACGAACCTGGGCGCGCCGCCGCGCGACTGGATCTCGGCCAAGGGCCAGCCGAAGAAGACCGGCCCGCTCAGCGACGTGAATGCCTGCTGCCGCAGCTACTCCAACGGCGGCGCGGGTGGCCCCGGCGTCGTGCAACTGCACGTCCCGAACCCGGTGGCGCCGCCGGGCACGAATCCTGCGCGCACGGACATCGTCGTGCCGACCGCGGTGGCCACGGCGCGTTTCCCGCTCGACCTCGTGGCCTCGCCCAGCGCCGTGGCGCTGTTCCCGACCTGCGACCCCTTCGCGCGCCTGGGCCTCGGCTGGTTCGGCGCGGCCGGCGCGGGAGCACGGGCGGGCTTCATGCGCCTGAAGCTCGAAGGAACCGAGCTGCCGGACACCGAGCCGCTTCCCAGCCTGCTCGGATTGGATTTGCGCAGGCTGCTGCAGCCCATGCGGCACTGAGGGGCAGCGCGCTCGCCCTCCGCTCGCAGCGCCCAGGATCTGGGGCAATGAGCTCGCGGCGCCGCGCCGGCGCCGACCGCATATCGATCAAGAATCTGGTCTTCGGTCTCTTGGCCCTGTCGCTGCTCTGCACCGCGGTCAACCTGGCCTGCGTGTACGGTCGCGAGCCTTCCGTTCGCGCCGTGACGCTCGCGGACACCCGTGCGGCTCCGCCCTCGCCAGCGGAGGCCGGCGAGCCGCTGGTGGCGTCGCGCGTCGCTCTCGTTCCGGAGGCTCCGCGCGTCGCCGACGACTCGACGCGCGAGCCGGCGGAGGAAAGCGTCGATCCGTTCTCGCCCGCGCTGCGCGCCTACGCGCTCGCCGAGTTGCAGCGCGGCTGGAGCGAGGTGCGCAACGATCCGCTGCCGGCCCAGACGCTCGATGCACGGCTACGGGACTACGAAGAGCTCGTGCGCACGACCCCCGCGAGTTGGGGCCGGCGCGCGGCGGAAGAGCGCAACGAAGATCTGGCCAGGCTGGCGGCGCTGGACGCGAACGACGGCATCGCCTGGCTCGAGAAGCTGGACGAGCGCGATCCGCTGGCGAGCGAGCTGCCGCGCTCGGCCGAGCGCTTCGCCGCGCTGTTCCGACCGAAGAGCGGCGGCCGCGCGCACGACGGCCCCAGCCTGCGCGCAGAGGATCCGCTGGCGGACGGAGCCGTGCTCGTGTTCCCCGCTGGGGTCTTCGCCCTCGCCGACTTCGCGCGCGACCGCGATCCGTTCCCGGCCGACGTCACGCTGCGCGGGGCGGGCATGAATGCGACGCTGCTCGTGCTGGACGAGCTGAACCCGCGCGGAGCGCTGCTGCGCTTCACGCTCGAAGACTGCACGGTGTTCGCGGATCACGGCATCGTCGATGTGCGCAACGGCCCCTCGCTGCTCGCCCTGCGGCGCGTGCGCTTGGTAGGCTTCGACTGCGGCGCGGGCGGCTCCTGCGCCCTGCGAGTGCGCAAGGCAGCACTCAGCGCGGTCGACTGTCGCTTCGAGGGCGGCTACGGGCGCAATCCCAGCGGCTACGCCAACCTCGTGCGTGGTGGCCATCCCCTGCTGGCCCGCTTCGAGCGCTGCACGCTCGAACGCGTGGCCCTCGACGATGCGGGCCAACCCACGGTGTCCTTCGTGGATTGCCTCATGACCGACATGCTCGCCGAGCCGCCCGAGGGCCCGCTGTTCCAGGGCTGCAGCATCGGGGTGCTCGACGCCGAGCGGCTGCGCGACCCACTCGTGCGCCAGCGCGACCTGAACGAGCTCTTCCCGGGCTGGCGCGAGCGCGTGCAGCGGCGCTGAATCTCGTCCGCGGTAGGATGACCCGCATGCGCTCCTTCCTGCTCGCGCTGCTCGTCCTCGTCTCGCTGGCCTCGTCCGCGCAAGAGGTCCTGCCCGGCGGCACGCGCGTCGCGGACGAGCGCTATCCCTGCCAGCCCTGCGACAAGGTGCTGCGCTGGTTCCACCTCGAGAACGACGCGCCCGAGATGGCCAAGGTCAACCCGGCGCTGGCCGAGCTCGGCGCGGAACTCGCCTACGGTCCGCGCACGACCAGCGGCCGGCCGGGCCACGCCTTCGTGGTCGTGCGCGCGCCGCGCGGCGTGCCGACGAAGAAGCTCGAGGGCGCGCTGAGAAAGGGCGGCGGCGCGGTCGAGGCCCTGGCCGCACTCGCCTTCGACGGGCGCACGGGCAAGGACAGCGACCTCGGTCTGGGCGGCTTCGGCGTCACCAAGCGCGACTTCGTGCTGGGCATGTCGGGCGACGTCGTGTGGTACGACGCGAGTGGTACGTGGAGCCAGATCTTCGGCAAGCCGGGCAAGCTGAAGCCGCAGGACCTCTTGTCGCGCTACGAGAAACTCTACGCGCCCTACGGCGGCGCGAAGCTGGGCGACGTGGCGCGCGAGCGCTTCACCTGGACGCTCGCCAACACGCCCGACGACAAGCTGCGCGCGAAGGTGCTGAAGGAGCTCGAGAAGGTCCCCGGCGTCGAGGGCGCGGTGATCGAGGTCGACAAGCTCACGCTGAGCGTCGCGCTGCGCGGGCTCGAGGCCTGTGGCGACACGGGCAAGGTGCCCGAGGGCGAGGCCCTCGACGAGGTCGGCAAGGAAGCGCCGCGCGTGGCCTTCGACGCCGGCGGCGTGTACGAGCTGCTGAAGGCGTCAGCGCTGGTGCCGTAGCCGACCGGTATCGCGGGGCAGCGCCTCGCGATCGGACGTGCGCGAGCTCCGCAGGGAATTCAGGGCGCGGCGCCCGGGCGACGAGGGCGCGCGCTCGTGGGCGGATTCGAGCCGTATCCACGGCCTTTTCCCGGGCCCCGGCCCGAGCGTTCGGCACCGAGCTCGAACGCCGCACGGCCCCCCGCCGCGCTTGTCAGCCGCGCGCGTGTGCCCATACAATCCGCCGCCCTGCCGGACGCGCGCCGTCCGTGCTCGTTCCAGCCGTCCCCGTCGGATCCCCTGCGGTCCACCCGGAGAAAGAACTTGGGTCACGAGCCTTCTCAACCCGCCGACACCAAGCCGGTGGGCGAACACAAGCCGTTCATCTCGGCCGATCAGGACATCCCCGAGTTCAGTCTCAAGGCGATCCTGTTCGGATCGCTGTTCGGGATCATCTTCGGCGCCTCGACGGTCTACCTGGCGCTCAAGGCGGGTCTGACGGTCTCGGCCTCGATCCCGATCGCGGTGCTCTCGATCTCGGTGCTGCGCGTGTTCGGGCGCGCCACGATCCTCGAGAACAACATCGTGCAGACGATCGGCTCGGCCGGCGAATCGGTGGCGGCGGGCGTGGCCTTCACCATCCCGGCGCTCCTGTTCCTCTCGCCCAACGCGCACGGCGAAGAGTACTTCCAGTACGTGCAGATCATGACCCTCGCCGCGGTCGGCGGGATCCTGGGCGTGCTCTTCATGGTGCCGCTGAGGCGCTCGCTGATCGTGGCCGAGCACGGCGTCCTGCCCTACCCCGAAGGCACGGCCTGCGCGGACGTCCTGATCGCCGGCGAGAAGGGCGGCCGCATGGCCGGCCTGGTCTTCGGCGGCGTGGGCCTGGCGATCGTCTACAAGGCGCTGAACGCGATCCTCTCGCTGTGGAAGGAAGCGGTCACCTTCGCGACCAGCGCGACCTCGAAGCTGCCCAACGCGCGCATCTCCTCGGAGATCTCGCCCGAGTACCTGGGCGTCGGCTACATCCTCGGGCCGAAGGTCGGCGGCATCATGGTCTCGGGCAGCGTGCTCGCGTGGCTCGTGCTGATCCCGCTCTTGACCGTGCTGGCCCTGCCCGATGCGCTCGTGGACGGACAGCTCGCCTCGCTGGGCTTCAGCCAGGGAACGATCGACGGCTGGCGCGCGACCAACGATCCCGAGCGATTCTACCGCGCCTACGTGCGCCTGATCGGCGCCGGAGCCGTGACGATGGCCGGCATCATCACGCTGATCCGCACGGCGCCGACGATCTGGAAGTCGCTGGTGGGCTCGATGGCTTCGCTCAGGGGCGGCGCGGGCGGCGCAGGCACGCTGCGCACCGAGCGCGAGGTGCCCATGTACGTGGTCGCGCTCGGCTCGCTGGCGCTGGTCGGCCTGCTGGCGCTGCTGCCGATCCTGCCGGGCTCGTTCGGCGGCAAGCTGCTGATGGGCGCGATGATGCTCGTCTTCGGCTTCCTGTTCGTCACCGTGAGCTCGCGCATCGTCGGCATCATCGGCTCGTCGTCGAATCCGATCTCGGCCATGACGATCGCCACCCTGCTGGGCACCTGCGTGGTGCTGCTGGCGCTGGGCTTCGGCGGTGACGTGAACCAGCCCATCGCGCTGTGCGTGGGCGCGATCGTGTGCATCGCCGCGGCCAACGCGGGCGCCACCAGCCAGGACCTCAAGACCGGCTACCTGGTCGGCGCGACGCCGGTGCGCCAGCAGATCGGCCTGGTCATCGGCGTGGTCGTCTCGACCATCGTGATCGGACTCACGCTCAAGGGCCTCGACTCGGCCTTCGCCACCGCGACCGAGCCGCACGGGATCGGCGGGCCGAAGTTCCCGGCGCCGCAGGCCACGCTGATGGCCACGATCATCAAGGGCGTGATGTCGCAGAACCTCGACTGGAGCTTCTTGCTCATCGGCGCGGGGCTCTCGCTGACGGTGTTCCTGTGCGGCGTCTCGCCGCTGGCCTGGGCCGTCGGCGTGTACCTGCCGATCAGCACGACCTTCCCGATCTTCCTGGGCGGCATGCTGCGCCTGGTGTGCGACAAGCTGCGCGGCGAGAAGGCCGACAGCGACATCTCCCCGGGCATGCTCTTCGCCACGGGCCTGGTGGCGGGCGGCACGCTCACCGGCGTGTTCAGCGCGATCCTCAAGGCGATCCCGATGGGCGACAGCGACGTGCTGACGAAGGCCCAGGCGATCGGCGAGAGCTTCCAGCACGGCCTGGGCTTCGGCGAGTCGGGCCTCAACCTGTTCGCCCTGGTCTTCTACGCGGCCATGGGCGCCGTCCTCGTACGCGTCGCGCTGCGCAAGTCCGATCCGAGCTCGGCGGCGTGAGCGCTCCGGGCGACGGCTTCCAGCCCTACATCTCCGCCGACGAGAACCCGCCCGAGCTCACCGCTCGCGCGCTGATCGTCGGCGCGCTCCTGGGCATCGTCTTCGGCGCGGCCTCGACCTACCTCGCGCTGCGCGTCGGGCTCACCACCTCCGCCTCGGTGCCGATCGCGGTGCTGGCGGCCTGGGCCATCCGGCGCCGGAACAACCAGCGCGCGGTGCTCGAGCACAACATCGTGCAGACCGCCGGCTCGGCCGGTGAGTCGGTCGCCGCGGCGGTCGTGTTCAGCGTGCCGGCGCTGATCTTCCTCGGGTACCCGCTCGAGGTCGGGCTGACCACGTTGATCGCGCTCACGGGCGGGATGCTGGGCGTGCTGATGATGGTGCCGCTGCGGCGCTACCTGATCGTCAAGGAGCACGGCGTCCTGCGCTACCCCGAGGGCAAGGCCTGCGCCGAGATCATCCAGGCCGGCGAGAAGGGCGGCACCTCGGCCAAGAAGGTCTTCGTCGGCCTCGGCATCGGCGCGGGCTACCAGGCGTTCAAGGCGTTCCTGGGCGGCGTCAAGGGCACCTTCGCCTACGAGTTCACGAAGTTCCGCGGCGCCTCGGTCGAGTGCGACTTCGAGCCCGCGCTGCTGGGCGTCGGCTACATCATCGGCTACCGCACGAGCACGATGATGGTCGCCGGAAGCTTGCTGGCGAGCTTCATCCTGATCCCGATGATCGCGCTGTTCGGCGCGGGCCTCGCCGCGCCGCTCGCGCCGGCCACGATCCTGATCAAGGACATGGCCCCGGGCGACATCTGGAACAACTACGTGCGCCACATCGGCGCCGGCGCGGTGGCGGCGGGCGGGTTGTTCGCGCTCGCGCGCGCGCTGCCCTCGATCCTCGCGGCCATCAGCGCCTCGGCCAAGAGCCTGACCGGCGGCGGCGCGAGCTCGGCCTCGACGCTGCGCACGGAGCGCGACACGCCCACGCCGATCCTGATCGGCGGCGCGCTGCTCATCGTCGGCTTCGTGTGGGCGGTGCCGGCCTTCCACATGAACCTGATGGGCGCGGTGCTGATCCTCGTGCTGGGGTTCCTCTTCTCGGTGGTATCCTCGCGCATCACCGGCGAGGTCGGGAGCTCGTCGTGTCCGCTCTCTGGCATGACCATCGGCGTGCTGATGGCGACCTGCGGCACGTTCTTGCTCGTCGGCTGGGAGGGCTCGGCGTACTCCAAGCTCGCGCTGATGGTCGGCGCGGTGGTGTGCATCGCGATCTCGAACGCGGGCACGTGCTCGCAGGACCTGAAGACGGGCTTCCTGCTCGGCGCGACGCCGGTGAAGCAGCAAGCGGCGCTCTTGATCGGCGTCCTGACCTCCGTGCTCGCCGTCGGCTGGACCGCGTACCTGCTCAACCTCTCGGAGACCGAGGAGAAGCCGGTCACGGCCTTCGCCGTCGCGCCCGAGCGCGTCCAGGCCGCCACGCTCGTGAAGGGCAAGGTCGATGGCCAGCCGTACGCCTTCGTGAAGCTCCTGAGCGAGGAGCTCCCCGCCGGCAACACGGAGGGCATCTACCTCGTCGATCCCGCCACGAACCAGGCCAAGTACCTGCGCGAGGACGGCATCGGCGCCGGCAAGCTGCGCGCGCCGCAGGCCAAGCTCATGGCGACCGTGATCGACGGTCTGCTCACGCACCGGTTGCCGTGGGACCTGATCCTGCTCGGCGTGGCCATCGCGGTGTTCATGGAGCTCCTCGGCGTGCGCTCGTTGACCTTTGCCGTGGGCGTGTACCTACCACTCGCCTCGACCATGCCCGTGTTCCTGGGCGGCGTGGTGCGCAAGTTCGCCGACAAGGCCTACAAGCGCGAACCCGACGCCGAGGACGAGCCCCAGGGCATCCTCTTCTCCTCGGGCCTGATCGCCGGCGCGGCGATCCTCGGCATCCTGGCGGCGGCGCTGACGTTCCTGCCGGGCTACGACAAGGCGAACAGCTACTACCCGCCCATCGCGCTCTTCTCGAAGCTGCAGGAGCTCGACGGCTCGCTGTTCCCCCACGCGACCGATGTCTTCGGCATCGCGCTCCTCGCGCTGCTCGGCTTCCTGATGTTCCGCGGCGCGGCGCCGGCGAAGAAGAGCTGACGCGCGGCCGGCGAAGCCGGCGCTACTTGCGTGCCGCGAGCACGATCGGCGCCGGCAGCGCGCCGCCCTGCGGCACGAAGCGCATCGAGAGCGAGTTGACGCAGTGACGCGTGTTCTTGGCGCTCAGGCGTTCACCCAGGAAGACGTGGCCGAGGTGGCCCTTGCAGTTGGCGCACAGGATCTCGGTGCGCTCGCCATCCGCGTCCTCCAGGCGCAGGACACGCCCTGCGGTCTCGTCGTCGAAGCTCGGCCAGCCGCAGCCGGAGTCGAACTTGTCCTGCGAGCGATAGAGCGGCGCGTTGCAGCGCCGGCACACGTAAGTGCCGGCCGTCTTGGTGTGCACGTACTCGCCGCTGTGCGGCCGCTCGGTGCCCTTCTCGAGCAGCACGCGCGCCTCGGCCGGGGTCAGCGCGTTGTAGGCGCGCGGCATGGCAGGTTCGTCGGGCGCGTTCACGAGCGCGGACTCCCGTTCGCGGTCGTGACGGAGCACCGTCTCGCCGGGGCGCGCCGCAGGAGGGGTTCAAACATGTCCCAAGCGTAGCCGATGCCTTGCGCCAGCGCGGACGAGCTCGACGGCAAGCGCACGGACCATCCCGAGGGGCACGCCTTCGTGCCCCTGAACGGGGGCGACGCGCCAGGGGGGCGTGACCGAGGGCCCCTGGCTACCTGTCTTCCGCGGCGCCGGCGAAGAAGGCCTGAGCCCCTGCGAGGGCGCGAGGTCTCCGGAGCGCGAGTCCCTGGCGCCCTACTTCACGACTCCAGGCGTCTTCCTCAACCGCGCCAGCGGCTCGTCCGAGAAGTGTGCGTCGTCCGGGTCGATGCCGCCCTCTTCCTCGCCCGCGAACATGATGCACAGCGGGTCGCCGGCGGTGTGCTCGAGGCCGAACAGGTGCCCCACCTCGTGCGCCGTGGTCAGGCCGAGCGAGCCCGCGTAGGACTGGATCAGCGCGCGCACGAGTTCGCTGCGCCGGTCCTTCTCCGCGTCCGTGCCGAAGCGATAGGAGCCGTCCAGGAGCTCGCGATCCCCCCCCGCGAGCGGCGGGCGCAGCTCGTGGCCGACGAGCAGCTTCAAGAGGTTCGTCGTGTACACCTCCGAGCGCCCCGCGCCCGGCCACGAGCGGCCGGCGGCGCTCGCGTCGTCGCCCGCCAGGCGCACGTCCCAGGTTCGTGGCGCGTCCGCCGCAGGTTGGAGCGCGAACGAGACCTTGAAGCTCTGTCCGGCGATGGACCTCCCGAGCGGATCGCGTCCGTACGCCCCGGAGACGATGGACAGAGAGCGCGCGAGCAGCTCCTCCTTCACCAGGTGGTCGACCAGCGGCGCGGCGCCGCTCGTCGAGAGCCCGACGCTCGCGAGATCCGCGTCGAGCGTGCGCTCGCGCGCCGCGCCGAGGCTGAGCAACACGCCCTGCGTGCCCGGCTCGAGGCGGAAGGCATCCGTGCGCAGCGCGCCGAACGGCGGGCCGAGCTTCAGGTCGGGCGTGGCGCGCGGAGCGCCCTCCGCGTCCGGGGCGAGCGTCGAGGGGACGTAGGGCGTCGCCGCGCCCGCGCTCCACAGCCACAGCGCCGGCCGCGCCGGGACCTCGCCCGCGGCGCTGCACGTGACCGCGCCGCGCGGGCCGTCGAGGCGCTGTTTCGCCAGCGCCGCGCGCACCGCCGCGGGCTCCGTCGAGCCGGCCGCCGCGAGCGCGCGCAGCAGAAGCTCCGTGCGCTCGAGTCCCTCCGCGCTGCCGCAGCCCGGCTCGCCGTGACGCTCGCGATAGGTCGCGAGGAACTTCCCGCTCGGCGGCGCCGCGGCCGGTGAGAGGCCCTGCACGAAGCACAACTCGCGCGCGAGCGCCGCGCGCGCGGCGCCGGAGGCGCGCAGGCTGAGGACGAGCGGCACGCGCATCTCTGCCAGAGCGCCGGCGAGCGCGGCCGTCACCGCCGAGGGCTCGGCGTCGAGCACGAGCACCTGCGGGTCGCCGTCGCTCACGGCCTGGGCGAGCTTCGCCGCGGGGGCGTCCAGGCGCTCATCGACGACGAACCGGCGCGAAGGCGCGAGGCGCGCCGCCAGCGCCTTGCGCAGAGCCTTCGCCGCCGCGCTGCCGTCGCCGAGGAGCCCGATGCGCGCGCAGCAGAGACGCCCGGCGAAGCCCTGCGCGAGCGCCTCGGCCTCGAGCTCGGGCGCCACGCCCGTCACGAGCACGGGCGGCCCCGCACGCCGGCACGCCTGGACGATCGTCGCGGCGCACTCCGCGTCGAGCGGCCCCACGACGCCGGCGACGCCGCGCGCGAGGAACTCCGCCGCCGCGGCGCGCGCCTCATCGAGCGAGGCGCTGCCGCCCGCCGGCACGAGCTCCACGCGCCGCCCGAGACAGCCGCCGCGCACGTTCCAGGCCTCCACCGCCAGGGTCGCGCCGCGGTACAGGGCCTGATCCGCGGCGGAGGCCTCGCGTACGGCGCGCGCGCCGAGGCCGATGAGCAGCGGGCCCTCGGCCGCGCGCTCGACGGGCGGCTGCTGTGCCAGACCGAGCAGCAGCGCGACTGCGATCCAGGCGCCGCTCACGACCCGTCCTCCATGGCGAAGACTCTACCGTGCGCGCGCGAGCGCGGAGCAAGCTGGCCGGACGCCGCTCCGCTGCGCTAGCTTGCGCGCATGAAGAAGCCGACGAAGCGCCTGCGCGAGCTCTTTCCCGAGGCCCAGCCCTTCAACCAGGGCCAGCTGAAGGTCTCCAAGCTGCACACGATCCACTTCGAGGAGTGCGGCAACCCGCGTGGCAAGCCGATCTGCTTCCTGCACGGCGGGCCGGGCGGCGGCATCGATCCGGTGTACCGGCGCTACTTCGATCCCAAGAAGTGGCGCATCGTGCTGCACGATCAGCGCGGCTGCGGCCAGAGCACGCCCTTCTCCGAGCTGCGCGAGAACACGACCTGGGACCTGGTCGCCGACATCGAGAAGCTGCGCACGCATCTGGGCATCGAGCGCTGGGTCGTGTTCGGCGGCAGCTGGGGCAGCACGCTGTCGCTGGCCTACGCCGAGACGCACCCCGAGCGCGTGAAGGCGCTGGTGCTGCGCGGGATCTTCCTCTTGCGCAAGTCCGAGCTGCTGTGGTTCTACCAGCAGGGTGCGAGCCAGCTCTTCCCGGACATGTGGGAGGAGTTCCTGACGCCGATCCCGCCGCGCGAACGCAAGGACATGATGGCGGCCTACTACAAGCGCCTGACGAGCAAGGACAAGCGCGTGCGCATGGAAGCCGCGCGCGCTTGGTCGATCTGGGAGGGCAGCACCAGCAAGCTCTTCTTCGACCCCGTGCTGGTGAAGAAGTTCGGCGGCGGCAAGTTCGCCGACGCCTTCGCGCGCATCGAGGCGCACTACTTCGTCAACGACGGATTCCTCGAGCGCGACGACCAGCTGCTGCGCGACGTGAAGAAGATCCGCAAGATCCCCGGCGTGATCGTGCAGGGCCGCTACGACGTGGTGTGCCCGATGCGCTCGGCCTGGGACCTCCATCGGGCGTGGCCCGAGGCGAAACTCGTGGTCGTGCCCGACTCCGGTCACTCGATGAGCGAACCGGGCATCCGCAGCGCGCTGATCGAGGAGACGGAGCGCTTCCTGAAGCTCTGACCTGGCGCTCGGTTGTTTCTCGAGAATCTCGGAGACCGCAGGGGCACGAGGCGGATCTACGTCGCCCGTCGTCCGCGATCTCCCTCAACGAGAAGGGGTGCAATGCTCACGCTCGTGAATTGGCGCGATCGAATCGCGGTAGATCCCGAGATCTGCCACGGCAAGGCCTGCGGGTAGCGAGCGAGCTCGCGCCGCGGCGCCAAGCCCATCCTCAGCCGCGCCCCTCGAAGGCGAGCACGTCCCCGGCGCGGAGCTGCAGCGGCGGCTCGAAGCGCACCAGGATCGCCGCCGGCTCCGCTTCGATCGTGAACTGGACCTGCTTGTCTCCCAGCGTCACCTTCGTGCGACTCGCGGCGCCCTTGCCTCCGTGGCCGATGCGCAGACTCGCGAGGTGCAGGCGCCCGTAGCGCAGCTCGAGACGGGCGCTGAGGTTCGTCAGCGCGTCGATCGTCTGGCTCCAGCTGCCCCAGCCCTCCGGCGCCGTGAACGCCGCGCGGAACTTCTCCGGCGTGAGGCGCGGCGCGAAGCCGAGGTGACCCTTCGGCCCGTGCAGCTCGAAGCCGCAGGCGGCCAGGAACACGCCGTAGCTGGCCATGGCGCGCGCGTAGTGGTCGCCGCACTCGACCTCGTTGTAGGGGTTGCGCTTGGCGGGCGAGTAGCGCTCGTGGATCGCGCGCTCGAGCGCGAGGCCCTCCTCGACCAGCCCCTCCCACAGCATGTGCGCGGCGACCTGGTGCTCGAAGCCGGTCATGCACTCGTTGAAGTAGCCCGCGGCCCAGGCGTCGCTGCCCTTGCCGACGGCGAGCTCGCTGCCGCCCTTCGGCCAGGTGCACATGAGCAAGCCCGCCTCGCCGCGCAGCGCGTACCAGCGGCCGCCGGGGATGCGCGACTCCATGTACTTGCGGTAGACGCCGACGTCGGGCGCGAAGTTGTAGCGGTAGAGCGCGGCCAGCGCGGCGCGCGTCTCCTGCTCCGGCAGCACGCGGCCGAGGTTCGCCTGGAAGGCCCACGACTGCCCCAGCACCTGGTCGATCGAGCAACCCGCGCCGGTCGCGTTCGCCTCGGGGTGCGCGGGATCGACGCGCTGCACGAAGGCCTCGCCGTCGAAGCAGCGCGTGACGAGCGCCTTCGCGCCCGCCGCGAGCAGCGCGCCACAGCGCGCGGCGAACTCGGCGTCGCCGCGCTCGAGCGCCATGGCCTCGCCCGCCCGCACGGCGGCGAGGTACAGCGAGGAGAGCCACGGAATCTCGCCGAACCACGCCGCGTCGAGGGTGTTGAACTGCGCGCCGTCCAGGATCCCGTTCTGATCGGGGTCGCGCGCCAGCAGGCACTCCAGGGCCTTCTTCGCGCGCGGGTAGACGCGCTCCAGGAACGAGCCGTCCGCGGCGCACAGGTGCTCGCGCCACACGCGCAGGACCGTGCCCGCCTGGCCGTCGACGAAGAGCTCGCGCGCGGCCTCGGCGCGGTAGTCGATCTGACCGCTGTCGGCGTGGAAGGCGAGGCCGAGGTCCACGCGCTCGCGCTGCTCGCGCTCGAGCGCGGGGAAGAGGCGCGCGGCAGCGTGCGCGTACTGCCACACGTGCGTGCAGGTCCCCGCGCAGCAGTACACGCCCTCCCAGCCGTAGAAGCGCCCGTCGTCGAAGCGCAGCACGGTCGCGGTCGCCAGCGTCGAGACGTTGAGGAAGGTGCGCTCCAGGAACCACCACGGCAGGCTCGAGTCGTACCAGGTGTCGCGCCAGAGGCGCGTGGCGGCGCTCAGGCGCTCGTGGTGCTCGGCGAGGTAGGCAAGCACCGCGCCGGCGTCGGCGAAGCGCGCGGCGTAGTGGCGTTTCTTGGTCTCGATGCCCTCCAGGAAGGAGAGGCGCTCGCGCGCGGGATTCGGGAAGTGCCAGGCCAGCGCGAACACGGCTGTGCCGCTCGCGCCCGGCGCGAGCAGCATGCGCCGCAGCACGTGCGCGCGCGTGAGCGCGGACTCGTCGGCCGCGCTCTCGTCCAGCGTGTCCTCGCGTGGCAGCACGAGCTCGGCCTCGCCGCCGAGGAGCCCCAGGGCAAGCGTGCCGAAGTCGGCGCGCTCCGCGAGCGGCGTCGAACGCGCGTGATCGGAGAACACGATCGAGTCGACACCGATGTTGCCCCAGCCGCCGCGCGCGCGGTCGGCGATGCGCAGGCGCGCGATCTGGCCCTCCAGGCTGCCGACGAAGAAGCTGTGCGGCGTCAGCTTGTTGTCGTTCGCGCCGGTGGCGGTGGCCACGACCTCGTCATCGACCACCAGCTCGACGCAGGTCTCGCCCGGGTGCGCCCCGCCGCCGATCAGGAAGGTGATCCACGCGCGCTCGATCGGGAACGGGCGGCTGGTCAAGACGCCCACGTGCGCGTCGCCGCCGGCCACGTCCTCACCCGCGCGCACGTTGTGCGAGTTCACCAGGCGCGCGCCTTCGGCGCCGACGGTGCCCTGGTAGGCGGGCATGCGCGCGGCCGCGCTCGGCCCGGCGCCGAAGGCCGTGCCCGCGACCGACCAGTTGGCGTAGTCGTCGCGCTCGAAGTCCTCGAAGAGGATGTCGGGGCGTTCGGCGCCGGACGCCGGAGGTTCGGCGCGGTGCACGATCCAGGAACCGCCGGCCGCGCGCGCGGCGCTCGTCTTGCGCACGAAGTCGCCGCTCCAGTCGTCGCTGAAGTGACACACGAAGTTGTCCAGGCTGCCGCGCAGGGTGAGGCGCAGCTCCTCGGACCCCTGGTTCGTCACGCGGAAGGTGAGCAGCGTCGCCGGCAGGCTGGAGTCCTCGAGCTCGGTCGGCACGAAGGGCGAGAAGGCCTCGAGCTCGACCGAAAGCGCCGGATCCGCGCTCGTGTAGCGCACCGTGCCGATCGGGTACGTGCCAGCGAACTCGATCTCGGGGAAGCCCGAGGGGCCGAGCGCGAGCTGCGCGCCGCCGCCGCGACGCTCGATGGCGAGCGTGAAAGCCAGCGGGAACGGGCCCTTGGGCTCGAGCGGGCGCGCGTAGTGCGGGCCGGGGCCGGGATCGAAGCCCTCCGGCGGCGGCTGGTTGAAGATGTCCCAGTGCCACAGGCGTCCGTCGCCGCCGAGGTACAGCTGCCCGCAGCCGATGCCGCCGACCGGCATGCCGATCCAGCGCAGCTCGCGCCCGCGCGCAACGCTCGCCTCGCCACGCGCGAACAAGGCGCGCCGCCACTCGGCCGAGAACCCCTTGTCGGCCTGGATCGGAAAGACGTCGTCGTCGCCGAGGGGCGTGCGTCCGAGGAGCCAGCTCGTCGCGCCGGTGCCGGAGTAGGCCAGCAGCTCGCGCCGCGTCGGCCCGCAGGCCGCGCCTGGCGCGCAACACGGCCGCGGAGGATCGGGATTCACGGGCCGATGATCTTCCCGGCCGCGGGCGGGGGCAAGCCTCGCGTGGGGCCTTTCTTTCCGCGCGCGACTGAGCGTGCATACGCAATCAAGATCCGCCCTGCCGCTTGCCGATCGAGGCACGATTCAAAGTCCGCGCGCCAGGGAAGGTGCGCCTATGGAAGGGGAATCCATGTTCTCGAACCGGTCCAAGTGGCTGGCCCTCGCAGCCGTTCTCGCGCTCTCGAACTCGTCCTGTCAGTCCGGCGAGCACGCGCTCGCGGTCAAGGATGACTCCAGCTCCGACTTCCGCACGCCGGCTCAAACCTCGCGTCCGGCGTCGCACGAGTTCGAGTACTTCGAAGGCGACTCCGCGCCCGAATTCCCGGCCGCGCTGGCCGAGACGCGCCCCAGCGCGCCGACCGCCGCGCACGTCTGGATCGCGGGTCACCACACGCGTCAGGCCGGGGCCTGGATGTGGGTCGGCGGTCATTACGAGATGCCGCCCGAGGCGGGCGACATCTGGGTGTCCGGCCACTGGGTCAGCCACCTGAACGGCTTCGTGTGGATCGACGGCGCCTGGCGGTAGTCCGCTAGCCGATCGAAGATCGGCTACCCATTGTCCGTGGGACCCTCATGGAACGACGGGCGGGCGTCAGCCCGCACGGCGATACCTGACGCCGCATCCCGGCGTCCCACGGAACGTTCGCGGAGGAGCTCTGGCTCGCCGAGCCAGAGCTCCTTCCATAGATAGACCTCGAGCGCGAACGGCAGGTAGCCGAGGTAGCCGGGCAGCGGCATCTCGAACAGCTTCGGGCCGTCGATGCCGGGCACGTGGTAGATCCACTTCGGGTAGCTGTGTGCGTTCCACAGCTCCCAGAAGAAGCCGCACAGGAGCCCACCGCCCCACAGCGCGAGCCACGGCCGCCAGTCGCCCTGCGCGAGATCGGACAGCAGCCCACGCCGGCCGAGCGCGAAGCACAGCGCCTCGAGCAGGAACACACCGGCGATCCAGATGCCCGGGTAGCAAGTGCGCGGCCAGCGCAGCGTGCAGTAGAGGAGCGCGAGCCCGGCGACGGCGAGCCCCGCCGCCAGTGCGCGCGAGGGCGCGAGCCGCGGTCCGCGCGGCACGCGCTCGAGCCAGGCCTGGCCGCGCACCCATTCGGCGCTGACCAGCACCGCCGGCACGACCGTGCTGAAGGAGAGCGAGCACAAGAGCGCGTACTCCACGTCGCCGAAGTGCTCGCGCCCGACGTACTCCCAGTTGGCCAGCACGCGGTTGGCGGCCTCGAACAGCCACCACAGCGGCACCGAGAGCGCGAACAGGCCCGCGAAGGCGCGCGGCGAGCGCGTGGCTGGCGAGCTGCCGTCGCGGCGCGCGATGCAGCCGTCCAGGAACAGCGCGTAGCCGAGCCACAGCGGAAAGAACAGGAGCTGCGTGCGCAGGCCCGTGAGCAGCCAGTTCGCGGGCCACGCACCGGCGACCAGCGCGAGTCCCAGCCAACCGTGCAGCGGCAGGCGGCGGGTCGTGCTCACCCGATCTCGCTCGTGCGCTTCGCGCTGCGCGTGCGCCGCGCGGCGAGCCACAGGCGCGGTGCGCGCGCCAGGCACGCGCTGAAGGTCGCGCCCGAGCCCGTGCCGTGCACCAGCGGCCGCCACAGCGTGTGGCGCAGCACGCGCAGGGCGAGGTCGGGGCGGCGGTAGAACGCGCCGGAGAGGCGCCAGCTCCAGCGCGTGTCGCGCAGCACGGTGCGCTCGAGCTCGGCCGGATAGGACGCGGACGAACTCTCTCCGCGCGCGACCCGCGCGCAGAGCTCGCCGGCGATGCGTCCGCTCTCCAGCGCGTGGTAGATGCCCTCGCCCGTCAGCGCATCGGCGAAGGCGCCCGCGTCCCCCACCAGGTACACCGGCACCTCGGAAGCGCGCAGGCGTCCGCCGAGCGGGATCGTGTGCGCCTCGAAACTTGCGCGCGCCTCGGCCTCGGCCGCCGCCGAGCGCCAGCGGAAGCCCTTGGCGCCGAGGTATGCGAACAGCCGCGCGCGTACGTCCTTCAGGCCGCGCGCGAGCGTGTACAGCCCGACCGAGAGCTCGCGGTCCTTGGGGAACACCCAGCCGTAGCCGCGCGGCACGGCGCCGAAGTCGAAGCACGGCCGCGGCACTGGATCGTTGGCCAGGGCTTCGCGCGCGAGCACCAGCTCGACCGCCGCCGCCCGTCCGCGCGCCTCGGCCAACGGGAAAGCGCGCGCCACGATGCCGTTCGCGCCGTCGGCGCCGACCAGCTGGCGCGCGACGAGCTCGCGCCGCTCCGTGCGCACGTGGAAGCGTCCCTCGCGCCATTCGAGCGCGCGCACCGGCTCGCCGTCCAGGAAGCTGAGGCGTGCGTGGCGACGATTGTCCTCGACCAGGCGATTGTCGAGCTCAGGCCGCGCGACCATCGTCAGCAGCGGCGCGCGAAAGCCGAACACGGTGCGCGTGCCGCGCCAGGCATTGAACTCGAACTCGGCGAAGGTGCCGCGCACCAGGACGCCCAGCTCCCGCGGCAGAGCGTGCACGGCCTTGGGCGTCAGGCCGCCGGCGCAGGGCTTGACGCGCGGGAAGCGCGCGCCGTCGAGCTGCGCCACCGCGAGCCCCGCGCGCAGGGCCGTGGCCACCGCGCTCGAGCCGCCCGGCCCGGCGCCGACGACGAGCAGGTCAAACACCTCGTTCGTGAGCGTGGGCGGCACGCCAGCAGTATGCCCGAACGAGAGCGGGCCGCGCCCCCGCTGGAGGCGCGGCCCGCGCATGTGCTCGTCGCCGTGCTACAGCCCGGCGAACTTCTTGATGTCCTTCTCGTTCTTGCCGAGTTCCTTTTGCAGGTCCTCGACCGCCTCAATCAGCTTCTTGTCGGCATCCTTGGGCTTCTCGGCCGAGAGCGCGTTCTTCAGCGCGAGCTTGAAGGCCGCGTGCTTGTCGCGCAGCTTCTTGTCGCCGTCGGCGCCGTCGAGCAGGAAGGACACGACCAGCCCGGCCTCGTGGTACAGGCGACTCGAGCCCTCGATGTCATCGAGCGAGAGCGTGAAGGCGAAGACGTCCTCGACCTTGTGCAGCGCGCCGCCCTTCTTGAGCTCGGCAAAGGCAAAGTCGCGCAGCGCCCAGGGGTTGCCGCCGCTCTGCACGCCGGGGTCCTTGAGGAAGCGCTCGGAGTAGGAAGCGGCGCCGTAGCGCATCCAGCGCGGGATCTTCTTCTCGGTCCAGAAGGTGTTCTGGCCGCCGCCGCCCCCGCCGGCCCCGGCGGCGATGTTCTCGCTGATCGCGAGCCAGGAAGGATCGAGCGCCTCGCAATAGCTCTGCGCGGCCGCCCAGCGCAGCCAGAAGGGGCCCCAGGCCTTGAGCTTGTCGTCCTTCTTGTCCCAGCAGGTCACGCCGCAGCCCAGGTACTCGAACTGGTTTGCCGCCGGATCGCCGGTGAAGAAGGCGTCCGCGAAGTAGGCGCCGTGCAGCGAGGAGATGCCCTCGGTCTCGGGCATGAGCGGCGGCGTTCCGCCGGCCGCCTGGTTGTACTGGTCCAGGCTGTTCAGCACGACGAAGTGCGGCTTCTTGCTAGGCGCCATGCCAAACAGGCGCGACAAATCCGTGAAGGTCTTGTCCGCGTACCAGCGCGCATCGTTGCCGGTCTGCCAGTCGCACGTCGTCCACACGGTGAAGTGGTCGCCCTCCATCTGCCAGGGCTGCTGGATCTGCGCGTGGAACTCGTTGGCCTTGGCCAGGTCGAACCACTCTTCGCCGCACTTGATCAGTCCGGAGCTCCCCTTTTGCTTGTCCTCCGCTGAGTACCAGAGGCACATGTCCTTCTGAAACTCGTAGCCCTTCCCTTTCCACTCCTCGATCTGCTTGTTGCGCGCGGCCTCGATCGGATTCGCCCACTTGCCGGCCTCGTCCTTGGCCCAGCCCATGTTGCGGTACGGCAGGTCGCCCTCGGGGATCCACTCGTCCTTGTAGTGGACGAGGCCCTTCTCCTTCATCTTCGAGGTCTCTTCGCGCCGGTACTTGGAGAGCTCGGCGTAGCTCTCGAACCACTTGTTGTCGTAGAAGTGGTGGCGCAGGGCCTTGTGCGCCTCTTCGTGCTTGGGATCGAGCTCGACGATCTTCTTGTAGACCTTCTTGGCAGCGTCGTCCTTGCCGCCCGTGGACAGCTCCTTGGCGAGCGCGAGCAGCTTGGCGACGTCCGTGCCGGCCGCGGCGATCTTGGCGTCGGTCTCGGCGTCGGCTTCCTGCACGAAGCGCGGTGCGAGCACGTACGAGCTGGCGGGATTGGGAAGAAGAGACAGGAAGAGCGCGGCGATCATGGCTTTGGTGGGTCGGTGAGCGGAGCGCAGTGCGCTCCAGGAGGCCGATAGCCTATGCGCGGCGGGCGAGAGCGCGAAAGGGCCCTCGTGCTCCAGGCGCGAAAGTCTCGGGCAAAGGCCCTTCCCCAGAGCCCCTTCGATGTGTACGCCCGCTTCCAGACGCCACGGGCCCGGGCCGACTCGGAGCCCGGCTCGGCCGCCGGCCTGAGAAGGAGGGCCCCTCCCTCCGGCCCCTACGCGCGGGCGACCTGGTCCTCGGCCAGGGCCTCGACCAGCCGCTGCAGCAGAACCTCGAGCACGCTGCTCTCCTTGCGCGAGAGACCGTCGAAGGCAAAGCCCGCCTCCGTCCCGCCCTGCTCCGTAGAGCGCACCCACACGAAGCGCCCGCGTACGTCCAGCCCCGCACCGAGCTCCAGCCAGCGCGGGAACTCGAGGTGCATCTCCTGGGTGGAGCCCACGTCCAGGGCCTGCTTGAAGCGCACCCTCATGCCGGTGGCCGACAGGTCCATCAGGCAGCCGCAGCTGCCGTCGGCCAGCGCGACATCGAGGCGGTAAACGACCGCTTGGCGCGTCGCGACGCGGCGCTCGCTGGTGGCCGAGGATCGTTCGAGCATGGGCGCTCCATCGGATCCGGACGGCGCCCGTCCTGAGGCGTGGCGCGCCGATTCTCGCAGCTTCCGCTGTGCCCATTCCGCGCGCGGGAGCAGCGGCAGGGCAGCACGAGCGCGCGGATCGGGCAGGAATGGCCCGCAGAGCCGCTCCGACGCGGCATACCGGCACGGACCTCAATCCAAACTTGGGAAGAACCGATCAGGAACACCTCCCTTGCCCGTGTCCGCTCGCAATGATCGTTCTTCCTCGTCCAAAGGCGCCTCGCGCTTGGTGACGACCCACTTCACGCTGCGGCGGAAGCTGACTGCGTCGCTGATGGCCGTCGGCCTCGCCAGCCTGTGCCTGGCGGGCATCGTGTACATCAGCGGCGACCTGTTTAGCGAACGCCAGACCATGCGGGAGCGCTGCGCCCAGCTGGCCGAGCGCGTGGCCATGCGCTGGCAGGAGCTGGGCGCCGATCCGGCGCAGGACGGCTCCTGGTCCCAGGGCCTCACCGGCGACTCGCACGTGAGCGCGGCGCGCCTCCTGGATCCGAGCGGAGCAGTGCTGGCGCGCTACGACAAGGACCCCGGCCGAGCCGACGATCTCTGGAACGGTTTCCTGTGTCCCATCGGGCGCCGCGACGTCATCCGAGCGGGGCATCCGCTGGGCACGGTCGAGATCGTGTCCTCCTCCGAGGCTCTGCTCAGCCGGCTGCGCATCCATGGCAGCCTGTTCCTGGCTCTGGTGGGCGTCTCGACGCTGATCACGCTGGGCCTGGCGCGGCGCATCCACCACCGCTTCTCCGATCAGCTGCTCGACCTGGCGCACGCGGCCAACGCGATCTCAACGCGCAAGGACTACTCGATCCGGGCCGTGCGGCGCTCGGACGACGAGATCGGCATGCTGGTCGACACCTTCAACCACATGATCACGCAGATCGAGCTGCGCGATCAGCAGCTCAAGGCCGAGGTCAAGCGCGCCGAGACCGCGCGCGTGGCCAAGTCGCAGTTCCTGGCGACGATGAGCCACGAGATCCGCACGCCGATCAACGGCGTGCTGGGCATGACCCAGCTGTTGCTCGACACGAGCATGTCGGCCGAGCAGACGGATTTCGCGCACACGATCCACAACTCGGCCGAGGGCTTGCTGTCGATCATCAACGACATCCTCGACTTCTCAAAGGGCGAGGCCGGACGTTACGAGATCGAGCGCATCGCCTTCTCCGCCGCCAAGGTCGTGCACGAGTGCCTCGACACGGTCTCGATCGTGGCCGCGGAGAAGCAGCTCGAGCTGTGCCTGGAACTCGACGAGCGCCTGCCGCCAACGCTGGAGGGCGACCCCGCGCGCCTGCGCCAGGTGCTGCTCAACCTGCTCAGCAACGCGCTCAAGTTCACGCCCCAGGGCGAGATCGTGCTGCGCGTGGTCCTGGAAGAAGACCTGGGGGGGGGCGCGCGCGTGCGCTTCGAGGTCCAGGACACGGGCATCGGCGTGCCCGCCGACCGCATCGATCGCCTGTTCCAGTCGTTCTCGCAGGTCGATGCCTCGCGCTCGCGCAAGTACGGCGGCACGGGCCTGGGCCTGGCGATCTCGAAGCAGCTCGTGGAGGCCATGGGCGGGACGATGTTCGTGAAGACCGAGGAGGGCCTGGGCTCGACCTTTGGCTTCAAGCTGCAGCTGTCCGTGGCGCAGGAGGCGCTCGAGGTCGAGAACGTCAGCGGTCCGCTCGCGCTGCACATCCTCATCGCCGATCCCAGCCCGACCAGCGCGAGCGCGCTGGAGAAGCTGTTGCAAGAGCACAATTGGGTCCAGCGCGCGGACGACGGCAACGCCGCGCGCCTCCTGTTGCTCGAAGCCGCCAAGGCCAAGCGCCCCTTCGATCTCATGCTGGTGGATCTGCGCCTGACGCACGCCTTCGAGGAGCTCGACTCGATCGGCGCCCAGGGGCTCGCGCACACCCCGATGATCGTGCTGGCGCCCGTGAACCAGCTCTCGGCCGCGGCCGCGACGCGCTGGGGCGGGCGCAAGGCCGCGCTGGCCAAGCCGGTCAAGCGCCACGACCTCTTCTGGTGCTCGGCCGAGCTGTTGCGCGGCCCGCAGCCCGCGGCCGAGACCGTCCAGGCCAAGCCGCCCCCGAACAACGGAGCGCTGCAGGGCCTGAGCGTGCTCGTGGCCGAAGACCACCCCGTCAACCAGCGCATCACCACGCGCTTCCTGGAGAAGCTGGGCGTCGCCTGGGAGGTCGTGGCCAACGGTGCGGAGGCGATCGAGGCGCTCAAGCGCCGCGACTTCGACCTGGTGCTGATGGACGTGCAGATGCCGGTCATGGACGGGCTCGAGGCCACGCTGACCATCCGCAGGCTGGAGGGCCTGCGCGGCACGCACGTGCCGATCCTGGCCCTGACGGCGAACGTGCTCGAGGAGCATCGCAAGGAAGCCCAGCAGGCCGGCTTCGACGACTACATCGCCAAGCCCGTCAACTTGGAAGAACTGCGCTCCAAGCTGCTGAAGTGGGCGCCCAAGGTCGCGGCGACGTGAGCGCCTGAGGGGCGGCGGCGCAGACGCTGGGCGGCGGCGCGGAAAGAAAAACACGCGGCGCACCCAACGCCCGCGGCAGCGCGCGCATCCATGCCAGTCCCCGGCTCGGCCAAGCGACCACCTGGTCGTTCTTCCTCCCCCACCCGGTCGAGCCGGGGCATTCGCACGACCTGCGCCGAATGAAAGCGGGCTCCGACGGCGCGCGCGCCGACGGAGCCCGCTCGAACCCGTCCCGCGTGACTACGGGACCGTGTTGGAGATGCGCGTGCGGTAGTTGTTCACCGTGCAGTGCATGCGGTTCTTCTGGTTCGACGAGAAGTTGTTCATGCAGGGGTCATCCGAGTAGTCCATGAAGTTCGTGATCGGGTCCGGGTTGCCGCAGGTGGCCGGATCCGTGCACGGGCTGAAGTGCGCCGCACCCTCGGGCTGCGTGTCGCAGATCAGGTCGCCGTTGGTGGCGCAGCCGCTGGCGCTGGCGCAACCGCCCTGGAAGGTGTGGTACAGGCCCAGATAGTGGCCGACCTCGTGCACCGTGGTGTCACCCTCGTTGTAGGGCGCGCCGTAGGTGCCGGGTTTGCCTAAAGCCTTGTAGTAGATGACCACGCGGTCGAACTTGTTGCCGACCACGCCGCCGCCGTTCGGGACGTAGGCGTAGCCCAGGTTGCCGCTGGCGGTGTTGGTGTAGATGTTGAGGTTGTTGTTCACGTCGCGGGCCAGCGTGTTGTAGTAGGTCCCGCGGTCGTTGTAGTTGCTGTTGTTCTTGGTGAGCGTCGTGCCTGCCAGCGTGAACTGGAAGCCGGCGCTCGAGAACGCGGAGTTGAGCGCGGAGATCTGCGAGCTGATCTGCGTGCCGTTCAGCACGCCCAGCGTCCCGGCCGTGTTGCGGATCTCGTGCACCCACACCGGGATCGTGATCGTGCCCGTCGAGGGGTCGTACTCGGGCTTGATGGTGGTGTTCGAGCTGCTGCAATCGACGGGCGCGCCGAGCGCCAGAAACTGCGGCAGCCGGTCCGAACCGCAGCGCATGCCATGGTCCATGAAGAAGCTCGACTGTACGTACTCGCTGAAGTCCTTGAACAGGTACGTGCCGTTGACGTCCGCGGTCACGATTCCGTGGGCCGTCTCCTCGAAGAAGTAGTCCTTGAGCAGCTCGTTGTCGGTGAAATCGATGGTGCGCAGGTTCTGGGCAGTGGTCGCGCCCGTCAGGGCGAGCGCCAGCAACGCGGTGGAGCCACCGAGACGAAGCGGAGAAAAACGCATGCAGCCTCCGTGCAGGGAAACGAAGCGGTAGGGTCCGGGAGGCGGCCCCGACCCCAGGTAGGGGTCGTCTCGCGGAAGGGATGACCGCCCCGTTCTATCCCCGCGCCGAAGCGGCCGCCAGGTGGATTCCGGAGGCTCGCGCCGGAGTGAGGCGAGAGAACCTCTCCCGACCCAGTATCCTTGCTAGCGCGGCTTGCGCGCGTGACCGGGAAGACCCCGGCGAAACGCTTTCCCTGATGCTGGCCAATCCAAGCCCAACGCGACGGTCCATCCGCCTTGGCGCGATCCTGTGGATCGCGTGCACGCTCAGTTGTACCGGCGGCGGCGGTTCGGCCGTGCCGGGCGGCAGCGTCGCGGGCGCGTTCCGCGCCAAGCCGGAGGGCGGCTTCTACTTCGAAGATGCGCACGAATCCGGCCACGCCTCGCGCCTCGCGCTGATCGAGATCCTGTGGGGACGGCTGGTGGACGTGCACGCCGTGGACGCCAGCGGAGCGCCGACGGTCGAGCCCGTGCTACGCGACTTCGTGATCAACGAGAACGTGCTCGACCTGTCCGGCAGCTACCGCTTCGAGGTCAACCCGATCACGGCCAAGCAGCGCCTGGTGGTCGAGCGTGTGCTCGGCGCGCCCGACACCGGCGGCGGCAGCTTCGAGGCGCTCGTGCGCCGCGCCGCCGAGGGCCTGAACGGCGTGCTGCCGAAAAGCGACGATGCCGGCGCGAACGCGGTGTTCTCCTACGTGGCGCGCAACGCCGTGCTCATGTTGCGCTTCGACGACCTGCTCGATGACTCCGCGGCGAGCGTGCAGGAGCTGGCCCAGACCGTGCGTGTGCTGACCGGCTACCCGCCCGCGGTCCCGCTCACGCCGCGTCTGTTGTTCGACGCGAACCACGGCGGCGTGGCGGGCGGCCACTTCCACTCGACGCGCGTGCTGATCGACCTGACCGTGTCGGAGGCCGAGGCCGCCGACTCGCCCGTGACGCTGGAGCTCAACTCGCTGGGCCTGCCGCGCAGCGAGCTCTTCAGCACCAGCCCCAACGCCAGCCTGCGCATCCCCACCGCGCGCGACCCGGGCAGCGGGCAGTTCGCGCTGCTGACGAACCTCGCCGGCCGCCCTATCGATCCGCTGTCGAGCCGACCGTACGACGCGCAGGGCCCCACGCACGCGCTGGTGCGCGCCCTGCGCGCGGGCAACGAGCAGGATTCGAACAACGGCTTCCTGCTCGACTTCCAGCCGCCACACGTGGTGGCCACCTGGCCGAGCACGCTGCGCACGGCCACGCCCGTGGGCACGGGCGGCTTCGAGTGGGAGCTCGAACTCGCCTTCACCAGCCCGTGTCGCAAGGTCCCCGAGCGCGGCGACATCGTCGCGCCCGGCGAGCGCTTCCTGGAGGTCCAGGAGGCGCGCGAGGTCGTCGGCCAGGAGGGCGTGTGGAGCGTGCGGGCCCTGGCCCTCAACGCGCGCGCGCCGCGCGCCGAAGAACTCCTCGGGCTGGCCGCGTACCAGTCGCTGTATCGCGTCGGGCTCGAGGTGCCGCGCGGCTGCTGGGTGCGCTTCACGCCTCCGCCGGGCGCCTACCCGGGCGGCGACGTGGCCTCCGACGCGCTGACCAGCGTGCGCTTCAGCGAGCCGATGGACCCGGCCTCGGCCCGGCCCTTCGATTCCTTGATGACCGTGCGCGGCGGCGAGGCCCAGGCGCCCACGGCCACGTCCCTGGTCGTGGGCCGCATCCGCCCCTCGCTCGACCTGCGCGAGCTGACCTTCGTGCCCAGCCTGCCCTACGCGCACCAGGGCGAACGCCCGATCCAGCACCTGGAGGTGCCAGCGGCCGGAGGCGTGACCGATCTGGCCGGGAACGAGCTCTCCGCAGCGCTGCCCGCCATCGAGTTCAGCATTGCACCGGACTCGCCGCGCGTCGACAGCGCGGGCTTCGTGCTGCGCTTCGACTCGCCCGACGAGCTCGAGCCCATCGGCCTGCCGGACCTGCGCGGGCAATTCACCTATCAGTTCACGCGCGGCGCGATCCGCCCGCGCGAGGCGGCCGCGGCCACGCGTTCCGTCGATCGCTCCAACCCGATCGTCGGGATCATGCCGAACTTCGCGCCGGGCGTGGCCACGCCACTCTCGCCGCTCGGCAGTCGCTTGCAAACCGTATGGCGCTACTGCGACCTCGGCTGGTCTATCCGCGACGAGTCGAAGTACAACCTGGACGTGGTCGGGCTCGCCTGGTCACCGGCGCGCAGCCTGGTGACGGCGGACTTCTACGAGCAGTTCGAGATCCGCCTGGCGCACTCCAACAAGCTGCCCGACGAGCAGCCGCGCCAGCCGATCACCGGCGGCATGAAGTACCCGCTCTCCGGCCTGTGGGACGGCCCGACGCCCTTCGAGAACAACGTGCTGGTCGATCCCGACAGCCAGGCGCTGGTGATGCACGCGCGCACGCTCGGCTATCGCATCGATCCGCGCGACCTGTCCTTCACCACCACCGGCACGCCCATCCTGCCCTGGCCGATCAACCGCGGCGGGGGCGAACTCGTCAGCTTCACCTGGCGCGACACCGGCGCCATCGTCCACGGCGGCGACTTCGGCACGGGCGTGCCGCTCGACGCCGAGATCGGCGCGCCGACCTTCCTCGAGAACCCGCCCGCCGGCTCCTTCGCCGGCCCCGGCTCGGTGCCCACCGTCGGCTTGCCGCTGTTGATGGAGTTCCGCTGCTATCCCTCGGAGACCGGCATCGGCCTGAATCCGCTGGCGATCAACCTGGCCAGCAACGCCTCGGCCGCGCCCAATTTTCGCGCCTTCTCGACGGGCGGCTTCGACACCCTGGGCCAGCGCGTGCGCAAGAACCCCGACCTCGAGCTCGCGCCCAGCGGCGGCTTCAACCCGGGCTCGCGTCCGCCGGGCAAGCCCACCGCGCGCACGGCCGACAACTCGCTGTACCTGGGCCAGCTCGACTACGTGGTGCGCATCTCGCGCGTGCACACGATCTGGATCGACACCCGCGCCTTCGCACCGCGCTTCGTCGAGACCGTGCTGGAGCCCGACCTCGCCGCCTTCCCGCCCGGCACGCGCATCCAGGTGGACTACCGCGGCGCGGACCGCTTCGACGATGCCGAGACGCGCCCGTTCAACTCCGCCGCGCTGACGCCCTACGGCGACCCGCGCCAGGGCACGACCGTGTTCCACGCGGGCGACGGCCGCTGGAAGCACGACGTGCGCGAGGTCTCGGGCGCGCGCTACGTCCAGCTGCGCTTCAGCTTCTTCAACAACATCGACGCGGGCCTGGTGGCCGAGCTCTCGGCCGTGGGTGTGGCCTTCGAAGTCGAATGAGCGCCGGCGCACGCCGCGCTCAGCTTTGCCGCCGCACCAGCTCCGCCGCCGCGCGCACCCACGCCGGGTCGTCGTTCAGGCACGCTGCGAGCACGAGCTGGCCGCCACCTTCCGCGTGCACCTGCTCGGCGAGGCGCAGGCCGAGCTCCTCCAGCGTCTCCAGGCAGTCGGCGGTGAAGCTCGGTGCGCACAGCAGCACGCGCTTCTTCGCCGCCGCGAGCTGCGGCACGAAGGTGGTCACGTCCGGTTCGAGCCAGCGCTCGCGGCCGAAGCGCGACTGGTAGCCCAGCGTCCAGGCGTCGCGCGCCAGCCCGAGCGCGCGCGCCAGCGCCTTCGCCGTCGCCTCGCAGTGGTCGCGATACGGATCACCGGCCTCGATCAGGCTCACGGGCAGGCCGTGGAAGCTGAACACGTGGTGGCCTACGTCCGCGCCCGCCGCGCGCACCCCCGCAGCCAGCGCGGCCACGTAGCCCGCGTCGTCAAAGTACGGCGGCACGCGCACGAGCTCCGGCCGCGGCATGAGCTCGGCGAGCACGCGCTCGACCTCGCGCTCGACCGTGCCCGTGGTCGCGCGGCTCTGCTGCGGGAAGGCCGTGAACAGGAGCACGCGCGTGCAGCCCGCGCGCACCAGCGCCGCGAGCCCCGCGGCGATCGAGGGCGAGCCGTAGCGCATGGCGAGCTCCACCCGATAGCGCGGCCCGAGTTCCTGCGCGAGACCGGCCGCGAAGCGGCGCGAGTACACGATCAGCGGCGAGCCCTCGGGCGTCCAGATGTTGCGGTACAGCGCCGCGCTCTTCGGCGCGCGCAGCGGCAGCACGATCAGCCTGCGGATGACGAACCACAGCGCGCGGTTGAGATCGACCACCAGCGGGTCGCCCAAGAACTCGTCCAGGAAGACGCGCAGCGCCGCCGGCGTGGGCGCCGCCGGCGAGCCGAGGTTCACGTACAGTACCCCGAGGGGTGTAGAGGTGGCCGCGCGCGAGTCGAGCATGTTCACCTCTCAAGCGTAGGCTTCCCGCGCTCCGATGGAACCACAGGCCGGCCACGGGTGCGGCGCGCAGCGCATGACACGGGTGTGACACAGCGCGCGCGCACGCACGTAGGCTCGCCCACTGGATGGAACGCGTCGCCGTAGCCGGGCTCTCTCTCCACCACACCGATGTGGAAGGCTTGGAGCGCGTGAAGCGCGCCCTGGCCGCGCTCGAGGAACCCGCGCCCAAAGCCTTGGCCGATCGCCTGGGCGCGTCCGAGGCGGTGTTGCTCTCGACCTGCAACCGCTTCGAGTTCGTCTACGCGCGCGAGTCCGGCAGCGCGCCCTCGCGCGCCGACCTGCGCGAGCTGGCCGAGGCCCTCGGACTCGCCGGCGATCCGCTGGGCGAACGCTTCTTCCTGCACCCTGGGCGCGGAGCGGCGCGGCATCTGTTGCGCGTGGCCTCTTCGCTCGATTCCCTGGTCCTGGGCGAGGGCGAGATCCTGGCCCAGGTGCGCGCGGCCCACGCCGAAGCGCGCGCGCTCGGCCTCTCCGGGCGCATCCTCGGTCCGCTGTTCGAGCAGGCGCTCCAGCTCGGCAAGCGCGTGCGCACGCACACCGCCCTAGCGCACCATCCCGTGTCGGTGGTGAGCCTGGGCGTCGCCTTCCTGCTCGAGCAGCTGGGCGAGCGCACCCCCGCGCGCATCGCCGTGCTCGGCGCCGGCGCGACCGCAGCGCACGCCGCGCGCGCCTTGCTGGCCGCCGGCCACGCGCCGACCTTCATCGTCAACCGCACGCGCGCGCGCGCCGAGAGCCTGGCGCAGGAGTGCGGCGCGCGCGTGCTCACGCTCGAGGAGCTGCGCGCGGGCACGGAACCCCTCGACGCGCTCGTCTCGGCCACCAGCGCCAGCGAACCGCTGCTGGACGCGGCCGCGCTGACGCGCCTCGCCGCGCGCAGCGGGCGCCTGGTGACGGTGGACTTGGCCATGCCGCGCGACCTCGCGCCGGTCGTCGACGCGCGCATCGCCGGGATCGACCTCGAGACGTTGCGCACGCGCGCCGACGCCAACCGCGCCAAGCGCGCCACGGCCGCGGCCGCGGCCGAACTCCTGGTCGAGGAGGCCCTGGCGCAGCTCTTCCGCGAGCGCGCCGTGGTCGAGGTCAGCGCACCCTACGCCACGATCGTGGACGACACGCGTGCGGCCTTCGAGTTCGAGCTCGCGCAGCTGTGCGCGGGACGTCTGGCGCACCTCGAGGCGCGCGACCGTCTGGCGGTCGAGCGCTGGGCGCGCGCGACCTTCGGGCGCCTGGCGCACGTGCCGTTCCGCGCGCTCAAGACGCTGGCGCGCAACGACGAGCTTCCGCACGGCGAATGGGAGGGCCTGGAATGAACATCCGCATCGGCACGCGCGGCTCGGACCTCGCATTGTGGCAGGCACGACACGTGGCCGGGCGCCTGACGGCGGCCGGACACGTCTGCGAGCTCGTGATCCTCGAGACGCGCGGCGATCGCATCGACGACGTGCCGCTGCAGTCGGTCGAGGGCAAGGGCTTCTTCACCAAGGAGCTCGAGGACGCGCTGCTCGAGGAGCGCGTGGACCTCGCCGTGCACAGCCACAAGGACCTGCCCAGCGCGGAGGTGCCGGGCCTGGTGATCGCGGCCGTGCCCACGCGCGCGTCGGCCGCCGAGCGCCTGCTGATCGCGCCCGCGGCCCACGCGCCCCAGCAGCCCTTCTTGCCGTTGAAGCGCCACGCGCGCGTCGGCACCAGCGCTCCGCGCCGCGCCGAACAGCTCGGCGCGCTGCGCTCCGACCTGCAAATCTTGACCCTGCGCGGCAACGTGCCCACGCGCGTGCGCCGCCTGCGCGAGGGCCGCTACGACGCGATTCTCCTGGCTGCGGCCGGCCTGGATCGGCTGGAGCTCGCGCTCGACGACCTGCTGGTCGTGACCCTGCCGCTCGAGCGCTTCGTGCCCGCGCCCGGTCAGGGCGCGCTGGCGATCCAGGTGCGCGAGCGCGACGCCGAGCTGCGCGCGCTGTGCGCCGCGGTGCTGGGCGATGCGAGCGCCGCGGCGACCGTCGCGGCCGAGCGCGCGCTGTTGACCACGCTGGGTGGCGGCTGCAATCTCCCCTTGGGCGTCACGCTGCGCCCCGAGGCGCGCGGCTGGAGCGCGCTGGGTTTCCTCGGCGCCGGCCATCCCCAGGCCGAGCATCGCGCGCGCTGGTGCCGCGCGAGCGGGGCCGATCCCGCCGCCGCCGCGAACGCGCTCGGCGTACGGCTCCTGTCCGGAGCGAGCACGGGCGAGGGCCCGCTGGCCGGCCTGCGCGTGGCGCTCACCGGCACGGAGAGCGCGGCCGAGGAGCTCGAGCAGCGCTTGCTGACGCTCGGCGCGCGCGTGTGCCGCGAAGAGGTGCTGGCGATCGAAGACCTGCCCGCGCCCGAGCTGCCCGCACGCCTCGCCGCGCTGCGCCGCGGCGACGCGCTGGTCGTCACCAGCGCCAACGCCGCGCGGCGCCTGAGCGCAGCGCACGTGCCGAGCGGCGTGTGCGTGGCCGCGGTCGGAGCGGCGACCGAACACGCCTTGGCCGTGGCCGGACTCGAGGTCCACCTGGTGGGCTCGCAGGGCGCGCGCGAGCTGGCCCAGACCCTGGCGCTCTCGCACGGCGCGCACGTGCTCTTCCCGTGCGCCGAGAACGCGCGCAACGAACTCGCCGAGGCCCTGGCCGCGCGCGACGTCACCGTCGAACGCCTGGTCCTCTATCGCACGCGCGCGCGCGCGAACATCGCCCTCGCCGTCGACGTCGATGCGCGCCTGTACCTCTCGCCCTCGGCGGTGGGCGCCGCCGCGAACTGGGAAGCGACCCAGGCCTCGAGCGCACGGCGCCTCGCGCTCGGGCCCGCCACCGCCGCAGCGCTCGCCGCCGCCGGCCTGCCCCACCACACCTGCGCGGGCACCAGCGCCGAGGACGTCTGCGCCGCCCTGCTCGCGCCGGCGCCCGTCCCGGAGCAAAGCCGATGAGGATCCGTCCCCGCCGTCTGCGCCGCACCACGGTCCTGCGCGAAGCCCTGGCCGAGACGCGCCTGGCGCGCGAGCAGCTCGTGCAGCCGCACTTCGTGCTGCCCGACGCGAACGCGAGCAGCGACATCGCGGCCATGCCCGGCATCCAGCGCATGGGCACGCGGCGCCTGATCGCGCGCGTCGGCGCGGATCTCGAGCTGGGCCTCGCCAGCGTGCTCTTGTTCGGTCTGTACGACGAGAAAGACGCGCTGGGCTCGGCCGCGCGCGCCGACGACGGCCTCATCCCGTACGCGGTGCGCGCGCTGCGCGAGGCCTTCGGCGAGCGCCTCACGATCGTGACCGACGTGTGCCTGTGCGCCTCGACCGAGCACGGCCACTGCGGCGTGCTCCGCGACGGTCAGGTGCAGAACGACGAGACGCTGCCGCTCTTGGCCGAGATGGCGCTGGCCCACGCTCGCGCCGGCGCCGACGTGGTCGCGCCCAGCGACATGATGGACGGCCGCGTGGCCGCGCTGCGCGACGCGCTCGACCAGCAGGGCCTGAGCGCGACCGCGATCCTCTCCTACTCGACCAAGTTCGCCTCGGCCTTCTACGGCCCGTTCCGCGAGGCCGCAGCCTCGGCCCCCAAGTCCGGCGACCGCAAGAGCTACCAGCTCGACCCGCGCAACCTGCGCGAGGCCGTGCGCGAGAGCGTGCTCGACGAGCGCGAGGGCGCCGACATGCTGATGGTCAAGCCCGCGCTCGCCTACCTCGACGTGATCGCCGCCGTGCGCGCGCGCTGCGCGCTGCCGCTGGCGGCCTACAACGTCTCGGGCGAGTACTCGATGGTCAAGGCCGCGGCCGAGAAGGGCTGGGTGGACGAGCGCGTGATCGTGCCCGAGATCCTGCGCTCCTTCGTGCGCGCGGGCGCCGACCTGGTCATCAGCTACCATGCGCGCGAGGCCTTGGAAAAGGGTTGGATCGCATGAGCTCCTGGTGGCAACGCGCCGAGCGCGCCATGCCGGGCGGGGTGTCCTCGCCGGTGCGCGCGTTTCGTGCGGTGGGCGGCGCGCCGCCCGTGATCGCGCGCGCGCACGGCGCGGAGATCGTCGATACGGACGGCCGCTCGTACATCGATCTGGTCGGCTCCTGGGGCCCGCTGATCCTCGGCCACGCGCATCCGGCGGTGATCGAGGCCGTGACGCGCGCGGCGCGCGACGGGCTGACCTTCGGCGCGACCTGCAGGGGCGAGGTGGAGCTCGCCGAGCGCGTGCTGGCGCGCTACCCCTTCGCCGAGCGCGTGCGCTTCGTCTCGACCGGCACCGAGGCGGTGATGAGCGCCATCCGTCTGGCGCGCGGCGCGACCGGCCGCAACCGCATCGTCAAGTTCGACGGCTGCTACCACGGGCACTCGGATTCGCTGCTGGTCAAGGCCGGTTCGGGCCTGGCGACCTTCGGCCAGCCCGACTCGGCCGGCGTGCCGCCCGAGCTGGCGGCGCTGACCGAGGTCCTGGCGCTCGACGACGAGGGCGCAGCCGAGGAGCTCTTCGCGCGCCGTGGCAGCGAGCTCGCCTGCGTGCTGATCGAGCCGCTGCCGGCGAACTCCGGGCTGCTGATCCAGCGCCTCGCGTTCCTGAGCAAGCTGCGCGAACTGTGCACGCGCCACGGGGCGCTCTTGATCTTCGACGAGGTGATCTCCGGCTTCCGCGTCGCCCCCGGCGGCATGACCGAGCTCACCGGCATCACGCCCGATCTGGTGACGCTGGGCAAGATCCTCGGCGGCGGCATGCCGGCCGCGGGCTACCTCGGACGCGCGCAGCTGATGGAGCAGCTCGCTCCCAACGGGCCCGTGTACCAGGCCGGCACGCTGTCGGGGAACCCGCTGGCGATGGCGGCGGGCATCGCGACCCTCGACGCGCTCGCCGCGCCGGGCACCTACGAGCGCCTCGAAGCGCTGGGCGTCGAACTCGAGACCGGCCTCGTGCAGGCGCTGAAGCGCGCCGCGCAGACGGCCGTCGTCGCGCGCGTGGGCTCGATCCTGTGGCTGGCGCTGCAGCGCGCGCCCGCGCCACGCGCCTGGGCCGGGGTCGAGCGCGGCGGCGCCAAGCGCTACGGCGAGCTGCACCGCGAGCTGCTCGCGCGCGGCGTGTGGCTGGCGCCCTCGGCCTTCGAGGTCGCCTTCCTGTCGCTGGCGCACACCTCCGCGCACGTGGCGTGCGTGGTGAGCGCCTTCGAGGCGGCGCTGGCGGCTGGCGCAACCGCCAGCGGAGCCGCGCGCAGTTGAAGACGCGCCGCGCGCTGGTGCTCTACGGCTTGGTCGTGGGCACGCTGGCCCTGATGCTCGCCTGGTGGGTGGTGTTCTTCGTGCGCCAGGGCGACGTGCTGGTCGCGCGCGTGAACCAGAGCGGCGCCGAGCTGAGCAGCGCGCAGGCCCTGGCCGTGCGCGAGGCCGCGCAGGGCAGCCTGCGCATGTTCCTGTACGAAGGCTCGTTCCTGTTCTTGGCCTTCGTGGCCGGCGTGGTGCTGATGCTGCGCGCCATGCGCCGTGAGGTGCTGCTGTCGCGCGCGCAGCAGGACTTCCTCTCGGCCGTGACGCACGAGCTGTGCACGCCGCTGGCCTCGGCGCGGCTATCGATCCAGAGCCTGGCGCTGGGGCGCGTGGGCGAGGACAAGCGCGAGCGCTACCTGAAGAACGCCGACGCCGACCTGGCGCGGCTGTCGCAGCTGGTCGAGCGCGTGCTCGAGACCGCGCGCCTGGCTACCTCCCAGCCGCGCGTGCGCCTCGAGCCCCTGGATCTGGCCGAGTTCCTGCGTGCGCGCGCGCCCGCCCTGGCCGCCGAGTGCGCGCCCGCCCTGGCGCTCGAGCTCGACGCCCCCCTCGCCGCGCCGGTCGCGGCCGACCCCGCCGCGCTGGAGACGATCCTGCGCAACCTGCTGGCCAACGCCGCCAAGTACGCCGCCGCCGCCGGTCGCGTGCAACTCTGCGTGACGCGCAACGCACGCGAGGCGCAGCTCGTCGTGCGCGACTTCGGCTCCGGGGTGCGCGGCGATCCGGCCAAGCTCTTCGAGCCCTTCGTGCGCGGCGCCGGCCCGCTGGAGAAGAGCCAGCCGGGCGTGGGCCTGGGCCTGTACCTCGTGGCCGAGCTCGCGCGCGCGCAGGGCGGCCGCGTGAGCGCGCGCAACGCGCCGGCGGGCGGCTTCGAGGTCGAGCTGGCGCTGCCGTGCGGCGCCAGCGAGCCCGGCTGAAGGCTGCTTCATTCGCCAAGCGCGGGGCGTAGCCAGGTCAATCCTGCAACTGCAGCATCGTTCCTGTGCGTTCGACGCGCACCAACTTGATCGCCAGGGCGTCGGGTTGTAAGAACCTCGGTCGGTCGCATCAAGGGACGAGAACACTCGAGGAGAGAGACATGGATTGCGGCGTTCAAACGCTCAAGGACTTGGTGGAGTTCGCCTCGTACTTCGCGGTCATACTCGGCGTCCCCGCAGCCTTCATCCAGTACGTCAGGGCCACTCGCAGAGAGCAGAGGGACCGCGAGTACGGCACATACGATGAGCTGGATGACAAGTACATCGAGTACCAACAGGCTGTGCCTCCAGCATCCCGAGCTGGACGTCTGGGACATTGAGGATAGTGCACCAGCAAGCTTGACCCCAGAGCAACGCAAGCAAGAGCTTCAGCTATTCACGGTCTTGCTGGCCATCTTCGAGCGCGCCTTCGTGATGTATGGCGACATGTCTACCGAGCGGCAGGCAGAACAATGGCATGGCTGGGAGGAGTACATTCGCTCCTTCTGCAAGCGGAAGAACTTTGGACGCGCGTGGAAGTGCAGCGGGGCGACCTTCGATCCGAAGTTCCAAGGTTACATGCAGCGCGCGATGGCCAGCAACCTCACGCCATGAGCCGAGCTTCGGCGGGCCAGGGCTCCTGTAACCGAGGACGGCGCCTGAGGAGAGCGAGCGGGTCCCGCACGGTCGAGGCTGGACCGCCCCCAGACTCCACGCCACACTCCGCGCCATGCCGGAACGCCTGCTGCTGGTCGAGGACGAGGCCCACCTAGCCGAGGTCATCGCCGACAACCTCGAGGTCGAGGGCTACACGGTC
Organism: Planctomycetota bacterium; assembly: GCA_009691855.1. Classification (GTDB taxonomy): domain Bacteria; phylum Planctomycetota; class UBA1135; order UBA1135; genus JABFRZ01. The sequence continues at coordinate 33,655 of SIAI01000015.1, read as the reverse complement.
GAGGTCGTCGGCGACGGCGAACGCGCCCTGGAGCGCGTGCGCGCGGCCGAGCCGGCGCTGGTGCTGCTCGACGTGATGCTGCCCGGCATCGACGGCTTCACGGTGTGCGAGCGGCTGCGCGCGGAGGGCAAGGAGGTGCCGATCCTGTTCCTGACCGCGCGCAACGCCAGCGACGATCGCGTGCGCGGCCTCGAGGCCGGCGGCGACGACTACCTCGGCAAGCCCTTCGACCTGCGCGAGCTGCTCCTGCGCGTGCGCGCGATCCTGAAGCGCGCGCAGTGGTTCGGTGCGCCCTCCAGCGCCGGCGAGCGCCTGGTGCTGGGCGGCGCGGTGGTCGATTTCAAGCGCTTCACGACCACCCTCGCCGGACGCGAGACGCGTCTCTCCAGCAAGGAGACCATGATCCTGCGCTACCTCTCCGAGCGCGCCGGCGAGGTCGTCTCGCGCGCCGACATCCTCGACAAGGTCTGGGGCTACGACGCCTTCCCCACCGAGCGCACGATCGACAACTTCATCGTGCGCCTGCGGCGCATGCTCGAGCCCGACCCGGCGCAGCCGAGGTATCTGCACACGATCCGCGGCGTAGGCTATCGCCTGACGCCCTGAGCACGGAAGGCCACGGCTTCGCTCCGGCGGGACGCGGCTGGCTCGACTACCATGGCGTGTGCCCCCGTGAGGTAGAACGCCGCGAGGTGCGACCATGACCGAACCCGCGCGCGCCGAAGTCGAATCCGCCGCTGCCCACTGGGACCGGGCCTTCCGCGCCTCGGCCAGCATCGAGCAGCAGGGCTCGTCCTACGCGCTCGCCTCGCCGCTGTACCAGGAGCGCTACATCGCTCGGCACTTCGGCGCGGACGCGCCCGACTGGATCGAGGGTCTGCGCCGCGCGCTGAAGCTCGAGGCACCCTTCGAGAACGCGCTGGCCCTGGGTTGCGGGCTGGGCGAGGGTCTGCTCGATCTGCAGCGCCGCGGAGTCGCGCAGCGCATCCACGGGATCGACATCTCCGCCACGGCGATCGAAGACGCGCGCGCGGCCGCGGCGCGCGGCGGCCGCGCAGAGCGGGTCACGTTCGAGGTCGGGGACTTCCACCACTGTCCGCTCTCCGAGGGCGCCTACGACCTCGTGCTCATGATCATGTCCTTGCACCACGCGCTCGATCTCGACCTCGTGCTGGAAAGAGTGCGCACCGCCCTGAAGCCCGGGGGCCTGTTCGTGGTCAACTAATACATCGGGCCGAACCGCTGGCAACACTCGAGGATCCAGCTGTTCCTGGTGAACGCCTTGCTGCGGCTTCTGCCGCGCGCGCGGCGCCGCCGGGCCGACGGATCGCTCAAGGAGCGGGTCGGACGGCCGACGGTGGCGGGGATGCTGGCGATGGATCCCTCGGAGGCTGCGCACTCCGCTGAAATCCCCGAGCGCTTCCGGCAGCACTTCGAGCTGCTGCACCGCATCGACTATGGCGGCGGCATCGCCGTGCCGGTGCTGGACGAGATCATCGCCAACTTCGGCGCGGACGAGCGCGGCGGCCTGGCCTGGTTCGAGCTGGTCGTCGGAGTCGACCGGATGGCGCGGATCACGGGCCTCGTGCCGAGCGCCAACGCCTTCCTGGTCGGTCGACGGAGGTGAACGGGTCGCGCAGACCGCCATGCGCTCCGCTCTCGGCGTAGGCGTTGCCCGCAACCCAAGCGAAGGAAGGCGCACCGCGGAGACGCGGGGTAAATCAGCCACCGCGCGGCGGGTGCGGCAGCTGTGGATCGGCCGGGGCCGGATCCGGCGGGGCGGGCGCGACCGGCAACGGTTCTTCGGCCGCGCCGCCGAGGTGCAGCGGCGCGAGGGCGGTCCCGTCGCGCTCGCCGCGCAGCTCGAACTCGCCCGCGCCGCTCTCGAGCTCACGCGTGCCGTCGAACTCGACCCAGCCGCGGGGCCAGGACACGCGGAACAGCGCGTATTCGAGCGTGCCGTCCGCGAGGTGCGCGTTCTGCTGCAGGCCGCTGAGCGTCAGCGGCTCGTCGCCGCCGAGCCAAGCGCGCAGCGCGGGCAGCAGCGGCGCGTGCGCCGAGGCCAGCGAGAGGCTGAGCTCGCCCGCCAGCTCGTGCCAGTCGCCCGTCGCCGGCCAGCGCCCGGCGTGCAGCTCGAAGGCGTGCGCCGCGCGCGGGTCGAGGCACTCGACCGCGCTGACCAGCGGCAGCAAGCGCAGGAGCAGCGCCGAGGCGCGCGCGTCCGCGCAGGGCAGCACCAGGCGCGCGCTGAGTCCGTCACTGACCAGGGCACCGTCGTCGCGCTCGCCGACGAGCTCGAGCCGGGCGCCCTCGTCCACGGCGTGGATCTTGCGCTGCGCGCCTTGCTGCTCCACGCTCAGCTCGTCCACGCGGCGGCCCGCGGCGGCGGCGAGCGGTGCCAGTTCGCTGCACAGGATGCCGGCCAGGGCGCCGGGCAGGCCCTCGGCCGCGCAGGTGTAGGTCCAGGGCTGCGGCGTGCCGAACTCGGGGCGCGAGAACTCCAGGCGCGCGTGCAGGCCCTCGCCAGCGGCCGAGGTGCCGCCGACCAGCACGAGGCGCGTCTCCTGCGGCCCGAGCAGCAGCGTGCCGTCGAAGCGCAGCGCGTCCAGCACGCCATCCTCGCCGCGCGCGTCGGTGTAGCGCACGCGCGCCACCTCGACCTGCAGCTCGATCTCGAACGGATGCGTGAGGCGCAAGCCGGAGTCGTCCGATACGAGCGTGTCGAGCTCGTGCGGGATCGCGGCCAGCGCGCGCGTGACGTTCGTCTGGCCGTCCCCCTCCGCCCTGAGGCGCAGCAGCGGCACGCGGATCACCACCGGACCGTAGCGCGAGTGCTGACGGCCCACGAGGGTGACCAGCGACGGCGCGCGCAGCGAGGCGCGCAGCACGTCCTCGCCGTCGGGGTCGCGCAGGATCAGGCTGTCGATGGTCTGCGGACCGTAGAACGAACCAAACCACGCGTCGCCCAGTTCGAGGCTGCCCTGGTGCTCGGCGGCGAACTCCTCCTCGAGCAGGCGATCGAGGAAGCGCCCGCCCACGGGCGGCAAGAGCAGCAGCGTCACCACGGCGGCGCCGAGCACGAACGCCAGGCACCCCAGCGGGCCCTTGACCAGGCACGAGAGCACGCGCGGCAGCCGACGGGGCGAGGCCTCGGTCATGGGCGGGGAAAGGCTACGCGATGGCGAGGGGAGTCAGAAGTGCGGAGCGGGTGCGCGCTGTGTGAGCGCGCGCGGTGGGTCTGGGATTTCTGGATCTCGGTCGGCTCGGCTCGTTCCGTCCGCCGAGGAATCGCGCTCGCCGCGTCTTCGACGCGGCGGGGCGCGCTGCCTCGGCAGTCGGGCCTTCGAGCCAGGTCCGGCGCGGCATCCTCGGCGGGATCGTCAATTCCAGCTCACATCCGGCGGCAGCTGCTCCAAGCCGCTGCCCGCCTGCCCGATCGAGCGCACCACGCGGCGCCAGGTGTCCTCGCCCGGCTCGCCGAAAATGGCCCCGTGCGCGGGCGGCGCCGGCAGCCACGAGCCCGCGCGCAGCTCCTCGTCGAGCTGGCCCGCGCCCCAGCCGGAGTAGCCCAGGAACAGGCGCAGCTTGCTCGCCGCGGTGCGCGGATGCTGGGTGATGAACTCGCCCAGCGCGTCGAGCTCGCCGCCCAACCACAGCTTGCCGTCGATCGACAGGCCGCCGGGGATCGCTTCGGGCGCCACGTGCAGGAACTGCAGCGTGGTGTGGTCCACGGGCCCGCCCAGGAACACCGGGAAGGTCGAGTCCTTGAGCAGCGGATGCTCGGGCAAGAGCTCCTGCACCGTGAAGTTCGTGCGCCGGTTGGTGACCACGCCGTAGGCGCCCTGGTCGGAATGCTGGCAGATCAGCACCACCGAGTGCATGAAGTTCGGATCGAGCATCTCGGGAAACGCCGCCAGGAGCGTCCCCGCCTCGACTCGCAGCTCGCCGGACATCGCTCCAAAATAGCGGCCGCGCGCGCGCGCGCCAGGGGCGAGCGGGATGAGCGCGCGCGGCGGCAGGAGGATCCGTGCCCCGGAGGTTCGCGCGGCGCACCGCGCGCGCCGCTCAGCGCGCTCCGGCGCGCAGCAACACCCGGTCGCTGCCGCACTCGAAGGCGAGGGTCATGACGCCGTCGAAGTGCTTGGCGATCACGCCCGGGCCCGGCAGCACCGCCAGGAAGCGCTGCGCTGCGGCGTCGCTTCCGTCGGACGACTCGGCCAGCGACGTCTGCATGCCGAGGCCGACGCGGATGCCGGCCAGCAGGCCCTCGAACAACTTGTCGCTGCGTCCGATCCTCAGCGCCGCCGCGCCGCGGTGGCGCGCCAGGGCAGCGCTGAAGCGCTCGTCGCCGGCCAGCGAAGGCCCGTCGTGCGTGCCCAGGCGCGACAGCAGCGTGCGCACCGGCGTCGCCAGCTCGCCCAGGACCAGGCCCTCCTCGGTGAAGGCCCAGTTCAGCACCGGCGCCAGTGACTGCACGTAGTGTCCCTGGAACTCCGCAGACTCGATCTGCGCCGCCATGCCGAATTTCTCCAGCAGCCCGTCGACGACGTCGCCCACGGCCTCGCCCTCGTGCAGCACAATCAACGTGGCCGCACTGGAGAGTGGCACCCCTTCGGGCAGCAGCGCGCGCAGCTCGGCCGGATAGTCCTGCGCCGACACCGGAACCTCGAACGAGATCACGTCGCCCTGGATGCGCTGCAGGAGCTCGCTCTCCAGGTCGAAGCCGAACATGGGCTCGAACTGCGACAGCGCGGCCTTCAGCTTCTCGGCCGAGGGCGGGTCGAGCTCCGCGACCAACTCCTGGATGTACGTCCACAGACCGGCGACGTCGAGGTGCGCGAGCGCGACGCCCAGGCTCTCGGGCGGCGCCAGGCGCAGGCCGTCGGCCGGCAGCGGGCCGAAGTTCGCGAGGCCGCGCTGCAGCAGCTTGCCCTCGGCGAGCTGCATGCCCAGCGTCCAGTCGAAGCGTTCGTCGGCGCCGACGTCGATGGCCGTGTACAGCCAGCGCGTCGTGTCCAGGCCCAGGCGCTCGAGGACGTGCTCGGTCTTGTCGACGTCCTCCTTGCCCTGCGCGCGCCCGCGCGCCAGGGCAAGCTTCACGATGCGCGGCAGGTCGATGAAGGCCTCGAACACCGCCGGGTGGCCGCTCGCCTGACGCGCCTCGGCCAGCTCCGCGCGTCCGGCGAAGCCGCGCGACGGATCGCGGCCGCTCATGCGGTCGATCGCCGCCTGCGCGACCTCGAGCGTTCGCTCGCGATCGTCGCCGATGACCAGCGCCCGGCGTCCGGCGCACTCGAAGAAGACGAGGTGCGTCTGCGGCTCCTCGGCGTCGTCCTCCGGTTCGCGCGCGAGGACCTCGAACTCGAGCGGGATCCCGTTGTACTCGGAACTCGAGGACTCCCAGGACGAACGGTGGGCCGCGCGCAGCCCGTCCAGCAGTTCGTCGAGCTCGGCGCGCTCCTCGCCCACGCCCACGAACACGCCGCCCACGTCGATGCCCATGCTCTCCGTCATGAAGAACTGCGCCGAACCGTGCACCGCCCGCCACCAGGCGCGTGGGTCGCGCCAGGCCTGGTCCGCGTCGGCGTCCTGGTCCTCGGCCAGGGCCTCGCCCAGCAGGCGCTCGAGCTCGGCGCGCAGCGGCGCCAGCTCCTCGTCCGCGAACAGCGCCACCCAGGCGTTGTCCGCCGAGCGCGCGCGCAGCTCGTCCAGGCCGATCAGCGAGGCCACCAGCAACGCGTCCTCGGGCACCGCCAGCAGCGGATCCTCGGGCGGCTTGTCCTGCGACAGCACGAACGACAGCACGAGCACGGTCAGGAACATGGCGGACCCTTCACTCCTGGAGGTAGACGACGAGCTTGTCGTGCACGAGCACGGCCAGGTCGGCGCGGCCGTCGCCCGAGAAGTCGGCGGCCACGAGTTCACGCGGCTCGCGCGCCGACTGCCCGTCGTCGTCGAAGAGCGCCGATTCGAACACGCGGAAGCCGAGCGCGTGACGCAGCTCGCGCCCGTTGCGCTCGAACAGCACCAGCGCGTGCTCGCGGGTCTCGATGGCCACCACCTCGCGGCGCCCGTCGGCGTCCAGGTCGGCGCTCGCCAGCCGATCGAGATACAGGTTCGCGTGCGCGGGCTCGTGGCCGCTCAGCTCCTCGACGCTCGGCGCGCTCGCGCCGGCGTAGGCCACGCCCAGCTCCTGCTGCCCGAGCAGCACCAGGTCCGCGCGCCGATCGCCGTCCACGTCGGCCACGGCCAGGGCGCGGAAGTCGAGGCGCCCGGCGTCGATGCGGCCGAGCTCGCGCTCGCCACCCTGGGCCAGCAACACGAGCTCGCGCGTGCGCTCGTCGCGCAGCGCGATCTCCTCCACGCCGTCACCGTCCCAGTCGATGGCCACGGCCGCGCTGATGCGCGAGTCGGAGCCGGGGCCGTTGAACTGCGCGCGCACGGCCGGCTCGAACACGCCGCTCGCGGCGCGCGGGAAGGACAGCGCGCGCGCGAAGTTCTTGGCCGCCACCAGGAGCTCCGCGTGCCCGTCGCGGTCGAGGTCGGTGCTGGCGAAGCGCTCCGGCCCGGCGCCGGCGAGCACGCCGAGGCCACTCGCGCCCGGCCCGCGTTTCTGCGCGTGGAAGGCGCCGTCCGCGTCCTGCATCAGGAACAGCGGCAGCTCGTCCTCGCCCGGCACGAACACCACCAAGTCCTGCCGCCCGTCGCCATCCACGTCGGCCGCGCGCAACGCGTTCGGCGTCTTGTTCAGGCCCTCGAGCACGAGCGGCGCGCCCATGGCGCCGGCGCCGTCCTTGGCGCCATGCACGAGCACCAGGGCCACGCTGCGCGCGCGACCCTCGCCGCTGGTGGTCAGCACCGCGATCTCGGCCGCGCCGTCCCCGTCCAGGTCGGCCACCTCGGCCGCCACCGGCTCGGCCTCCAGCGCGCGCGAGCTCGGGAAGGCCAGCTTCTTGTCCGCGCCCAGGCGGCTCACGCCGAGCATGCGCTCGACGCCCGAGATCAGCACCAATTCGTTGCGCCCGTCGCCGTCCACGTCGCCGATGCGCGGGTGCGCGCACTCGATCAGCGAGGAGTGCGTGCTCGGCTCGAGCACGCGCGAGCCCGACGCGCCGCGGTACAGCATCACGCGCGCGGCCGCGGCCTCGGCCACGACGATCTCGGCCGCACCGTCCCCGTCCAGATCGCCGAGCGCGAAGCCGCGCCGCGCGTCCTTGGCCAGCGGTTCGAGCGTGGTGCGCGCCAGACGCTGCTCGCGCGCCTGCGTCAGGGCGAGCAGCGCGCAGCGCCCCGAGAGCTTCAGCACGGCCGCGAACTCGGCGCGCCCGTCGCCCTCGATGTCGGTCGCCGCCAGGCTGCGCAGCGGCGCCAGCTCGGGATCGAAACGCGGTCCGAAGCGTCCGGGGGCGATCCCCAGGCGGATGCGCAGCGGGTAGTCCTGGTCGAGGTACACGTAGACGAGGTCGCGCAGCCCGTCGCCGTCGGCGTCGAGCGCGTGCACCTGGTCCAGACCGGCCTCGATGCGATCCAGGCGCCGCGCGGCGCCCAGCGCGCCGGCGGAGACCGAGAGCGCGAGCAAGGTGTCGTCACTGGCGGCCACCAGCTCGCTGGTGCCGTCGCCCTCGAGGTCCACGGCCGCGAGCAGCGTGCAGCCCGCGCGCAGCTCGTCCAGGCGCAGGCGCGTGAAACGCGGCGCCTTCGTCTCCAGCGCGTCCACGAACACCAGCTCGCCGCCCTCCTGGGCGTAGGCCAGCTCGGCACGCCCGTCGGCGTCGAAGTCGGCCGCAGCCAGCGCGAACACGCGCCGCTCGAGCGGCAGGTGCAGCACCGCGAAGCGTCCGTCGAAAGCCAGTGCGTTGGCGCTCGCGCGCCCTTCCGGCTCGGGCGGAAAGTCAGGCGCGTCGTCGCGCAGACGCATGAGCACCTCGATGCGCGAGCGCGCCTCGTTCAGGAGCGCCAGGTCCGCGCGTCCGTCGGCGTTGAAGTCGGCGCTGGTCAGGGCGCGGGTGCCCTCCTCGAAGCGGTAGAGCTCGAAGCCCGCGAAGCCGAAGCGCGCGGCGCCGGAGTCCTCGCCCTGGGGCGGCGGAACGACGAGAGCGGCCAGGGCAAGGAGACGGAGCATCGCCGGGGAAGCGCGCTCATCCTAACCTCCAGAAGCGCGACGGCGGCTACACTGCGTGCGCCGCTGGAGCGCGCGCTCCGCCGCGGCAGCCGCACGAGAGGAGTCGACCCATGAACCTGAGCTGGATGGCGCTGTGCGCGCTCGTGTTCGCGCCGCAGGCGCCGGAACCGGCGCCGCACGAGGACGAGATCGAACTCGGCGGCGGGCGCCTCGTACGCGGGGTGATCGTCAAGGAGACCGGCGAGCAGCTGTTCGTCGATCTCGGGCCCACGATCGTGGCCCTGCCGCGCGCCAGCGTGGTGGCCGTGCGCCGCAACGTCGATCCGACCGCACCCGCGCTCGACGAGACGCCGCTCGCGAGCGGCTCGCTCTTCACCCGTGCGCGGCGCGGCGAGCTGTCGGTGCGCGAGAACGTCGAGCGCGTGGGCTCGGGCGTGGTGCTGATCAAGGTGCCCGGCGCGCTGGGCTCGGGGCTGGTGATCAGCGCGGAGGGCCACGTGCTGACCAACGCGCACGTGATCCAGGGCGAGCGCAACGTGAGCGTGACCCTGTTCCTGAAGCAGGGCAGCGAGCTCTCCAAGAAGCAGATCGAGCGCGTCGAGATCCAGGCCGTGAACCCCTACTGGGACCTGGCGCTCTTGAAGCTGCCGGCCAAGGAGCTGGAGGGCGTCGAGCTGGTGCCGCTGCCCTTCGCACGCTTCGATGAGCTGCGCGTGGGCGAGACGGTGTTCGCGATCGGCAACCCGCTGGGCCTCGAGCGCTCGGTCTCGGAGGGCATCGTCAGCACGAAGAACCGCGCCAACAACGGCATGCTCTACGTGCAGACGACGGCCGCGGTCAACCCCGGCAACAGCGGCGGCCCGCTGTTCAACCTGAAGGGCGAGGTCGTGGGCGTGGTGAGCTGGTGCTACCTGTTCAACGAGGGCCTGAACTTCGCCATCCCGATCACGACCGTCGAGGCCTTCCTGCAGAACCGCGACGCGTTCCAGTTCGACAAGGACAACCCGAACTCCGGGCACCTGTACCTGGCGCCGCCGCGCAAGGGCGCGAAGTCGCAGGATTGAGCCTCGGCGCGCGGCGCGACATGCTGGCGCGCATGCGCAGCCGCTCCCCGTTCGTGCTCGTCCTGCTCGCCCTGGCCCCCGCCGCCCGCGCCGAGCAGCCCGTGTTCCGCGTCGAGCTCGCCGCCGCCGCGCGCGCGACGAGCGCCAGCGGGCGCCTGGTCGTGTTCCTCGTGCGCGAGGGCTCGAAGGTCGCCGCGGACGACGAGCCGGTGGATGGTCCGTTCTGGGACGACCCGCAGCCGCTGTTCGGGATCGACGCGACGCTCGCGCCGGGCGCGGTGGTGGTGCTGGACGAGCGCGCCGACGCCTTCCCGGTGAAGCCGAGCGCGCTCGCGCCGGGTTCGTACCGCGCCCAGGCGCGCTTCGACCTGGCGCAGGCGAACAGCAGCTGGCGCCGCGAGCCGGGCAACCTGTGGTCGGACGTGGTGCGCTTCGAGCTCGGCGCGGCGGCGGGTGAGAAGCGCGTCGAGCTCACGCTCACGCACGCCGTGGCGCCCGAGGCCGTCTCCTCGAGCGAAGGCGTGGAGTGGTTCGAGATGCGCTCGGAGCTCTTGTCCAAGTTCCGCGGGCAAGAGGTGACGCTGCACGCGGGCGTGGTCCTGCCCCAGGACTACGAGCGCAAGCAGCGCTACCCCGCGATCTACGAGGTGCCCGGCTTCGGCGGCGACCACCACGGCGCGGCGCGGCGGCGCGGGAACGCCGAGGCGGGCGCGGCCGGCGAGCTGGGGCGCGCGTGCTTCCGCATCGTGCTCGATCCGGAAGGGCCGAACGGACACACGCTGTTCGCGGACTCGGACAACAACGGGCCCTGCGGCGCGGCGCTGGTGCGCGAGCTCATCCCGATGCTCGAGCGCCTGTACCCGTTGATCGCCAGCCCGAGCGCGCGCCTGCTGCGCGGCCACTCCTCCGGCGGCTGGTCCACGCTGTGGCTCGCGCTCACCTACCCCGACGTCTTCGGCGCCACATGGTCGAGCGCGCCCGATCCCGTGGACTTCCGCCGCTTCCAGAAGGTCGACGTCTACGACCAGCCGAACTTCTACCTCGACGCCGCGGGCCACGACCTGCCCAGCCTGCGCAGCGGCGGCAGCGTGACCATGACCATCCGCCAGGAGTCGCGCGGCGAGGACGTGCTCGGCGCCGACAACACCTCCGCGCAGCAGTGGGACTCGTGGTTCGCCGTCTTCGGCCCGCGGAACGAGCGCGGCCATCCCGTGGCGCTGTTCGACCCCGAGTCGGGCGCGATCGACAAGAAGGTCGCCGAGAGCTATCGCAAGTACGACCTGGGCGAGCTCGTGCGCAAGGATCCCGCGCGCTACCTGCCGCTGTTCCGTGAGCGCGTACGCCTGATCGTCGGCACGGAGGACAGCTTCTACCTCAACGAGGCCGTCGACCTCTTGAATCAAGAGCTGGCCAAGCACGAGCGCGCCCCCACCGACGCCGGCTACGTCAAGCTCGTCCCCGGCGACCACGGCTCGGTGTTCGGGAGCGAGGCGATGCGCGCGATCCCCGACGAGATGCTCGCGCACCTGCGCAAGGCGGGGCACGTGGCGGCGGCCGCGGGGAACTGACTCGCGCGCTCAGGGCAGCGTGAGCTCGAGCCGCGGCGCAACCGCGTCCTCGGGCCCGACGACCAGCTCGCCCTCGGCGTGTCGCTCGCCCGCGCGTACCTCCACGCGGTACGTGCCCGGCGCCGGATGGAACCCCTCCCGGAAAGTCCCGTCCTTCGAGCGCGCCACGAAGCGCGTGATCGCGAGCGCGTCCTGCGCGCGGATCAGGCTCACCTCGATCTGGGTGAGCGCGGGATCGTCGCAGCTCACCGCGACGGACGCGGAACGGCCGCGGCGGATCGGCACCTCGATGGGCGTCTCCTCGCCGCTCCGGATCTCGAACGGGACGTCGACCTCCGCGTAGTCTGCGCCCAGGACGACGAGCTTGTACCGTCCGGGCGGGAGCGAGGCGGTGCGCACGAGCGGGTTGAAGCCGTCGAGCCCCCCCGGGAACCAGAACTGGTTCTCCTGACGGATGCGCAGCCAAAGGTCCTGGCCCAGCTCGATCTCCTCGGGCTGGATCCGGGCCACGACGCGCCCTGGCGGCGCGAGCCGCGTGACGCCGCAGTCCCAGGTCTCGCCGGGCCCGAGGTCGCGCGGTCCGAGGCTGACGCTGATGGCCGCGCTCGAGGCGCCGTCGGCGGACGCGGGCGCGCTGCGCGGGTGGCTGGCGCGCGTGGTGCGCAACTTCGCGCTGCAGCGCGGGCGCGGCGAGCAGCGGCGGACGGCGCGTGAGCACGGCGCGGCGCGGCCCGAGCGCATTCCCTCGACCGCGGACGTGCTCGATGGTTCAGGCCGCCGCGAACTTTCGGCGCGCGATCGTCAGCGGAGCTCGAGGACGAGCGGCTCGGCCGCGCCGCCGGCCCCGACCGTCCACCGCGCCTCGGCGCGCGGCCCGCCGGCGAGCCAGGCCTCGGCGTGGTAGACACCGGGGACGAGCGCGAGCTCCACGCGGTAGCCGCCGACGCGCTGCTGGAAGAGCTCCTCCTCGATCACGCTCGCGCCGCTCGCGTCGCGCAGGCGCAGCACGGGTCGCTGGTACGGGCCGGCGGGATCGGCGAGCAGGCGGAGCTCGAGCGGCGCGCCGGCCGCGAGCGGTAGCGCGAGCTCGCTCGTCTCGCCGCTCTCGATCTCGAACGGCACGAGCGCGGCGACGACGCCCGGGCCGCGAACAGCGAGACGGTACGAGCCCGGCGCGAGCGGATCGGAGCGCCACGCGTCGCCATCCACGTGCAGCCTGCCGCGCCACGTCGTTCCCTGCAGCACGACGAACGTCGGCGCGAGCCCCGCCGCGCCGCTCGTGCGCACGTGGAGCGCGCCGCCCGGCTGCAGCACGAGCGCGCCGCAGTCCCACGTCTCGCCGGCGGCGAGCTCGTGCGGGCCGACGAGGAGCTCGGGGCAGTCCGCGCGCTCCGCCGCCTTCACGCTCAGGCTCCACGGGCCGCTCGGATAGGGACCGAGGTCGAAGCTGCCGTCGATCGCCGGCGACGCACTCGCCGAGCGACCGAAGGCGAGGTTCGTCAGGCGCAGCTGCGCGCTCGGCACGGGCTGTCCGTCCTGGTCGAGCACCGCGCCGACGATCCGCACCGAGGGCAGGCGCGTGGGATCGACGCGCAGCACGAGCTCGTCGCGCTCCGGGAAGACGCCCGCGGCGACGGCCGGCGAGAAGAGCACGGGCCCCTCCGGGTGCGCCTCGAGCCGGTGGGCATGCGCGCCGAGCCCCTCGACGACGAAGCGGCCCTCCGCGTCGGTCTTGGCGTGGCCGAGCGTACTGCAGGCGTCCGCCACGGGCGAACCGTCGTCCTCGACGAGCACGTGCCAGCCGGCGACGCCCGCGCCGCGCTCGTCCACCAGTCGCCCGCGGATCGCGCCGAGCTCGCCGAGCACGACGTCCCAGCGCAGTGTCTCCCCCGCCGCGCCGTGCAGCGTCGCGCGCGCTCGGCGGTGCTTGCTCTCGGCCAGGACCTCGAACTCGCCGGGCGCGAGTTCCGCCAGCACGAACACGCCGTTCGCGTCGGTCGAGGTGTGTGAGCCGAGCGCGCGCTCCATGTCGCCCCGATCGACGCGCAGCTCGGCCTCCAGCGGCAAGCCCTGCGCATCGACGACGCGGCCCTCGAGCGTCACGCCGGGCGCGAGGTGTACGTCGAACGTCGTGCTGCCGCCCTCGAGGATCTGCGCCTCGGCGCGCGCGAGCCCGAAGCCCTCGGCGCGCACGACGAGCGGACACGCTCCGGGCGCGAGCCCGCGCACACGGTAGCGGCCCTCGGCGTCGGTGCGGGTCTCCTGGCCGAGCGCCCGCAGCCCAGTGAGCGCCTGCGCGCCGCCCACGGGCACCGCGCTCACCTGCCAGAGCTGGAGCTGGCCCGCCCACACCCACGCCGAGGGCACCGCGCTCCCCTCAGGATCGAATACGGTCCCCGTGATCTCGCCGCCCGGCCCCATCAGGACGAGTTCGAGCTCGAGTTGCGCGCCCTCGGTCGCGCGCACCGACTGGAGCAGCGACGGCGCGAAGGCCGGCGCGCGCGCCCCGATCGTTCCGCCGACGCACGAACGCACGGAGAAGCGTCCATCCGCCGAGCTCTGCGCGACGACGAATCCATCATCGGAGCCGTGCGGGAACGAGAGCCAGACATCCGCGCCGCCCACCGTTTGCCCGCTCGGGTCGAGCACGACGCCCGCCGCGTCGAAGCCGCGCTCGAGCGCGATCTCGGCCACGGCCTCCGCGCCGGCCTCGACCTCGATCGTGGCGCCGTCGCCGCGATCCAGCATCACGAGCGCCGTGCCGGGCGCGAGCTCCGCGAGTCGGAACTCGCCCGTGGCGTCCGTGACGGCCTCGGGCGCGTTCCAGGGCGGATCGCCCGAGCTCCACGCAGCCGCGACGCGCGCGTGGACGCCGCTCGCCGGCGTGTGGTCCGACCAGGTGACGCGCACGAGCAGCGAGCCGAAGGGTTCAGCCGTGACGTGCTCTGTGCTCGACTCCGCCGCCGCGAGCGCGACCCGCTCGCCCGCCGGCTCCGGCACCTGCAACTCGTTCGTCGTCGTCTCGGGCGGCGACGCGAGCACCGCCACCATGGCTGAGGGAGCTTCGGCGAGCGTCGTCGGACCCGCGCCCCGCCGCGAGACGAACAGCACCGCGGCCACGGCGAGGACGGCGACTCCGACGGCGAGCTTGGTCTGGAGCGTCATGGCGAGGAGGCCCAACGGTGAAAGGGAAGCGCTTGACAGGCGCGCGAACGGGAGCAGCGCCGCGCCCCACGCGCGGCCGTCGCCGCCGTACTCGCGGTCGAGGCGCGTGCGCAGGAGCTCGAGCGCGCGCTTCTCGCGCGTGCGCACCGTTTCGAGCGAGGCGCCGAGGTCGCGCGCGATCTCGCGCGCGCTCAGGCCCTCGAAGTAGCGCAGCAGCAGCGTCGCGCGATAGGGCTCGTCGAGCGCCAGCACCGCCGCGACCAGCCGCTCGCGAACCGACTCGCGCTCCAGCACCTCGGCCGCCGAGGGCACGCGTTCCGCCCTCGCCGCGCGCTCCTCGCGCTCGGCCCGCCGCCGCGCGCCGCGGCGCGAGCGGTCGGCCAGGTTCCGCACGGTGCCGCTCACCCAGCGCGGGAACGAGGACAGACCCGCAACGCCGCCCTTCAGCCCGGCCAGCCACGCGTCCTGCGCCACGTCGTCGGCCGTGGCCGCGTCCGCGACCAGGCTGTGCGCCAGCGAGCGCACGAAGCGGTCGTGGACCAGCAGGGCGTCGATTTCGTGCTCGGAGTCCTTCATGCTGTCCGGATCGTCTCCGGGCTCGGCGAAGATGGTTCACCGATCTCGCGGAAACCGAGCTGCCGGCGCGCATCCGATTGCTGCGAGCTCGCTGTGATGCCGCCAAGCCCAGGCGCGAATCATCCTCCATGTCGTTCCTCACCGCCCTCGCCGCGCTCGTTCTCGCGTTCCTCCAGGCCGTAGCTGCGCCTGGCCCCCACTCCTCGAACGGCCCGATCGTCGCCCTCGATTCAGGCCGGATCGAGGGCGTGCGGCTCGCGCCGGACCTCAGCGTCTTCCGCGGGATCCCCTATGCCGCGCCGCCGGTCGGCGAGCTGCGCTGGCGCGCACCCGAGGCCGTGAAGCCCTGGGAGGGCGTGCGCTCGGCCAAGGAGTTCGGCGCCGCCTGCCCGCAGGGTCCGCTGATCGCGTACCTGAGCGGCGAGACGCTGCCCGCGACGAGCGAGGACTGCCTCACGCTCAACGTCTGGACGCCGAGCGACGCCGCGGGCGCGAAGCTGCCGGTGCTGGTGTGGATCCACGGCGGCGGTTTCGTCGGCGGCTGGGCGCACCAGCGGCTCTACGACGGCGCGACCTTCGCCGCGCGCGGCCTCGTGTTCGTCTCGCTGCAGTACCGCCTCGGGCCGCTCGGCTACCTCGCGCTGCCCGAACTGGCCGCAGAGGCGGAGCTGGGCGCCCCGGCGAACCACGGGTTGCTCGATCAAGTGGCCGCGCTGCGCTGGGTACAGCGCAACATCGCGGCCTTCGGGGGCGATCCGGGACGCGTGACGGTGATGGGCGAGTCGGCCGGCGCCACCAGCGTGCTCGCGCTGTGCATCGCGCCGGCGGCGAAGGGCCTGTTCCACGCGGCGATCGCGCAGAGCGCGTGGTACACGGAGACGAACTTCGTGACACTCGCGGAGGCGCGTGAGAGCGCGCGTGAACTGAGCGCGCTCCTGCTGCCCGACGAGAAGACGCGCTCGCTCGCCGCGCTGCGCGCGCTGCCCGCGGACGCGCTGTGGCAGAAGCTCGGCGACCGCTTCCAGCCGAGCCTCGCGCTCGACGGCTGCTCGCTCTGGGCTCGGCCCGAGGAGGTGTTCGCCGCTGGCAAGCAGAACGACGTCCCGCTGCTCGCCGGCACGACGGCCGACGAGGGCACCGCCTTCCTGCCGCTCTTCCCCTACCGCACGGTCGACGCCTTCCAGGCCGGCCTCGAGCGCGAGTTCGGCGCCGACACCGACGACGTGCTCGCGCTCTATCCCGTGGCCGACGACGGGGATGTTCCCTCGCAGCTCGCGCACCTCGTGACCGACCGCTGGTTCGTGCGCGGCACGCGCAGCCTGCTGCGCGGCATGTCGCGCTCGTGGCAGTACGTGTTCACGCGCGCCAACCCAGCGCTACCGTCGCTGGGCGCACACCACGCCGTCGAGCTCCCCTACGTGTTCGCCAAGCTCGACACGAACGCCGGCCCCGCGGATCACGAGCTCTCCCAGCGCATGCTCGCGCGCTGGGGGCAGTTCGCCAAGACCGGCGACCCGAACGGCGCGGGTCTGCCCTCGTGGCCTGCGTTCGAGAGGGAGCACGAGCGCTACCTCGTCTTCGGTGAACGCGACTCGCTCGGCGAGCACCTGCGCAGGGAGACCTGCGATCTGCTGGACCGACTGCGTTCCGCTCGGCTGGAAGCGCAGGAGCGCTGAGCGGCCCCACGCGCGCGTCGGAGTCCGCCTCAGGGGCAGCGTGAGAATGAGCGGTTCGGCCAGCAGGCTGCCCGACAGGGCGCGCACGAAGACACCCCGGCCGAATCGGTTCAGGAACGCCCGGGCCGGCCGCTAGACTTCCGCCCCATGAAGTCCGCGCTCCTCCTCGTCCTGCTGCTGTCGTTCCTGGTCCTTGGCGCCTGCGCGAAGACGCGCAAGGTCGATCCAGAACTCGCCGCCGCCGTGCAGCGCTACCTCGACGGCTACAACGCCACGTACCAGAAGCTCTCGGCCGCGGCCAGCGCGGCCGACTGGGATTCGCAGACGCACATCGTCGAGGGCGACGAGACGAACGCGAAGCGCACGCAGGCAGCCATGGAGGCGCAGGCGGTGTTCACGGGCTCGGTCGAGAACATCGAGACGGCGCGCAGGTTCCTCGAACGCAAGGGCGAGCTCTCCGACCTGCACCGCCGCGAGCTCGAGCGCGTGCTGTTCCAGGCCGGCGACAACCCGCAGACGATCCCGGAGCTCGTCAAGCAGCGCATCGCCGCGGAGACCGCGCAGACGGAGAAGCTGTACGGCTTCACGTTCACGCTCGACGGCAAGGAGCTCACGCCCAACGAGATCGACAAGGGGCTGCGCGAGGAGACGGATCTCGCCAAGCGACGCAAGCTCTGGGAGGCCTCGAAGGAGGTCGGCAAGGAGCTGAAGGCGGGTCTGGTCGGCCTGCAGCGGCTGCGCAACGAGTCCGTGCGCGCGCTCGGCTACCCCGACTTCTTCAGCTACATGGCCAGCGAGTACGGCATGAGCACGGCCGAGCTCGCGGCCGAGATCGAGACGGTGAACCGCGAGCTGCGCCCGCTGTTCCGCGAGCTGCACACGTGGACGCGTCACGAGCTCGCCAAGCGCTACGGCCAACCCGTGCCCGACCTGATCCCCGCCGACTGGCTGCCGAATCGCTGGGGCCAGGACTGGAGCGGGCTGGTGGAGGTGAAGGGCTTCGACCTCGATCCGGCGCTGAACGCGAGGGGCTCCGAGTGGCTCGTGCAGCAGGCGGAGCGCTTCTACGTCAGTCTCGGCTTCCCCGCGCTGCCGCCGAGCTTCTGGGAGAAGTCCTCGCTCTACCCGGCGCCGGCGAACGCGGGCTTCAAGAAGAACACGCACGCCAGCGCCTGGCACATCGACCTCGAGCACGACGTGCGCTCGCTGATGAGCGTCGAGCCGAACGCCGACTGGTACGAGACCACGCATCACGAGCTCGGGCACATCTACTACTACCTCTGCTACACGAACCCACAGGTGCCGCCGCTTCTGCGCGAGGGCGCGAACCGCGCCTACCACGAGGCCGTGGGTTCGTTGATGGGCCTGGCGGCGATGCAGCCGCGCTTCGTGAAGGGCGTGGGGCTCGACACGGGCACGACGCAGCCGGATCCGATGCAGGTGCTCCTGAAGGAGGCGCTGAACTACGCCGTGTTCATCCCCTGGTCGGCGGGCACGATGTTCGGCTTCGAGAAGGAGCTCTACGCCGACGAATTGCCGAGCTCGAAGTGGAATCAGCGCTGGTGGGAGCTCGCCGCGCGCTACCAGGGCATCGCCCCGCCCACGCCGCGCGGCGAGGAGTTCTGCGACGCCGCCACCAAGACGCACATCAACGACGACCCGGCCGGCTACTACGACTACGCGCTCTCGTTCGTGCTCCTGTTCCAGCTGCACGACCACATCGCGCACGAGATCCTGCACGAGGACCCGCGCGACACGAACTACTTCGGGCGCAAGGACGTGGGCGAGTTCCTGCGCTCGATCCTGACCCCGGGCATGAGCGTGGACTGGCGCGAGCTCTTGAAGGAGAAGACCGGCAGCGCGCTCAGCGCCAAGCCGATGCTGCGCTACTTCGAGCCGCTGATGGGCTGGCTGAAGGAGCAGAACCGGGGCCGCAAGCCAACGCTGGGCGAGATCTGAGCGTCCCGCCCGCTCGCGCACTCTCCGCAGCGTCTAGCGCCCCGTCTCGACGCGCTTCTTCAGCGCCTCGCGCGCCTCCAGGAACTGCGGCGTCGGCGGGGCGAGCTCGAGCGCGTGGTCGATGCACTCGAGCGCCTCGGCGAGCCGTCCGAGCTGCTGCAGCGCCTCGCTGCGGCGCAGCCACAGGCCGCGGCGGCCGGGCTTGAGCGCGGTGGCGGCGGCGAATTCGTCGGCGGCGCGTTCGAGGTCCGTGCGCGAGCCCGCGCGGCCGCGCGCGAGGTGGAAGTCGCCGCGGGCCTCGTGCAGCACGATGCCGCCGGGCGCGAGGGCCTCGAGGCGCGCGAGGGCGCGCTCGGCGGCCTCGAACTGACCGGCGCCGGCCTGGGCGCGGATCGCGCTGAGCAGCGGCACGGCCTCGACCACGAGGCGCGGGTCCTGGGCGCTCGGCGAGTCCGCGCTCGCGCTCGGCAACTCCGCCAGGACGTCCATGCCGCCGTAGCCGAGGGCGGCGAGCGCGTCCATCTCGTCCGCGGTCGCGACGTGGCGTGTGAGCGGCGCGGCGCTCGCCTCGAGCTCGGCGCGCAACGCGTGGAGCACGTCGGCGAGCTCTTGCGCCGGCTGCGCGTCGGCGCGCGCGGAGCGCTCGAGCGGATCGCTCGCGGGGCTGAACAGCTCGGCGCGCGCGCGACCATCGGCACCGCGTGCCCCGGGAGCCGCGACGTACTTCCACTCGTCGCGCGCCAGGCCGACGAGCTCGCTCCAGCCGTAGTGCAGGCGCGGGAAGTAGGTCTCGAGGTACAGCGGACGCGCGGCGAAGCCCGCGGCGTCGCCGCGCGCGAGCGGCGCGAGGGAGCGCCCACCGTGGCGTGAGAACGCGCCACCGTCGTCGATGCCGGCGAGCTCGACCAGCGTCGCCGCGAGGTCGACGTGGCTGACCGGCGTCGGCACGACGCGCGCGGGCACGTCCGGCCCGGCGAGCAGCAGAGGCACGTGCACGGTGGCCTCGTACAGCAGCAGCGCGTGCGTCGCCTCGCCGTGCTCACCCAGCGCCTCGCCGTGGTCAGCGGTCACGAGAACGACGGTGTCGGCCGTGCGTCCGAGCGCGTCCAGCTGCGCCAGCAGCACGCCCAGCTGCTGATCGGTGTAGGCGATCTCGCCCTGGTAGGGGTCGGCGGCGAAGCGCTGCGCGAACTCCGCCGGCGGCTGGTACGGGTCGTGGGCGTCGAACAGATGCACCCACAGGAAGAAGGACTCGTCGGGCGCGAGCCGCGCGAGCCAGTCCCCCGCCTCGCGCACGGTCGCGTCGGCGCGGCGCTCCTGGATCACGCCCTCGCGCGCGCCGTGCGCGCCGCCGAAGTCGTCGCCGTAGAACTCGAAGCCCTGCGCGAGGCCGAAGAGGTGCGACAGCGGAAAACCGCTGACGCAGGCCGCGGTACGCCGCCCTGCGCGGCGCGCGACCTCGGCCAGGGTCTCGACGCCCTCGTCCAGCGCCGCCAGACCGTTGTCACGCAGGCCGTGGTGCGGCGGCGGGCTGCCGCTGAGGATCGAGGCGTGCGCCGGCAGCGTGATCGGCGCGGTGGTGTAGGCGCGCTCGAAGCGCGCGCCGCGCGCGGCCAGGGCGTCGAGCACGGGCGTGCCGGCCGCGGCGCGCCCGTAGCAGCCCAGGCGATCGGCGCGCGTGGTGTCGAGCGTGACCAAGAGGATCGAGCGCGGGCGCGCGCTCTCGACGCAGCCCAGGGCTCCCAGGCAACCCAGCAGCAGCGCCGCGCTGCACCACGGCGCCGCGTTCACGGCCCCTCGCGCCGCAGCAAGAACACGCACTCGAGGTGCGGCGTGTGCGGGAACAGATCCACCGGCTGTACGCGCTCGACGCGCCAGCCGCTGGCGCACAGGGTGACCAGGTCCTGTACCGCCGAGCGCGGGTTGCAGGACACGTAGACGATGCGCGCGGGTGCGAGCACGACCAGCGACTCCAGGACCCGCGGGTGCAGTCCCGCGCGCGGCGGGTCGACCACGCACACCTCGGGGCGCGGCAGTTCGCGCAGCGCCAGCGCGTCAGGCGTCAGCGTCAACGCGATGTCGCCGGCCACGAAGCGCACGCCGAGCAGGTCGTTGCGCGCGGCGTTGGCGCGCGCGTCGGCGATGGACGAGGGCGCGAGCTCGAAGCCCACGACGCGCTCCGCGCCCACGTCGCGCGCCAGCGCCAGGGCGAAGACGCCGCAGCCGCAGTAGAGGTCGAAAACCGTCTCGCCCGCGCGCACCGCGCTCCACTCGCGCACCAGCGCCACGAGTTCTTCGGCCTGGCGCGTGTTGGTCTGGAAGAAGCTGTGCGCCGAGAGCTCGAACGCGAGGCCCCCCAGGCGCTCCATGATCGTGCCCGCGCCGCGGAAGACGCGCGCGAGCGTCCCCTCGGCGACCAGGGCCACGCCCGGATTCACGTGCTGCACGAGCGTGGTGATCTCGGGGTGCAGCTCGAGCAGGCGCAGGGCGAAGGGCTCGAGGCGCTGCGGCGCTTCCTCGGTCGTCACCAGATCGGCCAGGATCTCGCCGCTCGCCCAGCTTTTCCGCAGCACCAGGTTGCGCAGCAGACCCGCCTGCGTACGCACGTCCCAGGCGCGTAGCCCGAGCTCGCGCGCGGCCGTGCGCACGCCGGCCAGGATCGGCGCGGCCTCGGCGAAGGCGATCTCGCAGGCCTTCACGTCCAGCACCTTCTGGAAGTGTCCGCGCGCGTGCAGACCGAGCGCGAAGCCCTGCTCGGCGTGCTCGGGCTCGCCCGCTTCGATCCAGCGCGCGGCGCCGAAGGTGAAGTCCATCTTGTTGCGGTAGTTCCAGGGCGTGGCCGCGGCGCGCACGGGCGCGATCGTCAGCGCGCCGAGCGGCGCGAGGATGCGCGCGAGCAGGCGCTCCTTGGCCGCCAGCTGGGCCGCGTACTCGAGGCCCTGGAAGCTGCAGCCGCCGCAGCTCACCACGTGCGGGCAGCGCGCGAGGGCCGCGTGCGGCGAGGGCGTGAGTTCGCGCTCCAGCCCGGCCTCGATGCCGTTGCGGCGACGCTTCTGCACGCGCGCCAGGACGCGGGCACCGAGCGTGCCGCCGCGCACGGCCACGGAGAACTCCTCGTGCGTGCCCAGCGTGCGCCCGCGCTCGTCGATCTCGTCCAGGGCGAGCTCGAGCAGATCGCCCTTGGCCGGCTTGCGCGCGGGCTGCGCCTTGCCGGGCGGCGCAGCGAGGGGCACATCGAGCGGCGGCCCGAGCGGCGCGCTGGGAGGCGACTCGCTCACGCGCTCGGCACCCGTCGCGCCACCTGCACCGGGCGCACGTCCTCGTCGGCGCGCGCGTCGGGCGCGTAGCCGCCATCGTTGTCGGGCAACGGCACGCCGGCGCGCACCAGCGCGGTGTAGGTCGCGAGCGCGACCACGTTGGCCAGGTTCAGGCTGCGCACGCAGGGGCGGATGGGCACGTACACGCGGCGCGCGGGATGGGCCGCGAGGAGCTCCGCGGGCAGGCCGCGCGACTCGCCGCCGAAGACCAGCACGTCGTCGGGCGCGAACTCGGTGGCGAACAGCGAGGAGCCGCCGCGCGCGCTGAAGAGCCGCAGGCGTTCAGCGAAGGGGCGCGGCGATTCGGCGCCGAGCGCGCGCTCGACCGCGGGCCAGTCGCGATGCACGACCAGCTCGACCGCCGGCCAGTAGTCGAGTCCGGCGCGCTTCAGGTAGCGGTCCTCGAGCGAGAACCCGAGCGGCTCCACCAGCTGCAGGCGCAGCCCGAGGGCCGCCGCGAGCCGCGCGGCGCAGCCCGAGTTGTGCGGGATTTCGGGGTGGACGAGGACGATCTCCATGCGTGTGGCGCGAGAGGGTAGCAGCTCGGCGAGCGGTCGCCGGAAGGGTCTGAGCCGGCGAAAGCGCACGGATTTTAGGTATCTGTTAGGGTTCCGGCCATGCCCCTCAGCCGGGACCAGCACCTGCCGCGCGGCACGCGGCGCATCCTGCACCTCGACGTGGACGCCTTCCTGGCCTCGGTCGAGCAGGCGCTGCACCCGGAGCTGGGCGGCAAGCCCGTTGTCGTCGGCGGTCAGCCGACCTCGCGCAACCTGGTGATGTCGTGCTCCTACGAGGCGCGCGCGTTCGGCGTGCGCGCGGGGATGCACCTCTCCGAGGCGCGCCGCCGCTGTCCGCGCGCGATCTTCCGCGACGGTGATTCGCAGGCGGCGAATCGCCTGCGCGACGAGGTCACGCGCACGCTGCTCGGCTTCACGCCGACGGTCGAGGTGGCCTCGATCGACGACTTCTATCTCGACCTCACGGGCACGGAGCGCCTCCTGGGCGCGGCCTTCGACGCGGCCTGGGCGATCCAGCGCGCGGTGCAGTCGCGCACGCAGCTCGGCCTCTCGATCGGCGTGGGCACGAATCGCCTGGTGGCGCGCCTGGCGGGCAAACTCGGCAAACCCGGCGGCGTGGCCGAGATCCTGCCGGGCGGCGAACTCGCCTTCGTGGGCGCGCTGCCGCTCGAGCACCTGCCCGGCGTCGGGCACGCGACCGGCGCGCTGCTCGAGCGCTTCGCCCTGCACTACGTGCGCGAGCTGCGCTTGGTGTCGCGCGAGGTGCTGTTCGCCGCCTTCGGCAGCGCCGGGCTGCTGCTGTTCGAGCGCGCCCACGGCCGCGACGAGACGCCGATCGAGGCCACGCACGTGCTGGGCGAGGACGGCACGCTGCACGCGCGCCCGCCGCACTCGCTGCAGCGCGAGACGACCTTCGAACCCGAGGAGGGTCGGCCCGAGGTGATCGAGGCCATGCTCTCGTACCTGGTCGAGCGCGGCGCGCAGCGCCTGCGCGCGCAGGGCGTGGTGGCGCGCGCGCTCGAGGTGCGCGCGCGCTGGGTCGACACGAACCCGCGCCCGGGCGCGTGGTCGGCGGAGGGCCTCGGCGCGCACCGCCGGCGCGCGCTGAGCGCGCCCAGCGATGCCACGCACGAGCTCTACCGGCTGGCGCTCGAGCTCTACCGCTCGTTCCCGAAGCGCCGCGCGCTGTTGAAGCGCATCGGCGTCGCCTTCCACGGCCTGAGCGTCGCGCCCGGTTGGCAGGGCCAGCTCTTCTCGGGCGAGGACGCGGCGGCGCCGTCCGAGCACGACGCCAGCCGCGCCGACCGCCACCGGCGCCTCGACCGGGCGCTGGACGAGCTGCGCGAGAAGCACGGCTTCGGGCGCATCCTGCGCGGCACGAGCACGCCGCTCGCGGCCAGCCACCCGCTCGAGGCCGACGGCTTCAAGTTGCGCACGCCGTCGCTGAACCAGTGAGGCACGCGGGAATCGTGACGTTCGGCCAGCGAGCGGGTTAGAGTCGCGCCGATGGATCAGCAGAATCAAAAAGCGTTGCTCGTGATCGCGCTGCTCGCCGCGCGTGCCGATGGCGGGCGTGACGAGCGCGAACGCGAAGCCATCCGCGGCGCGCTGCAGCGCATCCGCGGCGAAGGGCTGGATCCCGAGGCTTTGTGGAGCGAGGTCGAGGCCGGCGGCGTCGATCTGGCGCGCACGGCGCGCGAGCTGACCACGTCGGACGCGCGCGAGCTGGCCTACGAGATCGCCACCTGCGTGTGCGGCGCGGATCGCGCGACCAGCGAGAAAGAACGCCTGTTCCTGGAGCAGCTCGCGCAGGAGCTCGGGCTCGCGCCGGAGACCGCGGACCGCTTCCGCAGCGAGACTGATTCGCTGACCAACACCTCGCTCTCGGCGGGCGGGGCGGGCGAGAGCGAAGTCGACGAGCAGATCCTGCGCCAGGCGATCCTGTGCGGCGGGCTAGAGCTCCTGCCGCAGCGTCTGGCCACGCTGGCGATCCTGCCGCTGCAGATGCGCCTCGTGTACCAGGTCGGCAAGCGCCACGGCTTCGAGGTAGACCGCGGGCACGTGAAGGAATTCCTCGGCGTGCTGGGCGTGGGCATGGCCTCGCAGATGATCGAGGGCTTCGCGCGCCAGTTCCTGTCGAGCTTCCTCGGGCGCGCGGGCGGCGGCATGCTCGGCGGACTCGCTGGCAGCGCGACCAGCGTGGGCTTCTCCTTCGCCACGACCTACGCGCTCGGCCACGCGGCCAAGCGCTACTACGCCAGCGGGCGCAAGCTCACGCCCGGCGAGCTGAAGGGGCTCTTCGGCGAGCTCGTCGGGCGCGCGCGCGAACTCCAGCCGCGGCACGCGAGCGACATCGCTGCCAGCGCGCGCGCGGCCGACATGGGCTCGCTGCAGCGCCTGCTGGCGATCTGAGCTACTAGCTACTAGCCGCTAGGTTCGAGAGTCCGCGCGCCGCGCGCGGATTCTGGGGAGTAGTAGCTCCGGCGCCGTCGCGCCGCGACGCTCATCAAGCGGCGAGGAGGGGGAGGCCGCGTGGCGCGCCTGGCCTGGAGGGAGGAGTCGCGGGGGAGGGTCTGCCTCCCCCGCCAACAAGAACTCAGCGCGGGCGCATGAGGTCTCATTGGGTTGCGAGTTGCAGCCCGCGCTGAGAGCGTGAGCAAGAACACCCGCGCCGCTTCGGCGCGGGTGTTCTTGCTCGCCCTCGAACCCCCTGGGCGCGAGCCCCTCGCGCCCCAAGAACCTCGAAGCTCGCCGTGGTGGATTGTTGCTCACACTCTGAGCCGCTTACCCGCCGCAGGCGGCCCTGGTGAGGAAAGAACAGGCTGCCCAGGTCCGCTGACCTTCTATTCGTCGGCCGCCTGCACGGCGAGCAAGACTCCTGGAGTGGCGGAAAGCGCAGCGCGGAGACGCAGAGAGCGCGGAGACTCCCTGAGAAGGAAAGAGCCTGGGCCTCCGCGGTGCAGCCTGCTGGAATCCGACGATCCGGAGGGCTTCCGGCCCGCTCCCCGTTCTTCCTCCGTGGCGCTCCGCGCTCTGCGCGTCTCCGCGCTGCGTTTGGGTTGCTGGCGGCACACGCGCTGAACGACTTGTTCTTTGCAAGCCCGGGAGGAGGAACGCTGCGCTAGCAGCTAGCAGTCCGTCGAGAAAAGTTCCTGCTGCGACTTCGCGCACATCGTCATGGCGTCGTCACGCTCGTCGTGCGGTATCAATCCAGGCCGTGCTCAGCGGCCAGGAAGGCCGCTTCCGCCGTCTCTCCGTCGCGTTCCCAGCCCTGACGAAGTGCGCTATGTCTCGCGACGGGACTTTTTCAACGGCCTGCTGGAACAGCGCGGCGTTCTCCGCTCCCGAGCGAGGCTACTTGGCGGGCTTGGCCGCGGCCTTGGTCGCCTTCTTCTTCATGTTGCGCAGGCGCGGACGGCGATTGCCGAAGGAGCCCCGTGAGATCTTGCCGCGCCGCGTTTTTTTGTCGCCTCTGCCCATGTGCCTCTTGTTCAGGGATTCGAAGGGCGAGCATTCTCCGCGCTGCGGCCCGAGCCGTCCAGTGTGGGGCGCACGCCGGCGGTCGCGCGGTGGTTGCACCACAGCATCGCGCCACGCCTGCGCCGCGGCCAGCGAAGGCGCCCGAGCAGGGGTTCGGCGAGCCACGCGACGAGGAGCGCGGTGGCGAGGATCGTCAGGGCGACGAACGGGATCGAGCGGCGTAGATCCGTCGGCCACAAGAGTCCTAGCGCGAGCGGAGCTCCCACCGCGAACCCGAAGGGCACCGCGAAGCCCGCGCAGGGACTCTCCACGAGATCCTGGAGCCGGATCGACGACTGGGGAGCCTCGCGCAGCCGCAACACGAGCTCGAGCGCGACCATGGTCGCGACCACGGTCGACAGGGTCGCGACGACGAGGGTGAGGATCCGCGCGAGCCTCGACATGCGCCCAGGAGCGCACGCGCGCGCCTCGCCGTGACGACTTCGCGCTTGCCTCTCAATTAGGTATCCGTTAGGGTCTCCGTGCGGGGGGCCGTCCATGTACGTCCCCCTCCGCACCCACGGCTGGCATTCGCTCCTGACCGGCGTCGATCCGCCGGCGGCGTTGCTCGAGCGCGCGGCGGAGTTCGGCCTCGCGGCGCTGGCGCTCACCGACGTGGACACGCTCGGTGGCTCGGTCGACTTCCTGCGCGCGGCGGAGAAGTTCCCCGTGCGCGCGATCCTCGGCGCCGAGATCAGTGATCCGAGCGCGCGACCGGGGCGCGTGATCGCGCTCGCGCGCGACGAGCAGGGCTACCGGAACCTGTGCAAGCTCGTCTCGGCGCGCCAGCTGGGCGACGATCCGGGCGCGGCCGGGGCCGAGCTCGTGCCCGAAAATTTCGAGCTCGTGGCGGCGGCCGAACGCTTCCAGGAAGGGCTCACGCTGCTGGTCGACCATCCGCGCCTCGCGCTGGCGCTGGTCGAGCGCGTGCCCGCACGCCAGCTGTTCGTGGCCGTCTCCCCCGCCGCGCTCGCGCGCCGCTCGCGCGCGCGCCGCGGTGCGCGCGCCGTCGATCCCGAGGAGCGCGTGCCGCTGCTCGCCGCGCCCAAGGTGCCGCCGCCGGCGCGCGCCGTGGCGGCGCAGGAACTCGTCGCCTGCGCGCGCGCGCTCGGCCTCGCCACGCTGGCCGTGCCGGACGTCTACTGCGCGCGCGCCGCGGGCCACGAGGCGCATCGCGTGCGCATCGCGATCAAACACAACGCGCTGCGCAACGACCTGCCCGAGGAGTGGCTGGCCGAGCGGCCGACGCACCTGCTCGCTGCGGCGGAGATGGAAGCGCTCTACGCGGCGTTGCCCGAGTGCCGCGGGCCGTTCCGCACGAAGAGCGACGCCCTGCGGCGCACGCTCGCGGTCGCCGAGGCCTGCCGTTACGTGCCGCCGCTCGGGCGCGTGATCTTCCCCTCGGTCGAGCTCGCCGGCCGCGACACGCCCTACTCGCGCCTGTGCGAGCTGGCCTTCGACGGCGCGCGCAAGCGCTACGTCCCGCTGCGGCCCGAGGTCGTGCGGCGCCTCGAGCACGAGCTCGCGGCCATCGAAAACCTCGGCTTCGCGCCGTATTTCCTGCTGGTGAAGAAGATCGCCGACTTCGCCCGCGCCAAGGGCATCCCCTGCGTCGGGCGCGGCTCGGCCGCGGACAGCCTGGTGGCCTACTGCCTCGCGCTCACCGACGCCGACCCGTTGCGCTATCGCCTGCCCTTCGAGCGCTTCCTCAACCCGGCGCGCAAGGACCGGCCCGACATCGACCTCGACTTCTGCTGGCGCCGGCGCGACGAGGTCCTGGCCGAGGTCGGCGCGGCCTTCGGCGTCGAACGCACGGCGATGATCGCCACGCTCTCCACCTTCGGGCTGCGCGCGGCCTTTCGCGAGGTGGCGCTGGCCGAGGGCTTGGCGCCGGTCGAGGTGAACCGCTGGTCGCGGCGCCTGCCGGGCATGGGCGCGGGGCTCGGCGCGAGCGAGGCGGGCGAGGGCGAGGTGCCGGATGGGGACGCGGACGAGGAGGAAGACGACGGCGAGGCGCTCGAAGCGGCGCGCGGAGGAGAGACAAGAAGAGGAGCAGAGGAGAACGTGCTCCTGCACGCGCTGCCGCGCGCGCTGGAGCACGATCCCATCGCGCGCACCTTCGCGGCCACGCCCGAGTGTCGCGGCTTCCCGTTCGAGGATCCGCGCTACGCCTTCGTGCTGCGCATGGCGAGCGCGCTGCTCGATTGCCCGCGCCACCTCGGTCTGCATCCCGGCGGCGTGGTGGTGACGCCCGGGCCGATCAGCGACTTCGTCGCCTGCCAGCGCGCGAGCAAGGGCGTGCTCATGACGCAGCTCGACAAGCACGGCGTCGAGGCCATCGGCCTGGTGAAGATGGACCTGCTCGGCAACCGCGCGCTGACCGTGATCGACGATTGCCTGCGCGCGCTCGGCCTCGGCGCGGCCGAGCTGGAGGCGATCCCCGAGGACGACGCGTACACGGCCGAGCTGCTGGTGCATGGGCGCACGCTGGGCTGCTTCCAGGTCGAGTCGCCGGGCATGCGCAACCTCCTGCAGCAGATCGCCGCGCGCACGATGGACGCCGTGATCCAGGCCGTGGCGCTGATCCGCCCCGGGCCGGCGGGCTCGGGCATGAAGGACGCCTTCATCCGCCGCTTCCGCGGCCTGGAGCCGCCGCACGCGCCGCATGCGCGCCTGAACGAGCTCCTGCACGAGACGCAGGGGGTGATGCTCTACCAGGAGGACGTGATGCAGGCGGTGGTGCTGCTGGCGGGCTTCGACCTCGCCGAGGCCGACCAGCTGCGCCGCTCGCTGGCCAAGAAGCGCGGCGCGGAGCTGGAGGCGCTGCGCGAGCGCTTCCTGACGGCCTGCGCGCGCGAGACGATCGCCGCAGCTGACGCCGCGCGCATCTGGGAGCTGGTGGCCAACTTCTCAGCCTTCGGCTTCTGCAAGGCGCACGCGGTGACCTACGGGCGCATCGCCTACCGCACGGTGTGGCTCAAGGCACACCACCCGGCCGCGTTCCTGTGCGCGTTCCTGAACAGCCAGACCGGCTACTACGAGGCGCGCGTGTACGTCGAGGAGGCGCGACGAGCGGGCGTCGCGATCCTGCCGCCGGACGTGAACAAGAGCAGCGTCGACTTCACGCTCGAGCGCGGCGGCGACGGGCGCGACGGGCTGCGCGTCGGCCTGGGACGCGTGAAGGGCCTGAGCGAGGCCACGCGCCTAGCGCTGCTGGCCGAGCGCGCGCGCGGCGGGGCGTACCTCTCGCTACCGGACTTCCTGGAGCGCACGCGCGCGCGCGCCGACGAGTGCGAGCGCCTGATCCTGTGCGGGGCCTTCGACGCCTTCGACCGCACGCGGCCCGAGATGCTCCTGCGCCTGCACCTCTTGAGCGCGCCCGCGCGCAAGCCGCCGCCGGGGCTGGATGCGGCGCTGCTGGCCGCCTGTCGCACGACGCCCGCGGCGCGCGAGCGCGAGAGCGGCTGGTCGCACTCGAGCGTGGCGCTCGACGCGCGCCGCCTGGCACCCGGCGAGAGCACGCCGCTCTTCCCCGCTCCACCAGGCGCGGCGCTGGCGCTGCCGGCGCTGCCCGAACTCGACCTCGTGCGCCGCGGCCGGCTCGAGCTCGAGCTCTTGGGGCTCAGCGTGTGCGCCCATCCGACCGTGCTGTTCCCGTGCGCGAGCGCGCGCGACGCGCGGCCGCCGCTCGCCTGCGCCGAGCTCGCGCGCCATCGCGACCAGCGCGTGGAACTCGTCGGCTGGCTGGCCGCGTCGCGGCCGGTGCGCACCAGCGCCGGCGGCTGGATGCGCTTCCTCACGCTGGAGGACGAGAGCGGCATCGCCGAGGTGGTCGTGTTCCCGCCGCTCTACGCGCGCGACGGACACCGGCTCGTCGGGCGCGGACCGTTCCGCATCCGCGGGCGGGTCGAGGAGCACCTCGGGGCGTGTACGCTGCACGCGGAGCGGATCGAATGAAGCGCCGAGCTCCGCGGCACTTCATGCGCTCGAACGGCGGAGCGCGCTCCGCCGGTGCCGTCACTCGCGCTCTTGATAGCGCAGGCTCACGTTCTCGCGCCCCATCGTGCGCAGGCGCTCGGTGGACTTCTTCAGCCCCATGTGATGCGCCTTCGAGACCACGCTCTTGACCGAACGGCCGAGGATGCGCGCCAGCTCGAGGTTCGACTGCACCGGGTAGGTCTGACGCAACAGTTCGAGCTCCTCGTCGCGCCAGCGCGGCATGCGCGTGGCCGCTTCGCCGGCCAGCTTGCGCACGAAGGCCTTGTCCTTGGCCAAGGCGTGTTCGTCAGCCAGCTGGTGGATGTCCTCCACGGAGCGCGCGAAGATGCGCGACAGGTCCTCGTCGGTGCGCGTGCCGTAGATGCGCTTGAATTCGGCCAGGTCCTCGCGCGTCCAGCTGCCGTCCTTCTTGATGCGCCCGAGCTCGAAGATGCGCTCGTTCACCTCGTCCAGCGGACGCGCCAGGATGCGCGCGATGACCTCGGGTGAAGTCGCGCCGAGGTAGCGGCGCAGATCCACGACCTCGGTCGCCGTCCACGGTCCTGAGCGCGCCGGCGCGGAGAAGACCTTCTCGGCCATGCGCCGGATGCTCGTCACCGGGCGCTTCAGCTCACGCGCAATCGAAGCGTCGTCGCGGAGCCCATAGAGCTCCTTGAGCCGAGCTTGCTCGGCTTGGGACCAGCGACCGCGCCGCGGCGCGATGGCCCGTCCCAGTCCAATCTTTGTGGATCGCAACTTCCGCTCGTCGTGTTCGATGGTATGCCGGGCGTGCCCCTCTCGAACCTTTCGAGTCCACCGGGTGCAGAACGTGGTGCGAGGGGCAGCGCGCGCCGGATTCTAGCGGGCGATATAGGCGGAATGTAGGGTCTCGCACAGAGCTCTCGTGCGCCGACGGGAGGCGCATGCCCGGCGCGACTCCGTAGCGCCTTCCAAAAGATGGAATGCGCATTCCTGCAAATGAAACTTCCTGCGGACGCTCACGCGCGTGTCGCCAATTCGCGGCCTGCGCGCTCGAGCTCGGCGCGCACGCCGCTGGCCGTGTCCTGCGCGAGCGCGCGGCGCGCGAGCTCCTCGAGGTCCGCGTAACGCGAGTGCCGCACGATGTACTTGATCTCGGGCACGAACTGGGGCGCGACACTGAGCGCGTCGTAGCCGAGTCCGATCAGCAGCAGCGCGACCGCAGGATCGCTGGCGATCTCGCCGCACACCGAGCACGACTTCCGCAAGCGGCCGGACACCTCGGCCACATGCTTCAAGGCGCGCACCACCGCGGGATGGTAGGGGTCGTAGAGTCCGGCGACCCAGGGATTGTCGCGGTCCACGGCCAGCAGGTACTGCACCAGATCGTTGGTCCCGACGCTCACGAAGTCCACCTCGGCGGCGATGCGCTCGAGCTCGAGCAGGGCGGAGGGGACCTCGATCATCGCCCCCACGGGCACGTCCTCGGCCGTGGCATAGCCCTGCTCGGTGAGCTGGGTGCGGATCTCGTCGAAGAGCCGAT
The DNA here is from genome assembly GCA_009691855.1 of Planctomycetota bacterium. Taxonomy (GTDB): domain Bacteria; phylum Planctomycetota; class UBA1135; order UBA1135; genus JABFRZ01. The sequence continues at coordinate 2,671 of SIAI01000015.1, read as the reverse complement.
GGACCTCGCGCACCTCTTCGAGCGAGCTGATCATGGGCATCAGGATGCGCATGTCACCGGAGGTGCTGGCGCGCAGCATGGCCCGCAGCTGGACCCGCAACAGATCGCGCCAGCGCAGGGTGATGCGGATGCCACGCCAACCCAGGGCGGGGTTGTCCTCCGAGGGCGTCTGGAAGTAGGGCAGGGGCTTGTCCCCGCCGATGTCCAGCAGGCGCAGGATCGTCGGACGGCCGTCCATGCGCTCCAGCACACGCCGGTAGAGTCGGTACTGCTCCTCCTCCGAAGGGAACTCGTTCCGCTCCAGATATAGGAACTCCGTCCGCAGCAGTCCGACTCCGTCGGTGTGGGCGAGGTCGAATGTGTCCAGATCGCGGACACTCTCGATGTTCACCTGCACCCGGACCGAACGCCCGTCCAGGGTGGTTCCAGGCTGTGAAGCTTCCGCGCGAAAAACTTCGCGGCGGCCCTCGAGCGAGCGCTTGCGCTCGAGGAACTCGGTCACCTGCTCGTCCGAGGGCGACAGGAGGACCGTGCCGTGGTCGCCGTCCACGGCCAGCTTCATGCCTTGCTCCAGGCGCGCGAGCAGGTTCGGCAGGCCGACGACGCACGGCAGACCGAGCGAGCGTGCCAGCACCGCGCCGTGCGAGAAGCGACCGCCGGCCTCGGTCACGATCGCCAGCAGCCGCTCGCGCTCGAGGAAGGTCACGACCGCGGGCGTGAGCGCGGCCGCGGCCAGGATGACCTGCTGTTCGGTCTGCAGCACCTGCTCGCGGTCGCGCTCGAGCAGCACGTTGAGCACGAAGCGCCACGGGTCGGAGACGTCCGAGCCGAAGTCGCGCACGCTGTCGCCCTCGAGCTTGCCGAGCGCCTCCTGATAGCGCTCGATCAAGAGCTTGACGGCCGCCTCGGCGTTGATGCGCTGCTCGGCGATGGCGAACTCGACCTCGCTCATGGCGCGCGGATCCTGGAGGATCATGCGGTGCACGGCGAAGATCTCCGCGTCCTTGGCGCCGGCGGTGAGGGCCACGGCGCGCTGGCGCTCCTCGAGCCGCTCGGCCGCCGTGTTCAGCGCCGCCGCCAGGCGCGCGATCTCGAAGGGCACGTCCTCGCGCTTCACCGACCAGGTGGGCACGTCCGCCGGTCCGGTCAACACGATGTGCACGCCGCCGAGGGCCAGACCGGGGGCCACGGCGGTGCCCTGGACCTTGCCCTGAGCTCGGCGCGGAGCGGAAGCCGGAGTGGGCGGAGGGAAAGCCATGCGGGGGGCACGATAGCGGGCGAGGCCCTCCTCGCGCGAGTCGCCAGAAGAAGGACCTGCTTCGCTCAAGCCCCGGGGATCGGCGGTTCGACGAGGGATCCGTAACCGAGCGCCCGGCCTGGGAGGAATCTTCCGGGCGCGGCCAGGCGACCTTCCGGGGAAGCGCGTGGCCGCGGGCGAACGGTGCCCCCTCCACCCATCGAGCATCACCATGGCCTCGACCGAATTCGCCACCCGTTCGCACAAGGGCGCGGGCTTCCTGTTCCTGATGGGCTTCGCCCTGCTGGCCACCGGCGTGGGCTTCGCGTTCGCGCCACACTTCTCCTGGCAGGTCCACACGTTCGCGCGCAAGGTGAACGAGTTCGGCCTGCAGAATGGCGTCCTGGCCATGGGCGGCCTGGTGATCTTCGCGCTGGGGATCGTGGCGCGAGTCGCTGGCTCGTCCGCCCCGGTGCACGACTCCAGTTCCGCCAACGACGACCTGCGCTCCGAGCTGAACCTGCTCAACGAGCAGATCTCGAACAAGCTCGGCCAGCTACGCACCGCTCTGCTGCAGATCAACGACGGCGTCACCGGCATGGTCGCGCAACAGCAAGCCGACGCGCAGTCGGAGAGCCAGAACCAGAGCCAGGGTGGCCCGGGCCTTCAGTCCCAGGACGCCGTGTTCCGCCTCGCGGCCAGCCTCGACAAGCTGCACGCGCACCTCGACGAGCGCGTCCATGCCGTCGACCTCCAGCTGCGCTCGGGCTTCGAGACGCTGCTCCAGGTGAGCCACGAGGTCCGTCGGCTGCTGGATCAAAACGCGCACCTGTCCGCGCCGAGCCTGGCCGAGCACGCGTACGTCTCCCAGGCCCACGGCGGGCACAGCGCGCAGGCCCAGCCGGCCGTGGAGGGCGGCATCGACTTCTATGAGACGATGCAGAAGCTCGACGCGATCGCGGGCGAGAGCTCGCCTCCGCAGCCTCAGCAGCGCGGGCGCCAACCACAGGCTCCGTTCCCGAGCCAGGGGCAAGGCCAGGCCCTCGACGCACTCCTACCCGAGGAATACCGCGACCGCTACTAGTGGTGTGATTCACGCACAGAGGCCTTTATCCCGGGCCGCCTGCGCCCGCCGCGGCGTTGCGCCTTCTCCGAGACTTGCACCGAAGGGGATATCCCCTTCGCTCAAGTGACCACCAGGGGCAGTGTCGCGGGAAGGCCGACGCGGAGTACCCAGGCACTTGGCACAGTTCGACCGCTGGTTCGCGACGGAGGACACCTGTCGGAAGTGCCCTCGCGAAGCTGCGGTAGCCTGAGGCCTTCTGCTGCGCGCGCTGCAAGCCGTCCGAGGCCTGGCTGACCGAGCGGGCGCTCAGGTCCGAGCAGGGGGACCCCAAGATGTTGGGGCAACTTGAGCGCAGGGGATATCCCCTT
>SIAI01000053.1 GCA_009691855.1 Planctomycetota bacterium | reverse complement strand
GCCGGGGCATCGCCGGCACCGCAACCGCTTCGCTGAGTCAAGGGCGGCCCCCGAGTCGCCTTGGGATCCACCGAGCTCCAAGCATGCGCCTCAAAGGCGGAGTCGGAGGGAACCACACTCCGCTCGCGATCCGTGGCGCAGACTCCTAGGGCGATTCCAAGCGATCTGGGAAGCCAAGCGCTTGTTCTGGGACTAGTCGCGTTCCTCGAGCCAGGCCAGCTGGAGTGCCTCGAGGAGCTTCTCGCTCGACTTCTGTGGATCGCCGCTGAAGCCCTCGAGCTCGGTCACCCAGCGGTGCAGGTCGGTGAAGCGCACGGCCAGCGGATCGACGTCGCGATGCGCGTCGCGCAGGCGCCAGCCGATCTCGTGCACGTCCGTCCAGGTGAACGACTCGGGCTTCATACCTCGCTCAGCTTGCGGCCCGCCAATGCGGCCTTGGCCACCGAGTCCATCAGCACCGCGGCCAGCGGCAGCGCCGCGCGCTCGAGCTCGTCGCGTGCGACCTGAACGGCGGCCACGTCGGGCGCCTGCTCGGCGGCGTGCGCGCGGCGCACGGCCTCCTCCAGCTCGCCCAGGGTCTCGCGGTCGAGTCCAGCGCGCGCGGCCGGCAGGTTCTTCTCGATCGCGCGCAGCATCGTGCCCAGCTCGACGCGCAGGTTCGCCAGGCGGCTCTGGTCGAAGTCCTCGCGTGCGTGGGCGTAGGACTCCTTGAGCATGCGCTCGACTTCGGCGTCGGTCAGGCCGTTCATCGGCTGCACCTCGATCGAAGCCTCGGCGCCGGTCGATTGCTCGCGCGCGCTGACCGACAGCAGGCCATCGGCGTCGAGTGCAAAGCGCACCGCGACGCGCGCCATGCCGGCTGGCAGCGGCGGGATGCCGCGCAGCTTGAAACGGCCCAGCGTGCGGCAGTCGCGCGCCAGCTCGCGCTCGCCCTGCACGACGTGGAAGTCGATGCCGGTCTGGTCGTCGGCGTAGGTGGTGAAGGTCTCCGTCACCAGGCACGGGATGGGCGCGTTGCGCAGCACGATCTTCGAGACCGCGCCGCCCATCGTCTCCAGGCCCAGCGCCAGCGGCGTGACGTCGAGCAGCAGCAGCTCGCGCGTCCCGCCGCCCAGCACATGGCCCTGCACCGCGGCGCCCATGGCCACGACCTCGTCCGGGTTGAGCTCGCAGTGCGGCGTGCGTCCGAACAAGCGCTCGACCTCCGCGCGCACGCGCGGGATGCGCGTCGAACCGCCCACCAGCACGACCTCGTCGATCTCTCGCGCCGCGAGCCCGGCGTCGTGGCGTGCGCGCGCGCAGCACTGCAGCGTGCGCTCGAGGAAGGGCTGGATTGCCTGCTCGAATTCCGCGCGCGTGATCATGCGCCGCCACACGAAGCGCTTCTCGGGCACGGCCACGTGCAGCTCGGCCTCGGGGCGCGTGGAGAGCTCGATCTTGCAGCGCTCGGCCGAGAGCCGCAGGCCCTGCAGGAAGGCTGGATCCTGCTCCAGCTCGGCGCCAGGGCGCGCCTCGGCCAGGGCCAGCGCGACCAGCGCGCGATCCAGGTCGTCGCCGCCGAGATGCGTGTCGCCGGCGGTCGCCAGCACGCGGAAGATGCCGCCTTCGATGGCCAGGATCGAGACGTCGAACGTGCCGCCGCCGAAGTCGTAGACGGCGACGATGCCCTCGCGGCGCTGCTCGAGGCCGTAGGCCAGGCTGGCCGCGGTGGGCTCGTTGACGATGCGCGCGACCTCGAGGTTCGCCAGGCGCGCGGCATCGCGCGTGGCCGCGCGCTGGGCCTCGTCGAAGTAGGCCGGCACCGTGATCACCGCGCGCCGCGGCGCGTCTTCGCCGAGGGCTTCGCTGGCCGTGCGCCAGACCTCCGTTAGGATCAGCGCCGAGAGCTCCTGGGGCGTCCACTTGCGGCCCTGGGCCGCGAACTGGATCACGCCGTTGTCTGTCTGGCTGGCCGCGAAGGGCACGCTGGCGAGATCGGTGCGCGCGTCGGCGAGGCCGCGACCCATGAAGCGCTTGACGCTGAACAGGGTCGCGCCCGGATCGCTGGCGGCGCGGTCGCGCGCGGGCCAGCCGACCAGCGGCGCGCCGCTCTTCGGGAAGTGGATCACCGACGGGATGCGACCGTCGGGGCGGCCCTTGGGGCGCAGCACGAGCGGCCGGCCGTCGCGCCACAAGGCGACCAAGGAATAGGTCGTGCCCAGGTCGATGCCGAGCGTGGTGCGCTCGGGCGCGTTCAAGACGTCGAGCTCGAGGAAGGGCATGGGCGGTTCCTTGGGGCTAGTGCGGCGCGCCGAGCTCGAGTTCGGCGAGCTCGCGCAGCGCGCGGTCGAGATAGCGCAAGGCGTTCAGCTCCTGGCGCACGCCATGCAGCGCGGGTGTGGCGCGCGCGGGCAGCGGCGTGAGCGCGTGGGCCACGCGCTGCACGGCCAGGGTTCGCTCGTGCGCCAGTCGCGTGCGCAGGCTCGCCAGAGCGGTCGCGCGCGCTGCCGGGGTGGCGTCGCGCGCCTCCTCGATGGCCTCGTTCCATTCCAGGACCTCCTGCAGGAACGCCGGCGGCATGGCGCGCTCGTCGCTCTCGCGCGGCCCGCCAAGCGCGCTCACCAGCCAGTCGGCTCGGCGGCAGTCGTCGTTCAGCACCAGGAAGGCGGCGTTCAATGCCGCGGTGTTGTCCTGCGCCAGCCGGCGCGTGCGCGCGTCGGCGCTGAAATGGTGGTCGGGGTGCAGGGCGCGCGAGAGGGAGAGCAGACGGCGACGCACGGTGGCGAGGTCCAGCGCGTAGGCGGGCTCGAGACCCAGCGCTGCGAACGGCGTCGGCGCACCCGCCGGCTCGTGGAGCGCGCCACAGCGCTCGCACAGAAGCGGCGTGGCGAGCTCCGCCCCGCACGACGAACAGGCCAGGGCGGAGGACACTTCGGCGGTCACACCTGGAAGGACTCGCCGCAGCCGCAGGTCTTGGAGGCGTTCGGATTGCCGAAGCGGAAGCCGCGGCCCATCAGGCTCTCCTCGAAGTCGACCTGCGTGCCGTTCAGGTACAGGAAGCTCTTCGGGTCGCAGACCACGCGGAAGCCGTCGGTCTCGGCCGTCTGGTCGTCTTCGTGCACGGAGTCGTCGAAGCCCAGGCTGTAGCTGAAGCCCGAACATCCGCCGCCCTTGACGCCCACGCGCAGCACGGTGCCCTCGGGCAGGTTCTGGTCGCTGACGATGCGGCGCAGCTCCTTGGCCGCGCGTTCGGTGAGGCTGATCACGTGTTTTGCTCCCAAGTTCGTTGGGCCTCGGCCGGGTGGGCCGTGGCGCGGTCTTCGCCTTGCTTGCGCTTGAAGTCGGCGATGGCCGCCTTGATGGCGTCCTCGGCCAGCACGCTGCAGTGGATCTTCACCGGCGGCAGCGAGAGCTCGGCGACGATCTCGGTGTTGCGGATGCCCTCGGCTTGCTCCAGCGTCTTGCCCTTGAGCCACTCGGTGGCGAGAGAGGAGCTGGCGATGGCCGAGCCGCAGCCGAAGGTCTTGAACTTCGCATCCACGATGCGATCGCCTTCGACCTGGATCTGCAGCTTCATCACGTCGCCGCACTCCGGTGCGCCGACGACGCCCGTGCCGACGTCCGCGCGCGCCTTGTCGAGCGCGCCGACGTTGCGCGGGTGGTTGTAGTGATCGAGGACCTTATCGCTGTATGCCATGGTTGGATCTCCCTAGTGGCCGCCTTGCCACTGGATGTTCTTGAGGTCGACGCCCTCCTGGGCGAGTTCGTAGAGCGGGGACATCTCGCGCAACCGCCGCACAGCCTTCACCAGCGCGTCGGCGGCATAGTCCACTTCCTCGCGCGTGGTGAAGCGCCCGATGCCGAAGCGGATCGAGCTGTGGGCCAGGTCCTCGCCCACGTCCATCGCGCGCAGCACGTGGCTGGGCTCGAGGCTGGCCGAAGTGCACGCGGAGCCGGAGGACACGGCCACGTCGCTGATGCCCATGATCAGCGACTCGCCCTCCACGAAGTGGAAGGAGAGGTTCAGGTTGCCCGGCAGGCGCTCGCTGGGGTGGCCGTTGAGCTCGACGAAGCCGAGCTCCCTCTCGATGCGCTGCTGCAGGTGATCGCGCAGCTCGCGACAGCGCGCGCTCTCGGCCACGAGCTCGGTGCGCGCCAGCTCGCAGGCCTTGCCCAGGCCGACGATGCCCGGCACGTTGAGCGTGCCCGAGCGCATGCCGCGTTCGTGTCCGCCGCCGTCCATCTGCGCCGCCAGGCGCACGCGCGGGTTCTTGCGGCGCACGTACAGGGCGCCCACGCCCTTCGGGCCGTAGATCTTGTGCGCCGAGAGGCACAGGAGATCGACGTGGTCGGCCTCGACGTCGACCGGCACCTTGCCGACGGCTTGCGTCGCGTCGGTGAAGAACAGGGTGCCGAGCTCGCGGCACACCGCGCCGATCTCGCGGATCGGGTTGAGCGTGCCGACCTCGTTGTTGGCCCACATCAGGGCCACCAGCACGGTGTCGGGACGGATCGCGGCGCGCACCTGCTCAGGCGCGATGCGCGCGGTCTTGTCGGGCTTGAGGTAGGTGACCTCGCAGCCGAGCTTCTCCAGGTGCTTGCAGGTGTCGAGCACGGCCTTGTGCTCGGCCAGGCTGGTGACCAGGTGCTTGCCCTTCGAGGCGTACATCTCGGCCACACCCTTGAGCGCCAGGTTGATGGCCTCGGTCGAGCCCGAGGTGAAGATGATCTCCTTGCTGGAGGCCCCGATGGCGGCGGCGATCTGCTCACGCGCGTGCTCGACGGACTCTTCGGCCTTCCAGCCGAAGGCGTGCGAGCGGCTGGCGGCGTTGCCGAACTGTTCCGAGAAGTACGGCAGCATGGCCTCGAGCACGCGCGCGTCCACGGGCGTCGTGGCCTGGTAGTCGAGATAGATGGGGAGCTTCATGGGCGGACCCTCAGTTGCCTCCGCTGGCGGAGATGGAAGGTGCGGAGAGCGCCGGCACGGGATGCGCGAGCAGGTCGCGCAGGGTCTTGCGCGAGAGCATGCGCCACAGCTCGACGCGCAGCGTCTCGATCGGGCTACGGATCGGACAGACGCGCTCCACGTTGCAGGTCTGGGCGGTGAACCGGCCGAGGGAGGCGCAGCTCGTCAGTGAGGGGTGGCCCTCCAGGGCCGCCACGACGTCGCCAACGCTGATGGCCTCGGGCAGTCGCGCCAGCGAGTACCCGCCGCTCGATCCGCGGTGCGAGAGCACGAGCTGGGCATGGCACAGATCCTTCAGGACCTCCGCCACCAGGCGGCGAGGGATGGGGTAGCTGTCGCAGATCTCGCGCACGCTGCAGACCGACCCTGCCCGGTGAGCCAGATGGGTCAGGGCGATCAGCCCGTACTCGGTTCGTTTGGTGAGCTGCAACATCCGACAATCAGCACTGATTCAGTGCAGTTTTTAGGCCGAAGAAAGGCCGCGCAGAGGCGGCCTCGTCATCGGTCGAGAAGAGCTTATGCCACGGAAGGCTCCCTCGCCAAGGGGGTGGGACAAGAAATCTGCCGTGAACGGTAGGTCTATCGGCGGTGGTAGGGCGAAGTCTCAAGGAGACCCCGGGTGCGACCCGAAACTATGTCCATGTCCCGCGACCCGGTTTGCATCGCTTGTGGGCAGGCGACGGGCCCGCGCCCGCGCCTGAACCGCCTTCCGGACGGTCGCACATGCCCGAGCTGCCGCGATCGGTTGCTCGACACGTTGCCCGCCTTGTTGCCTTCCCCTCTGGCGGAGCTGCCGATCGAGGACTGGGCCGAGGAAGCGGACGAGAACGAGGACGACTTCCTGAAGGGTGCCTGAAGGTTCGGAGTCCGAGGGCAGCGCACGAACGCGGCCAGGGTCCGCGCTCGCGCTCAGCCGGCGTGATACCGCTCGAGGGCGCCGCGGATGTCGTCCGGGATCGGAGTCGGCCGGAAACCGGCAGCCAGGCTCAGACAGGCCACTTCGGCCATCGCCGTGGCCAGGAGCTCCCGATCGCCCGAGCGCACGATCTCGTAGGTGTAGCGGATCGAGGCGCCGCGGAAGCGCTCGACCCAGGTGCGCACGATCACCAGGTCGCCGTAGCGGGCCGCGCTGCGGTAGCGCAGTTCCACCTGGCGCACGGCCATGCCCAGGCCGCGGCGTTCGACCGAGTCGTAGGGGAAGCCGAGCTCGCGCATGAGCGCGGTGCGGCCTTCCTCCATGTACACGAGGTAGCTCGAGTGGTGGACGACACCCATCTGGTCCGTTTCCGAGTAGCGGACGCGGAGCTCGAGCTCGTGCGGTTTCGGCATGCGCCTCGGCGAGGATAGCGCATGCGGGCTCGTCGTCAGCCGTACGCGTTCGTAGGATCTGCGCCCCCCGATGGTGGAGACGCGCCCTTCCCAGCGGCGCGGCGATCCGAGTGTCGCCGTGCTCCTCACCTGGTTCCTGCCCGGCGCCGGCCACCTGTACCTAGGGAGGTACGGGGTCGCGACGGCGGCCTTCCTGGTGGTGGAAGGCCTGTACGCGCTGGGCTGGTACCTTTGCGCCGGTCGCGGCTTCGAGTACCTGGATCCCGAGCTACGTGGCCGCCTGGCGACCCTGTTGACGCCCGAGGCCGGGAACCTCGGCGCCATGCTTTTACACCTGAAGCTGTCGGGCTTCGGTTCGGCCGAGAGCGTGCCCTTTCCTTCCACGATCGTGCTCGGCGGGTTCCTGAGCGCGCTGTCGGGGATCTTGAACCTGTTCGTGGCCAGCCACGCGCACCTGGAGGCCCGCGCGGAGGCCGTTCTCGCGCCCTCGGGTCCGAACCCGGTCGCGCTGCTCGCCTGCACCTGGCTCATGCCCGGCCTCGGCCACTGGTTGCAGGGTCGGCGCCTGCGCGCTGCGCTCGTATTCCTGTTGCTGGTCGGGCTGTTCGCGGGCGGGACGTTCCTGGCGCAAGGCGCGAACCTCTCGCGCGAGCGACACTTCTACTACTGGTCCGGCCAGTTTCTGATCGGCGGACCGGCGCTGCTCGCCGAGGCGCTGTCAGGGCACCCTCTGGTCGCGGGCGAGATCCCGCTCGGTGACGTCGGCCTGTTGTACGCATGCATGGCCGGGTTGCTGAACGTGCTCGCCATGCTGGACGTGTTCAGCGTGGCCGAGACACGTCGGTTCACGAGTCCTGCGGTCGCGCCGAAGGGGCCGCCGCCAGAGTCATTCAACCGCTTGTCGGCTGAGGAAGATCCGCTTGCGAGTCGCGTCGAGAGCGCGACGGCTTCGAAGGAGCCTCCCGCGTGAACCTCGGCGCACACCTCGCCTTCTTCCTGCTGCTGTCGTTCGCGATCGTGGTCATGAGCGCGTTCTACTCCGAGGTCGAAGACGGACCGGCCCTGCGCAGCGTCCCGCGTCGCTACGGCGTCTTCGTCGGCGCCTGCGCGGTGGTGGCGGCCGTGATGCTCGTGCTCGAGCACCTATTCGCCTTTCCGAGCTGAACGCCGGCTCGGGGCCACGAGGCGGTAGAGTCCTCCAGGGCCACGCGCGACGGCGCCGGCGAGCTCCAGCTCGACCAGCGCCACCAGCGTCTCGGCCGCCGGCCGACCGATGCGTTGGCCGAGTTCGTCTGCCGTGAGCGTCCCGCCGCGCAGGGCCTCCAGGGCGGGGTGTGCAGGCAAAGCCGCCGGCTGGGCGGCCTCGTCCTCGAGGCCGAGCGCGGGCAGTAGATCGGCGGGAGACTCCAGCAGCTCGGCGCCCTCGCGCAGCAAGCGATGGCAACCTCGCGCCATGGGGTGATCCACGCGCCCCGGGATGGCGAACACGGAACGCCCTTGGTCGACGGCCCAGCGCGCGGTGATCAGTGAACCCGAGGCATATGCGGCTTCGACGACCACGACGACGCGTGCGAGCCCGGCGATCAAGCGGTTGCGCCACGGGAAGTGGTGACGCCGAGGCGCCTGCCCGGGCGGGAACTCGGACAGGAGGCAGCCTTCCTCGGCCATGAGGCGTGAGAGCTCGCTATCTGGCCAGGGCCGATCGACGCCCGAGCCGAGCACCGCCAGCGTGCTGCCCCCGGCCTCCAGCGCGGCCCGGTGCGCGCACGCGTCGATCCCGCGTGCTAGCCCGCTCACCACCGAGATGCCACGCAGCGCTAGGAACGCGGCCAGGCGCGCGGCCTGCAGCTCACCGTAGGGCGTGGGTGAGCGAGTTCCGACGACGGCCACGCGCGGCTGGCGCGCCAGGAGTTCGGGCCGGCCGCGGAGCCAGAGCTCCTGCGGCGGATGCTCGATCTCGTCGAGCTCGGCGGGCCACTGCGAGTGTCCAGGTACGAGATGAAGGAGGGCGGTCACGGCCCCATGACCGACCTCGACCCTCAAGGGTCACCGATTCTGCGGGAGAATTCGCGGGCGTTGTGCGGGGAAGGGCGTGCTCTCCCCCGCACGACGCTGCAACACCGGAATCAGCGCTGCCTGCATGTCCGCCAGGAAGCGTGCCACGTCCACGCCTTCGTGCTTGGGCAGGAAGGCGGCCAGGCAGCGGCGATGGCCGCTGTACAGCAGCGCCGCGCCTTCGAGGTTGCCGGACTCGAAGTGGTGCAGGCAGATGGCGGCCTGCACCAGGCCCTTGAAGAAGTCCGAGTCGGCGCCCTCGCTCTCCTCCCAGAGCTCCTCGAACAGCTCGTGCGCCGCCAGGTACTTGCCCGCGTCGAAGCACTCGATGGCCGCGCTGAGCGTGGCCGCACGTTCCTGGGGGTCCATCGTCTCGGTCGCGCCCGAGGCGGGCGGCGGGGCCGGGCGTGGAGCCCGGCCCGCGCCCGCGTGGATCACGGATTGACGCTGGCGCTGGCGCCGACGGGCTGTGCTTCTTCCGGCTTCTCGCGCGTGAAGGTCAGGGCATCGGCCTTCTCGATGTCGCCGGTGACGGTCATGTAGATCGTGGCCTGGGAACCCTCACCCATCTTCAGCACTTCCTCGGCCAGCGGGTCCTCGACGAAGCGCTCGATCGCGCGCCGCAGAGGCCGGGCCCCGTAGTCGGTGTTGAAGCCCTTCTTGATCAAGAACAGGATGGACTTGTCGTCCAGGTGCAGGGTCATCCCGCGCGACTGGATGCGCTGCAGCACTTCCTTCAGCTGCAGATCGACGATGCGCCGCAGGTCGGCCTCGTTGAGCTGGTTGAAGACCACCAGCTCGTCCACGCGGTTGAGGAACTCGGGCCGGAACTGCCGCTGCACTTCGGCCAGCACGTCCTCGCGCAGCTTCTTGGTGCGCTGCGTCTGGTCGATCTGCGCCTCCGCCTTGGCGAAGCCCAGGCCTCCGCCCGAGGTCAGGAGGTGCGAGCCGATGTTGCTGGTCATGATCAGGATCGTGTTGCGGAAGTCGATGTGACGCCCGAAGGAGTCCGTCAACCGCCCTTCCTCCATGATCTGCAGCAGCATGTTGAACACGTCCGGGTGGGCCTTCTCGATCTCGTCGAGCAGCACCACCGAGTACGGCCGGCGGCGCACCTTCTCGGTGAGCTGACCGCCTTCCTCGTAGCCGACGTACCCCGGAGGAGCACCCACGAGCCGTGAGGCATTGTGCTTCTCCATGTACTCGCTCATGTCGATCGTGATCACCGCGTCCTGGTTGCCGAACATGAACTTGGCCAGCGACTTGGCGAGGTAGGTCTTGCCCACGCCCGACGGGCCCAGGAACACGAACGAGCCCATCGGACGGCGCGGATCCTTGAGACCCGAGCGCGAGCGGCGCACGGAGCGCGCGATGGCCTTGATCGCGTCGTCCTGGTGGATCACGGCGCGACCCAGCTCGTCCTCCATCGCCAGCAGGCGTTCGGCCTCGGCCTTCTCGAGGCGCGTGAGTGGCACGCCAGTCATCTTCGAGACGGTCTCGCGGATGTCGTCCACATCGACGGAACCCGAGGACTCCTGCTCGGCTTGCTTCGAACGCCACTGCTTCTGGCGCTCCTCACGCTGCTTGCGCAGCTGGTAGGCCTCGTCGCGCAGACGCGCGGCCTTTTCGAACTCCTGGTTGTGGACGGCTTCTTCCTTGGCACGGTCGAGCTCTTCGATCTTGGTGTTGACCTCTTTGAGATCCGGTGGCGAGATCATGTTCTTGAGGCGCACGCGCGCGCCCGCTTCGTCCATCACGTCGATGGCCTTGTCCGGCAGGAAGCGGTTGGTGATGTAGCGCACCGACAGATCCACGGCCTCGGACAGGGCGGCGTCGGTGTACTGAACGCGGTGGTGGGCCTCGTAGCGGTCGCGCAGGCCACGCAGGATCGCGAGTGCCTCCTCGGGGTTCGGCGGTTCGACGTTGACCGACTGGAAGCGGCGTTCGAGCGCGCCGTCCTTCTCTATGTGCTTGCGGAACTCGTCTAGCGTGGTCGCACCGATGCACTGGATCTCGCCGCGCGACAGGGCCGGCTTGAGCACGTTCGAGGCGTCGATCGCGCCCTCGGCGCCGCCAGCGCCGACCAGCGTGTGCAGCTCGTCGATGAACAGCACCACGTCGCGTACGCGGCGCACCTCGGTCATCACGGCCTTGATGCGCTCCTCGAACTGGCCGCGGTACTTCGTGCCGGCCACCATCAGCGCCAGGTCGAGCACGACGATGCGCTTGTCGCGCAGGATGTCGGGCACCTCGCCGTTGATGATGCGCTGCGCCAGGCCCTCGACGATGGCGGTCTTGCCCACGCCCGCTTCGCCCAGCAGCACGGGGTTGTTCTTGGTGCGGCGCGAGAGGATCTGGATCACGCGCTCGATCTCGTTATCGCGCCCGATGACGGCGTCGAGCTTGCCCTCGCGCGCCAGCTCGGTCAGGTCGCGGCCGAAGGCGTCCAGGGCCGGCGTCTTGCTCTTGCCCTGGGCTTGCTGACCGCCGATCGGCTGCTCGGTCGCCTCTTCCTCTTCTTCCTCGCCGTGCTCGGCGCCCAGGAACTCGAGCACCTCCTCGCGCACGTCCTCGAGCTTGACGCCCAGGTTCGTGAGCACCTTGGCGGCGATGCCCTCGTTCTCCTTGATCAGCCCGAGCAGCAGGTGCTCGGTGCCGATGTAGTTGTGTCCGAGGTTGCCGGCCTCTTCCATCGACAGCTCGAGCACCTTCTTGGCGCGCGGCGTGAACGGCAGCTGGCCCATCGTCACCATCGAGGGGCCGGTCTTGACCAGCTTCTCGACCTCGGTGCGGATCTTGGCCAGGTCGATGTTCATGTTGCGCAGCACGTTCGCTGCGACTCCGCTGCCCTCTTGCACCAGGCCCAGCAGGATGTGCTCGGTGCCGAGGTACTCGTGGTTGAACCGCTGCGCTTCCTGGCGAGCGAGGTTCATGACCTTCTTGGCGCGGTCGGTGAAGCGATCGAACATGGTCTGGCAAGCTCCGTTTTCGGAGTAGGGGGCCGAGGACGCCTTGGATGGTCCCTAGGTCTTCGACCTTCAAGGGGGCCGGGGTTTACCGACTTCCTCGGGGCGAACTTCGGGAGCGACGCGAGCGACGTCGCGCGGGAGGGGGGAACCGTGCGCCATTATCCGCAGGGCGGGAGGCTTTTCCAGCGCACCCAGCCCGCGTCGGCGTTCACGGCACCCTGGGTTGAGCTTCCAGCTCCTGGATCTCGTCTCGCAGGGCCGCCGCGCTCTCGTAGGCTTCTTCGCGAATCGCGGCCTCGAGCTTCGCACGCAGGTCGGAGAGGTGTTGCGAGCGCTGGCGCGTGCTCGCGTCCTCCCCCGGTACGCGGCCGCGGTGCTGGCTGGCGTTGTGGACCCGCACGAGCAGCGGTTCGAGGTGCGCGCGGAAGACCTCGTAGTCACGCGGGCAACCCAGGCGCCCCTTGCTGCGGAACTCCGCCAGTGACATGCCGCATTGCGGGCAGGCCAAGCTGCCTTCGGCGCGCGCCTTCTGCGCTGATTGCCGCAGGAGCTTCCAGATCTCCGGAACTCCCTTGGCGGCTCCGAGCTGCGCCGCGGGCAGCTCCAGGGTGCCCGCGCAGCTCTCGCACAGGTGCTTGCGCAGCACCTTCGCTTCCGCGGCAGTCGCGTGGTGGATCTCCGTGACATGCACTGTCGCGGGTCCTTGATTGCAGAGCTCGCAATTCATCGGCAACTCGGCCATCTTTGCGGCCGGCTTGGGCTTCGCTTCCACGTATAGCCCTTCCGCTTCCAGCCGTCGAGAACCCTGTTCTGCCGTCCTTGCTTGTCGTCCGGGGGGGACGGCGGACTGGAGCCGCGCCGGGACGTGCTCAAACGGGGAGTTCCGGGTCGCGGAAGGCCCCTCGGCAACGCTCGAACAACGCCTGGGTGACCTTCTGGCGCCGTAGCAGGGCGGTCAACTCCTCGCTTCCGTGAGCGAGCATCCAGCCCAGGACATCCAGGGTTTCAGCCGCCGCGGGCAGGGAATCGAGCAGCTCCAGCAGGCGCCGGTCGCCTGGGAGGCGCCGAGCGGGGAGCGGAGTGGTGTCCTCGTCCAAGCCGGAGGAGAGCATGCGCACTCGCAACGGGGTCAGCCCCGTGCGCTCGCGGAGGCCTTCGTCGACCTCGAGCGCGCCGAGCATCAGGTGAGCCGGTCCGATCGCGGGGCGGAGGAGCGAAGCCGCCGCGCGCGAGCTCGCTCCGAGCGCCCGCAGGGCCTCCGAGGAGTACTTGCGGAACAGCGGTCCCTCAGCCTCGAGGACCGTGGCCGCCGGCGAGCTCGGCGTCGTGGCCGCGGACGGGTCGGCGCCCTGCAGCTGCCGCAGCCGCTGGCGCAGCTCGCCGGGCAGGCGCTCGTGGGCCGCCAGGAACAGGTCGTCCGGAGCGACGCGCTCGGCCGCGCGCTTGACCGCCCGGCGCCGCGCGGCGTGGAGCGCTTCGACCCCCAGCACCGAGAACGGCAAGGTGCGATCCGAACCCACGACCATGATCCCCGCGCACAACGCCTGGACTTCGATCCCGATCGTCTCCGGATCGGCGAAGGCGTGCAGCACCGCGCGCGTGGCCGCGCAGCTTTCGTCCTTGAGCAGCGCCGCGAGCCAGTGCTCGGGCGAGAGTTCTTCGGAGTGCAGCCGCGCGGCCAGGGCCGCGGCCTGGGCGAGCGAATCGCGCGCGTAAGGCGCCAGGCGCGCGGCCAGCGGCACCAGCTCGGGGCTCACCCAGCTCATCGTAGGCGCTCGAGCTCGGCGCGGAAAGCGGCGGCGCGTTCCTGGAAGTTTCCGTAGGCGTCGAAGCTGGAGCCGGCGGGCGAGAACAGCACGCTTGCGCCCGGTTCGGCGCGTTCCAGGGCCGCGGCCAGGGCTTGTTCGACCGTGCCGACGAGCTGGACCGACACGCCCACGCGACTCAGCGCGTTCGCGAAGGCCGGACCCGCCTCGCCGAAGGCCACCGCGGCCGCGACGCGCTCGCGCGCTACCTCGGCCAGCTCCTCGAGCGGCAGGCGCTTCTGCTTGCCACCCAGGATCAGCACCGTTCCCACTGGCAGCGCCAGCAAGGCCGAGAGCGTCGAGTCGGGCGTGGTCGAGACCGCGTTGTCGATCACGCGCCGACCGCGCACCAAGCCCAGGTCCTGTAGCCGGTGCTCGAGCCCGCGGACCTCGGGCAGCACGCGCGCGAGCTCGGTCGCTTCGGCACCCAGGCAGCGCGCGAGGCCCAGCGCCACGAGCGCGTTCTCGCGCTGGAACTCGCCGGGCAGGGCGAGGTCGGCGACGCGTCCGAGGACCTCCTGGTCGAGCCGGAATTCGCCCCGCGAGAGGTGCAGCCCCGCGCCCGCGTCGCGGGCGGAGAACAGCAGCTTGCGACCCTCGACCGCGAGCCCCGCCAGACGAACGTCGTCGCGCGGCAGGATCGCCGTGCCGCCCGGACGCAGGAGCTCGAGGATGCGCCGCTTGGCGGCCGCGTAGGCCTCGAGCGTGCCGTGGCGCTCGAGATGGTCCGCCAGCACGTTCAGGATCGCCACGGCCTCGATGCGCGCCGCAGCGGCGCTGCCGCCCAGGCCCTCGAGCTGATACGAGCTGAGCTCGAGCACCACGCAGTCCTCGGGCTGGATGTGCGCCAGCGCTGGCAGCAGCGAGACGCCGATGTTCCCGCCGAGGTGCGTGCGCCGCCCGCTGGCTGCCAGCAGCGCGTGCGTCGCGTGCGCGCTCGAGCTCTTGCCCTGCGTGCCGGTGATCGCCACCACGCGCGCGCGCACGGCCTCCAGGAACAGCTCGATCTCGGAGGTGAACTGCGCGCCCGCGGCGCGCGCCGCCGCGAGCAGCGGATCGTCGCGGCGCACGGCCGGGTTGACGACCACCAGCTCGCTGAGTTCGAAGTCCGCAACGCGGTGCTCGCCGAGCACGAACTCGACCGCGCAACCCTCGAGCTGCGCCAGCGTGGAGGCCAGGGCCTGCGGCGCGCGCTTGTCGGTGGCGACGACGCGCGCGCCAAGCTCGCTCAGGTAGCGCACCGCGCCCGCGCCGCCACCGAAGCTGCCGAGGCCCATCACCAGCACGCGCTTGCCGGCGAACGCGCGGTGGCGCGGCGGGGCGGCGTGGATCAACTCGGAGCGGCTCATGCGGCACCCACGGCGCGAGGCTGTGGCGCATCCGTTTCGGGTTCGGAATCGCTGGGCACCACCGCCGGATTCGCGTCGGGCAGGTCGCGCGGGCCTTCCGGACCGGACTGGCGCAGGACGTTCGCGCGCTCGATCACCGAGCGCAAGCTGGGCAGGCTGAGGAGCTCCTCGCCCAGCACCAGGTCCTCGTGCAAACGGCGCCGGTCGACCCAACCGACAGGCACCAGCACCTCGCTGACGATGTCGAGCGGGAAGCGCGCGTACCACGGCGGTCCGATGTGGATGCGACGTGAGAACGTGCGGTAGCCTGGCAGATAGAACGTCAGCCGGCGCGTGCCGTAGTGCTCGAAGGGCACCTTCACCGGAGTCACGCCCACCGCCTCGTCGTCCAGGCGTACCTCGGCACCGGGGGGCCGCGAGGTGATCTCGAGGTAGCGCCGCGTGCGACACGCTCCGGCGCCGAGCGCCAGGGCGAGGAGCAGGCAGTAGACGAGCAGCGCGCGGGGCACGCGCAAGAGAGTAATGGCGGAGAGGGAGGGATTCGAACCCTCGGACCCCGTTGATACAGAGTCACCTCATTAGCAATGAGGCGCCTTCGGCCACTCGGCCACCTCTCCGCTGCGGGGGGCGGGGAGGATAGCGGTGGCGGTCCGGACGGGCAAGGAAGCCGGGATCGGTAGCATGGATCGATGCTCCAGGTTGCTCTCGGGCTGTGCCTGGTCGGCCTCCTCAGCCCAAGTCAGGCAGCGCCGACGCCGGTTGGAGTCCAGGGCCAGAGCGCGCCGCAGATTTTTTCCCTGCCGCAGGCCGTGGCGGCCATCGACCCGCGGCGAGCCGGCTGGCCGAGCGAGGCCTTCGCTCTGGCCGCCGAGCGCCAGCTCAAGACCCTCGCGCGGGCGCTGGAGCGCCCGTCGGCGGAGGCCGAGGCCCTCCTCGACGGAGTGTTCGCGGCGGACTTCGCGGGTCGGGGCCCGGGGCCGCTCGCCGAAGCGTTCGCGGGCGCCTCGCTGCGCATCGCTCGCGCGGCCGCAGACGGCACGGCGCCGGCCCTCGCGCGCGCGGACTTCCTGGCCTGCTTGTGGGCGCCGCTCCCCGGCGAGCTCCGAGCCGAGTTCCAGGTCCTGCGCCTCGAGACGCGCGCGGGCGAGTGGCTGAGCGA
The DNA here is from genome assembly GCA_009691855.1 of Planctomycetota bacterium. Classification (GTDB taxonomy): domain Bacteria; phylum Planctomycetota; class UBA1135; order UBA1135; genus JABFRZ01. Next base: position 10,930 of record SIAI01000053.1, on the reverse strand, counting down.
GGTCCACGTCGAGTGCGCCGCGCGCGCGCTGCAGAGCGCGAGCACCTGGGAGTGCCGGTGGCGCGAGGACCCCGAGCACCCGGATGCCCCGCGCCTCTCTGCAGTCGCGGTCCTTGCCCACGAAGAGGTGCGCTGGAAGGCGGACAGCACCCAGCGCTTCGCCGACTGCAGTGCCGCTGTCTTCGGCCCGAATCCGGCCTGGAGCGAGCAGCTCGTGCCCGAGCTCGAAGCCTGGCGCGCGCGGCTCGACGCGCGCCTCGGACTGCCGCTGCTCGGCCTCGCGGCCGGGATCGCGATCGCCGACGTGGACGGCGACGGGCTCGAAGACGTGTACCTGTGCCAGCCGGGCGGCCTGGCGAACAAGCTCTTCCTGCACCGGGCCGACGGCACGCTGCTCGATCGCTCGGCCGCGGCCGGGGTCGACTTCCTCGACGTCTCGCGCGCCGCGCTGCTGCTCGACTTCGACGGCGACGGCGACCGTGACCTGATCACGAGCGCCGCCGGGCGCCTGCTGCTGCTCGCCAACGACGGCGCCGCGCGCTTCTGGTTGCAAGGCGCGCTCAACGCGCCCGACGCGACCTCGCTGGCCGCGGCCGACGTCGATCTGGACGGCGACCTCGACCTCTACGTCTGCAGCGGCGCCTCGCCCTACGACCACGGGCCGCTGCCCATCCCGTACCACGAGGCGCGCGAAGGCACGCCGGACCGCCTGTTCGAGAACCACGGTGAGTGGCTGTTCGTGGAGGCCACGGCCGAGCGCGGCCTCGAGCCGGGCGCGCAGGGCTACAGCCTTGCCGCGTGCTTCGAGGACATCGACCTGGACGGCGATCCAGATCTCTACGTGGCCCGCGACTTCGGCCACGGGCGCCTGTATCGCAACGACGGCGGCACGTTCCGCCGCGTGGGTCCGGCGAGCGGCGTCGAGGAGAGCTCGTCCGCGCTGGGGGCGAGCTTCGGCGACGCGGACGGCGACGGGCGCTTCGACCTGTGCCTGAGCAGCCGCTCTTCGGCCGTCGGCCAGCGCATCGTCCGGCAGGAGGGCTTCCTGCCCGGGGCCGCCCCCGCGCTGCGTGATGCCTACGCGCGTCTGGCGCGCGGCGACCTGCTGTATCGCAACCAGGGCGACGGCACCTTTCGTGCGCTGACCGCGCCCGTCGCCGGTCGGCGGGCCTGGGGCGCACTCTTCTGCGACTTCGACAGCGACGGCTGGCAGGATCTGCTCTGTCCCGGCGGCCTGTTGAGCGGGACGCGCGGCGCGGACCTGGAGAGCTTCCACTGGCGCGAGGTCGTGGCGCGCTCGCCGCACACGGCCGAGGGCGAGGGCAGCTCGGCCTACGCTGGCGCCTGGTCCGCGTTCGGCCGCTTGCTGCGCAGCGGGTACGCCTGCTCCGGCAGCGAGCGCGACGCGGCCTTCCTCAACCTGGGCGGACAGGGCTTTGCCGACGTCTCGGCCGCGGTAGGCTTCGACTTCGCGGGCGATGCGCGCGCGACCGCGCTGTGCGACTGGGACGGCGACGGCGACCTGGACGTGTTCCTGACGCAGCGCGGCGCGCCGCGCGTGCGCTTCCTGCGCAACGAGCGCGACGCGCGCAACGCCGGCGTGACGCTCGAGCTCGTCGGCCTGCGCGCCAACCGCGACGCGATCGGCGCGCGCGTCGAGCTCACCCTGGCGGAGCCCGGTGGCGCGACGCGCACCCTGCTGCGCGCGGTACGCGCGGGCGAGGGCTGTCTGGCGCAATCTTCGCCGCGCTTGACCATCGGTCTGGGCACGGCGCGTCTGACGCGCGTGCTCGTCCTCTGGCCGGGCGGTGCGCGCGAGGAGTTCCAGGGCGTCGGCGCCGGGCGCGTCTGGCGCCTGGTGCAGGGCAGCGGTCGAGCGCAGGAGCTCGTGTTGGCCAAGGCGCCGCCGCTCACGACGGGGACGGTGGTTGCGTGGAGGGCGCCGGCGAGCGTGCGCATTCCCTTGGTGCGCCCCGTGCCGTTGCCGACCCTCGAAGTCGCGGCCGCGGACGGCACACGCCTGGCGCTGTTCGGGATCGGCGCCGGCGGCGAGGGCAGCGGCACGCGGCGCACGCTGTTGTTGCAGCTTTTCGCCAGCGACGATCCGTCGTCCGCCGGACCGCTGGCAGAGCTCGCGCGCCACGCCGACGAGCTCGTGAGCGCGAATCTCGCCCCGCTGGCGCTGGCGCTCGACACAGCCGCGGAGCACGCGCGCGCGGCGGCCTTCCTGGAGCCGCTCGGCTGGCCGTTTCCGTGGGCCACGGCCACACCGCGCGCGCGCGAGTTGCTCGAGGCGCTGCCGGCCCTGCTGCTGGACCGCGAAGAGTCCCTGCCCTTGCCGGTCAGCTTCCTGATCGACGCCGCCGGCGCGCTGCGCGTGCTGTACGCGGGACCGCTCGACGTCGCGCAGGTGCTCGCCGATCGCGCGCGCTGCGAGCTGGGCGAGGGCGCGCTGTTCGACGCCGCCACGCCCTTCGCGGGACGCTGGATGTTCCCCGAGCTGCCGGAGGACGCCGACTTCTTCGAGCAGCGCCTGCGCGTGCGCGGCCTGGAGGATGCGGCGCGCGAGTTCGCGCGCGGACGGCTGGCCGTGGTGCGCTCGACGCCCGCCGACTTGCTGCAGGAGTTCGGCCGGCGCAGCGCGCTCAAGGGCGAGCTGGCGGAGGCGGAGACGTTCTTCCAGCGTGCGCTGGCGCTCGATCCACAGCACTTCGGGGCGCTGTTCGACTGGGCCGTCGTGCTGCACCGCCAGGAGAAGTTGGCGCAGGCGTGCGAGCTCTATGGCAAGGCGCTGGCGCTGCGCCCCGACGACGTCGATGCGCGCTTCGACCTCGCCCTGGCGCGACTGGCGCTGGGCGACCGCGAGTTTGCCGAGCGCCAGCTGCGCTGGTTGCAGGGCAAGAAGTCGGAAGCGGCTTCGGTGCTGCAGCAGGCGCTGGAAGCGTTTGCTGGCCCGCGCTGAGGCCGCGAGCAAGAAAGGCGCTCACGCACGTCCAGGGCGCAATTCCTTCGCGCCCTCTCGACGGCGAATTGGAGGCTTTGCGCCGCACGCAGCTCGAACATCGGGCATGGTTCAGCGAGCGGTGTCCGGCCTGGGGAGGCGGCCCGCTAGGTTCACACCAGGGAGAGAATGCAGGCCTTCTACGCTCGCTCCGTCCTCGCCGGGATTCTCGGAACACTCTTCTGCTCGACGGCTTCGGCCCAGCTCGGCCACGTGGTCAGCGCGCAGAAGATCAGCGACACGGCTGGCGGCTTCGACGCCCCACTCGACGAGGAAGACCAGTTCGGTCGTTCGATCGTCAACCTCGGCGACATGGATGGCGACGGCATCAGCGAGCTCCTGGTGGGCGCGCACACCGACGACGACGGCGGCCTCGACCAGGGCTCGGTCTATGTCCTGTTCATGCGCGCCAACGGCTTCGTGAAGTCGTGGACGAAGATCAGCGACGTCTACGGCAACTTCCCCAATCAGCTCGACCCCGGTGACCAGTTCGGGCGCGCGGCCGCGAACGTGGGCGACCTGGACGGTGACGGCGTGGTCGACGTGGCCGTGAGCTCGAACTACGACGACGACGGCGGCGCGAACAAGGGTGCGATCTACATCCTGTTCCTGAACGTCGACGGCACGGTCAAGAGCTTCCAGAAGATCAGCTCGACGGTGGGTGGCCTGCCGGTCCCGCTGAAGATCCACGACGAGTTCGGGCGCTCGATCACGCCGCTCGGCGACATGAACGGCGACGGCACGATCGACCTCGCCGTGGGCACGCCCGAGGACGACGACGGCGGCACCAACACCGGCGCGTTGCACGTGCTCTTCCTGAACCACAACGGCACGGTCAAGAGCTACAAGCGCATCAGCCGCTCGACCGACGGTCTGCGCCTGCGCCCCGGCGACTGGTTCGGGCACAGCTCGGCCAACATCGGCGACTTCAACCACGACGGCGTGACCGACCTCGCCGTGGGCTCGGTGCTCGACGACGACGGCGGTGTCAACCAGGGCTCGCTGTGGATCCTCTACCTGAACGCCAACGGCTCGGTGAAGGAGTCGCACGAGATCAACGAGCTCATGGGTGGCTTCAACGTCGCGCTCGACGACATCGACCAGTTCGGCACCTCGGTCTCGAGCATCGGCGACCTGGACGGCGACGGCGTGACCGACATCGCCGTGGGCGCGGTCAAGGACGACGACGGCGGCCTGCCGGGCAACGTCGACGCCGACGTGGGTGCGGTGTACGTGCTGTTCTTGAACGCCGACGCGACGGTCAAGTCGGTGGTCAAGATCAGCGACACCGAGGGCGACCTGCCCTACTCGCTCGACCAGTACGACTGGTTCGGCAGCTCGCTGTGCAAGCTCGGCGGCTCGAGCGCTGACGGGCTCTTCAACCTCGCCATCGGCTGCCGCAACGACGACGATGGCAGCCCGAACCGCGGCTCCGTCTACCTGGTGCAGTTGAACGACGGCACCGCGCCGGGCGCCGACTTCACGGCCAGCAAGACGCTGGGCGTCGCGCCCATGTCCGTCAGCTTCAGCGGCGCCTGCAGCGGCGAGGTCACCGGCTTCCTGTGGAACTTCGGCGACGGCCCGCAGTCGAACCTCGAGGCTCCGCTCAAGACCTACACGACTCCGGGTGTGTACGACGTCTCCCTGACGGCCAAGGGTCCGAAGGGCAAGGACACCGAGGTCAAGCACTCCTTCATCACCGTCTCTGCCGGTCCGCTGGCCGACTTCGCGGCCACGCCCACCGAGGGCCTGTCGCCGCTGGACGTGGCCTTCAGCGATCTCTCCGAGGGCACGGTCACCAGCCGCAGCTGGGACTTCGGCGACGGCACGAGCGCGACCACGTCCGCGCCGCAGCACGTCTACGGCCCGGGCACCTACACGGTCGCGCTGACGGTCAGCGGTCCGAACGGCAGCGACACGAAGACGCGCACGGCGCTGATCACTGCCACCGACCTTGCGCCGGTGGCCCAGTTCCAGGCCACGCCGAGCACGGGCCTCGCGCCCCTGGACGTGCAGTTCGCCGACCAATCCTCGGGCCTGCTCACGAGCTGGAGCTGGAGCTTCGGCGACGGCGCGACCTCGACCCTGGCGAGCCCGCAGCATGCCTACCTCGCACCCGGCACCTACACCGTCGCGCTGACCGTCGCCGGGCCCTACGGCTCGAACACGCGCACCCAGGCCGGTTGTGTGGTGGTGCAGGACCCGGTGCCGGTGGCCGAGTTCACGGCCGCGCCGACCAGCGGCTTCGCGCCCCTGGCCGCGCAGTTCAGCGACCTCTCGACCGGCAACATCACCAGCTGGTCGTGGACCTTCGGCGACGGCCTCAGCGCCACCGAGCGCAACCCGCAGCACGTCTACGGGGCCTCCGGCACCTACACCGTCGCGCTGACGGTGGCCGGCCCGGACGGCAGCTCGACGGGCACGCGCAGCAGCTACATCACCGTCAGCGAGCCGCCGCCGGTTGCCGACTTCGACGTGCCCTCGACCTCGGGCTTCGCGCCCTTCACGGCGGTGTTCACGGATCAGTCCAGCGGCGTCGTCGCCACCCGCCTGTGGAGCTTCGGCGACGGCACGAGCTCGAGCGCCTCCGCGCCCCAGCACGTCTACGCCGCGCCGGGCAGCTACACCGTGTCGCTCACCGTCAGCAGCTCCTTCGGCACCGACACGGTGGTCAAGAGCAACCTGATCGTGGTCCGCGACCCGACGCCGGTGGCACACCTGAGCGCGCCGCAGACCAGCGGCGTCGCGCCGCTGGCGGTGCAGTTCGCCGACGCCTCGGCCGGCCTGATCACGGCCTGGTGGTGGGAGTTCGGCGACGGCGCGACCTCGGCCGAGCGCGATCCCGAGCACGTGTACCTGCTGCCCGGGACCTACAGCGTGCGCCTCAGCGTCGCCGGCCCGAACGGCAGCGACGATGAGCTGCGCACGGACCTGGTGGTGGTCAGCGAGCCGCCGCCGACGGCCGACTTCCAGGTCTCTGCTACGCAAGGCTTCGCGCCGCTCGGCGTGCAGTTCACCGACCAATCGCTGGGCCTGCTCAGCTCCTGGTCGTGGAGTTTCGGCGACGGCTCGAGCTCGAACTCCTCCAGCCCCAGCCACGTCTACACCACGCCCGGGACCTACGACGTGCAGATGACGGTCGCCGGCCCGGGTGGCAGCGACACCAAGACCATAGCCGCGCTCGTCGCGGTCGCCGATCCGCTGCCGGTGGCGGCCTTCGCCGCCCTGCCCAGCAGCGGCATCGCGCCGCTCACGGTGCAGTTCACCGATGCGTCGAGCGGCTGGGTGACCGGCTGGAGCTGGAGCTTCGGCGATGGCGCGAGCGCGAGTGAGGCCAGCCCCGCGCACGTCTACACCACGCCGGGCACCTACAGCGTGAGCCTCGTCGCCAGCGGCCCGACGGGGTCGTCGACGCTGAGCAAGAACGCGCTGGTCAACGTGCAGTGGCCCGCGCCCGTGCCCGAGTTCACCGGCGGGCCCGTGACCGGCTTCGCGCCGCTGGCGGTCGCCTTCACCGACCTCTCGAGCGGCAACATCACCAGCTGGAGCTGGAACTTCGGCGACAACACGACCTCGCGCCTGCGCTTCCCGGTCAAGGTCTACACGCGCACCGGCGCCTTCACCGTCACGCTGACGACCCAGGGCCCGGGCGGCACGCGCTCGATCGCGCACCCCGGCATCTCGGTGCTGGCGCTGCCGGCGCTCACCGACGGCGGCTTCGAGCTCGATGTCGCCGGCTCCGCGCCGCAGGCGCCCTGGCAGGTGGTCGCGGGCACGAACGTGGTCGTGCAGTCCAACCTGACGCCCGACCTCGACTTCCCGCGCGAGGGCTCGAAGTGGCTGGAGATCGGCGCCGAGGGCAGCGCCGCCGCCGTGCCGCCCACTGCGCCGGGCGCGTCCGGCGCCATGCCGACCGGCGCCGCGGGCGTCCAGCAGACCTTCGCCTTCGCGCCGCTCGCGCCGCACCTCGCCTTCGACGCGGCCTTCCTGCTGGGCGACGCCGTGGCCGCGCTCGATCAAAACGACTTCATGAGCGTGGATCTCGACGACGGCACCACGAACTGGAACGTGTTCTACGCCGACAGCTTCAGCGCCTTCCCGCTGGTGTCGTCCAAGTACGGCCTGCCGATGACGGCCACGCGGCGCGTGCTCGTCGACCTGCGTACGCTGTTCCCGGCGGCGCTCGCGGGCACGCCGCTGACGCTGCGCATCAGCGTGGGCAACGGCGGCGACGGCCTGGACGCCTCCAAGGGCTACGTCGATTCCTTCCGCCTGGTGCCCGTGGCCACGGCCACCTTCCGCAACGGCACCGGCCGCAACCTCGCGCGCTACGCCTCCACGCCGGCCGTGCTGGGCGGCGCCTGGAACGTGACCGTCGACGTCAGCGGGCACGCCGGCGCGCGCATGATCCAGCTGGTGGGCGCGCAGCATCGGGCCTCGGGCGCGGTCAAGGCCGCGGGCGAGGTCCTGACCTCGGGCAAGAAGCTCTTCGCGCAGTCGTGGGTCGCGACGCCCGGCGTGAACGCACGCTCGATCGCACTGCCGCTCGATCTGAGCCTGATGGGTCTCTCCATGGCGACGCAGGTGACGATCACCGGCGGTCAGGCGGAGCTGTGCAACGCCTACGACCTAGTGCTCGGTTTCTGAGCCGGAGCCGGGCTTGCGACGCATGAGCGGCACCGCAGCGCTCGCGCTCCGCACTCCGCGCTTGCGTGGGGCATAGTTCTCCGACGCGTGTTCCGGCTGAGGGGTCGGGTCCGCGCTCCCCACGATGGAGAGAAACTCAGCGTCCCGGGCTAGCGGGTTCATCGCCGCAGCCTGGCTCGGAATCTTGTTCGCACTGGCCGCGCCCGCGGAGGCGCAGCTCGGCCACGTGGTCAAGGCGCAGAAGATCAGCGCCACCTCCGGCGGCTTCACGGCTCAGCTCGAGGAGATGGACCAGTTCGGGCGCTCGATCCTGAACCTCGGCGACCTGGACGGCGACGGGATCAGCGACCTCATGGTCGGCGCGCACACGGACGACGACGGCGGCCTCGACCAGGGCGCGGTGTACGTGCTGTTCCTGCACGCCAACGGCTTCGTGAAGGCCTGGCAGAAGATCAGCGACCTGGAGGGCAACTTCACGGGCAAGCTCAAGCGCGGCGATCAGTTCGGGCGCGCCACGGCCAACCTGGGCGACCTGGACGGCGACGGCGTGGTCGACGTGGCCGTGAGCTCGAACTACGACGACGACGGCGGCACGAACAAGGGCGCGGTCTATGTGCTGTTCCTGAACGCCGACGGGACGGTCAAGAGCTCGCAGAAGATCAGCAGCACCAGCGGCGGTCTGCCGGTGAGCCTGAACATCCATGATGAGTTCGGGCGCTCGTTGTGCGCGCTCGGCGACCTGGACGGCGACGGCCTGACCGAACTCATGGTGGGCACGCCCGAGGACGACGAGGGCGGCACGAACACCGGCGCGCTGCACGTGCTCTTCCTGAACGCGGACGGCACGGTCAAGGGCTACCACCGCATCAGCAAGTTCAGCGAGAACCTCGCGCTCAAGCCGGGCGACTGGTTCGGCTTCTGCAGCGCGAACCTGGGCGACCTGGACGGCGACGGCGTGGTCGATGTGGCCGCGGGGTCGGTGCTCGACGACGACGGCGGCGTCAACCAGGGTTCGCTGTGGATCCTGTTCCTGAACCCCGACGGCAGCGTCAAGGCCTCGCGCGAGATCGACGAGCTCGAGGGCGGGTTCGCGCTGCCGCTCGACGACATCGATCAGTTCGGCACCTCGGTCGCGAACCTGGGCGACCTGGACGGCGACGGCGTGATCGACATCGCGGTGGGGGCCGTCAAGGACGACGACGGCGGCACGCCTGGCGATCCGGACGCGGACGTCGGAGCGGCCTACGTGCTGTTCCTGAACGCCGACGGCTCGGTCAAGTCCACGGTCAAGGTCAGCGACCTGTTCGGCGACATGCCTTACGCGCTCGACCAGTGGGACTGGTTCGGCAGCGCGCTGGCACGCTACGGCGGTTCCCCGGGCGACGGTCTGTTCAACGCCGTCATCGGCTGCCGCAACGACGACGACGCGGGCGGCAACCAGGGCGCGATCTACGTGGTGCAGCTCAACGACGGCACCGTCCCGGCCGCCGGCTTCGTGGCCAGCCGCATGCTGGGCGTCGCACCGCTGACGGTCGACTTCACCGACGCCAGCACGGGCCAGGTCACCGCCTGGGTGTGGAACTTCGGCGACGGCCCGCAGTCGAGCCTGCAGCATCCGACCAAGACCTACGCCGCGCCCGGCAGCTACGACGTGCAGCTGACCACGCGCGGCCCGCGTGGCACAGACATCGAGGTCAAGAGCGCCTACATCACCGTGGTCGTGGGCCCGCTGGCGGACTTCGAGGCCACGCCGCGCAGCGGCTCGTGCCCGCTCAGCGTGGCCTTCGACGACCTGTCCGAGGGCGAGGTCACCAGCTGGAGCTGGGACTTCGGCGACGGCCAGAGCTCGAGCTCCTTCGCGCCGGTGCACCTCTACGACGCGTGCGGCAGCTACACCGTCGCGCTCACCGTCAGCGGTCCGAACGGCACGCACACGCTGACGCGGCCCGACTTCGTGATCGCCGCGCTGCAGCCGCCGCAAGCGGGCTTTTCCGCCCTGCCCACGCTCGGCGCCGCGCCGCTCGACGTGCAGTTCGCCGACCTGACCACGGGCCAGGTGACCGCCTGGAGCTGGGACTTCGGCGACGGCCAGGTCTCCAGCGAGGCCAGTCCGCTGCACCGCTACGAGGCCGAGGGGCTCTACACCGTCACGCTCACCAGCTCGGGCCCCGGCGGCAGCGACGGCGAGACCCGGCTCGACTTCGTGAGCGTCGGCGTGGCGCCGCCCACGGCCTACTTCGAGGCCACGCCCACGCTCGGGCCGCAACCGTTGACGGTCGCGTTCAGCGACGCCAGCAGCGGCGCGATCACCAGCTGGTCCTGGGACTTCGGCGACGGCCAGAGCGCGAACGCGCAGAACCCGGTGCACGTCTACGCGGCGAGCGGCCTGTACAGCATCACACTCAGGGCCACCGGCCCCGCTGGCACGCACCTGCGCACGCGCACCGACCTGGTCTCGGTCGAGGTCGCGCCGCCGGGCGCGGCCTTCACCGTCGCGCCCGCGAGCGGCAGCGCGCCGCTCGCGGCGCAGTTCAGCGACCTCTCGACGTCCAATCCGAGCAGCTGGAGCTGGAACTTCGGCGACGGCGCGACCTCCAGCGCCCAGAACCCCGCGCACGTCTACACCGCGCCGGGCCTGTACACGGTCTCGCTGACCGTGACGAGTCCGGGCGGCAGCGACACGCTCGTGCTCAGCGACTTGATCGTCGTCGCGGCGCCGCCGACCACCGCCGACTTCGGCGCCACGCCGCTCAGCGGCACGGCGCCGCTCACGGTGGCCTTCCTGGACGCGTCCACGCCCAACGTGAATATCTGGGCCTGGAACTTCGGCGACGGCGGGAGCGCGAATACGGCCAACCCCGTGCACGTCTACACCGTGCCCGGCACCTACAGCGTGAGCCTCACGGTCAGCAGTCCGACCGGCGCTGACGTGCGCACGCGGACCGACCTCGTGACCGTGCTCGAGGCACAGCCCGAGGCGTTGTTCACGGCCCTGCCCGCGACAGGCGTCGCGCCGCTCGGCGTGCAGTTCCAGGACCAATCGCTGGGCAACGTCGGCGCGCGCTCGTGGGACTTCGGCGACGGCGCCAGCTCGAGTGCGAGCGCGCCCTTCCACGTCTTCAACGTGCCGGGTTCCTTCACCGTTGCGCTCACGGTGAGCGGTCCGGGCGGCTCGAACACGCTGACCGTGGTCGATGCGGTGCAGGTCTCCGAGTCCGCGCCGGTGGCGGCTTTCAGCGCGGCCCCCAGCTCGGGCGCGGCGCCGCTCGCGGTGCAATTCGC
>SIAI01000052.1 GCA_009691855.1 Planctomycetota bacterium | reverse complement strand
GGGAAGGGAGAACCCTTCCCCAGACCCCTTCCCCTTTGACGAACTCCATCCGCTCGCATCTACTGCGAACACCTCAACAACGGTGTCCACCGAAGCGAGGGAGGGTCATTGCCGCCTACTTCGTTCATCAGGGTGCCTCCCCATGTCGGGCCGAGGATCTGACCCAAGAGGTGTTCGTCAAGCTCTACCGCTGCGCGGCGCGCTATCGGCCGCAGGAACGCTTCAGCTCCTTCTGCTTTCGAGTAGCGCGGAACGTCTGGATCGATGACTGCCGTAAGGCCTCGTCACGCGTGGGAAACATGCGGGAGGCTCAGCTCGAAGACATGAGCTACAGTTCCGACTCGCCGCAAACCTACGCGCTGGAGGAGGAGCAGCTGCGGGTGGGCGAGTTGCTGGCCAGGCTCCCAACCGCTCACAGGCAGGTCTTCGAGCTCGTTCTCTTGGGCGAGCTCTCCTATGAAGAAATCGGCGAACTGCTGTCGATTCCGCTGGGCACGGTGAAGTCACGCATGTTTCAAGCGGTGAGAAGCCTTCGACGAGCCTGGGCGGAAAGGCTGCGACGAGAGGGAGTGGCCTGAACCTTGGTACGTGAGGCAAACCAGGACGACTCCGAAGAGGAACGGCTGTTCGAAGCGCTACTCGGGCAAGGGCTGGCTCAAGCCGCTGCGCGAGCCTCGCTGGAGTCCACCCCTGAGGGAGCCGAACACCTAGAAAGCCTGGAGCAAGCTCTTCGACAGGCGCGCCGGGAGTGGAACACCATCCCGGGGTGGAGCAAGGAAAGAGAGCGCGCCCTCATCGCAAGGACCCTCCAGAAGACAACCCAGGCCAGCGCCCCGAGTGGATGGGCGCGCCATCGTCGAGCCGCCCTCGCGTTGGGCTGCGCCCTCCTCGCCACAAGTGGGTTCGTCCTCTCCCATGTAGATTCCTCGAGAGACTCCATGCAGGTCGCAGAGATCTCCCTGCAAGATCAGGAGCAGGCTGCCTTCCATGCCGTGGCACTGCAGCCCTTGCCTGTCAGCCCGATGTCCAGCGGAGAGGCCCTCTCCAAGGCCCGTGCGGAACTGGCAAACACCGCCCGTGCAACTCGAAGCGCTCGAACCAACTGGGAATCACCCTCTGAAAGTGCTCCGATTGAGGTCCGGCTGCTCGAAGCTCGAGCCCAAGGAATCCGTGAGCGGCGCTGGTCACCTTGGCTCCGCGAAGTGTCAGTTGCCGGACTGCGTCCCCTGGCGCTTGCCCTCTGGTGCGAGATAGAGCTGGATCGCTTCGTGCTGAGCGGAGACCGAATACCGGCATGGGGCCAGGTCACGGCAATCCTGAAGCGATCACTCGGAGAGTCAGCCACGAGCGAGGGAGCCCAGCTCCTCGGGCACGCGTTGCAGCGGGCCGAACACTACGGCCTGCTCGAAAGTAGCCGCCCGTCTGGGGAGCTTTCAACCGGTGAGCTGTGGAGCCCGGAGTGGTTTGGCGACCTAGAGCACGCCGGGCGCGAGGCCGGACTACAAGACACCGGCGCCTGGCATGAATGGGTCACCTGGCGCGGACTCCAGCCACAGCCCTAAATCAGAAAAGGAACTACGCGCAAAAAAAAACCCCGACCAGATGGTCGGGGTCAGAGAAAAACCCGGCGATACCTACTTTCTCGCGCGAAGCAATATCATCGGCGGCACCTGCTTGACGACCGTGTTCGGGATGGGAACGGGTATGGCCAAGTGCCTATGGTCACCGGGAATGCGCGTCGTGCGAACCTGAGCCCGCAACGACCTGCCCACGCGAAAACCCGCATGGGCCTGAAGGAAGGTGAACTGGTCACAGCGTGGAGCTACGTCTTGGGAGAAGGCTTCCTTTTCCCGCACGGTCGCAAGGCGACCGCATGGGGAAAGGTGGTTAAGCCGATCGTCCGATTAGTACCGGTAAGCTGAGAACGTTGCCGTTCTTGCACCGCCGGCCTATCAACCTGGTGGTCTACCAGGGGACTATTGGGATGACTCGTCTTGGAGAGGGCTTCGCGCTTAGATGCATTCAGCGCTTATCCTTTCCGGTCTTAGCTACCCAGCTATACCACTAGCGTGATAACTGGAACACCAGAGGACCGTCCTCCCCAATCCTCTCGTACTAGGGGAAGACCTCCTCAGTCATCCTACACCCACACCAGATAGGGACCGACCTGTCTCACGACGGTCTAAACCCAGCTCACGTGCCGCTTTAATTGGCGAACAGCCAAACCCTTGGGACCTCCTACAGCCCCAGGATGCGACGAGCCGACATCGAGGTGCCAAACCGCATCGTCGATATGAACTCTTGGATGCGATCAGCCTGTTATCCCCGGAGTACCTTTTATCTGATGAGCGACGGCCCTTCCACTCGGAATCCGCCGGATCACTAGGGCCCACTTTCGTGTCTGCTTGAGCTATATCTCTCGCAGTGAGGCGCACTTCTACCCTTACGCTCTACGCGCGATTGCTAACCGCGCTGAGTGCACCATCGCGCTCCTCCGTTACTTTTTTGGAGGAGACCGCCCCAGCCAAACTACCCACCTGACACTGTCCACTGCCGGGATTCACCGTTCAGTGTTAGAAGCCTATCATACCGAGAGTGGTATTTCACCGGTGACTCCACTGGACCCGAGAGCCCAGCTTCAACGTCTCCCACCTATCCTACGCACGGCAGGACAAGCCCCAATATCAGGCTGTAGTAAAGGTTCACGGGGTCTTTCCGTCTTGATGCGGGAACGTGGCATCTTCACCACGACTACAATTTCGCCGAGCCTGCCGTTGAGACAGCGGACCACTCGTTACGCGATTCATGCGGGTCGGAACTTACCCGACAAGGAACTTCGCTACCTTAGGACCGTCATAGTTACGGCCGCCATTCACCGGGGCTTTGATTCAGGGCTTCGCTTGCGCTAACTCCTCCTCTTGACCTACCGGCATTGGGCACGCGTCAGTCTGTATACTTCCTCTTTTGGAGTTCGCACAGACCTGTGTTTTTAATAAACAGTCGGCAGTCCCATTTCTCTGCGACCCCCGAACGCTACGGCCGCGAAGGCCTTGACGTCTGGGGGCACCCCTTTTCCCGAAGTTACGGGGTTAGATTGCATAGTTCCTTAACGGCAGTTCTCTCGAGCGCCTTAGGTTACTCACCTCACCCACCTGTGTCGGTTTTGGTACGGACATCGGGTAGACTTCCTAGAGGATTTTCTCGGCGGTCAGTCCAGCTACTTCGCGCTAGCGCGCTCGGCATCACCTCTGGGATTCCGCACACGGGTTTTCCTATGTGCCACCCTCGGGCTTACACGCACCAAGCTGTCGGTGCGATAGCTCTTCTTTCCGCGTCCCCCCATCGGTCTTAACGTCTCCCAACGGTACAGGAATATTAACCTGTCTTCCATCGACTACGCCTTTCGGCCTCGCCTTAGGGTCCGACTAACCCTGGGCGGATTTACCGTGCCCAGGAAACCTTGGGTTTTCGGCGAACAGGATTCTCACCTGTTTTATCGCTACTTATCCCGGCATAATCTCTTCCAGATCGTCCAGTCGTCGTTTCCGTCGACCTTCACTCGATTGGAATGCTCCCCTACCCCTGCACCAGATCAACGATCTTGTGCAAGCCGTAGCCTCGGTTGCAGACTTGAGCCCCGTTCATTTTCGGTGCAGAACCTCTCGACCAGTGAGCTATTACGCACTCTTTAAATGATGGCTGCTTCTAAGCCAACATCCTGGCTGTCTTAGAGATCCCACTTCCTTCTCTGCACTTAGTCTGCATTTGGGACCTTAGCTGACGGTCTGGGCTGTTTCCCTCTCGTCCACGGACCTTATCGCCCGTAGACTGACTCCCTGGGTAGCATGTACGGTATTCGGAGTTTGATTAGGTAAGGTAGCTGGAGGGCCCCTTATCCCATTCAGTAGCTCTACCCCCGCACATGAATAACCAGAGGCTAGCCCGAAAGCTATTTCGGGGAGTACCAGCTATTTGCGAGTTTGATTAGCCTTTCACTCCTATCCACAAGTCATCAGAGCGGTTTTCAACCCACACCTGTTCGGTCCTCCACGGACTGTTACATCCGCTTCAACCTGCTCATGGATAGATCACTCGCTTTCGGGTCTACTCCGCCTGACTTAAATCGCGCCATTCGCACTCGGTTTCCCTTCGGCTCCGGGCCGTAGGCCCTTAACCTTGCCAGACAGAGTAACTCGCCGGGTCATTATGCAAAAGGCACGCCGTCAGCCATTGCTCCGAAGAGCCATAGGCCTCCGACAGGATTGTAGGTGTACGGTTTCAGGTACTATTTCACTCCCCTAGCAGGGGTTCTTTTCACCTTTCGCTCGCGCTACTATTTCGCTATCGGTCGTCCAGTAGTACTTAGCCTTGCGGGGTGGTCCCCGCGGATTCACACCAGGTTTCACGTGTCTGGCGCTACTTGGGATACTCACAGAAGTTCGGTTGCTTTCGACTACGAGACTGTCACTCTCTACGGTTGGCCTTCCCATGCCATTCTTCTAGGCACCGAATTGGTAACTTCTTTAGGCGTTCTAGGTTGCCCAGTGAGTCCCACAACACCGACGACGCAACGGCCTAGACCTTGGCACGGCATCGGTTTGGGCTGATCCCCGTTCGCTCGCCGCTACTTGGAGAGTCGATTTTTCTTTCTTTTCCTGCAGGTACTGAGATGTTTCAGTTCCCTGCGTTCCCTCCCGCTTGCGCGGGTACCGAGGTTTGAATCTCGGTCGGTTTCCCGATCTCGGAAATCCCCGGATCATAGCCTGCTAAGCGGCTCCCCAGGGCTTATCGCAGCTTAACCACGTCCTTCTTCGGCTCTGGACGCCAAGGCATCCACCATACACCCTTTGTAGCTTAACCACGCTCTTCTTGATTCATTTCGTGGCTGCCACGCCGCGAACCAGTTCACCTTGTTTTCAAAGAGCGTCGCAGCAGCAGCTACGACTTGCTCATCGAGTGACCCTTTCACCACGCCAACCAAGTGGAGGCGACCGGATTCGAACCGACGACCCCCTGGTTGCAAACCAGGTGCTCTACCAGCTGAGCTACGCCCCCTGAGGATGGTGGGCTTGGGTGGATTTGAACCACTGACCTCCCGCTTATCAGGCGGACGCTCTAACCAACTGAGCTACAAGCCCGTGGATTCAGCGCGCCGCAGCATCGCCCCCGATTAATCGGGGCGTCGCCGCAGCGGGCGACCGCTCGGTTCCGCCGCCGCACACGCCTGATGGCGGAAGAGTCCCAGTCCTGGCATGAGCCAGGAAGGTGAAAGGAGGGTGACCCTTGTTCTCGTGCAAGCATACCTATGCTCGCCACTCTGGCGCCGAACCGCACACCTTTCGATGTTAGCGCGTCGCCGAAGCGTCTAACGTAATCCCGTTAGAAAGGAGGTGATCCAGCCGCAGGTTCCCCTACGGCTACCTTGTTACGACTTAGTCCCAATCACGAGTCTCGCTTTCGGCGCCGTCCCCCTTTCGGTTGGACATAGCGACTTCGAGCGCTCCCCGCTTTCGTGGCTTGACGGGCAGTGTGTACAAGGCTCAGGAACATATTCACCGCGTCATGGCTGATACGCGATTACTAGCGATTCCGGCTTCATGAAGGCGAATTGCAGCCTTCAATCCGAACTGGGGCGCGCTTTTTGGGATTGCCTCCACCTTGCGGTCTCGGAACCCTTTGTACGCGCCATTGTAGCACGTGTGTCGCCCTGGGCATAAGGGCCATGATGACTTGACGTCGTCCCCACCTTCCTCCGGTTTGACACCGGCGGTCTCGTTAGAGTCCCCGGCATTACCCGCTGGCAACTAACGACAAGGGTTGCGCTCGTTACGGGACTTAACCCAACATCTCACGACACGAGCTGACGACAGCCATGCAACACCTGTCCATGTTCCGGCTCCGAAGAGCAGTACTCCCCCTTTCAGAGGACTAATCCATGGATGTCAAGCCCAGGTAAGGTTCTTCGCGTTGCTTCGAATTAAACCACATGCTCCACCGCTTGTGTGAGCCCCCGTCAATTCCTTTGAGTTTTACCCTTGCGAGCGTACTCCCCAGGCGGGGCACTTAACACATTTGCTTCGGCAGGGAAGAGCATAGGCTTCCCCCCTACCCAGTGCCCATCGTTTACGGCTAGGACTACCGGGGTATCTAATCCCGTTTGCTCCCCTAGCTTTCGCACCTCAGCGTCAGTAACGGTCCAGTGAGCCGCTTTCGCCACCGGTGTTCCTCCTGATATCTACGCATTTCACCGCTCCACCAGGAGTTCCACTCACCCCAACCGTCCTCAAGCCAGGCTGTATCCGATGCTGTTCCCCGGTTGAGCCGGGGGCTTTCACATCGGACGGACCTAGCCGCCTACGTGCGCTTTATGCCCAGTGATTCCGAACAACGTTCGTGGCCTCTGTCTTACCGCGGCTGCTGGCACAGAGTTAGCCGCCACTTCCTCTCGCCTTAGTCAACCGTGCCGCTATTAACGACACGGGATTCCTAGAGCGTGACAGCAGTTTACAACCCGAAGGCCTTCGTCCTGCACGCGGTGTCGCTCCGTCAGGCTTTCGCCCATTGCGGAAGATTCTCGACTGCAGCCTCCCGTAGGAGTCTGGGCAGTGTCTCAGTCCCAGTGCGGCTGGTCGTCCTCTCAGACCAGCTACCCGTCATCGCCTTGGTGAGCCATTACCTCGCCAACTAGCTGATAGGACGCAATCCCCTCCCGGAGCAGCAGCTTTCGCCACCGTTTACACGCAGATCGATGCCGATCCGCGGAGCCATCTGGCATTACCCACCGTTTCCAGTGGCTATTCCAGTCTCCAGGGCAGGTTGATTACGCGTTACTCGCCCGTCCGCCGCTTTACTCGTCTTGCGACTTTCGCGCGCGACTTGCATGCCTAATCCACACCGCCAACGTTCGTTCTGAGCCAGGATCAAACCCTTCAAAATTTCTTGAAATGGCGTTGATCGCTTCTCTTATTGAGTTGGAGTCCGCGCTCCGTAACGCGGCCCCTACGCTCGCACGAGTTTCAAGGGTCACCCAGTTGTCAAAGAGCCCCGCCCTCTCGGCCCCCGGGGGGGGACTTGAGGCGCGGCTGATCTGCGTTCTCCGCGTCAACCGTTCGATCGACGTGGGGCGAGGAGGATACGGCTTTCAGGCCCCTGGTCAAGCTTCCGTGGGGATTTTCCAGCCCTGGCTGCAAAGCCTTGGTTCCTCAAGGGCTTAGAGGGGGGAGTCAACCCTCGATCCGGATCGGGGCCCCTTCGGGAAGAACCTGGAAGAGCTGCTCGACGTCCTCGTTGCGAAAGCGGATGCAGCCGTCCGAGGCCGCTTTGCCGATCGAAGCGGGCTCCCAGGTGCCGTGGAAGCCGTAGGGGGTCTTCGCCCCTTCCTTCGACCACCCGATCCAGCGGGTCCCCAAAGGGTTCCTCGGGTCTCCGAAGGGGATCGGCTCCTGCCCCTCCTTCATCCATGGCGGGTTCTCGAGCTTGTTGCGGACGGAATAGTCGCCTGGAGGCGTGTCCTCGCCTGGCCGCCCGATGGCAACCGGCCAGGCGGCGGCAACCTCATCGCCGAGGAAGAAGAGGGCCCAACGCGCTTCCAGATCGACCAGGATTCGAGCCGGATCCGTCGGGATCCTCAGGGGCTGCCCGGGCTGCAGGTACCCCTTGATGCGATTCGCCCGCTCGATCAGGCCGGTGCACAGGACCGCGCCGGGGTGCTCGCTAACGTAGCGCTTGCGGATGGAAATCAGACTGTCTCCGTTCCCCACCTTGACCTCCACCGAGGGCCAGTCCCCGCGAGGATGCCATCGGTGCTCCCGCTGGGCCTCGTTCAAGCCCTTGGTCCACTCTCCGAGCACCGCAGCATCCGCAGGCCAGGCCGCCTGCAGCTCGCCCAGGAGGAGCGCGGAGTAGGTTCGGGCCGCTTCGGGGTAGCGGCGGGCCGCCAGGTTGGCCTTGGCCTCCTTGACCAGCAGGGCCATCTCCATGGCCCGAACGACGGGCGTACTTCCGGTCGAAGCAGGGACGGGCGCCTTCCCGGTCAAGGCTGCTTCGAACAGGCCCTTCTCCCGACCATCGAGCTGGTCCCGCGCGGCAATGCGCTCCGAGAGCGAAAGGGCGACCTGTCGCTCACCGGCGATGGCCCAAGCGAAAGATTCGAGCAAGAGGGCACGATCCGGGGGCAATGCTTGGGCTGCCCCCTGGACATCGGCCGGAACTCCATGAACGAGCGCCGCGGCGATACCGAGCTCGTCTGCGGCGCCCCCCGAGGCTTCCAGGAGATTCGATGGCCAAGAGGAAGGCGCGATTGGGGCCGTGGGGCTGGCATGGACCTCGTTCGACTCCGGCGAGCCTTTTGGAGATTGCAGCTCCTGCGGGACCGGAACTTGAACCGCGGGCGGAGCCATGAAGCGCACGCCTGCTTCGGTGGGAGCTTGGGTTTCCGTTCCAGCCGTTACCACTCCGGGCTGGAAGCAACGCACCGCGAGGAAGGCCAGCACAACGACAGAGACGAGCAGCAGGATGCGCATGGAGTGAAGCTCGAGGAGTGGAGACCGCGGTTGCGGTACGCGGCGTGGGCATAAAATGGAAGCAACCCAGCGGTGCCGTGCCCGGCCGACCCTGAACCAGACGGTTCAGGTGGGCCCGCCACCGCTCGGTCCTGCCGAGTCGGATGAGATGGGCCCGATAGGACGTTGGTAAGGCTCAGGGGTTTGAGCCGGGTGCACCTGCGCCGCCAGGCGACTTCCAGTCGCAGGCTAGCACTCGACCAGGCGAGCTACCAGGTCTGGGCGCGGATGGCGGCGGTGATCTTCTCCGCCAGGTCGAGCGCCCGCCGGCCATCCAGACCGGTCACCTCCG
Organism: Planctomycetota bacterium; assembly: GCA_009691855.1. Taxonomy (GTDB): domain Bacteria; phylum Planctomycetota; class UBA1135; order UBA1135; genus JABFRZ01. Next base: position 17,868 of record SIAI01000052.1, on the reverse strand, counting down.
GCTCGGCCCCGGACTGGACACTGCGCAGGAACGAATCGAGCTCCGCCTGCAGCGGTTGCTCGAGGCCCTCCAGCGAGAGCTCGGAAACGTCCAACAGCTCCCCGTTCACGAAGTTCTCGCGCAGGGCAAGCTCAGCCGGGTCCTTCGTGCGCAGCTCCTCGCGGCCCTTCTCCCAGCCGGGCCCCTTCTGCACGACCAGTCCATAGTTCTTGGTGAAGTCCAGACTGACGTAGCTCGAGCCCGAAAACAGCCGGAAGCGGCGCATGGGCGTGAGCGAGACGCGGCTGGCGGTCACGTTGGCGCGCGCGCCGTTCCGGAACACGAGGTGTACCGAGGCGAGGTCGAGGCTGTCGGTCAGGATCGTGCCGCCCGAGGCATCGAAGCTCTCGACCTCCGAGCCCGTGAAATGCAGCACCAGGTCGAGGTCGTGGATCATCAGGTCGTGTACCACGCCAACGTCCAGGCTGCGAAAACGGAAGGTCGACAGGCGGTGGCACTCGATGAAGCGCGGGCGCACGCCGAGCTCGGCCACCTTGCGCACGCCGGGCTCGAAGCGCTCGACATGGCCGACTGCGAGGCACGCTCCGCTCGTCTCGGCCGCGCGCAGGATGCGGTCGGCAGAGGCTAGGTCGGGCGCCAGCGGCTTCTCGACCAGGCAGGCGACACCCCGCTCCAGCAACGGCACGGCCACGGCCTCGTGGAAGGTCGTCGGCACGGCCACGATCGCAGCCTGGAGATCGCGCGGGAGGTCGTGGATGCTGCCCAGCGCGCGGCAGCCGTGCTCGGCCGCGATCTCGCGCGCGCGGGCTTCGTCGCTGTCGACCACGCACACGAGTTCCGCTCGCGCGTGGCGAGCCAGGATGCGCGCGTGGATCTTGCCCAGGTGCCCGACGCCGACCACCGCGACGCGCAGGCGCGTGCTCACGACGCCCCCGCCGCACGCAACATCAGCTCCTCGCCCCGGCGGCGGAAATCGGCGCGCAGGGTTTCGCGGAACCGGCCCTTTAGGCCCAGCTCGGTGTTGCGCAGGGACTGCAACAGCTCGCGCGCAAGCTCTCCGCGCAGCTCCTGCTCCATGCGCGCGAGCGCATGCGCGCGCGTCTCGTCGGCGCGGAACAGGTAGCGGAAGGCCAGACGCACCTCGTGGATCTCCTCGGGCGGCAGGCCCGCCCGCTCCAGACCGATCACGTTGACCTTGCGCACGCGCGCCGGATGCCCCTCGAGGATCATGAACGGCGGCACGTCCTGGATCACGCGCGTCAGGCCGCCGACGTAGGCGTTGCGGCCGATGGTCACGAACTGGTGTGCTGCGGCCGCGCCGTTGACGATCGCGTTCTTGCCCACGGCCACGTGGCCGGCCAGCAGAACGCTGTTGCCCAGCTGCACCCCGTCGCCGATCTCGCAGTCGTGGGCCACGTGCGAGCAGGCCATGAACAGGCAACCGTTGCCCACGCGCGTCACGCCACCGCCCTTGATCGTGCCGCGGTTGATGGTGACGAATTCGCGCACCGTGTTCTTGTCGCCGATCTCGAGCTCGGTGGGCTCGTCTTCGTAGGACAGGTCCTGCGGCGCGCCACCGATGTTGGCCTGACCCAGGAAGCGGTTCTCGCGCCCGATGCTGGTGACGCCGTCGATCACGACCTGCGGACCGATGACGGTACCCTCGCCGATCTTCACGTGCGCGCCGATGACCGAATACGGGCCGATGGTCACGTCGCGCCCGAGTTCGGCCCCCTTGGCGATCACGGCAGTGGGATGGATTCTCGCAGTCATGGATGGCTCTCTCGGTGTGATTCTCAGGGCTCGACCATCGTGAAGGTCAGCAACGCCTCGCACACGAGCTTGCCGCCGACCGTGCCCTGACCTCGGACCTGGGCCGTCTCGCCCTTCATGCGCAGGGTCTCGACCTCGATGCGTAGCTGGTCGCCGGGCTCGACCGGCGCGCGCAGCTTGACCTTGTCGATGGCCCACAGCACGGCCAGCTTGCCGGTGTGCTCCAGCTTGCGCAGCAGCAGCACGCCCGCGAGCTGCGCCATGGCCTCGAGCTGCAGCACGCCGGGCATCAGCGGCCGTTCGGGGAAGTGCCCGCTAAAGAACGGCTCGTTGATCGAGACGTTCTTGAGGCCTACCGCGCGCTGGAAGCCGTCGATCTCGACCACGCGATCGATGAGCAGGAACGGATAGCGGTGCGGCAGCATGCGCATGACCTCGCGCACGTCGAGCCCGGTCTCGCGCCGGATCACGCCGCCCGTTTCCTGAGCCTCCATGAGGTCGAACAGGCGCCGCACCAGGTCGGCGTTGGTCTTGTGCCCCGAGCGCGTGGCGATCAGGTGCGCGGAGAGCTCGGCGCCCAGAAGGTGCAGGTCGCCGAGCAAGTCGAGCAGCTTGTGCCGCACCGGTTCGCCCGGCATGCGCAGCACCGTCTGCGGATCGCCCAGCACGACCGTATTCTCGCGCGTGGCGCCCTTGCCGAGGCCCGCCGAGCGCAGAGCCTCGACCTCGGAGGCCAGACAGAAGGTGCGCGCCGGAGCGATCTCGCGCGCGAAGGCCTCGGGCGTGACCTCGATGTGGTACGAGCCGCCTTGCACGTCCGGGTCCGAGAACGAGGCAATGTACTGCACCGTCAGACCGGGGCGCTCGGCCGGTAGCGCGACCAGCGTGGCCGGCCCATCGCGCACGAACAGCGGCTCCTCCAGGCGGAAGCCCTTGACCGGCGCGCGTTGCTCGACGATCCCAGCCTGGCCGAAGAGGTCGACCAGGGTCTTGGCGCTGCCGTCGAGCCCCGGCATCTCCGAGCCGGACATCTCCACGCGCAGGTTGTCTACCTGCAACCCGGTGCAGACCGCGAGCAGGTGCTCGATCGTGTCCACGCCGTGCCCACCGCGCTCGAGGCGCGAGCGCCGGTCCTTCTGCGAGTAGTAGCGGATGTGCGCCGGGATGGGCAGCGCGTCGGGCACGTCCGTGCGCACGAACTCGACGCCCGTGTCCTCCGCCGCCGGCAGGACGCGCACGTTGACGTGCTCGCCAGAATGCAGGCCGCGGCCCGCGAACTCCACCGCTCCGCCCAGCGTCCGTTGCACTCGCATCAGCGTGTTTCCTCGCGACTCGCGCGCGCGGCGGCGAGCTCTTTCTCCAGCGCGCGCACGCGCTGGAACAACTCCGGCAGCTTGCCCGAGAGCGTGTGGATGCGCAGCGTCTCGCCCTTCGCGCGCGAGGGGCTGCCGAAGTGATCGTGCCCGGGGGCGATGTCCTGGCCCACGCCCGACTGCGCGCCGATGCGCGCGCCAGCGCCGATGGAGAGGTGCCCGGCGACGCCCACCTGCCCGGCCAGGATTGCGCGCGCGCCGATGCGCGTCGAGCCCGCCACGCCCACCTGGGCCAGCAGCAGCGTCCCATCCTCCACCACCACGTTGTGCGCCAGGTGCACCAGGTTGTCGAGCTTCACGCCGTTGCCGATGCGCGTGGCGTCGAAGCGTCCGCGGTCGATGGCACAGTTGGCGCCCATCTCGACGTCGTCGCCGACGAGCACGGTTCCGTACTGCGGAACCTTCTCCCAGCCCGCAGGGCCCTGCTCGAAGCCGAAGCCGTCCGAGCCCAGGACCGTGCCGGCGTGGATCAGGCAACGCCGGCCGAGCTCCACGCGCTCGTACAGCACGACCCCGGAGCACAGCACGCTGTCCTCACCCACGCGCGCCAGCGGACCCACGACGACCTGCGGGTGCAGCACCACGCGCGCGCCGATCTCGGCGCCCTCAGCGACCACGCACAGGGCGCCGATCGAGGCCCCCGCGCCGATGCGCGCGCTCGGGTGGACGACCGCGCTGGGATGGATGCCGACCGCGGGCGGCGGCAGGGGCGGGCGGAAGGCCTCGACCACGCGCGAAAAGGCGCGGCTCGGGTCCGCGCAGCGCAGCAGCGCGAGATCGGTGCGCGGCGAGGGCAAGTCGCAGGGCACCAGCACCGCACCGGCGCGCGTGGCGGCAAGGCCCGCGGCGTGACGTCCGCTGCGCACGAAGCTCACCTGGTCGGCGCGCGCTTCGTCCAGGGCGGCGGGACCCACGAGCAGAATGGCGCCGTCGCCCTCGAGGACGGCATCGCAGAGCTCGGCGAGCTCGGAAGCAGTGCGCTGGATCATGTTCGGGCAAGGGTTCGAATCGAACCCCGCGGCTTTCCTACGGTGCGGAAACGGCCCGGGCGTGGTAGTGGAGCCAGATGGTACGCAGCCCGGCCCCCCGCCTGTCAACGCTGGCGAATCGAAAGCCCGTGAAGCGCCAGGTACCTCTCCCGCTTCGGCCGGCCGCGTCGGGGCAGTCCCGAAACCCGCCGAGCTCCGCCCGCGGAGCTCAGAAGCCGATCTCGAACTCGAACACCTGCTTCTTGTCGTCCTCGCCGTCGAGCAGCGGGAAGCCGAAGCTGAAGGTCAGCGGCACGGGGAACGAGATGCCGAACAGGAAGCCGTAAGAAGCGCGCAGCTCGCCCAGGTCGAGCGAGAACTCCTCCGGATCGAGCAGACCGAAGTCCAGGAACAGCCCGCCCTGGATGGCCTCTACCTCGCGGTAGGAGCCCGGCTGCAGGTTCTTCACCAGCGGGCGGCGGTACTCGAGCGTGGTGTAGAACGAGGTCGTGCCGCCCTCGGGGAAGCCGTTCTCGTTGGGGCCGATGCCGCGGAAGTCGAAGCCGCGCACCTGGCGCCCGCCGAAGAACGTGCGCTCGGTGTAGGGGATCTCGTCGCTGGTGCCGAAGGCCGCGCCGATGCCGAGCTGGAAACCCAGGTGCACGTAGTCCGAGACCAGGTCGGGGTCGTCGTCGAATTCGTTGTAGAAATCGAGCTGCACCGTGTTCTTGGTGAAGTCGAAGTCGCTGCCGAGGGCCTGCGTGTACAACGCGGTCTGGAGGTTCAGGTCTATGCCGTTGCGCGGCTGGATGCGGCTGTCGACGGTGTTGTACTGCCAGCCCAGGTCGAGGTGCCCGAGGTGGGTCAGGCCCTCTTGCGCCTTCAAGTCCACGGGTACCGACAGCGGCGTGGAGAGCCCGGGCTCGCCGCCGGTGTCGAGATTGCTGACCTCCACCATGCCGATGCCGTAGCGCACGAAGGCGCTCGAGTCGGCGGTCAGCTGTTTCTGCAGCCTCAAGCTGTACTCGCGCCGCAGCTCGTCGTGCGATTCGTAGGTCCGGCGAACGTTGCGCGCGTCCATGCCCAGTCCCACGTAGTCCTCGTGCATGTGGAACACGTCCGGATCGAAGAACGACACGCTGTAGCGCGTGACCTCCGTGCCGGGCGCGGCCTCGATGCGCAGCGACTGACCCGCGCCGTGGAAGGCCTCCAGACGCGCGATGTCCTCGATCGTGCCGCCCAAGGAGCTGGGCAGGTTGGTGATGTCGAAGTTGCCCTTGCGCAGGCGGATGGCACCGAAGGCGCCGTTGGTGGTCGAGAGCCCGCCGCTGATCTCGAAGCCCAGCACGCCGCCCTCCTGGACCGCGAACTCCAGGTCCTTCACGGCCGGATCGCCGGTCTCTAGGTAGCGAACGCGCGGCGGGATCACATCGGCGTGGAACGCATCGGGCGAGAAGAAGTCGGTAGCCTCGATGCGCGTGCGCGAGCGCTCGATCTCACTCGGGATCGCCAGCTGGCCAGGCCGGACCGTCATCAGCCGGCGCAGCACGCGGTCCTGGGTGTGCACGTTGCCGCGCACCAGGATCTCGCGCAGCGTGATCGGCGCGCCCTGCACCAGGCGGTAGACCACGCGCACCTTGGGCTCGGTCTCGTCGAACACCAGCTCGGGCTCCAGGAAGCGGAAGCCCTCCCAGGCCGGCAGCGAGGCATGCTCGACGTGCCCGCGCTCGCCGTAGAAGTCGCGCAGGGTGCGGTGGTCCTCGTCCACCAGACGTTGCTCGAAGACCTCGCCGGGCTTCACCGCCAGCTTGGCCAGCAGCTCCTCGATGGGGAACAGGAGCTCCTGCGGCTCCTCGCGGTAGTCGTTGGGCGCCTGCTCGTCGTACACGCGCGCCAAGCTCTCGATCTCGACCGCGGCGACCGTATAGGGCGCGCCCTCCTCGATGGCGATGTGCACCGTGACCCACTCGCGGTCGTCGCTGAACTCCAGGCGTTGCAGCTCGACCACCGCGTCCAGGTAGCCGAGGTCGCGATACACCTGACGCATGCCGAGGATGTCGGCGTCGAGCGTCTCGGGCACGAAGTCCTTGGCGAACAGGCGCCACAGGTAGGGCGCGCGCAGCTCAGCCTTGGCCAGCTTGGACAGCCCGCGCTTGAAGAACAGCGCCCCCTTGTTGGGCAGCAGGTGGTTGCCATGCAGCTGCACCGCGCGCACCTTGACCTCGGGTCCCTCGAGGATCTCGAAGATCACGTCCGCAGCGGTGGGCGCGCCGGTTTCGGGATCGACCCCCGCCGCGCGCTCGACCACCTTCACGTCGGCGAAGTAGTAGCCCTCCTCGCGATAGTGCTGCAACAGGCGCGCGCGGATGCGCGGAGCCTGGTACAGGTACAGCTCTTCGCGCTCGCCGATCCCGACCCATTCGCGCAGCTTGTCGTCGTCGATCTCCACGTTGCCCACGAAGCGCAGCTCGAGGTCCAGCGGCAGCTCCTCGACGCGCAGCACGAGCTCGATCTCGCGCGGGTTGGACGGGGCGGACACGTACTCGGCCTGGGCGCGCACGTGGAAGGTGTCGAACAGGACGGCAATCCCCCGCCGCAGCTCGGGCTCGTCGAGCAGCGCTTCACCCACGCGCTGGCCGAAGGCCGCGATCAGCTGCTCCGCGGAGTAGCGCTGCTGGCCCTCGACGCGCACCACGCGCACCACGGGCCGCTGGGGAGCGGCGACGGTGCGCTCGGTAGCGGGCGCGGGCTCCTGGGCCGTGCAGAGGGGCTGGAGCAGCAACGCCAGCAGCCCCAGCGCGCGCAGCACGGCGCGGACGCTTGCCCAGCGGACTCCCGGCGCGGCGTGCCTCACGCCAGAACTTCGGTCGCGACAACGGCCCGGTTCTCGAAGCGCATGTACTGCTCGAGATAAGTCAACTTCACTTCGCCTGTCGGCCCGTTGCGCTGCTTGGCAACGATCACCTCGGCTAGCCCGCGGGTGTCCTCGTTCCTGAGCTGGACGTAGTACTCGGGCCTGAAAAGCAGCATGACCACGTCGGCGTCTTGCTCGATCGAGCCGGACTCGCGAAGGTCGGAGAGCTGCGGACGCTTGTCTTCACGCGCTTCGACCTGGCGCGAGAGCTGAGCGAGGGCGACCACAGGCACCTCAAGCTCACGCGCCAGCGCCTTCAACGAACGCGAGATGTCGCTGATCTCCTGCTGGCGGCTCTCGGACTTGGGGAACGACAGAAGCTGCAGGTAGTCGACCACGATCAGGTCCAGCCCAGTGCGCGCCTTCTGGCGCCGCGCGCGGCCGCGCAGGGTCATCATCGACAGCGACGAGGTGTCGTCGATGAAGATGCTGGTGCGCGAGAACTCGTCGGCCGCGGAGGCCAGCTCGTGCAACGTGTCGGAGGAGATCATGCCGCGCCGCAGGCGGTGGCCCTCGACGCGCGCGCGCGTGCACAGCATGCGCGAGACGATCGACTGGCGTCCCATCTCCAGCGTGAAGTGCAGCACCACCGGCTTGCGCTCGAGCCATTCCGGCTGCGACATGGCGGCGTGCTCGATGATGTTGAGCGCCAGCGCCGTCTTGCCCATCGAGGGGCGCGCGGCCAGCACGATCAGATCGCCCGCGTTGAGCCCGCATAGCACCTGGTCGATGTCCATGAAGCCCGACGTCAGACCGGTCAGGCCCGCGCGGTGCGTGGAGGCCTCGATGCGCCGGAAGGTCTCCTTGATCGCGGCCGCGATCGGCTCGGCGCCCTTGCCCTGCTCGCGCCGCGCGAGCTGGAAGATGCGCTGCTCGCTGTCGTCCATCACCAGCTTGACGGCCTCGCCGTCGGGGCGCGTCTCGTAGGCCTGGGTGATGATCTCGGTCGCCTCGCGGATCAGCCCGCGCAGCGCCGCGGTGTCGGCCACGATGTGCGCGTGGTGCAGGGCATGGGCCGAGGAGGTGACCTCCTGCGCCAGCTGCACCACGTACTGCGCTCCGCCGACCTCGGCGAAGGTCCCGGCCGCGCGCAGGGTCTCACCCAACGAGATGAAGTTGACCGGCGTGTTGCGCTCGGCCAGACGCAGGATGCCCTCGAAGATCAGCGCGTGACGCCGGTCGTAGAAGTCCTCGGAGCGCAGAAAGTCGGCCACCTCGGCCACGCGCTCGTCGTCCAGCAGCAATGCGCCGAGGAGCGCGCGCTCGGCCTCCTCGTTGCGCGGAGGGGTGCGCACTGCGCGCTCCTGTGCGCCATCGTTCGTGCGACCGGCGGCCATGCGGCGCGCAGGATAGCGCGCGGGGCGAGAAGTGCGCAGCACTTCCCGCCCCGCGTTCGAGCTGCTCCTAGCGTTCTTCGGCGCCGAGCGCCTCAGCCGGCCTCGACCACGATCTGGATGCCGGCGTAGTGCTCGCCCCAGACGTGGATCGGGACCTCATGCGAGCCCACACTCTTGATGGGCTCTTCCAGGCGGATGTCCTTCTCCTCGACCTGGACGCCGGCCTTGGCCAGCAGCTTCACGATCGTGCCCGGGCCGACCGAGCCGTACAACGTTCCGCTGGCGTCGGCCTTCTCGACCACCGAAAGCGTGATCTTGCCGAGCGCCTCGAGGCGCGCGTTGATCTGGGCCTCACGGGCCTTCTCGTCGGCCGCCAGGCGCACGCGTTTGCGCTCCATCAGACGCACGTTCTCGGGCGTCGCGTCCACCGCCAGCTTGAGCGGCAGGAGATAGTTGCGAGCGTAGCCGCTGCGCACGCGCACGACCTCGCCGATGCTCCCGAGGAAGGGCACGTTCTCGCGCAACAACAGATGCAGGTTCTTCATGGGGAGAGTCCTTTCAATCCACGAAGGACAGGAGCCCCATGTGGCGCGCCCGCTTGATGGCGTTCTTGAGCAGACGCTGGCGCTGGGCCGAGAGGCCCGTGCGTCGGCGCGAAAACATCTGGCCCTGGGTGCCTACGCACTTCTTGAGCAGCTCGACGTTCTTGTAGTCAAGGTCCGTGTCCTTGGCCTTGATCTTCTCGTACGTGGGCGCCTCGAAACGGTCGCCGCGGTCACCGCGATCGGAGTGCATCATGGCTCAGGCCTCCTCTTCCGCCAGCTCGGCGGGGACTTCGTCTTCGGCCACGGCCTCCACGGCCGCGTCCTCGTATTCCACGGCTTCGGGCGCGTCCTCCGGCGGCGGCGGCGGCACCAAATAGCCAGCGGCGTTTTCGGCCTGGGTGAGCTCGAGTTCCTCGGCCGGAACCGTCTCCGCGCTCAGGATGATGTAGCGCATCACGTTCTCGGTCAGGTCGAGGTCGCGGCGCAGCGTGGCCACGCTACCGGCGGCCAGCTCGACATAGGCGAGCAGGTAGGTCCCGCGCCGACGCAGCCGGATCGGGTAGGCGAGCTTGCGCTCGTCCCAGCGCCGGGCGGAGAGCACCTTGCCTCCGTGCTTCTCGAACAACCCGGTCGCGATGGCCTTGGCTTCCTTCCAACCGGCCCGCACGACGTTGTTGTCGAGCAGAACCATGATCTCGTAGATCCGTGACATGTCTTTGTCTCTGTCTCCTTGGTGGTTTCGTCGTACGGGTCCAGCCGTGCGTGTTCACGGTAAGGCACCCTGATTCCAGCGGCTGTGGAACCGCGTCATGCAGGCCTCGATGTCGTCCCCGCGTAGCCAGGCGAAGAGCGCCTCGGCGGCCTCGGCCACCGCGCGCCCTAGCGCCTCGCGTTCCACGGGTTCGAACCGGGTCAGCACGTGACGCGCCGCATCGGTTTGGGAGCGTCCGATCCCCACCCGCAGGCGCGGGAGGCGATCGGTTCCCAGGGTTCGGATGATCGACTCGAGTCCGTTGTGGCCGCCGCTCGAGCCGTGCGGGCGGATACGCAGCTTGGCCAGCGGCAGGTCCATGTCGTCGTAGACGACCAGACACTGCGCCGGCTGCGCACCCGTCCACGCCAGCAGCGCGGGCAGCACGTCGCCGGAGCGGTTCATGAAGGTCTGAGGCTTCACCAGTAGCGCGTCGGGTTCGAACAGACGCGCCGCCAGGAAGGCCGCGGGGCCCTCGTAGCGCTCGAGCGAATCGGCGGACTCAAAGAGCAACCCCTCGCGCCGCGCCAGGAAGTCCACCACGTCGAAGCCGACGTTGTGGCGTGTCGAGTCGTACTCGCGCCCTGGATTGCCCAGACCGAAGACGAGCCGCACGTTTCCTGACCTCCGCGCGAAGGGGGTTCGCCCTGCGGGCCCGGACGGACCGGGCTTCGGGGGCCGAGCATCTTAGGGACGGGGCTGCCGGGCGCAAGCGTGCGACCGGAACCGCAGCCCTGTGTGCCTAGTCCTTCTTGGGCGCCTTGGCGGGCACGGCGCCCTTGGCGGGAGCGGCGCCCTTGGCGGGAGCGGCGCCCTTCTCGGCGGCAGGGACGCCAGCCTTGTCGCCACCCGCGGGGGCGGCGGCAGCGGCTTCGCCCTCGACGGGAGCGGCGGCAGCGACCGGAGCGGCCACTTCTTCCTTGACCACGACGACGACGGCGACCGAGACGGTGCCCGGCGTGACCAGGCGCACGCCCTCGGGCAGCTTGAGATCGCGGGCGTAGAGCGGGTGGCCGATCTCCATGGCATCGACCTTGACCTCGATGACGTCGGGGATCTTCGAGGGGATCGCGGCCACGGTGACCTGCGACACCAGGTGGTTGAGCACGCCGCCCTTCGGGTGGCCGATGAACTCGAGCATGACCTCGGCTTCGGTCTCACGCGTCAGGTCGACGCGGCGGAACTCGACGTGCAGGATGTCCTCGCCCAGCGGATCCCAGTGCAGCTCGCGCACCATCGCGCTGTCGCTGCCCCCGCCCTCGAATTCCAGCGTGAACACGTGCTCGTGCGCCCGGCGCGCGGCCAGGAACTCGTGCTGACCGATGGTCAACATCTGAGCCTCCTTGCCATCGCCCTGCAGGCTGACGGGGATGCGGCCTTGCATGCGCAGGACGCGCGAGGCGCGCGTGCCGACACGGGAGCGGGAAGCGGTCTTGAGGTTGGCGGTCATGGCTTGGGATCGGAAATTGGGCCGAGCAGTGTAGCGCGAGAGGGCGGCGCCTGCCTCCCCCACGAGCCACAAGCGTGCTCGGGGGCGCGAGACCCGCAGCGGGGAGTTTCAGTCCCCCTCGCCCTGGCGGCGCGGGGGCCCATCCAGACCTTCAGGCGTCCAGCGTCTCGAACAGGATGCTCAGGGACTTCGAGTCGTGCAGGTTCTGGATGGCCCGCGCCAGCAGGGGGGCGACCGAGACCACCTGCAGCTGGTGCGGGACCTTGGTCCGGCGTGGGATCGTGTCCGTGACCAGGATCGTGTCGGCCGGGCAGCCGTCCAGGCGCTCGAAGGCCGGGCCGCACAGCACGGCGTGGGTCACGGCGATGACGATCGTCTTGGCGCCGTGGGCGCGCACGACCTTGGCCGCCTCGGAGATCGAGCCGCCGGTCGAGATCATGTCATCGACGATGAGCACGTTGCGGCCCTCGACCTCGCCGATCAGGTGCTCGACGGCGATCTCCGAGCCCGAGACGCGGCGCTTGTCGACGATGGCGAGGTCCGCCCCCAGAGCCTTGGCATAGGCGCGCGCCATCTTGATGCCGCCCACGTCGGGCGTGACCACCACCGGGTTGGCGATCGCCATGGCCTGCACGGCCTTGAGCAGCACGGGCTTGGCGTACAGGTGATCGACGGGGATGTCGTAGAAGCCCTGGATCTGAGCCGCATGCATGTCGATCGTCAGCACGCGGTCGGCGCCGCAGCGCGTGATCGTGTTGGCCACGACCTTGGCGCTGATCGGCACGCGGCCCTCGTCCTTGCGGTCCTTGCGCGCGTAGCCGTAGTACGGCATCACCGCCGTGACACGCCCGGCCGAGGCGCGCCGGAGGCAGTCGAGCAGCAGCAGGAGCTCGACCCAGTTCTCATTGACCGGCGGCGACAGCGGCTGGATCACGAAGCAGTCCGTGCCGCGCACGTCGTCGTTGATCTTGATGTCGATCTCACCGTCGGGGAAGCGCCCGATGTGCGCCGCGCACAGCCCGGTGCCCATCTCCTTGGCGACGGCCTCGGCCAGGACCGGGTGGGCTGTGCCCGAGATCACCCGGATGTTGTCGTTGTAGCTCGGCACGCTGGCCGCTCCTTCTTCTCCGGGGTAACCCGCCGGACTCACGAGCTCTGCTCCTTCTTCTTCATGGGCCGCGCCGGGACGCCCACCCAGGCTTCGCCGGGCGGCACGTTCGAGTTGCGCGTCACGACCGCGCCGCCGCCGGTGAGCGCGCCCGCGCCCACCTGGCAGGGCGCGATCAGCACCGAACCGCTGCCCACGAAGGCGCGGTCGCCGATCAGCGTGCGGTGCTTCTGCTTGCCGTCGTAGTTGGCCACGATCGTGCCCGCGCCGATGTTGGCGTGGTGCCCGATGGTGACGTCGCCGAGGTAGGAGAGGTGCTTCGCCTTGGTGTGCTCGCCGATGTGCGCGTTCTTGGCCTCGGTGAAGTTGCCGACCTCGGCCCCCGCGGCCAGCACGGTGCCGGCGCGCAGGTGCGTGAACGGCCCGACCTCGCACTCCGCGCCGATCGTCACTCCGCCGCGAATCACCGTGCAGGGCAGGATGCGCGCGCCGGCGGCGATCGTGACGCCGTGGTCGATGAAGGTCGTGGCCGGATCCTCGATGTACACGCCGCGCGCCATGTGCGCGGCCAGGATGCGCCACTGCAGCTCGCGGCGCGCCTCCGACAGGTGCTCGATCGTGTTCACGCCGATCGCCTCGCGCTCGTCCTCGAGCTCCAGCGCGCGCACGCGTCCGCCCGCAGCCAAGACCATGGCCGGCACGTCGGTGAGGTAGTACTCGCCCTGGGTGTTGTGGTTGGTGAGCCGCGGCAGGCAGCGCTCGAGGTCGGCGCGCGCGAAGGCGTACACGCCCAGGTTGACCTCGGTGATGCGCTTCTGCTCGGCGCTGGCGTCCTGCTCCTCCACCACGCCGGCGAACTCGCCCGCGTGCCGCAGGATGCGCCCGAAACCGCGCGGCTTGCTGACCACCGCCGTCAGGATGGCCGCGTCCGCCGTGCTGCGCGCCGCGCACAGCGCGCTCAGGCTCTCGGTGCGCAGCAGCGGCATGTCCCCGTATAGCACGACCACCGGATCCGAGGGCGCGAGCTCGGGCAACGCAAGCAGCACGGCGTGGCCGGTGCCCTTGCGCTCGGCCTGCAGCACGAAGCGCAGGCTCGCGCGCTCCGCGGCCGTGGCCCCCATGGCGGCGCAATCGACCTCGACCGCCGCACGCACCTCGTCCGCGCCGTGCCCGAGGACCAACACGATGCGCTCGGGAGAAAGCGCGCGCGCCTGGTCGAGGATCCAGCCGAGCATCGGCCGCCCGCACAGGGGCTGCAGGACCTTGGGCTTGCGCGAGAGGAAGCGCGTGCCCGCTCCCGCGGCGAGGATCACGACCGTGCCGGCGTTGCTCATGGTGTCCCCGCCACGCGACGAAAGCGGGGCGACCTTGTACGCGGAACTACGCGCGGGTGTCAACGCGCGACGAGTGGACGGTGCGCGCGTCGCGAGGATCCGCCGGAGGACGATCGACCTGCGAGCCGCGCGAGGGTACGAATCTCCACCCAAGATGTGTTCCCGCGGAGCCCGCCCCTGAGAATCCTGCGCCGCGCCTCCTCGGCCGCGATGGGCTGGTTCGCCGACCGCGCGGTGCCGCGGCCCCTGCGGCGTACGGTCTACGGCGGCTATTGCCGCATCACCGGCGCCGACCCGGCCGAGGCCGAGCTGGCGTTGGACGGCTACCCGAGCCTGGGCGCATTCTTCGTGCGGCGCCTGAAGAGCGGCGCGCGCGCGCTCGACCCCGATCCCGCGCTGCTCGTCGCGCCCTGCGACGGCACCGTGCAAGCGCTGGGCACGATCGCGCGCGATTCGCTGCTGCAGGCCAAGGGCCAGAGCTACACCGCGGCCGAGCTGCTCGGCGCGCCCGTGGCGCTGGAGGGCGCGTGGACGTGCACGATCTACCTCTCGCCGCGCGACTACCATCGCGTGCACGCGCCCCTGGCGGCGCGCCTCGAGCGCGTGCGCTGGCTGCCGGGCGAGCGTCGTTCGGTCGCGCCGGCGGTGCTGGAACGAGTGCCGCGCGTTCTCGCCACCAACGAGCGCGCGGTGCTGGAACTCGCCCACGGTGCGGGACGCGCGTACCTGGTGATGGTCGGCGCGTTGAACGTGGGACGCATCCGCGTGGTCGGCGTCACCACCGGCGCGTCGCCCGCGCAGCCGCTGGACTTCGCGCGCGGCGCGGAGCTGGCGCGCTTCGAGATGGGTTCGACGGTGGTGCTGATCGTGCCCGGCGCACGCGGGCTGCCGGAGGTGGTCGAAGGGCGGACGCTGAAACTCGGCCAGCGTCTGGCGTCGTTCTCGTGAGGCCTGTTCCCTGGAGACGCCCGTGAGCCTGACGGATGGCGAGCGGCGTCTGGTGCGGCTCTCGGCCGCGATCGTGCTCGGGCGCTGGGGCGAGCTGCGCGCGTTGCGCCTGGCCGCCCCACCCGGCGAACCAGACCGGGGCTGGCGCGAGGTGCTGCTGCAGGCACACCTGTTCGCGGGCTTCCCGCGCGTGGTCGAGGCGGCCAGCGTGCTGGACGAGGCTGGCGGCCTCGGCACGCCCGCGACCGAAGAGCTGCACGAGGCGCGCGACGACGAAGGCGGGCGCGCGCTGTTCGACGCGATCTACGCCCAGCAGGCGCCGGCCGTGCGCGCGCTGCTGGAGCGCGGCCATCCGCTGCTGGCGCGCTGGATCGCCGAGCACGCCTACGCGCGCGTGCTCGCACGAGCGGGCCTGGCCGCGGACCGCCGCGAGCTGTGCGCCGTGGCCGCGCTCGCGGTCCAGGGCCAGGAGCGCCAGCTCGCCGCGCACGCGCGCGGCGCGGTGCGCCTGGGGGCCACGCCGCAGGAGGTGCGCGAGACGCTCGAGGCAGTGGCCGACCTCGTCGCGCCCGCGGCGCTGGCGCGCGCGCGCGAGGTATGCGCGCACTTCACGCGCGCGGACGAGATGCGCTGAGCGCACGCGAGTCCTCGCGTCCCGTGGACTCTTCCAAAGAACAAGTCGTTCAGCGCGTGCGCCGCCCGCAACCCAAACGCTGCGCGGAGACGCGCAGAGCGCGGAGCGCCACGGAGGAAGAACGGGGAGCGGGGCGGAAGACCTCCTGAGCGTCGGATTCCAGCAGGCTGAACCGCGGAGGCCCATGCTCTTTCCTTCTCCGCGCTGCGCTTTCCGGCACTCCAGGAGCCTTGCTCGCCGTGCAGGCGGCCGACGAATAGAAGGTCAGGGAACCTGGGCGCCCTGTTCTTTCCTGACCAGGCCCGCCTGCGGCGGGTAAGCGGCTTCCAAAGAACAAGCGGTTCAGAACGCTCGCCCGACTCGGGCCTGACGAGCCGGTGCTTGTTCTTTCCTCAGCGGGCCCGCCTGCGGCGGGTAGAGAGGCTCAGAGTGTGAGCAACAATCCAATCACGGCGAGCTTCGAGGCCTTTGGGGCGCGAGGGACTCGCGCCCAGGGGGTTCGAGAGTGAGCAAGTACACCTGCGCCGGGGCGGCGCGGGATTCTTGCTCACGCTCTCAGGCCAATTCGGCCAGCGCCGCTTCGACGCGCGGCAGAGCTGCCTCGATCTCGGCCAGGGAAACCGCGCCCACGCTGAGGCGGAACCAGCCCTCGTCCGTTTCGACCCCGAAGGCGCGGAACGGCACCAGCGCAAAGCGCGCGCGCTCCAGCAGGTAGCGGCGCACGTCCTCGCTGGTGCGCAGCACCGTCCCGGCGGGCGTGCGCTGGCCGAACGGGTGGATGCGCGCCGAGAAGTAGATCGCGCCCTCGGGCGCCAGGCTCTCGAGCGCCAGGCCGCGCTGGCGCATGGCTTCGAAGCCCTGGTGCAGGCGCGCCAGACGCGCATTGACCTCGGCGCGGAAGGTGCCCAGGAAGCGCTCGGCCGCGGCCGTGTCGTCGAGGAAGCGCGCCGTGGCGCGCTGCTCGGCGCGCGGCGCCCAGCCGCCCACGTGGCCGAGCAAGGCCGACATGCGCTCGATCACGTCGGCCGGACCGACGGCCCAACCCACGCGCAGGCCGGTGGCGGCGAAGCTCTTGCTGATCGCGTCGATGTACACGGTCACGTCGGCGATCTCGGGCACGAGCGCGCTCGGCACCTCGTGGCGCGCGCCGGCCACGCACAGCTTCCAGTACACCTGGTCGTGCAGCAGGAACAGCTCACGGGCTCCGCGCGCGCGCCGCGCGCGATTCTCGCTCACGACCAGCGCGCAGATCTCGCGCAGCGTCTGCGCGTCGAAGGCCGTGCCGGTCGGGTTCAGCGGCGAGTTGAGGGTGAGCATGCGCGCCCCGCTCAGCGCCGGCGCGAGCTCGCGCGCGGTGGGCAGGAAGCGCGCGGCGCTGGCGCACGGCACGGCCACGCCCTCGGCCCCGGCGAGGTGCACGTAGTGGTTGTTGTTCCAGCTCGGCGTGGGGTACACGACGCGCTCACCCGGATCGAGCAGCGTGCGATAGGCCACGTACAGCAGCGGCCGCGCGCCGCCGGCCACCAGCACGTTGCGCGGCTCGAGGGCGAGGCCGAGCTCGCGCCGGTAGAAGCGGCACACGGCCTCGCGCAGCTCGGGCAAGCCCTCCGCGGGCGGATAGTTCGTCTGGCCTTGCTCGAGCGCGCTCACCACCTCGCGGCGCAGCTCGAGCGGGATCGGGAACTGCGCCGGATCGAAGTCCCCCACCGTCAGGTTGCAGATCTCGGCTCCGGCGTTCTTCAGCGCGCGGATCTCGCCCGCGATCTGCAAGATCTCGGAGCCGACCAGCGCGGCGGCCATGCGCGACACGCGCGCGACGGGCGCGGCCGCGGAGCGTTCCTTGTGCGAGGAGGCGTGCATGGGCGCGAGGATGCCAAACCGCGGGCTGAGCGCGAAGCCCGTCCGCGCCGGTTGGCGCGTGAGCGCTGCCTTGGGCTTCAAAAAAAAAGTCTCTAAGCGCGTGCAACGCCAGCAACCCAAACGCACCGCGGAGAGGAGAGGAGAGCGCGGAGCGACACGGAGGAGGAGCAGGGGCGGAAGACCTCCGGATCGTCGGATTCCAGCAGGCTGAACAGCGCAGGCCCATGCTCTTTCCTTCTCCGCGAGTCTCCGCGCTCTGCGCGTCTCCGCGACGCGCTTTCCTCCACTCCAGGAGTCTTGCTCGCCGTGCAGGCGGCCGACGAATAGAAGGTCAGCGGACCTGGGCAGCCTGTTCTTTCCTGACCAGGCAACGCCTGCAGCGGGTAGGCGGCTCAGAGTGTGAGCAACAATCCAACCACGGCGAGCTTCGTGGTTCTTGGTGCGCGAGGAACTCGCGCCCAGAGGGTTCGAGGGTGAGCAAGAACACTCGCGCCGGAGCGGCGCGGGATTCTTGCTCACGCTCTCAGCGCGGGCGAAGCCCGCAACCCAATGAGACCTCATGCGCCCGCGCTGAGTTCTTGTTGGCGGGGGCGGCAGACCCTCCCCCGCGACTCCTCCTCCAGGCCAGGCGCGCCCCGCGGCCTGCCCCTCCTCGCCGCTTGATGAGCGGCGCGGCGCCGGCGGCGCCGGAGCTACTACTCCCGAGAGTCCGCGGACTCTCGAACCTAGTGGTGTGATTCACGCACAGAGGCCTTTATCCCGGGCCGCCTGCGTCCGCCGCGGCGTTGCGCCTTCTCCGAGACTTGCACCGAAGTCGCGTCGGCGGCGCGCCTTGCGGCGAACGCAGGCAACCTCGGGATAAAGGCCCCTCTG
>SIAI01000051.1 GCA_009691855.1 Planctomycetota bacterium | reverse complement strand
CGTAGTCGTAGTGGCCGCGCTCGGCCAGCAGGTTCTTGCGGGCGTAGAACTTCACGTTCAGCCACATGCGCCGGCCCTCGGCGTAACCGCTGGGGAGCTTGTGCCCGCTCTGGTTCGTGATGCGCGCGACGAGGTCATTGCCCGCGCGCGTGAGCGCCAGGTCGCTGGCGGCGCGCAGCATGGCGGCGTTGCGCGCGATCGCGTCCTGGAACACGAACAGCGGCTGGCCGTTCATGTGCGACTCGGGGTAGAGCGCGAGCGAGCCGTCGAGGCTGTAGATCGCCAGCGGCACCCATGAATTGGCGCCGCTGAAGTCGTGCTGCGGCACGTCGGGGCGGTTCTGGTTGCCCAGTTCCAGGGCACAGGCCGTGCCGCTGGTGGTGGGCATGTGGCAGTCCTGGCATGAACTCACGGCCGTGGCGTCGCCGCCGAAGCGCCCGCCCATCTCGATCGGGCCGGCGGCGAAGTCGGACAGGCTCCACTCGGTGAAGGTGCGCTCGAGCGGGAACTCGTCGGTCTTGGCGTGCGTGGGGTGCTGCGCGCCGAGCGTGTCGAGCGCGTAGCTGTCGCTCGCGCTCGGCGTCGCGCCGCCGACGCGCACGAAGGCCGGATTCGAGACCTCATGGCACGTCGCGCACAGCAGCGACTCGCGGTGGAAGGGCGACTCGAGCCACTGGTGGTAGAAGAACGTCACCCCGAGGTTGAACGGGCCGCGCCGCCGGTCGTTCGGATCGACCACGAACTGGCCGCCGTGCGCGTCGGCAGGCGGCGCGGCGAGCCCGGCCAGGATCGCCGTGTCCACGCTCGGGTTCTCGGCCGCCGCGAGCGGATCGACCAGGCGGTGGCAGAAGTGGCAGTTCACGCCCTGATAGTCGACCTCGTTCAGCGCCGAACCATCTGCGGGCGTGGTGCGTCCCGCCAGGAAGCCGCCCGGCGTGTGGCAGCGCAGGCACAGCGCGCCGGCGTCGCCCAGGTCCTGGTTGGCGATCGTCAGCGCCGCGTGGAACACGGGGTCGCGCATCGCGTTGGCCATCATCCCGCCCGACCAGCGCTCGTAGGGCTCCTGGCGCTCGTCGAAGAAGCCGTGGCAGAAGGTGCAGCCGCCGTGCGAGAAGATCGGCACGCTCAGGCCGCCCGGTTGCGTGCCCGGCTGCTGGAAGTCGGTCGCGGTCGTGGGCACCTGGGCCGCGGCGGTCAGGGCCAGGGCGAGGAATACGGAGGACGAGGCGAGGAGTCGCGTGGGCATGGCGCGAGCGGGAGGGGGGACGGGCGAGCGCGCCAGATGGTAACGCGCGGGTTGAATTCGCGCTGATGACGATCGGGGGGCGCTCCTGGTTCCGTGGGAGTGACGCGCGGCGAGTATCCTCGGCGCCCATGGAGACAGCAGGCATGTGCGACGAAGGACGGAGCTGCGTGAGCGCGGGTCGGGCGCTCGCTCGGATGGCGCTCGGGCTCGGCGCGCTGGCCGCCGGCCTCGCGGCCCAGGGCGCGGCGCCCGCGCCGAAATGGGCCGCGCAGGTGGACGCGCTCTTCGCGCGCTGGGACAAGCCCGATTCGCCCGGCTGCGCGCTGGGCGTGATCCAGGAGGGGCAACTCGTCTACGCCCGCGGCTACGGCCAGGCGAGCCTCGAGCACGCCGTGCCGATCACCCCGCGCACCGTGTTCGACATCGGCTCGACCTCGAAGCAGTTCACCGCCGCCGCGATCGGGCTCCTGGTGCAGGACGGGAAGCTGCACGTCACGGACGAGATCCACGAGTGGATCGACGAGCTCCCGCCCTGGGACGAGGAGGTCACGCTCGACCACATGCTGCACCACACGAGCGGCCTGCCCGACTACTGCGGGTTGATGTTCGCCGCGGGCATCGACGAGGCCAGCGTGACCACGCCGCAGCAGGCGCTGGACTCCCTGGCCAAGGTCCGCGAGCTGCGCTTCGTGCCGGGCTCGCGTTTCGAGTACTCGAACACGAACTTCTTCCTGCTGTCGCTGGTGGTCGAGCGCGCCGCCAAGCAACCGTTCCAGGACTTCGCGCGCGAGCGCATCTTCGCCCCGCTGGGCATGACCAGCACGCTGCTCTTCCACGACCACACTCTGGTCATCCCGCACCGCGCCAGCGCCTATGCGGCGCGCAAAGCCGGCGGCTTCGGCGTGGCGCTGTCGGACTGGGAGCAGCTCGGCGACGGCGCGGTGCAGACCTGCGTCGAGGACCTCGTGAAGTGGGACACGAACTTCACCACGCACACCGTCGGCGGCGACGCGTTGCAGAGCTTCCTGCACACGACCGTCCCGCTCACCGACGGCAAGCCGAACACCTACGCGCGCGGTCTGTTCGTCGATACCGTCCGCGGCCAGCCGCGCGTCAGCCACGGCGGCGCCTGGGCCGGCTTCCGCGCCGAGCTCATGCGCTTCCCCGCGCAGAAGACGTCCTTCGTGTGCCTGGCGAACCTGGGCAACATGAACCCGACGGGGCTGTGCGAGCAGGTGGCGGAGATCGTGCTGGCGGACAAGCTGGCGGCGAGCAAGTGAGAGCGGCGCTCGCGCTTTGCCTGGCGCCGCTCGTGGCCTGCGCGGGGACCACACGCGAGTCCGCGCCGCACGAGGAGCCGCCCGAAGAGCGCGTCATGCTCGGTCCGTGGGACGTCGACCTAACCGGTGCGCGCCGCGACGAGTGGCTCGAGCGCGAGGCCGCCATCGAGCGCGAGCTGCGCACGCTCGGCCCGCACCCGTGGGCCGGCGTCTACCACCGTGGCGGCGGGTACGAGGTCTGGACGTTGACGGTCGCGCCGCGCGCTGGCTTCACCTTCCGCTCGTCGGGCTGCACGCGCGTCACCGAGCGCAGCCTCGGCGCGGTGCGCGAGGACAACGGCGTGCTGACGTTCGAGTGCGCGTGGCCCAAGGTGCGTCCCGACGGCTCGAACCACCGCAGCAGCTTCCCCGAGCGCTTCACCCTCGTTCCGTGGGACGACCACGTCTACCTCGCCGACGACCTCGGCTCCTTCTGCACCCAGGTGAGTGCCGGGCACTACCCTCGCGCGCTCCTGCGCGAGGGCGTCGGCCGTCCCTCTCTCACGAGCCAGCCGCGCGTGCCGCCGGAGTTCGAGCGCTGGCTGCGCGGGGAGCCGCTGCGCGCGCGCGTGACCGCCGTCGGCGGGCCGGAATACCTCGACGACTTCGAGCTACGCGGTCGCCGCACGCGCGTCTCGCTCGACGTCGGCCGCGCCGAGGGCGCCTACGTCGGTCTGTGCTTGGTCACGCGCGGGGGTACCGACACGCTCCCGGCGCACCTCGACGTGATCGAGCTCGACGAGCACACCTCCGTGGCCGAGCTCGGCGACCACGAGAGCCCGGTCCGCGCGCTGCCCGTCGTCGGCGAGGCGTGCGCGACGCGCTGGGAGTGAAGCGGGGCGAGTGTTCGTTCTTCGATCTCTTCCGACAGCGCGAGCTCGACGGGGCCCCGCTCGGCGCGGGAACGAGGGACCAGACCGGTGGCGCCGTTCTCTCGAACTCGCAGTCGCCCCACGGTCCGGCAGAGGGCGCTTCGCGCCCGCCTTCGGCGGCCGGACCGCGTGGCGCCTACGAGCTCGAGAGAACGGAGGCGACCGGTCTCTCCAGCGCGCCGAGAAACCCCATCGAGCTCGCGCGGTTCGGGGCGGGTGCGATCGCGCTCGTGACTCGTGTGAGTTGAACGAGGGCGCGCGGCACGGGTGCCCTATCAAGATTCTGCGAAGAACCCTGCGTTTCGTCGAACGGAGCGCGCGAGCCGTGCACCGGGCACTTCATGAAGAAGGCTCCGTCGACACAGCTCGAGTTCGGCTTCGTGCGCTGGGGCGGCAAGCGTCGGGGTGCGGGGCGCAAGCCCAAGGGAGCGCGCGCAGGTGTGGCGCACGATGCACGACCGAGGCTGAGCGGTCGCGAGCCGGTGAGCGTGACGCTGCACTTCGTCGCGGGGCTGCCCAGCCTGCGCGGCGACGACACGCACGCGCTCCTGGCGCGAGCGATGAGCGCGGCGCGCCAAGGCAACGACTTTCAGGTGTGCGCGTACTCGGTGCAGTCGAACCACGTACACCTGATCGCAGAGGCCCGAGACGAGGGCGAGCTCGCGCGCGGCATGAACGCGCTCGGCTCGCGCATCGGGATTGCGCTCAACGCGCTGTGGAAGCGCTCCGGGCCCGTTCTGGCCGAGCGCTACCACTCGCGCGTGCTCCGCTCGCCAAGTGAAGTGCGGTCCGCGTTCGTCTACGTGTTGAACAACGCGCGCAAGCATGGCTCGTGGATCGCGTCGCGGCCGGATCCGTACTCCTCGGGGCCGAGCTTCGACGGCTGGAGGACTCCGCCAAGGGGTGCGGTTTCAAGTTCGGGCGCGCGCGCGGGCTGCGAGGGTCGTGTGACGGCAGCGAGCGTCCCTCTATCGAGCGCCGAAGCGCTCGGCGCCCCGCGTACGTGGTTGCTCGCCGTCGGCTGGCGCAGGCTCGGACTCATCGACGTGTGCGAGCTCCCCGCCAACGCGCGCTCGGCAGAGACGGAGTGAGGAAGACCCCCCGAGCCCTGGGCTACGCGCTCATTTCGCCGCGCCGGAGGCGACCAGCTTCTTCAGCACCCCGAAGGGCTTTTCGACGCCGACGTAGCCGCCGTTTTCGATGCTGCTCGCCAGCACCTTGCCGTGGCGGTCGAGGATCACGAGATGCGGGATCGAGCCGCCGGCGTAGCTCAGCAGGAGCGGGGAGTTCATCAGCTTCTCGAGCGGGAGCGCGGGCCAGGGCATCTTCTCGTCCTGCATGTACTCGAGCATGTCCGCGTTCTGCTTGTCGTTGCTGAGCAGCACGGTCGCGAGGTGCGGGTTGTCCTTGGAGACGCCGTTCACGTACTGCACGAAGCCGGGCGAGAACTTGCGGCACGGCCCGCACCAGCTGGCGCCGAAGTAGAGCGCGTAGACCTTGGCGTCCGCGACCGTGGCCCCGGTGGCGGGCTTGCCGCTCGCATCGACGAGGTCCTTCAGCACGGCGGCGATGCGCGAGGGACGCTTGTCGAGCTCGAGCAGCGCGCGCTCGCGGGCGCGCGCGACGAGGTCGGTCTGCGGCAGCTCGGCGAGCAGCGTCGTCTGCGCCTCGCGCGCGTAGAGCTTCACGCCCTCTTGGTCGAAGGTCATGAGCTCGAACTCGCCGCCGGCGGGGATCACGGTGCCGTCCTCGAAGCGGAAGCCGGAGGAGCACTTCACGCGCTCGGGCCACAGCGAAGCGTCCTGGAGCAGGCCGGCCTTGTCCACCGCGCGCTGCGCGGGCGTCAGCGGCGCCCAGGCCGCGTTGGCGGCGCTCAACAGGTCGCACTCGGCGGGCGGGAGGTCGAAGACCAGCTCGTTGCCCGCGTCGACCGTCACCTGAGCGCCGTTGAACTCGAGCACCTGCACCGCCTGTCCGGCCTTCGCGCCCTTGCCGCCGCCGAAGGAGTAGTCACGCGTCAGCGTCACCTTCGCCGGCCAGCGCTCGGGGCGGTTGACGAGGTCGGTGAGCTGCAGCGTAGCTGGCGCGACCGGAGCCTGCGCGCTCGCGCTCGCCGCCAGCGAACCTGCCGCCGCGAACGAGCACACGGACAACACCAGGACGCACGCCAGAGACTGCATCGGATTCCTTTCACCGGTTGGAAGACGTCGCAGTGTAGCCGCACTGGAACCGAGTGGGGCACCTCCGCTGACGGCGCGCGTGTTTTCTCTGTGAAGAACCGCACGGTCTTTGACGGCCCGTCGCCGTGCACCGAGGATCGACGCTCATGAATCCCGCGCTGCTCGGCATCGTCTTCGTGCTCGCGTCCTCGAACGGCGGCGGTGACGCCGATTGGCCGCAGTTCCGCGGCCCGCGCGGCGACGGCGTGGCGGCGGGGGCGAGGGTCCCGCGCGCGTGGAGCGAGGGCGAGCACGTGGCCTGGAAGATCGCGCCGCCGGGCACGGGCTGGTCGTCGCCGCTGGTGGTGGGGGAGCTCGTGCTGCTCACCGCCGCGGTCGCGGACGAGCTCGGTCTGCCGCTCACCTGGCAGAAGGGCGTGGACGCGCCCGACACGTCGAAGGAACCGCCGCCCGACGTCGAGGTCGACTGGCGCGTGCTGGCCTACGACCTGGCGAGCGGCGCCCTGCGCTGGAGCGCGAGCGCGGGCAAGGCGAAGCCGAAGTTCCCGATCCACCCCTCGAACACGCACGCCTCGGAGACGCCCGCCGCGGACGAGAACGGCGTGTACGCGTACTTCGGCTCGACGGGCACGGTGGCGGCCTTCGACCTCGCCGGCAAACCGCTGTGGAAGGTCGAGCTCGGCGCGCATCCGACGCAAGACGCCTACGGCACCGGCACCTCGCCGGTGTTGTTCGAGCGCAAGCTCTTCGTGCAGGTCTACAGCGAGGACGCCGCGTTCCTCGTGTGCCTCGACGCGCGCGACGGCAGGGAGCTGTGGCGTGCGACGCGCACGAGCGGCACCGCCTGGAACACGCCCTGCCTGTGGCGCACGGCAGCGCGCACCGAGCTCGTCACCGCGGCCAAGAAGCGCATCGCGAGCTACGACCCGGCGAGCGGCAAGGAGCTGTGGCACGCCGATGGCTTCGACGTGCCCGACTCTTCGTCGTGCACCGCCGACGGCGAGCGCCTCTACTTCGGCTATCGCGGTCCGGGTGTGGTCGGTCCGCTGCGCGCGTGGAAAGCCGGCGCGAGTGGCGACCTCGCGCAGAAGGACGGCACCTTCGCGTGCGAGGCCTGGGCCGCGAACGGCGCCGCGCCGGGCATGCCCTCGCCGGTCGTGGCCAACGGCTGCGTGTTCACGCTCGCGGGCGGCTTCCTGCAATGCGTCGAGGCCGCCAGCGGCACGGTCAAGTTCAAGGAGCGCATCGAGGGCACGGGCGTCGTCGCCGCTTCGCCGCTCGCGGTGGGCGACGCGCTGCTCGTAATCGGCGAGTCGGGCAAGGCGGTGCTCGTGAAGGCCGCGCCGAAGTTCGAGCTCCTGGGCGGCGGCCAGCTCGACGACGTCTTCTGGGCCACGCCGGCGGTGGCGGGCGACGCGCTGATCCTGCGCGGCGTGCAGCACCTCTACTGCGTGCGGTAGCGAAGCCTCGCGCGCCTTACGGCGTCACTTCCGCCAGCGTGCGCAGCACCGGATAGAACTCCGGCGGCGGTGTGGCGCCGAGTACCGAATCGAGCAGGTTCCACGCCATGAAACCGTCGTCCGAGCGCGCGTCGAACAGCACGAAAGCCAGGCGCGCGAGCGGTTGGTCCATGGGCACGACCAGGGAACCCGCTGGGAGGTTCTCTGCGACCGGCTCCCACGCACCGGTCAGCGTGCGCAGCTTGTGGCCCTGGAACGCCTCCTCTTCCTGGGTCGAGGAGGCGATGCGGAAGCGCTCGGCCTGGAGCGTCTGCTCGCCGCTCGTTCGTGTGTAGCGTATGCCGTGGGCCTCGAGCCGGTCGATCACCGCGGCGAGCATGCGCGCGGCGGGCTCCGGGGCGGGGCCGCGCACGGAATCGCGCGTTCCCGCGGGCTCGCTCGGCGCGGGGATGACGTAGGCGCGCGGGGCGAGGCTCGTCTCGCTGGCCTCGATCGTGCCGAGGAAAGGCATGTTCTCGACGCGCTCGCTGCCCTTCACGCGCCGCAGCATCGGCCGCTCGGGCACGTAGGGGTTGCGCTCCGCGACGACGTCGGCGAGCACGATCGGGACCGAGTCGGCGGTGCGCACGAGCTTGCCGCGCACCGCCTGCTGCGTGCCGACGATCGACTCCGCGTCGGCGGCCGCGGTGGCGGCGCGGATCGCCGCGCCGTGCGCCACGACGTAGTCCACGATCCCCTCGACGAACCAGCACGTCGCCTGGATCCGCTCCTCGAAGGTCGCGTACGAGTAGGCCTCGGACAGGATCCCGAGGCGGTTGCGGATGCCGAAGTAGGTGTGCGTGTAGCGCGGCTTGTAGAGATCGTCGTCGCAGGACCACGCGCGCTCGCCCGTTCGCGTGGGCCCGCCGTAGTAGAAGAAGTCCCAGCCGTGCTCCTGCTTGACGCGTTGCGTGACGGACGGGAGCAGCTCGTCGCGCAGGAGGCGCGTGATCCCCGGCGAGGTGTTCGGGCTGTCCGCGACCTCGTAGGTGAGGTAGTACCCGTGGCTGCTGCCGTCCGTCGTGTGCATGTCGATCGCGACGTGCGGGTCGTACTGCGTGAGCAGCCGCGCGAGCGAGCGCGCCTCCGCCGTCTCCATCTTCGTGGCGTCGCGGTTCAGGTCGAGGTCCTGGGCGTTGTGCCGCTGGCCCATGCCGCCGACGGGGCCGTTCTGCGCGCCGCGGTTCTTCACGCTCACGCGCTCGTTGCCATCGGCGTTGTAGAGCGGCGCGACGAGCAGCACGACGTTCGCGAGCCATGCCGGGCGCTCGCCCTTCGCGAGCGAGCGCAAGAGCACGAGCGCCGCCTCCTTGCCCTCGACCTCGCCCGCGTGGATGTTGCCCTGCATGAAGACGCGCGTCTTGCCCGTCGCGCGTACGGCTTCGGGCGTGGCCGCCGGCGCGCCGGCCACGGCCAGCAGCATCGGGCGGCCCTCGTAGGTGTAGCCGTACGTCGTCAGGTGGATCTCCGGCGAGGCGGCCGCCAGCGCCTCCATGAACTCGACGACGTCCGCGTAGCGGCTCGTCTCCGCGTAGCCGCTCGCCTCGGGGCGGGTGAGCGGCCAGGCGCACGAGTCCTCGTCGCTCGCCGGCCTCGTGCGCACGTCCGCGCAGGCTGCCAGTAGCGCCGAGAGCACACAGGCGAGCGTCCAGTGGGTCGGCGCGGAGGCAGAGGGCGGCGAAGTCATGCGATCACCTTCGAGGGTTTCCCGGCGGCAGCGAGGCTCGCAGCGCGCGAGTGGAGCGGGAGCATAGCCGTTCGCGCGGCGCCCGCTCGCCGCGCGCGGTTTGACGCCCAGCTCCAAGCCCGCGAGAATCGTTGCCCATGAATCCCGCGCTCGTCCTCGGTTTCGTCGTCTCGCTCCTTCCCTCGAACGGTTCCGGCAGCAGCGACTGGCCGCAGTTCCGCGGGCCCAACGGCACCGGCGTCGTGCCGGCGGCGGGCATCCCGCTGGAGTGGAGCGCGACGAAGAACCTCGCGTGGAGCACGGCGCTGAGCGGCCAGGGCTGGTCGCAGCCGGTGGTCGTGGGCAACACGATCTACCTCACCACGGCGGTCGGCGAGGGGCTCGAGACGCCGATGGGCATGCAGGCCGGCGTGGACGATCCGCGCACGATGAAGGCCGGCGCGGTGCCCGACGTGACGATCGACTGGCGCGTGGTCGCGCTCGATCTCACCACGGGCGCGGAGCGCTGGTCGCAGAGCGCGTGCAAGGCGAAGCCCAAGTTCCCGATCCACCCCTCGAACACGTGGGCGACCGAGACCGCCGTGGCCGACGCGAACGGGGTGTACGCTTTCTTCGGCGCGACCGGCACCCTGGCGGCCTTCGACCCGAGCGGCAAGCCGCTATGGAAGGCCGAGCTCGGCAGCTATCCGACCACGCAGGGCTACGGCACCGGCAGCTCGCCCGCGATCCTCGACGGCAAGGTCTTCGTCCAGTGCTTCAACGAGGAGAAGTCCTTCGTCGTGTGCCTCGACACGAAGAGCGGCAAGGAGCTGTGGCGCCTGGCGCGCGACAAGGCCGCGACCTCGTGGTCGACGCCGCTCGTGTGGAAGAACCAGAAGCGCACCGAGCTCGTCGCCTCGAGCGGCGCGCTGATCACCAGCAGCGATCCTGCGACCGGCAAGGAGCTGTGGCACGTGTCGGGCGTCATCGGGCCGACGATGTGCTCGTTCGGCGCCGACGCGGAACGCCTCTACTTCGGGCAGGCGAGCCCGGGGGGCAACCCGCCGCTCCTGGCGCTGAATGCGGGCGCGGACGGCGACCTCTCGCCGGCCAAGGGTTCGAGCGAGCCCAAGTCGCAGGCCTGGGCGCAGAAGGCGTCCTCACCGGACATGGGCTCGCCGGTCTCGGTCGACGGCCTCTTGTACCTGACGGGCGAGAACCTCCTCACCTGCCGTGACGCCTCGACCGGCGAGCAGATCTACAAGGAGCGCGTGCCCGGCCTGGTGACGATCTCGGCCTCGCCGATCGTGGTGGGCGACAAGCTCGTGCTGCTCGACGAGGAGGGCCACGCGGCGATCGTGCAGGTCGGCCCCGAATTCGAGGTCGTCGGCAAGGGCGCGCTCGAGGACACCTTCTGGGCGACCCCCTCGGTGGGGGGCAGCGCGCTGCTCCTGCGCGGCGTCAAGAGCCTCTACTGCGTCAGGGGCAGGCCGACCCAGTGAAATAGAGCGCGGCGAGCGAGCGCGGATCGTCCGGCGCACTTCGGAAGCTCGACACTAGGATTGCGCGCGATGCGCCCCCTACTCCTCGCCAGTCTGTTCCTCGTTCCCGTTCTCTCCGCGCAGAGCGCGACGCCGCTGCGCGTTCTCCTGCGCGGCGGTCCCAAGACGCACGGCGAGGGTCAGCACGACCACCCGCGCTTCGTGGCGGAGTGGCAGCCGCTGCTGGAGAAGCGCGGCTGCACGGTGAGCGGGACGATGGAGTTCCCGAGCGCCGAGCAGCTCGCGCAGAGCGACGTGCTCGTGATCTATGCCGCGGACGGCGCCGCGATCCACGGCGACGAGCGCGCGCGCCTCGAGTCCTTCCTCGGACGCGGCGGGGGACTCGTGGTGCTGCACGACGGCGTGTGCGGCGACGATCCGCTGTGGTTCCAGACCGTCGCCGGCGGCGCCTGGGAGCACGGCCACTCGCAGTACTTCGAGGGCGAGATCGGCCTGTGCTTCGCCGACCACGAGCACCCGATCACCCAGGGCGCGGGCAACTTCGACTTCCAGGACGAGATCTACTGGGACCTGCACCTGGATCCAAAGGCGCACGTGCTGGCGAACGCGTTCCACACGCCCTTCGACGTCACGCCGCAGATGTGGACCTACGAGAAGGACGCGTACCGGGCGTTCGTCTCGATCCAGGGCCACGAGTGGAAGAGCTTCGCCAACCCCGCCTGGCGCACGCTGCTCTTGCGCGGCATCGCCTGGGCCGGCAAGCGCGACGCGGATCTGCTGGTGACGCAGGCCGAGGTCGCGGGCTTGCGCTATCCGCCCGGCGGACCGCTGGCGCCGGAGAAGGCGGCCGCGGCGCTCGTGCTGCACCCCGACTTCGAGCTGTCCCTGGTGGCCGCCGAGCCGCTGGTGGTCAACCCGATCTCGCTCGACTGGGACGCGCGCGGGCGCATGTGGGTCGCGCTCACCCCGAGCTACCCCGACAAGCAGCAGTTCAGCGGCGTGCCGGCGCGCGACCAGGTCGTGATCCTCGCCGACGCGAACGGCGACGGGCGCATGGACGAGCGCAAGGTCTTCGCCGAGGGCCTCGACCTCGTCACCAGCCTGGTCTTCCAGCGCGATGGCGTGATCGTCGCGCAGGCGCCCGAGATCCTCTGGCTGCGCGACACCGACGGCGACGACAAGGCCGACCAGCGCGTGGTGCTCTACCAGGGCTTCGGCTTCGGCGACACGCACGCCGTGGTCAGCAACCTGCGCTGGGGCCGCGACGGCTGGATCTACGCCACGCAGGGCTACAGCGGCAACGCCTCGGAGCACGTCGTCGGCCGCGACGGCGTCGATCACGGCAAGATCGGCAACGGGCTGTTTCGTTTCCGGCCCGACGGCAGCGCGATCGAGATGGTGAGCGCCTACGGCTCGAACACCTGGGGCCTCGACTTCACCTGGGACGAGGAGCTCGTGTTCACGATGGCCAACGGCTCGCACTCGCGCCATGTGGTGCTGAGCGAGGCCGAGCTGGCGCGCGGGCGCGTGGGTGGCGTCGAGAGCTGGCTGCAGGTGAACGACCACGAGCGCGCCTTCCCGCTGCGCGACCACGAGCGGCCGCCATACCAGCAGATCGACTTCGTGGGCGGCTTCACCGCCGCGGCCGGCTGCTGCGTGTACACCGGCGGCGCCTGGCCGGCCGAGTTCGACGGCGACGAGTTCGTGTGCGAGCCGACCATCAACCTCGTGCACCACGATTCCTTGACCGAGAAGGGCGTGTCCTTCGTGGCCTCGAAGGCGCGCGAGGCCGAGTTCCTGGCCTCGACCGATCTGTGGTTCCGACCCGTGCACCTGCGCGTCGGCCCCGACGGCGCGCTGTACGTGCTCGACTTCTACAACCAGGCCGCGGTGCACAACGACACGCGCGGCCCGCAGCACGGTCCGACCAACGCCGCCGTGCGCGCCGACCGCGACCACGAGCACGGGCGCATCTGGCGCATCCAGCATCGGCGCGCGAAGCCCGCCGCGGTACCGGCGCTGGCGCAGGCCGACGAGCTCCAGCTGGTGACGGCTCTCGAGCACGCCAACGGCTGGGTGCGCAGCACTGCCCAGCGCTTGCTGTGCGAACGCGAGAAGCTCGCTGCGCCGACCCAGATGGCGTTACAGGAGAAGGCCCTGGCCAGTTACGCGCCCGCCGGCCGCATCGCCGCGCTGTGGACGCTGGCGCGCGTGGCGCCGGAGCGGCTGCTGTCGGTGTCGTCGAGCGCGCAGCAGGACATGCTCGCGGGCGTGCGCAAGAACGCGCTGCGCGCGCTCGGCACGCTGGACGACTTTGCCGTCACGCGCGGCCTGAGCCAGCCCGAGCGCGTGTTCGACGAGCGCGACGCGCGCACGCGTCTGGCCGGCCTGGTGCTGCTGCGGCGCGTGATGCCCGAGGCGGCCTATCCGCGGCTGATCGAGTTGACGCTCGCGCTCGAGGAGGACTGGAGCCGCTCGGCCGTGCTGGCCATCGCCGCGCGCCGTCCGGCGAGCTTCGCCGAGGCGGCCTTGGCCAGTCCCGGCGCCGAGCGCCTCGAGCCGCTGCTGCGTGCGCTGGGCAAGAACCTCGCACAGCGCAAGGACATGGGCCAGGCGATCGAGGTCGTGGTGACCATGGCCGAGCGCGGCACGCGCGCGCCCGGGCCGGCGGTCGCCGTGCTGGACGAGCTCGCGCGCGGCCTGGCCGCGGCCGACAAACCCTGGCCTTCGCCGCGCCTCGACAACGCGTTGATCCGCCTGCTGGCGAGCCCGTTCCCCGAGGTGACCATCGCCGCGCTGCCGCTGGCGCAGCGCTGGAGCGACAGCAGCAAGGTCGTGGACGCGCGCGCGGCGCTGGGCGGGCGCCTGGCCGAGATCGTCGGCGACGAAGGCCGCGCGCAGGGGCTGCGCCTCGGCGCGCTGACGACCATGCTGGCGCTGCCCGAACACGAGGCGCGCGCGCTCGAGCTCGCCGGCGGCTTCCTCGATCCGCTCTATCCGCTGGACGTGCAGACGCGCGTGATCGACGCGCTGGGCGCGCTGCCCGCGGCGGCCTCCACGCTGTGCGCACGCTTCGGCGCGCTGTCGCAGCCGGCGCGCGAGCGCGCTCTGGCCGTGTTGCTCGCCCGCCCGGCGGCGACGCACGTGCTGCTGGACGCGCTCGACGCCGGCGAGCTGCGCGCCAACGAGCTCGGGCCCCAGGGCCTGCACCGCCTGCGCAACCATCCCGACGCGACCGTGGCCGCGCGCGCCACCGAGCTCTTGCAGCGCCTGGTGGGCGGCGAGCGCTCCGACAAGGACGCGCTCTTGGCCGAGCTCACGCCGCTGGTCGACCGACCCGGCGACGCAGCGCGCGGACGCGAACTGTTCGAGAAAAACTGCGGCAACTGCCACACCGCCAAGGGTGCCGAGACGCGCGGAGACGTGGGCCCGGATCTCACCGGCATGGGCGCGCACGGCGCGCGCGAGCTCCTGCCGTTCCTGATCGACCCGAACCGCGCGGTCGAGCCGGCGTTCCTGGAGTACGTGGTCGAGACCAACGGCGGCGAGCTGATCGACGGCGTCATCAAGCGCGAGACCGCCGAGGCGCTCTTGATCCGCAACGCGAACGGCGAGCGCGAGGTGCGCCGCACGGACATCGCCGAGCTGCGCTCGACCGGACGCTCGCCCATGCCCACCGGCTTCGAGTCGCTGGGCGCGGACGCGCTGCGCGACGTGATCGCCTTCCTGGCGGGCGAGTGGGCCGGCTTCCGCGTGGTGGACCTGCGCCTGTACTGCTCGTCGAGCACCGCGCGCGGTCTGTACGACACGCAGAAGGACGCCAAGCCGATGCTGTTCAAGCAGTACGGCGTGACCGGCGTCGAGGGCGTGCCCTTCGAGGTGCTCGATCCGGCGCGCATGAGCGAGCAGAAGAACACGCTCACCCTGCGCGGCGGCATGGGCGCGGGCTGGGAGTCGCACTCGTACCCGCAGAAGGTCGAGATCCCGCTCGGCTACTCGTTCGCGCGTCTGTTCGTGCTCGGCGGCATCGCCGCCTGGGGTTACCCCTACACGCAGTCGAAGTCGCCGGCGGTGAAGCTCACCTGGAAGTACGTCGACGGGACGAGCGCGGAGCAGTTGCTGCTCGACGGCACCGAGTTCGGCGACTGGATCGGGCGCAACGACGTGCCGGGCTCGCAGTGGGTCGACGTGCTGAGCGAGGACAGCTGGGGCCAGATGCGCATGTTCGCGCTCGTGCCCGAGAAGAGCGGCGTGGTGAGCTCGATCGTGCTGGAGAGCTTCGACAACCACCTCGCGCCGACCTTCGTGGCCCTGACGGCGCAGCTCGCCGGCGCGAGTCCGCTGCCGGCGCCGAACAGCGCGCCTCGGCCGAGCCCGCAAGTCTTGGTCTTCGGCGGCGGCTCGAGCCACGACTTCCGGCGCTGGTACGAGAAGGAAGACGGTGCGACGCTGGCGACGACGCAGAAGTCCGTCGGCTACTCCGAGGACCCGGCCGAGCTCGCGCGCGCCCTCGCCGAGCTCGAGGTGCTCGTGCTGTGCACCAACCAGCCGCTCGCCGATCCAGCGCTGCGCGAGGCCGTTTTCGCCTTCAGCGCGCGCGGCGGCGGCTTGGTACTCGCGCATCCGGCGACCTGGTACAACTGGGCCGACTGGCCCGAATACAACCGCGAGCTCGTCGGCGGCGGAGCCAAGAGCCACGAGGCCTATGCCGAGTTCGGCGTGCGCCTCACGGCCGAGCACGCGCTCACCCAGGGCGTGCCCAAGAGCTTCAGCGTGAAGGACGAGCTCTACCGCCTCGAACTCGACCTCGATGTCGATGGGGCCGCCGGCAGCACCGTCCTCGCCATCGGCAAGTCACAAACGAGCGGCGCCGAGTTCCCCGTCCTGTGGACGCGCGGCCACGGAAAGGGCCGCATCGTCGGCCTCACTCTCGGCCACGACGGCGCGGCGCACGAGAGCGAGGCCTATCGCCGCCTGCTGCGCAACGCGGTCGCGTGGGTGTGCGCCGCCAAGTAGGCGCGCGTCAGCGCGGCAGATTCGGGCGCACGAGGAAGCTCGAGAACAACTCCAGCATCCCGTCGATCTCCTGGTCCGCGCGGTAGAACGCGCGTTGACCACGCAGCGTGAAGTCGGGCAGCACGGCGCCGTTCGTGACCAGCGCTGCGTTCAGCCGCTTCGGCGCGGCGGAGCCATCGGCCGGGACGGCGAAGAGCTCGGCCACGCCGACCTGGCGCTCGGCGCGGTACACGGCGGTGCGGCCGTCGTTCGAGATCCGCAGCAGTGAGGCACCGGTCGCGGTCAGCGCACCGCTGAGCTTGCGCGCCGGAACTCCGCCGCTCACCGGCGCGGAGTAGACCTCGATGCGGCTATCGACGTCCTGGTCGGCAAGGTACACGATGCGCTCGCGCGCGAAGGCGTACAGGCGCACGTCGCCGTTCGGGATCAGCGGCCCGCTGACGCGCGCGACCGGACGCCGGCCGTCGGGCCACGGGCCGGGGCGCAGCGGCGCGCAGAAGAGGTCGTTCTGGGTGGGGGCCAGCGCCTGCGCGCGGAAGGCCACGAAGCGCCCGTCGGGCGAGACCAGGAAGTCGAGCGTGCTGCCGCCCGGCGCGAGCCCGGGGTCGAGCTTGCCCGCGTGGTCGCCGGTGAAATCGGTCACGAACAGCTCGAAGATCGAATCCGCGTCCGCGTCGGCCAGGTAGACCACGCGGCGCGCGTCGGGCGTGATCGCGTAGTCGCTGACGTCGCCGCTCAATGGCAGGCGCGGGTTAAGGCGTTTGGCGGGCGCGCTGCCGTCGAGCGGGCCGCCGAAGAGGTCGAACACGCCCGCGCGCGACTGGTCGGAGAAGTACACGACGCGCTGCGAGTCGGCGGAGACCTGGAAGCTCGCCACCGTGGCGAACTGCGCCAGGTTTCCGTTCAGGCGCACGGGCGCGGCGCTGCCGTCGCTGGGCACGCTGAACAGCTCGACGACGCCGTTCGGATCGGCGCGCTCGACCACGCGCGAGCCGTCCGGGGCGAGGGCGAACTCGAGCGTGTCGCGCGTGCCGCCCAGCGGGTGCAGCAGCGTCGCCGGCGCGCTGCCGTCGATCGGCACGGCGTAGAGCTCGTTCGAGTTCAGGCCGCGCTGGTTCGACAGAAACACGACCCGAGTCGAATCGGCGCTGATGCGGAAGGCCGCGACGTCGCGGTCGGAGGCCTGCGCCGGATTGAGGCGTACGGGCGCGGCGCTGCCGTCGATCGGCACGGCGAAGAGCTCCAGCGACTCGTCCACGGCCTGGTCGGCGCGGTACACGGCCCACGCGCCGTCGGGGCTGATCGCGAACTCGACCACGCCACCTCCCGGCACCGGCACCGCGCTGAGCTCGCGCGGCGGGTTGTGGAAGTCCGTCGGGCCGCCGTAGAGCTCGAACACGTTGTCCACGTCGCGGTCGGCGGCGAACACCGCGTTCTGCCCGCGCGCGTCGAGCGCGAAGCCCAGCACGTCGCTGTCCGGCAGCGCGAAGGGTTCGTTCAGGCGCTGGCCCTGGGCCGCGGCCAGGGCGCCGAGCACCAGGCCGGCCAGGCTGCCGTGGAAAGCTCTTCCCTGCCGTCTCATGCGCTGCGCCAAGGTGCATACCAATGCTAGCACAGTCCGGCCGCGCGCGGCCGGCGCGCGTCATGGCCGGCGCTCGTCCGTGCTCCAGCCTGTTCCGCGCAGGGTTCGCAAGCCGCTCAGCGAACCCGGTCCGGCGCGGACGAAAGCGCCAGGATCGCCGACAGCCTGCCGGCCCGCTGCTCGTGCGAGTGTTCAGCCGGCGTCGCCGCCCGCCCCGAAAGGGCGCCGTATTGCGCCTGAAGAGGAGGCGCGGGGCTGCGCCGCAATCGCCGCGGAGAGTCACTGCGCGCGGCGCAGCTCGACGTCGCGCGTGCCCGCGGCGACGTCCGTGCGCTCGGCGAAAACCCTGGCGAAGCCCGCGCTCTGGGGTGGGCCGCGCAGCTCGAGCGTCCAGCGCGTGCCCTTCGGCACCGTGAGGGAGAAGGCGCCGGCGAGGTCGGCCTGGGCGTACTCTCCGCTCGCGCCCTGGGCGTTCTTGGCGCCCACGACGTAGCCAGCGAGCGGCGCGCCGACGGCGTCCAGGCAGCGTCCGCGGATCACCGCGCCGTGCGCGAGCTCGATCTGCAGCGGCTGCGCGCCGGTCGAGACGTGCGCGATCGTGGCCGGGAGCCAGGGCTGGTCGGGATCGGCGGCGGGCGTCTCCAGCGGGTAGGCGCGCAGCGTGTACTCGCCGGCCGGCAGGCCCGCGATCTCGAAGCGTCCGTCGACCGCGGTCTTCACGTGCACGTGTCCGGGCGCGCTGGCGGCGGGATCGTTCAGGCGCTCGCTCTGCGCCGAGACGTACACGCCGCTCAATGCACTGCCGTGCTCGCCCAGCACCAGGCCGACCAGCGTGCTGCCCGCGTCGAGGCGCAGGAGCACGTCCTCGCGGCGCTCGCCGGTGGTGAGCTCGATCGTCAACGGCGCGCTCTCGGGCCGGCCCGCGCTGCGCGTCACCAGGCGATAGCGCCCCGCCGCGAGGTCGCCGAACCAGAAGCGCCCGCGCGCGTCGCTGTGCACCGCACGGCGATCGACGTAGAAGCGCGCGTGCGCCGTCGCGCTCTGCGTGAAGCGGTAGCGGTCGTGGTTCCAGCCCTCGAGCTCGACCTCGACCTCGGCGAGCGGCTGCCCGGCCGGATCCTCGATGCGCCCGGCCAACAGCGCCGGACGGCGCAGGACGATGTCCGCCAGCACGAGCTCGGGCGTCTCGCGCTCGCCCTCGGGAAAGTCGTGCACCTGCGTGCCGTAGCCGTGGCGGCTGACGAACAGCGCGTGGCCGAGGTCGGCGGTGAGGTCGCCCAGGCGAAAACGGCCGTCGGCGTCGGTGCGTGTCGAGAGCCAGTCGCTGCGCTGCCCGTTGTCGTCGAACTCGCTGGCCACCGCGGCCACGTACGCGCCCTCGATCGGCGCGCCGCCGTCGTCCACCGCGCGCCCGCTCACCGCGCGCGCGCGCTGCAGCGCGAAATCGAGGCGTAGCACGCCGTCCACGGGCGGCTGGACCTCGCTCTTGGCCGCGCCGTAGCCGCCGGCCCGGACGTGCACCTCGCGCACGCTCGGCGCGCCGAACCCCTCCAGGCGATACTCACCGTGCGCATCAGTCGTGGCCGTGCGCCGGAACCACGAGCCCTCACCCACGGTCGCGCCGGCCAGGCCGGAGCCCGTCGCGGCGTCGCTCACGCGTCCGACCACGGCGGTGCCGTCGGCCAAGAGCACGTCCTTCTCGCAGCGCTCGTCGGGGCCGATCTCGAGCTCCAACCAGTCCGTGCCCTGCTCGTGCACGGGCACGATCTCGAGCCACGCGTTCGTGCGGAAGGGGATGCGCAGCTCGTAGCCGCCGTCGGCGCGCGTCTTGGTGCGGCGCTCGAGCGTGGTCGGACCGCCGAGTTGGAACACGCGTACCTCCGCCGCGGCGACCGGCGCGCCGTCGCGCGCGCGCGTGACCGTGCCGTGGACCAAGACACCCGGTGCGAGCACGAGCTCGAGCTCCTGACCGGCGTAGGCAGCGGTGACCAGCGCGGAGCTGTAGCCCTCGAGCACCGCGGTGGCGTCGACCGGCAGACCCAGCGCGAGCGCGAAGCGGAAGCGGCCGTCGGCGTCGCTGAGCTGCTCGGCCACGGGCACGGCCGCGGCGCGCACGGCGAGGTCGAGCACGGTGAACTCGCGCGCCTCGGCGCGCGTCAACGCCACGCTCGCGCCGCCCAGCGCCCGACCCGTGGGATCGAGCACGCGCCCGGCCAGCACGCCCTCGGGCGCTGCGGCCGGGACGGCCGCAGCACGCGCCGCGCCGGGTTCGGCGCGCGGCGCGGCCGCGCGACGGCTGGGCTCCTCGCGTTCGTCCTCGGCGGAGGCCTCGCGCCGCGCGTGCGACGCCTCATCGACGTGCTCTTGTTCGTCCGGGTTCGCCGCGCGCTCCGCCGTCGCGCGCTCGAGCCAGTACGCGAGCACGGCCCCGAGCACGATCGCGCCCACCAGGCCGAGGACGAAGACGGGCCCGCGCGTGCGCTCCATGGCGGCCTTCTTAGCGGTCGCGCGGCCGGAAAGGCAAGCCTGGAGCGCGCGCCCGTCCCGCGCCGACTTCGCGACCCGCGCGGGCTATGCTCTCGGCCGCGTGGGCTCGCCGTTCGCAGTCGTCGTCGCCGATATCACCACACTGCGCGTGGACGCGCTGGTCAACGCGGCCAACGAGAGCCTGCTAGGCGGCGGGGGCGTGGACGGCGCGCTCCACCGCGCGGCCGGGCCGGGCCTGCTGGAGGAGTGCCGCGCGCTCGGCGGTTGTCCGACGGGCGCGGCGCGGCGCACGGGCGGCCACGGCTTGCACGCGAAGTGGGTGATCCACACCGTCGGCCCGCTGTGGCGCGGGGGCGAGCACGGCGAGGACGCCCTGCTGGCTTCGTGCTATGGCGCCAGCCTGGAGCTCGCCCACGCGGCCGGCGCGCGAACGCTGGCCTTCCCGGCGATCTCGACCGGCGTGTTCGGCTTCCCCAAGGAGCGTGCGACGCGCATCGCGCTGGGCACCTCGCGCGCGTGGCTAGCCGAGCGCGAGGTCGAGCTGGCGCTGACCTTCTGTTGCTTCAGCGCGGCGGACGGGGAGTTGTACCGGCGCTTGCTCGCGGAACTCGGCTGAGGTGTGCTCTCCGGGGACCGCCGGGCTCCAGCCCGGCTCCGTTTTTCTGGGGCGCAGGGAGGAGAAGAAGAGGAGAGCCGGGCTGGAGCCCAGCGGTCCCCGGCTTCCCAAGAACAAGTCGTTCCGCGCGTGCGCCGCCCGCAACCGAAACGCGGCGCGGAGACGCGCACAGCGCCGAGCGCCACGGAGGAAGAACGGGGAGCGGGGCGGAAGACCTGCGGAGCGTCGGATTCCAGCAGGCTGAACCGCGGAGGCCCAGGCTCCTTCCTTCTCCGCGAGTCTCCGCGCTCTCTGCGTCTCCGCGCTGCGCTTTCCGCCACTCCAGGAGTCTTGCGCGCCGTGCAGGCGGCCGACGAATAGAAGCTCAGCGGACCTGGGCAGCCTGTTCTTTCCTGACCAGGCCCGCCTGCGGCGGCTAAGCGGCTCAGAAGCCGAGGCGCACGCCGACGTGCAGCGCCGAATCGAGCTCGGCGTCGTCCTCGTTGTCGAGGTCGACCTCGAACTGGCGGTAGCCGGCGAAGGCCGTGGCCCACGCGGAGAGGTCCATCTCGACGCGTGCCAGTACGTCGAGCACGCGCGTGCCGTCGCCGAAGGTGGCGGCGTCGGGCGCGTAGCTCACCTCGACGCTGAGGCGCGTGGGGAAGGCGAGGTCGTACACCTGGTCCAGCGCCAGGTCCATGGCGCCCGTGATCGTGATCGCGAACAGCTCGTCGTTGGGATCGTCAACGTGTGCGCCGACGAAACCCAGGCCGAGGCCCAGGCCGAGCGGCGCGGCCGAGGCGGGCTCGGCGAAGCGCATGATGCGCCCCGCGAGCGCGAGGTCGTTGTCCTCGTTCGCCAGGAAGCCCAGCGACAGGAAGCCATCACCGCGGTGCAGACCGTTGCGGTACGCGAACCACAGCGCGTCGCCGCCGATCGCGAACTCGAAGGCATTCAGCGGGTCGTCGCTGGGCAGGGCCTGCTCGTCATACGCCGGGCGATCCGGATCCTCGACGTAGGGCTCGCGCTGCTGGGCGGCGAGCGGCGCGGCGAGCAGGGCAGGGGCGAGGAGCCAGCGGAAGAGGGGCTTCGACATGCGCGCGGAGAATAGCGGACGTGCCTAGCGCGCGCGCGCTGCGCGGCCAGAACCTGCAGGGAGCGCATGTTTTGGCTACGCTGTGCTCAGTTCCTCGGTCAAGCCTTAGGGCCGTTTCGCCAGGAGGCGAGCATGAAGACCACTAGCCGGCGGCAGTTTCTCGGGAGGATCGGGGGCATGAGCTCGGTCGCGCTGGGCTGCGCCCTCGCGCAACGGCTTGGCTTCGCGGAGACGCTGGTCAAGATTGCACCCGAGCGCCTGCGCTTCGGCGCGCTCGATCCGCTGGTCGACCTGCTGCAGGAAACACAGGCCGACGCTCTGCTGCCGCTGCTCGTGCAAAGAATGCGCGCAGGCACGCCGCTCTCCGAGCTAGTCGCCGCCGGAGCGCTGGCGAACGCGCGCGCCCACGGCGGTACCTACTACAACGGCTATCACGCGCTGATGGCGCTGATGCCGAGCTACGAGATGGCCGCACAGATGCCCGCGCCCTACGGGGCGTTGCCCGTGCTCAAGGTGCTACACCGCAACGCGCGCTTCTGCCAGGAGAGCGGGCACACGCAAGTCGACTCGCTCGCGCCGCTCGATTCCGCGGTCCGTCCCGGGGGCGCGGCCGAGCTTGTCGAGAGCGTCCGCGCGCGCGACCTCGCGCGCGCCGAGCACAGCCTGGCCGCGCTCGAGTCCGGCGACGACGCGACGCGCGCGCGAGCCTACGAGGAGCTGCAGAGCGTGGTGCGCGACGACATGAACGTGCACCGCGTCGTGCTCTCCTGGCGCGCCTACGACCTCCTGCGCCTCACCGGCCCCGAGCATGCGCTGACGATGCTGCGCCAGTCCGTGCGCTTCTGCATCGACGAGGACGCCGAGCGCGCGAAACGCGGGCAGGCGCCGGACGAGATCCGCGCGCTCCTGCCCGAGCTGATGGAGCAGCACGGCCTCGCGCGCCGCGAGCGCGGGCAGCGCAAGGCCGACGAGGCCTGGCTCGAGCGCCTCGCCGACACCGTCTTCTCCGCCGAGCGCGCCGTCGCGGGCCGCGCCGTGGCCGCGGCGCTCGCCGAGGGCTTCGCTGCGGAGGACGTCGGCGCGGCGCTGTCACTGGCCGCGACGCGCCTGCTGCTGAACGATCCGGGCCGCACGCAGGCCGAGGCGGGCAAGCCCATCGGCAGCGTGCACGGCGCGTCCGTCGGCGTGCACGCCTCGGACGCGGCCAACGCCTGGCGCCACATCGCGCGCGTCGGCAGCGTCGCGAACGCCTGCGCCAGCCTGATCGCGGGCGCCTACCACACCGCCGGCCAGTCAGGCCCGCTCGTCGCGCACGACCACGAGGCCGAGCCCTGCACGAAGGCCGAGCCCGCCGCGCTCTTGGCCGAGATCGACGCGCGCATCCGCGCCAGCGACCAGCAGGGCGCCTGCCAGGCCGCCCGCCGCTACTGCGCGCTCGGGCACGCGCCCGAGCAGCTCTTCGCGCTGCTGCTGCCCTTCGCCGTGAGCGAGGACGGCGCGCTGCACGCTGAGAAGTACTTCCGCACGGCCCAGGACGAACACTCCAGCGCGCGGCCCGCGCACCGGCCGCTGTATCTCGTCGCGCTCACGCGCGTCATGGCCAGCCACTACGGCTTCCCCGCGCCCGGCTGCGAGGAAGCGCGCAAGCTGCTGGCGAGCTGACCTTGCGGTCGGACCGTCGGTGGTGAAGTGGAGGATCCGTCACGCCGGCGTGGCGGCGCCGAGCCGATGGTAGATTGAGCTCCGTCGCGGCGGCCTCATCGAGCGCGCTCTCCGTTCGGCCGCCCCTCGAACAACGGAGCGATCGTCATGGCCGAGAACCGAGGCGTTGTCTACCTGGCCCCCGGCGAGGTAGACGTGCAGTCGATCGACTTCCCCAAGCTCGAGCTTCCGGAGCAGAAGCGCAAGTGCGAGCACGGCGTGATCCTCGATGTCGTGTGCACCAACATCTGCGGCTCCGACCAGCACATGGTGCGCGGGCGCACGACGGCGCCGCGCGGGCTGGTGCTCGGGCACGAGATCACGGGCAAGGTGATCGAGGTCGGGCGCGATGTCGAGTGCTTCGTGAAGGGCGATCTCGTCAGCGTGCCTTTCAACATCGCCTGCGGGCGCTGCGACAACTGCAAGCAGGGCAAGACGGGCATTTGCCTGCGCGTCAATCCGGCGCGGCCCGGCGCGGCCTACGGTTACGTCGACATGGGCGGCTGGATCGGCGGACAGGCCGAGTACGTGATGGTGCCCTACGCGGACTTCAACCTGTTGAAGTTCCCCGACCGCGACCGGGCCATGGCGAAGATGAAGGACCTGACGCTGCTCTCCGACATCTTCCCGACCGGCTACCACGGCGCACTCACGGCCGGCGTGACCACGGGCAGCACGGTCTACGTCGCCGGCGCGGGTCCGGTGGGCCTGGCGTGCGCGGCCTCTTGCCACCTGCTCGGCGCGGCGGTGGTCATCGTCGGCGATCTGATCCCCGAGCGTCTGCAGCAGGCCAAGAGCTTCGGTTGCGAGACGGTCGACGTGTCCCGCTCCGCCACGGTGGCCGAGCAGATCGAGCAGATCTTGGGCGTGCCCGAGGTCGATGCGGCCGTGGACTGCGTGGGCTTCGAGGCGCGCGGGAACGGAAGCGACGCCAAGCAGGAGATGCCCGCGGCCGTGCTCAACACC
This sequence comes from Planctomycetota bacterium, assembly GCA_009691855.1. Taxonomy (GTDB): domain Bacteria; phylum Planctomycetota; class UBA1135; order UBA1135; genus JABFRZ01. The sequence goes on along the minus strand of SIAI01000051.1, from coordinate 3,070 downwards.
GCCATGACCGTGGTCAAGGCGGGCGGGAACATCGGCATCCCCGGGCTGTACGTGACCGGCGACCCGGGCGGCGTGGACGCGGCGGCGAAGGTCGGCAGCCTCTCGATTCGCATCGGTCTGGGCTGGGCGAAGAGCTGCAGCTTCACCACCGGCCAGTGTCCGGTGATGCGCTACAACAAGAACCTGATGATGGCGATCCTGCACGACAAGGTGCAGATCGCCAAGGCGGTCAACGTGACGGTGATCAAGCTGGACGACGCGCCCGAGGGCTACAAGGACTTCGACAAGGGCGCGGCCAAGAAGTTCGTGATCGATCCGCACGGTTCGTTGCGCGCGTAGCCCGTGCGCTTGGCTGCCACTGTCCTGCGGCGAGGATCGCCTTGAGCCGGCCGCGGGTCGAGCTCCGCGAATGGTGCCGCGCGGCCGTCGTCGCCACGGCCCTGCTCGGCAGCGCGTGCCGCTCTCCGCGCACGGCGGCGCCGGCCAAGAGCGCCGCTTACGCGCCGGTCGTCACGGCGCTGAGCGCGTACGTCGAGGCCGAGATGCAGGACAAGCGCATCCCGGGTCTCTCGCTGGCGCTGGTGGCGGGGAACGAGATCGTGTGGGCGCGCGGGTTCGGAGCCGCGGACCCCGAGCGCGGAACGCCCGCGACCGCGGACACCGTGTACCGCGTCGGCTCGGTCTCCAAGCTCTTCACCGACATCGCGGTGATGCAGCTCGTCGAGCGCGGTGAGCTCGACCTGGACGCGCCGATCCAGACCTATCTGCCGGAGCTCGCGCCGCGCAATCCGTTCGGCGGCGCGCTCACGCTGCGCGAGCTCATGTCGCACCGCAGCGGGCTCGTGCGCGAGCCGCCGGTCGGGCACTACTTCGATCCCAGCGAACCGAGCCTGGCCGCGACCGTCGCGAGCCTGAACGGCACCGAGCTCGTCTATGCCCCCGGCGCGCGCGCGAAGTACTCGAACGCCGGCATCGCGGCAGTCGGCTACGTGCTCGAGCATCTCGAGCACGAACCCTTCACCGCCTACGTGCAGCGCGCGGTGCTGGAGCCGATGGGCCTCCGCGAGAGCGCCTTCTTTCCGCGGCCCGAGCTCGCGCCGCGGCTCGCGCAGGGCCTGATGTGGAGCTACGACGGGCGCGCGTTCGCGGCGCCGACGTTCCAGCTCGGCATGGCGCCGGCCGGCAGCCTGTACTCGACGGTGGCGGATCTGGCGCGCTTCCTGACGGTGGTCTTCGCCGACGGATGCGGGCCAGAGGGGTCGGTGCTCGCGCCCGCAACGCTGGCGGAGATGCTCACGCCGCAGTTCGCCGAGCCGGGCGCGCGCACGGGCTTCGGCCTGGGCTTCGCGATCGGCGAGCTCGCGGGGCACACGAGCTACGGCCACGGCGGGGCGATCTACGGCTTCGCGACGCAGCTGCAATTCCTGAAAGACGCGGAGCTCGGCGTGGTCGTGTGCGCCAACGTGGACGTGGTGAACTCGGTCACGAGCCGCATTGCGCGCCAAGCCCTCGAGTGGATGCTGGCCGCCAAGGAAGGCCGCGCGCTCGTGCCGGCCTCCCTGCCCGCGCCCATCGAGCCCGGGGTCGCGCAGCGTTTCGAGGGCCGCTACGTCCACGGAGACGACGTGCTCGAGCTGCGCGCATGCGCCGGCGAGCTGTTCGCCGAGCACGCTCGCGAGCGCGTGCCCGTGCGCGCCCACGGCGCCATGCTGCGCCTCGACGGCCGCCTGGACCTCGGGGCCACGCTCGCGCTCATCGACGCCGACCACGTGCGCTTCGGCGACCTAGTGTACGAGCGCGCCGAGCTCGCCAAGCCCGCGCCCGTACCCGCGCGCTTCGCCGGGCTCGTCGGCGAGTACGGCTGGGAGCACGACGTGCTCTTCATCTACGAGAAGGACGGCGTTCTGCAGGCGCTGATCGAGTGGAGCGAGATCGATCCCTTGCGCGAGCTCTCCGCGGACGTCTTCGCCTTCCCGCAGGACGGCGGCCTGTACCACGGCGAGCAGCTCATCTTCCGGCGCGACGCGCGCGGCCGTGCGACCGAGGTGCTCGCGGCCGGGATCGTCTTCGCGCGGCGCGCGATCCAGGGCGAGGACGCGGCGACCTTCACGATCCAGCCCCTGCGGCCGGTCGAGGAGCTGCGCCGCGAAGCGCTGGCCGCCGAGCCGCCCGCGGAGCGCGGCGAGTTCGCCGCTTCCGAGCTGGTCGAGCTCACCCCGCTCGACCCGACGCTCCGGCTCGACGTGCGTTACGCCAGCACCAACAACTTCCTGCAAGCACGCTGCTACGAGTCGGCGCGCGCCTTCCTGCAGCGACCGGCCGCCGCTGCGCTGGTGCGCGCGCAGCAGCAGCTCGCCGAGCGCGGCTACGGGCTCTTGATCCACGACGCCTACCGCCCCTGGTACGTGACCAAGATGTTCTGGGAGGCGACGCCCGCCGCGCAGCATCAGTTCGTCGCCGATCCAGCGGAGGGCTCGCGCCACAACCGCGGCTGCGCCGTCGACCTCACGCTGTGCGAGCTCGCCACGGGCGCGCCGCTCGAGATGGTCGGCCTCTACGACGAGATGAGCGAGCGTTCCTACCCCGACTACGTCGGCGGCACCTCGCTGCAGCGCTGGTACCGCGAGCTCCTGCGCGACGCCATGGAGGCCGAGGGCTTCCGCGTCTACGCGTACGAATGGTGGCACTTCGACTTCCAGGGCTGGGAGCGCTACCGCATCCAGAACGCGACGTTCGAAGAGATCGCGGGCGCTGGGCGAAGCGGGCGGTAATGGGCGAGGGGACGCGTACCAGCGATTCGCCCGGCAGGGGCTGCGGGGCCAGTCATCGTCGGAGGAATGACGAACCCTTGTGTTGATCTCGCGGAGCTGTTGCGCGATCCGGCGGACATAGAGGACCTGCTGACGGCGTATGGAGAGCCGATCCCGGCTGACCCGCAGGCAGCTCGCGAGCGTGCCGTTCATGTGCTCGCTGGCCTCGACGCGCCACGCGCCGTCGGCTCTCTTTTCGCCCTGGCGCGGTCCTTCGCGCGCATGGCCGGTGACGTGGTCGAGCTCTTTCGGCGGCGCGG
>SIAI01000050.1 GCA_009691855.1 Planctomycetota bacterium | reverse complement strand
TCCCACGACTTGCGCTCGCCCTGGAGCCACTTCTGCGCGCTCGGGAAGGGCGGCGCGAGGCCGAGCCAGCTGCCGTTGATCGCCTCGCCGCCGGCTTGTTCCGCTTCGAGCGTCATGTTGCGCTCGATCGCGGCCGACGGATCGCGCGGGTGCCGCGAGAGGAAGCGCACGTTGCGGAAGCGCGACTCACCGCGGCCGGTGATCAAGCCGAAGCTGCCGCGGAGCACGTCGAGGCTGGGGAACTCCTGCGTGGCCATGTACTCGCCGTTGACCCACACGTCGACCAGGCGTCCGGTCACGTCGAGGCGCAAGCGAAAGAAGGCCCGCGAGGATTCCTTCGTCACCGTGCGCTCCGGGCTGGCGGCAGCCGCAGGCTGCACGAGCTGAACCGGGCTGGTGCGCCAGGTCTGCGAGGCATCCGCACCAAAGAACGTCACCAGGTTCACCGAGCCGTTCTTGTCAACGGCGGGCGGGAACAGAACCAACGCATGGCACTGGGTGGCACCCTTGCGGCCGAAGACCAGGCCGGCGAAGTCCACGCGCTCCTTCTGCGTCTCGACTTCGGCCTCGAGGGAGTAGTCGCCCGAGGTGATCTCGTCCAGCGTCAGGATCGAGTAGTCGTGCTTCTTGGCATCGTAGGTCCCGAACTTCGAGTCCAGCGTCTCGCCGTTCGGCGTGAACTTCGCGTCCACCGCGCCGGCGTTCCAGCCCTCGAGGTTCTCCTCGTTGTAGACCAGGCGCCAGTGCGCCAGCGAGCGCCCCTTCTTGCGCACCGCCTTCTCGTAGCCGTCGTACAGCGAGGGCTCGTCGAGCTCGCCGCCCAGGTGGTTGGCGAGGTCCATGGCGACCAGGTTCAGGTCCTCGGCCAGGTAGCGCTCGATGACCGCGCGCGCGTCCTTGACCAGGGCCGCGCGTACGTCGGCCAGGCGCTGGTAGCCGGGATCGACCTTGCGCAGGTTCTTCTCGACGCGCTCGAGCAGCTTCGCGTCCACGGTCTTCTGGTGCTCGATCTCGCTGGCCGCCAGGGCCAGGAGCTGCGCCGCGCGGTCGTCCTTCTTGCGCGTGCTGAGGAACTCGCCGAACTCGGTCAGGACGTGCGCGTCGCGCGGATTCGTCGCCAGCGCGCGCTCGAAGTGCTCGGCCGCGTCGTCCAGCGCGCCGCGCTTGATGGCGAAGCGCGCCCAGTCGAGGAACGCCGGCGGGGTCTTGTCCTGGCCGTTCTGCCGCTGGCCGAGCCCGAGGATGTAGTCCATCCACACCTCGTTGAGCTGGTCGACCGTCTTGGGCAAGGCCATCGTCGATTGCACGCCCGTCGTTGGGGGCGCGGGGTTGGCCAGCACGAGCTCCTCGAACTTCTGGATCGCGCTGTCGCCGCTCAGGCCGCCCGAGGCGTCGACGAAGTCCCAGAACGTCTTGCGGTACACGAAGCGTCCGTCGACCGGGTCCTGGTAGTTGTAGAGGAAGAACACCACGCCCCAGGTGGGCGCGTACCAGGGCGGGCCCCACTCGTAGCGGTCCTCGAGCACGATGCGGAAGGTCGGCGACTTGGGCGGATCCTTGGTGACGTCGTCCGGGTCGATGCCGTCCTTCACGTCCTCCATGAAGCCGCGCTCCATGCGCGGGATGAGCGCGTACAGCCGCCCCGTCGCGGGCAGGTTCATGATCACGGTGCCGTTGGAGAGGATGCGCGTGCCCTCGAAGAACGAGGCCAAGCCCTCGTTCAGCCAGCCGGCCGCGTTGGTGGCCAGCGACACGAACTGGTGCGCGGCCTCGTGGAACAGCGTGCCGGTCATCTCCTCGAAGCCGCCCGAGCCGATGTAGGTCTCGACCGAGTCGCCGGTGAAGTGCCCGCCGCTCCAGTCCTTCGGATCCTGGGTGTACTCCGAGCGCGTCTTGTAGATGTTGACGAAGATGCGCGAGGGGTTGCGCTTGTCGCCCTCGGCCCCGTACCGGAAGAAGATCCGGTAGAAGGCGTTCATCTGCTCCATGGCCTCGCCCGTGCGCACCAGCACCTCGTAGCCAGCGTCGGTCTGCGTGACGTAGTTGGGCTTCTCGAGCACGGCCTTGTCCGACCACTCGAGGTGCTTCTTGTCGTGCGCGGCGATCCACTCGGCCGAGATGCCCTCCAGCAAGTCCTTCGGACGCGCGTCCTCGGCCAGGCTCGGATCGGGCGAGGCCGCCAGACGCTCGATGAGCGCCTGGAGGTCGGCGCGATCGGGATCCAGCGCCAGGGCTTGCTTGTAGGCGCGGATGGCGGAGTGCGGGCGGCGGCCCTTCTCGTAGCCCTCGGCCAGCTTGACGAGCTTGTCGACGTAGTCCGTGCGCAGCTTGCCGAGCTGGTTCGCCACCGGGTCGAGCGGCAGCAGTCGCGCGCGCAGCGCCTCGACCGCGGCCTTGTCCTTCGTCTGCGTGCGCGTCAGCGCGAGCAGCTTGTGCAGCGCGTACACGCGTTCGTCGCGCTCGCCGGCCTTCTCCGCCCAGCGCTCGACCAGGCCCCAGCCGACGAGCGAGTTCGAGTCGCGCTCCAACACGCGATCGAGGGCCTCGCGCGTGCGCGGCAAGTCGCCCGCGTCGAGCGCGCGACCAGCGTCCTCCAGCGCCTTGGTCAGGCCCCCGCCGGCCGGCGGCGAAGCGAACGCGAACGGGACGACGAGCAGCGCGAGCGCGATCAGGTTCCTCATGGCATGCGGCGGGTCGCGCGCAGTCTACCCGCTCGCCGAGCGGACCAGGGGCGGCGCCCGCGCCCCAGCCGGGGAAGCGCACGAGGCCGCGTGGCGCCCCGGCGCGACGCTCAACCCCCGCGGAAATCGAGCAGGGACAGGGGCACCTCGGGCTGGATGTTCGCCTGCGCCAGAAGCGCCGCCGCCGCGGCTTGCATGACCTGGTTGCGCGTCAGGCGCGCGGCCTCCTCGGCCACGTCCACGTCGCGGATGCGGCTCTCGGCCTGACTCAGGTTGTCGCGGGTCACGTCGGCCGTGCGCATCAGGCTCTCCAGGCGCTGGCTCGTGGTCCCGACCACGCCGATCAGACCGGTGACGGTGCTCTGGAACGTGTTCAGGCCATTCACCGCCGCGGTGACGCCGGCCGGAGTCGTCAGGTTGACGGTCGTCAGCGCCGCGGCCGTCGCGCGCAGATCGAGGCGCGGGATGGCGAGCACGCTGGTCGGCGTGGGTCCGACCTGCAGATTGAGCGCGGTGTTGGTGTTGAACAGCCCGTTGCCGTCGAACTCGCCCGTGTCGATGATGCGCCGCACCTCGCCGGCCAGGCCCTGGAATTCGGTCTGCAGAGCGCTGCGGTCGACGGCGGTGAGCGTGTCGTTGGCGGCGCGCGTGGCGATCTCGCGCAGCCGCGTGAGCAGGTTGCTCACCTCGCCCAGCATGCCGTCCGCCGTGCGCACCAGGCCGAGGCCCTGGTCGATGTTGCGATGCACGCCCGAGTAGCTGGCGATCAGGCCGCGCAAGCGCTCGGACATCCCGAGTCCGGCGGGATCGTCGGAGGCGTGCACGATGCGCAGACCGGAGGACAGGCGCTCGAGGCTCTTCTGGATCTCGCCGCCAGCGAGGTCGAGCTGACGCCGGACGAAGAGCGAATTGGATTGAAAGAAAGAGAGCACGGAGGGGCCTTGGCTTGGATGACCGGCGCGCGGCCGGCGGACTCGAAATCGAGGGCGACACGCGTGGACAAGACACGCGCGAAGGGAGCGCGGCGCCGCGGAGGACGGACACGAGTCCTCTCGGTGACGAGATCCCGAACGCCGAGCGGGCCCGAGGGCGCGCGATTCGGCGCGGTGGTTTCAGGCTAGCGCCAGCGAAACGCTAGGCCGAAGACGGAGGAGCAGCGCGGAGCGCCGCGACGATGGGACAGAACATCATCGCACTCACTGCGAGATGGGCCGCGAGGTGCACACCTCGCGACGGAATGGGTGGAAACTCTGCGCCCTACTTCGAGCCGCGCGCGGCGCACTCTGAACTCTGAGTCTCGAAAGTGAGACAAGCGCCGCGAGCGCGGTTGAGTCTTCAGGCGGCGCGACGCGACGCGCTGGAGTTCTCTTCCGCCAGCGGCACTCGCCTGCGCGCGGCCCGCGCGCGCAGCAGCGTTGCCACCAGCACGCCAGCGAACACGACCAGCACGCCTCGATTCAGCAGCGCGGCGGACACGCTCACCAGCGGCGCTGGATCGTTGAGCAACACGTGCAGGCCTATGACCACGAACAGGTTGCGCGTGACGACGAAGGCCAGGCCGAGCGCCAGGCCGGCGGACAGAAAGTTCCACTGCTCGGCGGCGAGCGCGCTCCAGCCCGAGCTCTTCACCAGCGCGCGCGTGGGCAGGTGCGCGAGCCCGAAGAGCAGCGCCGAACCGAACAGCGCCAGGGCCACGGCCAGGAGCGGCGCCAGCACGAAGCCGACGCGTACCGAGCGCGCGCGCAGCTCCGGCAAGAAGAACGCGCGGAAGGCCGTGTCCTCGACCAGCGCGTGTCCGCAGGCCTGCGCCACGACGCCGCCCAGCACCGCCGCGACGCCGAGCTGCGTCCACTTCGGATGCAGCTCCAGCGCTTGCCCCTGCGCCAGCACCGCGCCGGCGAGCACGAGCTGCAGCGCGAGCCACGCGCCGACGTACGTCACGAGTCCCGGCAGCACGTTTCCCGCGCGCCAGCCGAGGCCGGCGAAGCGCCGCTTGCCGAAGCCGACGACCACCACGAGGAAGGCGAGCAGCACGACCTGCGAGCGCACCAGCACGGGCTCGATCCAGCCGCCGCTCCAATGCTGCAGCGCCTCGAGCGCCTGCTTCGGCCCGGCAAGCTCCAGCACCGAGTTGTTGAACAGGTGCGCGAGCGAGTACGCGCCCAGCGCCGCGGCCAGGAGGCGCAGACTCGCCGGACGGTCAGGGGCGTCGCTCGTCATGGGAACAGTCGATCGGCCGCCGCGGGTGGAAACTGTTGGGGCCGGACTCCACGGCGCGCAGCGCGAGCGCGGACAGCGCCAGCAAGCCCTTTTCCTGCCGAGCGCGTTCGCTAGACTCCGCCGCTGAGCTGGGCGCGAAGGACTCGCGCCCAGGAAACATCGATCCCGAGTGTGACCTCCGCACCGTAGCGCAGCGGCCGCCCCCTCAGGCTCTCAGGAGACACCCCCATGACTGACCCGAAAGACGAACGCCCGGTCCCCCAGCGAACGCCCATCGTCGGGCTGTGCGAGGCGGGCGAGTACTACTGGTGCTCGTGCGGGCGCTCGAAGAATCAGCCTTACTGCGACGGCTCGCACAAGACCTCGAACTACCTGCCGCTGCGCGTGAAGGTGGCCGAGGACAAGAAGGTCGCCTGGTGCGCGTGCAAGCGCACGAAGACGCCGCCGTGGTGCGACGGCACGCACGCCAAGCTGCCGCCGGGCGAGGGCGGTTCGGCGAGCTCGGGGCCGAAGTCGATCTCGCTGAAGTAGGCGAGCTCAGCGGCGCTGCTCGAAGCCCGTCAGGCGGTCGGGCGCGCGCTCGACGACCTCGAGGCCGCTGACGCGCGCGGCGGTCGGGCCGCGTTCGAGCCAGGCGAGCATCGCCTGGATGGCCGGCGCTTCGCCCTCGAGCAGCGCCTCGACGCGCCCGTCGGGGAGGTTCCGCACCCAGCCCGCGAGGCCGAGCTCCTGGGCCTTGGCGCGGGTGTGCCAGCGGAAGCCGACGCCCTGTACGCGGCCGGAGACAAGGACGTGTCGGCAGATCACGCTCACGCGCGGTAGTCTCGTTGCCTCGAGCGGGCCACGCCAGGCTCGTGCACGATGAAGTTCCCGATCCTCGCTCTCTGCATCCTCGCACTGGGGTGTGACCGGAAGACAGACGAGGCTCCCGAACAGCTGCTGTGGTACGCCAGGCTGGACGTTGCTGGTGAGGCCCTCCCCTTCTACTTCGAGTTGCAACATGAGCGTGCACTCTGGCGTGCGTTCCTGATCAACGGCGAAGAGCGCATCGAGGTCCCGCACGTCGAGTATGACGGCGATCAGCTGCTGCTCGACATGCCGCACTACGACTCCCGCCTCCGAGCGCGACGAGAGGCGTACGATCTCGTCGGAGAGTGGGAGAAGCGGCGCAGCGCGACGGAGGTGGCTCATGTTCCGTTCCGAGCGAGCTGTCTCGACGAAAGAGGCGGTGACGAAGGGAGTCACGACCCGGGGCTCATGCCCGAGGAATTGAGAGTGTCCGGCCGCTGGCTCGTTCATTTCGACGGAGACGACGATCCGGCCGTCGCCATCCTGAATGAGAATGAAGAAGGCACGAAGGTCACCGGGACCTTCCTCACCTCGACAGGCGACTATCGCTACCTCTCCGGTGCAAACGGTGACTTCGTCACGCTCTCTTGCTTCGACGGCGCCCACGCGTTTCTCTTCAAGGCATCGGTACTGACGGACGGCACGCTGAAGGGCGACTTCTGGTCGGGCAACTGGCACCACCAGGAGTGGACGGCGAAGCGCGACGACGCCGTAGAGCTCTCCGATCCCTTCGCCCAGACGAGGTGGAACGGCACGACCAAGCTCGCCGATCTCTCCTTCCCCGACCTCGACGGGAAGAAGCACGCGCTCTCCGAGTTCGCCGGCAAGGCCACGCTGCTCGTCGTCTTCGGCAGCTGGTGCCCGAACTGCAACGACGAGGCGCAGCTGCTGAAGGAGCTCGACGCGAAGTACCGCGCGCGCGGCCTGCGCATCCTGCCGCTGGCCTTCGAGCTCACCGGCGAGTTCGCGCGCGACGCGGCGCAGGTGCGCATCTTCCAGCAGCGCCACGCGCTCGAGCTGCCCTTCTTCCTGTGCGGCAGCGCCGACAAGGACGAGGCCACGAAGACGCTGGGCCTCGTCGACCACATACGCGCCTTCCCGACCACCGTGTTCGTCGGCGCCGACGGCCTGGTCAAGGCCGTGCACTCCGGCTTCGCGGGTCCGGCCACGGGCGAGGAGCACACCAAGCTCGTGCGCGAGTTCGAGGAGCGCCTCGAGGACCTGCTGCGCTGACGCTGCGGCGCTGCTCGGTTAGGATCCGCGCGCCGGGAGGAACCTTGCCATGCTTCGTCCGTTGCTCGTCACCGTCGTGCTCGCCGTCGCGCCGTCCGCCCAGGAGGGCAAGATGCGCGCGTACAAGGACTTCAAGATGGCGATCCTGAAGGCGAACACCTCCAAGGAGATCGCCCTCGGCGTCGGCAAGCGCGTCGACAACTTCTGCGGCGTGTTCCAGGCCTTCTACGACGAGCTCGGAATCGACAAGAAGTCCGACAACAAGATCGTCGTGCGCCTGTTCGACACGCAGGCCGAGTTCGAGCAGTACTACCGGCGCTCGACCGGCGAGGACGATCCGCCGCTGGCCTTCTTCTCGCCCTCCTTGAATGCGTTGGTCCTCTACAACGACGAGGCCAACATCACCCTGCGCCAGACGCTGTTCCACGAGAGCTCGCACCAGTTCTTGAACCGCTACACGGCCGAGGCGCCGAAGTGGCTGAACGAGGGCCTGGCCGAGTACTTCGAGGGTTGGCGCATGACCAGCGAGGGCACGCTGGTCGCAAAGCGCACGAACCTGTTCGACCTGAAGCTGCTGCAGAACTGCCTGAACGACGGCAAGTTCCTGCGCCCGCGCGACCTGGTCGCCTTCACGCGCGACGAGTTCGACGACTACAAGAAAAACCACCCCGAGCTGCACCCCTATCTGCACTACGCGACCTCGTGGAGCCTGCTGTGGTTCGCGCTGGAGTGCTCGGAGGACAAGCAGGATCGCGTGCGCATGCTCGAGTACCTGAAGCGCCTGTGCTCGGTGGGCGAGAACGCGCGCTTCGAGGTCAAGGACTGGGACGCCTTCGAGGCGCGCTGGAAGGAGGCCGTGCTGGCGCTCACGGCTGAGCCCGTCGATGCGGTCGACTACGTGCTGTTGGCGGGTGGCTACCAGGAGGACGACGACTGGGAGGCGGCGGCCAAGCTGTTCGCGGGCGCGCTGGAGAAGGACCCCAAGATCGCCGGCGCGCGCTTCGAGCTCGGCTACTGCTACAAGCGCATGGGCGACTACGACAAGGCCATGGAGACCCTCGAGGCCGCGCGCAAGGACGAGCCCAAGAACGGGACCATCCTCTACTGGATGGCGCGCATCGTCCTGCGCATCGACCAGGAGGATCGGAAGGGCGCCGACCCCGCGCGCGCGCTCGCCCTGGCGCAGGAGGCGCTGAAGCTCGCCGGCACGGATTCCCCCGGGATCCTGGTGCTGATCGCGCGCTGTCAGGCGGCGGCCGGCGACCTGGGCGCGGCCGACAAGACCATGCGCAAGGTGCTCAAGCTGGCCGAGGAGGACGAGAAGCCGTTCTACGAGGCGCTCGCGCGGGAGCTCAAAGGCAAGTAGGGCGGCGCGAGAGCGCACAGTAGGATCGGCCGCGTGAGCAGTGCGAGTGCGCGGAGCGCGGAAGCGGCGCCGGAACCCGGTGGCCGCTGGCTGGAACGCCTGCGCGCGCTCCTGTTGCTCGCGCTCGTCCTCGCCGGCGCACTGGCGGCCTTCGGCGCCTTCCGCTGGTACGTCTTCGAGGACGCCTACATCACCTTCCGCTACGCCGCGAACCTGGCCGACGGGCACGGCTTCGCCTTCAACCCGGGCGAGGCGGTGCTGGGCACGAGCACGCCGGCCTGGACGCTCTTGCTCGCGCTCGCGCGGCGCCTGGGCGCCGACATCCCGACCGTCGCGGCCGTGCTGGCGACGCTGAGCGTGGCGGCGAGCGCGTGGTGCGGCGCGCGCATCCTGGCGCGCCTCGGGCACCCGCACGCCGGCGTCGTGTACGCCGCCGCGCTGGCCTGCGGCGTGTTCGCGCTGCACCCGCTCTCGACCATGGAGACGGGCTTCTATTGCCTGCTGCTGCACGTAGGCGCGCTTTGCCTGCTCGCGCGCCGCGAGCTCCCCCTGGGGCTGTGCATCGGCCTCGCCTGCCTGACGCGCTACGACGGCGTGGTCTTCGCTGTCCTGGCGCTCGCGCTGCTGTGGTTCGACACGCGCCGCGTGCCGTGGAAGGGCGCGCTGCTCGCCGCAGCCCTGTTGCTGCCGTGGCTGCTCTACGCCCAGAGCACCTTCGGCTCCGTGCTCCCGAACACCTACCACGCCAAGAGCGGAAGCCAGAGCTCGGCGCTGGCCTACCTCTGTGCCTCGCTGCCTTTGTTCCTGGAGAGCTCCTACTTCCCGACCCTGTGCGACGAGCCGTTGGTCGCGGTGCGCGCGCTGTTCCTGCCCGCCGCGCTGGCGTGCTTGCCGCTCCTGCTGCTGCTGCGCCCGCTGCGCGCCGAGCCGCTGCGCCTCGTGCTCGTGCTGCAGCCCGCGCTGCTGTGGCTGGGCTACGCCGTGATCGGACCGGACCCCATGCACTGGTGGCACGTCGTGCCCGCGGCGTGCCTGGCGCTGCTGGCGCTGCTGTGGTCTTGGGGAGAACTCCTCGCGCGCTTCGTCCCGGCGCGCCTGGCGCGCGGGAGCGCACTCGTCTTCCTGGGCGCGGCGCTGTTCGTGGTGCCGCGCGAAGTCCACCGCCAGGGCCAGCTGCTGCGCTCGCTGGGCGAGTATCACGAGCGCGCCCTGGCCTACCAGGAGCTCGCGCGCTGGTTCCAGCACAACGAGCTCACCGACCTCTCCGTGCTGATCAACGAGCCCGGCTACTTCACCTGGCTGACGGGTTGCCGCGTCATCGACGGCGCGGGCCTGATCACGCCCGGCATCCGCCGCAGCGGTCCGAAGGAGCAGCAGACGAGCGTGGAGGAGATCGTCGCGCGCTTCGCGCCGGACGTGATCGTGGCCAACAAGAAGCCCGAGGGCTACACGGCGCTGCAGAGCGTGCCGCGCCTGGTGGCGCTGCGCACCGAGCTCTTCCGCGCGCGACTGGACACGCTGGCGCGCGACTGGATCGCGCCCGCGACGCCCAGCGCACCGCCCGAGCTCACGCAGCCGCTCGCGTTCGACTTCGAGAGTGGGGAACCGGAGGGCTTCTGGGGTGCGGCGCACTTCGTGGCCGCCGTCCCGGGCGCGCGCGGACACGCGCTGACCACCGAGGCGAGCGTGACCGGCTTCGCCGACGGCTCGCTCTCTAGCCCGAGTTTCCTGGTCGATTTCGACGAGCTGCGCTTCGCCTGCGGCATCCAGGGAGAGCCCGCGAAGCTCGAGGCCCAGCTGCTGATCGACGGTGCGGTCGTGCTGGCCCAGTCCTGCGCGGCCACGAGCTCGAACGGCGGCGTGCTGCGCTGGCCGGTCGGCGCCTGGCGCGGACGCGTGGCGCGCGTGCGCTTCGACGATCGCGATCCCACCGGCTGGCTGTGGGTCGACGAGCTGCGCGCGCTGCAGCACGCGCAGCAGGAGAGCTTCGACGATTTCGAGGGCGAGGGTTGGAGCGCGCGCTGGAGCACGACCTTCGCGCCCGCGCCGCTCCCCTATCGCACGCTGGCCGAGCGCCTCGGGCTGCGCTTCGTGCTCGGCCGCGCCAGCGCTTCCAGCCTGGGCCAGGCGGGCGCGGGCGAGCTCGTCAGCGCGCCGTTCGTGCTCACGCACGAGGCCCTGTCCGCGCTGGTGCTCGATTGCGGCGGGCCCGAGACGCGCGTCGAGCTGCACGTGGACGGCCAGGTCGTGCGCAGCTTCGTCGGCGCGCGCTCGCTGCGCTGGCAGCCGCTGCGCTGGGACCTTTCGCCCTGGCGCGGACGCGAGGCCGTGCTGGAGGTCGTGGACGGCGACGCGGGCGCCGAGCGCGGCCTCGGCATCGACGCGATCACGCTGTTCGACGCGGCGCGGGAGTGAAGAACAGGAGCTCGGAGGCCTGCGTGACCAGCAGCGTGTCGAGCGCCGCCACGCGCTCGGCCTGGCTGTGGCGTTCGCCGCGGTAGGTGCCGGCCAGGAGGTCGAGCAGCGCCGCGCGCTCGAGGCGCTGCTGCACGCGCACCTGCACGCGCGCGCGCAGCTCGAAGCGCGTCCGATGCTCGCCGACCACGCCCAGCGCGCGATCCTTGCTCGCGCCCGTGCCTTGCACCGCCTGGCGCAGCTCCAACAGATCGTCGGGCGCGGGCACGACCACCACGAGCTCACCCTGCGGGCGCAGCACGCGCGCGCACTCCTCGGGATTGCGCCGGCCGTTGACGGACAGCACGAGGTCGACGCTGGAGTCGAGCAGCGGCAAGCGGCGATCGGCGTTGGCCACGAGCCAGGTGAGCGCGGGAAAGCGCTTCGCGGCGTGCTCCGCGGCGGCGGCGGAGAGGTCGATGCCGATGGGCACGAGCGCGTTCCCGGCGCACACGCCGGCCAGCACGTCGCCGGAGCCCGAGCCGAGCTCGACCGCCAGCGAGCCCGCCGCGCGCCCGGCCAGGCGCGTGCGCAGCGCGTGCACGAGTTCTTGCCCCACCCCGGCCGCGAACAGCCGCGCGCGCGCCTCGATGGCGGCCTGCGGATCGCCGGCCGCGAGCGAGCGCCGATCCTGCGGCTGCAGCAGGTTCAGGTAGCCGCTGCGCGCGAGGTCGAAGCTGTGGCCCTTGGAGCAGGCGAAGCTGCGCTCGCGCAGCGTGAGCGCCGCGCCGCACGCGCGCACGCTGCAGGCGAGCGGCAGGTCAGCGCGCACGGGGCTCGGCCTTCGGCGGCAGGCGCCAGGCGTGATCGAAGAAGCCCGCCGCGCGCACGCCGCCGTCGCCCTGCGTCAGGACCTCGGGCCCGTAGACGACGTAGTCGGGGTAGCCCACGCCGGAGATGAACGGCGCCAGCGTCACCGCGGCGCGGTCGGCTTCCGGCCCGCTCGAGCCGAGCACGGCGAACAGCACGTCCCCCACCGGGCCGACCGCCAGCGCGCCGAGCGCGTCGCCCTTCCACTCCTGCGCCCCGAGGCGCACAGATCCACGCTTCACGCGCAGCGGGAAATCCTCCGGCACGAGCTTCCACGCGCGGTTCGTGTCGGCGTTGCCATAGAGGATCACGTTGGAGGGCGGCGAGCCCTCGGGCAATCGCCAGACCTCCGGCCCGTGCGCGAGGTACTCCTCATCCGTGATGATCTCGGCGTCGCCGTTGCCGCGATACCACCAGACCTCGGCGTCGTAGCGCGCGCGTTCCAGAGTGGCGGAGTTCTCCGCGGCCGACCCCGCCGTCGGCACAACCAGCACGAACCAGTTGGCAAAGGCACGCTTCAGCGGCCCACTGTGCGGGCCGGACTTCTCACCGTGCTGCAAGCCCAACGAGCCCGGCGACCAGCTTCCGTCGGCGAACACGAAGACCGCAGACGACTGGTGTTCGTCCCACGAGACGCGCTGCCCGTCGAGCTCGACCTCGCGCACGATCCCGGCGCTCGGGAACCCGAGCCCCAAGCGGCGCACGTTGTGGGTCGTGATCGTCGCGCGCGCGCTGAGTGGGTCGAAGCTCGCTTGCACGCGGAAGGGCGCGCCGTATTCGAGCGGCTGGTCGACGCCCAGCCAGTGATGGCGGTCATCGACGGAGGGATCGACGCCGGTCCAGTCGAGCGTGAGCGGCGCGCTGGGTACCGTCGTGCCCCGGAAGAGTTCGAAGAAACCCGGCCAATCAAGGCACGCAGTGCCGGGAGCTCCGCTCGCATCGTCCCACCAGTGTCCCGCGCCGGGCTCGAAGTGGCTGAGCGGCTCGCCACCCGCGGCCTTCAGCGCCTCGACCATCGCGTGGCCCTCGGCGGCCGGCACGTTGTCGTCCGCCTCGCCATGCAACACGTAGGTCGGGAGCGCGGCGAGGTTGGTGAGCAGATCCTCCGTGCGCGAAGAGCCGTCGGCCGCCTGCCACAGCGCGCGCAACGCGCCCTCCGGCCGACCGCCATAGGTATCGAAGCTGCGCCAGCCCGCCGAAGGCGCGATCGAAGCCCAGCGGTCGGGATCGTTGGCCGCGAGGTGCCAGGTGCCGTGCCCGCCCATCGAATGCCCGGCGAGGTGCACGCTCGCTTGGCGGAGCCCGAACGAATCCTGCGCGTCGCGCAGGGCCTCGTACGCATCAAGCCGGCCCCAGTCCTGCCAGTCGAAGCCGAAGGGCCGGCGGTTGGTCGGCGCGATGATCCAGAAGTCGGGCTTGGGCGCGTAGGAACCCGCCTGCCCTTCGCAGTCGACGCCGGCGCCGTGCAACGAGAGCAGG
Source organism: Planctomycetota bacterium (assembly GCA_009691855.1). Taxonomy (GTDB): domain Bacteria; phylum Planctomycetota; class UBA1135; order UBA1135; genus JABFRZ01. The sequence continues at coordinate 14,169 of SIAI01000050.1, read as the reverse complement.
AGCCGCAGCGGCGCGTGGTCGTCGCGGCCAGGGATCGGCGGGAGCGCCGCGTACTTCTGGACGCTGCCGTCGATGTCCGAGGTGAAGGTGCACACGCGCAGGGCCTGCGGCGGACGGATCGGAAGAAGCAAGTGCTGCTCGCGCGCGGTCTCGCGGCCGGCCTGCTCCAGGCGCAGCGTGAGATCGAGCTCACCCGGCTCGGCGAAGCGCCGGTCGAAACGCGGGGCCAGGCGGACCTTGCGCACGCCGAGCGGCGCCAGGCGGCAGCGCGTCGTGAACAACGCTGCCGATTCGTGGGCCGCGCGGACCTCGAGGCTCGCCTCCGCTGGCTCACTCGAGGCGTTGAAGAGCAGGACGCCGCTCAAACACTCGCTCGGCTCGCCCACGACCAGGCTGGGCAGGGTGAAGTCCCACGGGCCGAACTGCACGCCCTCTTCGCAGGGCGCGAGTCGCAGGCGGAACGCGCCGCGCACGCCGCTGACGAAGAGCTCGTTCACGCCCGCTACCAGCGCCACCGGCACACCGCCGAAGCCGAAGCCGTAGGGATCGCCGGCGAAGGGCGCGCCGTTCACGTGCAGCGTGCTCGCGCCGTCGAGCTGCGCCAGCACGATGCATGCGTGTTCACTCGTGATGCGCGCGTAGGCCCAGGCTACGTCGGCCACGCGGCCGTCTTCCCCGGCCTCGAAGGCCTGCCAGTTGGCCTCGCCCTTGTCGCCGTGCGCGCTCTCCCCGGCCTGCGGCGGTGAGGCTCCGGGCGCCAGCAGGTGCCGCGCGAGCACCGCATCGGGTCGGAACGGCCGGCGTCCGCGCACATCGACCTCCTTCAGCGTCAACCAGGAACGCACCAGCACTGCCTCATCGGCCAGAACCATCACGGGCACGGGCGCCACGACCGGCGAGGTCTGCTGCAGCAGGAGGAGCCAGACGCCGAACAACATCGCGCCAGGATAGCGCCCAAAAATGAGCGAGCCGCACGGAGAAGTCCCCGTGCGGCTCGCCTAGATCAAGTCCGGACCGGTCTACAAGATGTCGAGGATGCCGTTGCCCGCCACGTGATCCGTGAGGGTCTCGGTGGCGGCACGGTAGTTCAGATCGATGCCGATCTTGGAGTTCCAGGGCAGGAGCTCCTTGTCGGCCACGATCCCGAGCGCGACGGCGGCGAAACCGCGCGCGCGCTCTTTCAGGTTGGCGTTCTGCAGCATGGCCACGAGCGGCTCGATCGAGCGCTGGTCACCGATGAAGCCGAGGGCGGAGGAGAGCGACGCCTGCGTGGCCAGACTGCCCGAGTTCTGGAGCAACGAGACGAGCTTCGGCACCAGGTTCTTGTCGCCCAGGAGGCCCAGGGCGATCGCCGCCTGCTTCAGCAGCTCAGGACGGTACTTCGCGTCGTCGATGATGCGCTGGATCGGTTCGACCGCGTCGTGCGCGCCCATCAGCCCCAGCGCGACAGCGATGTAGCCGCGCGACTCGTCGTCCTTCTCGGCCAGCAGCTTCTTCAGCAGCCCGGCCTTGGCTTCGACATCGCCCATGATGCCCGAGGAGACCGCGAAGGCCGCCAGGCGCGTGGGATCGCGCTCCGCCGCGAAGGCTTCGCGCACGGCCTGCTGCAGCACGGGGATGCGCGCCGAGTGGACCTCGTCGGCCACGAGCTCGTGCACCATCACGCCGCAGGCGAGCCCGGCCCAGGACTTCACCGCGCTGTGCCCGTTGCCGAGCTGGCCGAGCAGGGCCTTGGACACGGCGTCGATGCCGCCTTCCGCATCCTGCGCGCCCACGGCCGTCGTGCCCGCCAGCTTGGCCAGCGCGATCAGGGCGAAATGGCGGGACTGCTGGTCGGCGACCTCTTCCTGTACGTCGATCAGCGCTTCGCGGATGCGCACGTCGAGGGCGTTGCCCGCGTCGTTCGTGCCCAGGAGCCCGAGCGCCAGCACGGCGCTCTGCACGACCGCGTCGCGCTCACCGCTCTTCTTCTGCAGGCGCACGATCAGATCGCTGGCGATGCGCTCGCGCTGCAGCTGGAACTGCGCCGCCGGCAGAGCAACCAGGAGGCGTGCCATGGCCGTGGGGCAATGGGCGCGTACGAGGTAGTTCTGACTCGAGTCCTGCAGGAAGAAGAGCAGGTAGTCGAGCTGCGCCTTGCGCGAGGTCTCCGGGGCGACGCGGGCGCCTTTCGCGCTAGGCTGTTCGCTGGACTCGATCGTGTCCAGCGGGACCAGGCCCATGGCGATGATGCAGCTCACTTTGAGGTCACGGGTCTTGCTGTCGGCCGACTCGAGCGCCTTGCGCAAGATCTCGACCACGTGCTGACGATCGCCCTCGTTGCTGGTATTGGCCCCGATGAGGCCCAGACCGTAGGCGGCGAAGGCGCGCGTGCGGTAGCCGACCTCGGGTTGATCGACGAGGATGCGGCCGCCGATTTCATCCATGAGCAAGGACTCGAGCGTGGGGATCGAGCTCTCGTTGGCGAGGATGCCCAGGGCGACCGCCGCGGTCTCGCTGATCTCCTGGTTCTTGTCCGCCAGGAAGCGCATGAACTCCTGCGCCAGGGCCGAATCCGCGCTCTCGCTGGGCGCAGCCCCGATCTTGGCCAGGGCGATCAGGCACCCGGTGACGATGTCGTTGTCGGTCTGACTCTTCAGCGCCGCGAGCAGCGCCGGCACGACCGTCTGGCGGATCTGCTCCTCGCTCGGCTTGAACGTGTCGCGCGCGCGCAGCTGGGTGCCGTCGCCGAGGAAGTAGTCGTCGCCCGTGGAATCGCCGCGCTCGTAGACCCTCGACTTGAGGCTGAGGTAGGGCTCCTTGTTGAACTCCCACCAGAAGGTCCACGCGGTGAGGTCGACGTCCCCACCGCTCGAGCCGCCAGGTGTCGCCGTCCCGGGGGCCCCGCCGCCAGGAGTGCTGCCTACGCCGGGACCGGTCGGGGTCAAGCCGCCGGGCGTCGTCGGGCCAGCAGGACCGCCCGCAGGGCCGGCACCGCCACCGCCTCCGGCACCGCCGCCGCCGGGCGGCACGGTGTCACCGGGACCGCGATACATCCCGCCGTGCGCATGGGCGGAACTCTGCAAGACACACAATCCGCCGGCCATCAGGGCCGCGGCAAGGGCGAGCTTCTTCATGATTGCACCGTCTCCTGGAAGTGGATTGCGAGCGAGCGCGGGAAAGGCGGCTCGAGCGCGACGCACATATCGCAAGCCTTGTTCCACGGAGGTACAGACGGAGCTTCGGCAAGGTGTGAGGCGCACCGACGACGTCCAGGACGACTCGGCGCGCGCCCTTTCGCTCCCTCGGCGTAGCGGTGGAGGCCCGACCCGCCATGCGGCTCGCGAGAAGCCGAGCACCGTGCGCGACCTTCGCGCTCCCCAGGCCGAACGTTCGCTCCCGCTAGCGCGCACGAGAGCGCGCTGCGCCGCGCAGCGATGATGGTCGGGGCGACAGGATTTGAACCTGCGACCTCTTGCACCCCAAGCAAGCGCGCTAGCCAAGCTGCGCCACGCCCCGACAGAAGGGACGAAGGTTATAGGCAGCCCACCGGCGGGCGTCAATCGCGCGGGCCGATCGCGGCCGACGAACGCCCTCGGCTGGCGCTTGGCGCGCCCCGCCGGGCCGCGCACAATGCGCGCATGCCGCGTCCCGCACGAGCGCTCTGGATCACGCGGGCCTACGCTCGGCGACGGCACCGCAACTGGCACCTGGCGATGATGCTGGCCACGCTCGGCTGGGGTGCTTGGTGGTGCGTGCTCTTGTTGCACCGCCTCGCCCCCGAACGCGAGGTCTCGCTGCTGGTGCCCTCGATCGTATCGACCACCTCGGCCGCGCTCGGCTTCCTCGTCGCACTGCTGACCCTGCGCGCGCGCAGGACCTGGATCGTCTTCGCGCTGGTGCCCCTGTTGGCGAACGGGACCTTGCTGCTCGTGCCGCTGCTGGCGGACGAGTTCGTGCGCCGCTGAAACTCAGCTGGTGGGCAGACGCTCGGAGGCGAGCAGCATCCACGTGCCCGTCACGGCGGTGAGGACCGTCAGCGTGAGCACGCTCAGGGCGCACACTCGGTGGCGCGGACGCCAGCCCGGACGGCGCATCGTGAGCACGCCCGTGACGATCGGAGCCAGGTAACCGAGCGTCGTGGTCTTGGCCAGCCACAGGTGCACCGGCGTGATCCACCCAGCCGAATCCAGGTCGTAGTGGTCGCCCATCTTCTCCGCGAAGAAAATCGTCGCCCCGAGAGCAGCCACGGTGAGCGCCACGAACGACAGGTGCCATCGGCGGTACGCGCGCAACCCGGTGCGCACGACCGCAGCCAGCAGCGCAAGCGTCAGTGCGAGGAACGCGAGGAAGCCGGCTTCGGCCGTCATGCGCCGCTGAGCCCGTCCATCTCGCCGCTGAGCTCGCGCGTCATCAGCTCGGTGACGGCCTGGCGGGGGTCCTTCTTCTCGAACAGCACCGCGTGCACCTGCTCGGCGATCGGCATGGGGATACCGCGCGCCTCGGACTCGGGGCCGAACAGCGCGCGCGTGGTCCACACGCCCTCGGCCACCATCTGCATCTCGGCCAGGATCTGCTCCAGCGACTTCCCGCGGCCGATCTCCTCGCCGACATGGCGGTTGCGCGAGTGCCGTGAGTAGCAGGTAGTGGCCATGTCACCGAGGCCCGCCAGCCCGAAGAAGGTCTCGAAGCGCGCCCCGTGGGCCTGGCCAAAGCGCGCGATCTCGACGATGCCGCGCGTGACTAGGGCCGCCTTGGCGTTGTCGCCCAGGGCCAGGCCGTCGGAAATGCCGGCCGCGATGGCGATCACGTTCTTGAGCGCGCCCCCGAGCTCGGCGCCTTTCGGATCCTTGTGGGTGTAGATGCGGAAGGTGTCGGACGAGAGCGTCGCCTGGGCGGCGCGCGCCAGGTTCTCGTCCGTGCTCGCCACGACCACCGAAGCCGGCAGGCCGATGGCCACTTCCTCGGCGTGGCTCGGGCCGGAGAGCACGGCGATCGGACGCGCGCCCAGCACCTCGCGCAGGATCTCGCTGGGCGTCTTGAAGGTCTCGATCTCGATGCCCTTCGTAGCGCTCACGACCGGCACGGCGCCGGCCAGGGCATCTTCGAAGGACTCGGCCACCTTGCGCAGGAACTGCGTCGGCACGACCGAAACCGCCAGCCCAGCGCCCTTGGCGGCCTCGAAGGGGTCGGCGGTGATGAACAGGTCCGCGGGCAGCTTCACGCCGGGCAGGTAGCGCTTGTTCTCGCGCAAGCGCTTCAGCTCCTCCACGTGCTCGGGGAAGGCGCTCCACAGGGCGACCTTCACGCCCTTCTTGTGCAGCAGCATGGCCAGGGTCGTGCCCCAGCCCCCGTCGCCGATCACGACCACGCGCTCGAACGCCTTGTGCGCCATCAGGACACTCACTTTCGTCCTGCCTTGGGTTCGGTGCCGGCCAGCATGCGCCCAATGTTCGCACGGTGGCGGACGAAAACCAGCGCCGAAAGCAGGGCCGTGCCCCAGATCACTTCCTTCGCGTAGTCCTCCCCCACCAGGCGCCAGGCGGACAGGAACGGGAACGACAAGCCCATCAGCATCGAAGAGAGCCCGACGTAGCGCGTGAGCAGCAGCGTCACGAGCCACACCGCGCCCCCGCCCAGGAACACCACCGGATCAACCGCGACGACCGCGCCACACAGCGTGGCCACGCCCTTGCCGCCGCGGAAGCCGAGGTAGATGGGCCACACGTGTCCGCACACCGCGGCGAAGCCGCACAACGCGCGCAGCCCCCAGAAGGACTCGCCCGAATGCTCGAGCCAGTGCGGGAAGAAGTAGGCCGGCGCCCAGCCCTTGGCGCAGTCGAGGAAGAAAGCCGTAATCGCCCAGGGTCGGCCGAGCGCGCGCCCCACGTTGGTGGCGCCGATGTTGCCGCTGCCTTGCTTGCGGATGTCCACGCCGCCAACGAGGAAGCCCAGCACCAGCCCGAAGGGGATCGAGCCGAGCAGGTAGGCCACGAGCAGGGCCAACCATCCGTAACTGGTCGCGGGGAAGAGCGCGGACATGGGCGGTCCCACAGTGTCCCGTTCGTGGAGTGCGGATTCAAAGGCCGTACACTCTGCCGCGCGTGGGCCGGACGATCGGGATCGACACGGGCGGGACCTTCACCGACCTCGTCCTTGCGGACGGAGACGAGCTCTCGGTCGCCAAGGTGCCCTCCACGCCGGGCGATCCCGTGCGCGCGATGCTGGCCGGACTCACGCTGCTGGGGGGGGCCCGGGCTGGAGATCACGTGGTCCACGGCACGACCGTGGCGCTCAACGCGCTCCTGACCGGCAACGTGGCGCGGGTGGCCCTGGTCACGAACGCGGGCTGCGCCGACGTGGTCGAGATCGGGCGCCAGGACCGAGCCGACATCTACGCCCTGCATCCGCACAAGCCCGTCCCGCTGGTGCCGCGCGCGCTGCGCTTCGAGGTCTCGAGCCGCGTCTGGCCCAGCGCGGACGGCCGCGCTCTGCAACGGGTCCGCTCGCCGGGCAGGGCGGAGCTCGAGCGTCTCGCGCGCGCCATCGCGGAGAGCGGGGCAGAGAGCGTCGCCATCGGCCTGCTGCACTCCTACGCCGATGCCCGCGACGAGCGCCAGATCGCGCGCGTATTGGGCGACCTAGGCCTGCCGCTGACCTGCTCCGGTGTGCTGTGGCCTGAACACCGCGAGTTCGAGCGCTTCTCGACGGCGCTGGTCAATGCGGCCCTGGTGCCCTTGATGCGCGCCTACCTGGGCTCGATCGAGCCGCGCCTGTGCACCGGGGCCGGCGCGCGCCTGTCGCTGCTGCAATCGACCGGCGGCACACTCAGCGCGGCGCGCGCCGCCGAGGAACCCGTGCGCGTCTTGTTCTCGGGCCCGGCGGGCGGCGTGGTCGGGGCCGCGCGCGCCGCGCGCTCGGCCGGCCTGGCGTCCTTCGTCGGTCTCGACATGGGCGGGACCTCTACCGACGTCTCGTTCCACGACGCCCGGCACGGCCAGGCCCTGGAGCGCGCGCTCGAACCGCCGCGCGTGGCCGGACACCCTGTCGGCGTGCCAGCCCTCGATCTGCACACGATCGGCTGCGGCGGCGGCTCGCTGGTGCGCGTGGACGCCGGTGGGATCCTGCACGTGGGCCCCGAGAGCGCCGGCGCCGTTCCCGGCCCGGTCGCCTACGGTGCCAGCAAAGTACCGACGGTGACGGACGCGCACGTGCAGCTCGGGCACGTCCACGGCGGACCGTTCCTCGGCGGGCGCCTCCAGCTCGACGCGCGCGCGGTCCAGGTGGCCTACGCGCGCCTGGCGCACCGCCTGGGTTGCTCGGCGCACGAAGCCGCGCGCGCGGTGCTGGACGTGGCGCGCGCCTCCATGCGCCGTGCCCTGGGCGTGATGACCATGCAGCGCGGGCAGGATCCCGCGCGCCTCGCGCTGGTCGCCTTCGGCGGCGCGGGCGGGCTCCACGCCTGCGCCCTGGCCGCCAGTCTGGGCATGCGCGGTGCCCTCGTGCCGCGCTTTCCGGGCGCGCTCTCGGCCGCCGGCATGACTGCGGCCGAGCCGGAGCTCGAGCTGGTGCAGACGCTGCTCGAGCCGCTGGCAGCCGTAGCGCGCCGCCGCCGTCGCGCCGGGCTCGTCGCGCTGGTCGAACGCGCCGAGCGCGAACTCATGGCCCAGGGCGCCGCACGCCGCGAACTGCTCTACAAGACCACGCTCGACCTGCGCTATCGCGGCCAATCCTTCGAGCTGCGCATCCCCGACGGCCCCGCGCCCGAGCGCGAGTTCCACCGCGCACACCAACGGCTCTACGGCTATGCCCTGCCGGAGCGCGAACTCGAACTCGTGTGCCTGCGCGTCAGCGCGCGCGTCGTGCGCGCCGTGGCCCGCGCGCGCGAACCGCGCCGCTGCGGCCTGCCGCGCGCGGCGCTGCGCGAGTTCCGCCCGGCGATCTTCACGCGCCGCGAGCGCACGCGCGTCCTGGAGCGCGAGGCCCTGCCGCCTGGCTGCACCTTCTCTGGCCCGGCATGCGTCGAGGAGTACTCGGGCACCACGCTCGTGCCCCCCGGCTGGCGCGCGCGCGTCACGGCCGCCGGGCATCTGTGGCTGGAGACGCTGCGCTCGAAGGCCTGACGAGGATTGTTCGCGGGTTCGCCGCCGAGCCTCACGGCCGCCAGCTCAGGCACGAGTCGCAGGCGAGCGCTGGATCAGAACTCCCAGCCGACCACGAGATACAGGTCAGCCGCGCGTGAGTCGCCGCCGATGCCGATCAGCGGGGCGAAGTCGATGTGCATCTGCGGCAGCGGGCGGTATTGCAGCGAGGGCCCGATCTCGAGCGACCGGGTGTAGTCGCCGCGGTCGGCGTGCACGTCCACCAGGCTGGCCTTCATCTCCGCGCCGAGCGAGAACTTCTCGTCGACCACCGTGTGCGACAGGCCCGCGGTGAGCTCGTACTCGTTTTCCCCGGCGCCGTCGAGCTCGTGCTCGAGGACGAGGTTCGAGCCAAAGTGCCAGCCCTCGGCCAGCTCGTCCCCCAGCAGCAGCTTGTACTCGACCTTGTCGGCCTGCGCGTTGCGCTCGACGTACTCGAGGTACAGCGTGGGGTTCATCCACAGCTTGCCCCAGTCGGCCAAGGCGTAGCGCAGCTCGTACTTCTGCTCGGAGATGTCGAGCGCACCCTCCTCGCCGGTCTTCGAGGTCACGTAGTAGAGGTCGATCTGGAAGCGGTTCGGCAGGCCGAGTTCCAGCTCGTACTGGGTCTCGACCTCGCTCTTGCCCTCTTCGGGAACCTTCACGCGCGTCCAGTGCTCGAACTCGACCTTGCCCGAGGGCACGACGTAGACGCGCGTGGCGGGGAACAAGCGTTTGGCCGTCCAGCGCGGCTGGCCGTAGTCGCCGATGCGGTCCTCCTCGCGCAGCAGACCCTCGCGCACTCCGCGCACGAGAGTGGGCTCCAGCTCCCAGGTGTTCACGTGGTGGTCGGCGGCCGGAGTCTCCTGGAGCTCCTGGGCAAACTCGCGCTGCTTGTCGGCGGGATTGACCTGCTGGGTCGAGAGGCGCGGAGCGAGGACCAGGAATAGGAGAGCGAGCAGGGTGGGGTTGCGCAGCATCCGAATGACTCTCGATGTCGTCGGGAATGGAACGAAGGCGCACAGAACGGGGCTGAGGCGGGTGCGGTTCAGCGAATCCAGGCTATCTGTCGGCGGGCAGAAGCGTCCGAGAGCCGCGCACCGGTGCGGCTGCTGTCACTTATGCGCGCACATCGACCTCGAGGCTGGCGCAGAACTCGGCGAAGCGCTCGGCCCCGTCCAGGAACAGGCGCCCCTCGGCGCGCGCGCGGGTCAACGGCTCGTCGCGGCGAGTCTCGCGGATGGCCTCGAACAGGCGCTCGGGCGAGACCTCGTCGGGGGCCAAGCAGGTCGCGAGACCAAGGTCGGCCAGGCGCCGCGCGCGGATGAGCTGCTCTTGGCGATACAGCACGCGCGGGATGAAGATCGCGCGGCGGGCGTGGGTCAGGAGGTCGGTGGTCGTGTTGTAACCGGCGGTCGCCACCACCAGCTCGGCGCGCCGGTAGAGCGCGGCCGTGGACGGGATGAAGTCGCGCAGCGTGACCGGCAGGCCGTCGGCCAGGCGGCGCATCTCCTGCGCGAGTCCGGGCTCCACGAACGGTCCCGTCAGGATCTCGGCGCGGTAGTCGATCTGCTCCCGGTAGCGGCGCATCATCTCCAGGAACGGCAGGATGACCGTGTCTCCCCCGCCGTCGCCGCCGCCGATCGATACCGCGATGCAGGGCCGTCCGTCGGACCCGGGCTCGGCCTCGGCGGGTGCGGGCGTGCGGTCGCAGACATAGTTCACGAAGCGCGTGCGCGCCGCCACCTCGGGCGGGAACTGGTACTCGCGCACGGGGTCGTACACGCTCGGGTGGCCGTACACGACCAGGTGGTCGTAGTGCTCTCGCAGCACGTCGTAGACGCCGTTCTTCTGCCACAGCTCGATCACGGCCGGCGGCTCGTCGATGATGTCGCGCAGACCGAGGACGCGCGTGCAGCCGCCGCGCTCGGCCAGGTGCTCGAGCGTCGGCAGGAGCTCGCCCTTGCTGCCGGTCGGCGAGTGGTCGACCAAGAGCACGTTCGGATCGAAGTCGCGCAGCGTGTGCAAGATGAGATTGCTGCGCATCGAGCGGATGGCCGCGCCCGAGATGTGCAGGGTGCGCGCCTCGTACTGCTCGGACTCGACCTTGCGGATCGCCGGCAGCTTCACGTAGTCGGCGCCGACGGGCATCGGATAGCGGTGCACCATCGGCGAGCCGGTCACGAGCAAGGCCGAAGCGTCCGGGTGACGCGCGCACAGGGCGCGGATCAGCGCCAGACAGCGGCGCAGGTGACCGAGGCCGAAGGTGTCGTGCGAGTAGACCAGAATGCGCGTGCCCTTGCCGAAGGGCCGTTTCTCGCGCCGCAGCGGCGTGCTCGGACGCGCGACCTGCGGCGAACGGTCGCGCAGATTGACCAGCAACGCACCTTGACCCTCGACCAGGCCCGGATCCTCGTCCTGGACGGGCTCCACGGCGAAGTCGACCGTGCGCTCGGCACCGTTCTTGTGGCGGATCGAGAGGCCCGCGTGCGTGCCCTTCTGCTTCGTCACGCGCACCGCGGCCACCAGCGCTTGCAGGGTTCGGCGTTCGCTCTCGACGGGCACGCGCAGCACCTCGAAGAGTTCGCGACCCTCGGCTTCGTTGGGCGCACAGCCGGTGAGTTCCGCTGCGCGCGGGTTGGTGAAGGTGATCTTGCCCGCCACGTCGATCAGCAGCAGAGCGTCACCCAGGCTGTCGACGATCGACGACAGCGCGCGAGCCTCGCCACGCACCCGCCGCAGTCGCTCGTGGCCGGCCATGGCCGTGGAGATCGCGGCACGCACCGCGGGCGCCGTGAAGGGCTTGACCAGATACCCGGCAGCGCCGACGTGCGCACTGCGTTCGATCGTCCTCTGGTCGGCGTAGGCAGTGACGAACACGATCGCGCAGTCGAGGCCGCGCACGAGCGTGTGGGCCGTGTCCACGCCGTCGTCGCCGTCGGCGAGGTGGATGTCCATCAGCACGAGCTCGGGCGCCTCGCGCTGCGCGATCTCCAACGCCTCGCGCGTGTTCATGGCCGTGCCGACCACCTCGTGGCCGAGTTCTGCGACGATGCGCGAGAGGTGCAGCTGCACCACCATCTCGTCCTCGACGATCAGGACGCGCCGCCCGCTCACGCCGCGGCCTCGGCGCCCTTGCGCGGAAAGAACACGCGCACGAGCGTGCCGCGCGTGCCGTCGACCTCGACCCGTCCGCGCAGCTGGCGCGCCAGCGTCGCCACCAAGCTCATGCCCAGCGTCTTGGCGGCACCGGACTTGGTTCCGCCCAGACCCGGGCCGTCGTCGCCCACGCTGAGCACGCGCTCGCCGCTCGGGTGCTCGCGCAAGGTGATGCGGATCACGCCTCCAAGATCGGCCGGATAGGCATACTTGAGCGCGTTGGTCACGAGTTCGTTGACGATCAGGCCGCAGGCCATGGACTGGTCGATGTCGAGCTCCAGCGGATCCGCGTCCAGCTCCAGCCGCACCGAGCCGGCCTTGCCGAAGGACTGCAACAGCTGGCTCGTCAAGACCTCGAGGTAGGTGCGCGCGTCGATGTGCTCGAGTTCGGTCGAGCGGTAGAGCTGCTCGTGGATCAGGGCGATGGAGCGGATGCGGTTCTGGCTCTCCTCGAGCTTCTTCTCGACGGCCGGATCGCCGTTGGTCGACTGCATCGCCAGCAGGCTGGAGATCACCTGCATGTTGTTCTTGACGCGATGGTGGACCTCGCGCAGGAGGAGCTCCTTCTCGCCCAGCGACTCGCGCAGCTGTTCCTGGATGCGCTTCTGTTCGGTCAGATCGAGGGCCACGCACACGTAGCCCTGCAGCGGGCCGCCGGAGGAGCGCAGCTCGGCTCCGGACAGGGACACCGGGAACTCACTGCCGTCCTTGCGCACGAAAACCTTCTCGACGGTCTCGATGCGCATGGCCGGAAGCCCGGAGGGCTCGCGCACGGAGGGCCCAGGACGGATGCTCTCGCCGGCCGAGAAGCGGCACATGACGTCGAAGGTGTGGCCGACGAGTTCGCTGCGCTGGCGGCCAACCATCGTCAGCGTCGCGCGGTTCACGTTGACGATGTTGCCGTCCGGGTCGAACACGATCAGGGCCGCGGCCATCGAGTCGAACACGCTCTCGAGGCTTTCCATCGAGACGGTGGTGTTGGCCAGCTCGCCGGCCATCTTGTTGAAGGCATCCGCCAGCACGCCGAACTCGTCGTGCGCGTGGGGGTCGAGACGGATGCGGGTGTCCAGGTGTCCCTGCCCGAGCTCCTCGGCCGCGAGACGCAACTTCTGCATCGGCTGGTGGATCGAGCGCCACACCAGAACCCCGAGCACGAGGGCCACGATGACCGCAACCACGCTGGTGGCGAGGGCCACGGTCGTGGTGCTGGCCGTGCGGTCGAGGACGCTGCGCAGCGAGTCGCCCAGGTCCTCATCGGCCTTGCTCAGATAGGACGAGGCCAGCAAGAGCACGCTCTGCACGAACGGCCCGAACTCGGTGTCCACCCGCGCGCTGGCGGCGCCGCGATCCAGGTCCGCCAGGGCGCGCAGCTCGACCACGTGCACACGCAGCGGCTCGACCTGCCGCGCCATCTGCCGCAGCACGGACTGGTACTCGTGGGGCGCGGACCAGAGCGGGTCTTTGCCCTCACTCTGGGCCTGTTCGACGAGCTCGATGAACTGCTCGGAATAGCGCGCGAGCTGGTCTGCGGGAGAGAGGCCCTGCGCGGCGCTGTAGTCCTCGCCATCCACATCCGTCGGCGCGGCCTGACCGTCCGCGAGGCCGTGGGCGGCCGTGAGGCACAGCTGGAGGACGGAGATCATCCGCGTGGCTTTGCCGATGCGCCCGAGCGCGCTTTCCGGGCCGCCGGAGGTCTGCGGCTCGAGCACGATCATGAGCCCATGGATCTCGACCGATTCGGGTGCGCGGCCGTCCAGCTCCGCGCGTGTGACCGTGCCCTTCACCTTGTCGCTGTTCTTGACCTTCTTCAGGTAGACCCGATCGGCGATCCACCGTTCGCCGACAATCTTGCAGGTCACCTCCACGCGTTTCCCCGGCGCAAGCTCCTCGAACGGTACTGGCTCGCCCTTGTCGTCCGCGGATTCGCTGTCGTCCGTGACTTCGATGGTGCGCCCATAGAGGGTGAAGGTGCGGGACGCCGAATCGACCGTCTTCACCGACCCTCGCAGGCTCGGGCGGGCGGCCGCGGGCAGGACCTCCACGTCGTTGGCGACGAAGCTCCCGTTCGGATTCCAGAAGCCCTCGAACTCGAGCCCCACCGTGGACAGATCCTGGCGCCGTAGGTCGATCACGTCGCTGGAACGCAGCTCGTCCACCTGAGTGTGGACCTGGCGGTTGATCCGGTAGGAAGCAACTCCGACAAAGAGGACCAACGTCACTAGCCCGAGAAAGGAGAGCGCCAGGCGAAAGCGCAGACTGGTCGGCAGGAAGCGGGCAGGGGGCGACAAGCGGATAACGACGGTCGAGGTGGTGATCGGAGAGCGATGGGTGCCATTGCCACAGCCCCACCCATCGACGGTAGCCGCGCAGCCGGGACCTGAACAGCCCAAGGGCAAGGTTCGATCCTTGACAGGAAAGGGCCTGCTTGACCGCCTTGCGGGATAGCAGCCCAGTGCGATCCAAGTCGTAGACCACTACCGTACAACAAACAGACGGATGCCGGGGGCACCGGAAGGCGGAGCCTTCGAGCCAGTCATCCGCGGGGCTCGACGACTCCGTAGTCGGAGTTCCCAGCAGCGCTATCCCGCCCGCGTGACGCTCGAAAAACTCTCTTGCCTCTTCCTGAACGGCCGAAGCCCGCTCCCCGTTCAGACTCTCCCCTGATGGCTAGCGGTGCCCCCTTTCGCGACCCCTTGGTCGCCCTGCGCGAGGGGAACACCGAGCTGTTCGAGGACTTCGTGCGCAGGAGGACGAGAGCCTTTGCTGACCTTCCCTCCGGAAAGTGGACACCCCAGATGGCGCGCCATGCGCCAGGATGTGTCCGATGCCGAACAGGAAGCGCCGTAGTTATTCTCCCGAGCAGAAGGCCGATGCTGTCAAGCTCGTGCGCGAAGTGGGTAGCGTGAGTCAG
>SIAI01000049.1 GCA_009691855.1 Planctomycetota bacterium | reverse complement strand
GCAAGCATGCCGGCCGCGAGCGTGCAAGCGGCACACGACGCGCTGCCCTTCGAGCAGAAGGCCGTGCGCGCGCTGCGCGACGCGGGCGCCGGGATCCTGCTGGGCACCGACATGGGCAACCCCTACGTGCTGGCCGGCTTCGCGCTGCACGAGGAGCTCGGCTACCTGGTCGCCGCCGGCCTGACGCCCTACGAGGCGCTGCGCGCCGGCACGGCCGAGGCCGCGCGCTGCATGCGCGCCGAGAACGACTGGGGCACGCTGGCGGTCGGGCGGCGCGCGGACATGCTGCTCCTGCTGGCCAACCCGCTGGAGGACGTGCGCAACGCAGGAAAGCGCGCCGGCATCGTGCTGCACGGCCGCTGGATGAGCGAGGACGAGCTGCACGCCGGACTCGAACAACGCGCCGCGGAATTCGAGAAGCACTGAGGGCCTCTCCCGTGCGCGTCGAGCTCCCGCCGACAGCAGACTCTGCGCTCATTCGCCGCGCCAGGCCTTCAGCAGCGTCCACGACCCGAGCGCGATGAACGACGCGCCGGCGAGCATGGAGAGCACGCGCGGGTTCAACCAGCCGCGCAAGAGCGCTCCGCCCAGCACGCCGAGCGCGGCGCAGGCGACGAGCGCGCTGGCCGCGCCCAGGAACACCGTCGTGCGCGAGTGGCGTTCGTCGCTGGCGAAGACCAGCGTGGCGAGCTGCGTCTTGTCGCCCAGCTCGGCCAGGAAGACGGTGGTGAACACGGTTCCGAAGAGCTTCACGTCCATCGCACGAGCCTAGGCGAGCGCGCTCCGCGCTACCACGCCCGCACGACCTCACGTGCAGGCGAAGGTTTGTTGTCGTGATGAGTTCCCGGAATCGCGCGCGGCGCTTACGATGGAACTCGAGGGACCGCGGAACCGTCCACCTTGCTGCAGGCAGGGCCAGTTTTCGCGGAAGAACAGCATGGAACGCGACCCCAGACCCGATCGGGAAACGGATTCCGGCCCCGAGCGCCCGCGCGTGGCGGACGGCCTGTCCGGCCGCTTCGCCGACGTGTACGGCGCCGAGCGCGAGGACCTGCGACACCAGCAGGAGCGCCTGGAGTTCCTGAGCTGCGATCCCTTCGAGCGCGCCCCGGGCAAGGACGAGCCCGCGCGCTGAGCTGGACGACGAAACTCCAGAACAAACACGAGCAGGCGCCGAGGCGCGCCGCGGGGCTATCCTCGGCCCCATGCGCCTCCTCCTCCCGCTCGCGAGCTCGATCCTCCTCGGCGCCCCCGCCCTGGCCCAGTGGAGCGCGAACCCGGCGACCAACACGCTGGCCGTCGATCGCGCCGGCGAGCAGACGCAGCCCAAGCTCGCGCCCACCAGCGACGGCGGCTGCTACCTCTCCTGGTTCGACAACGATCCCGGCGGCACGCCGGCCTTCGGCTACGACGTGTTCCTGCAGCGCTTCGATTCGGCGGGCATCGAGCAGTGGGCCCACAACGGCGTACGCGTGGCCGATCTCGGACTCTCCAGCACGACCGACTACGACCTCGGTGTGGACGCGAGCGGCAACGCGCTCGTCACCTTCCAGGACGATCGCTTCGGCGGCACGCAGATCACCGCCGCGCGCGTCGATCCGAGCGGCGCGCTCCTCTGGGGTGCGAACGGCATCCAGCTCACGAGCACGCTCGACTTCGTGGCCAACCCGAAGGTCGTGGGCACGACCGACGGCGGCATCGTCGTCGCCTGGCTGCAGGGAAGCACCGTCCACGTCCAGCGCCTGAACGCGAGCGGTGTCCCGCAGTGGGCGCCCGAGGTCGTGCTCACGCCCGTCACGGGGAGCTACGCGACCGGTGACCTCGATGCGGCCGAGAGCGGCCGCTGCATCCTCTCGCTCGTGCACCAGACGGGCGGCTTCAGCTCGCCGAAGCACCTCCTGGCGCAGAAGTTCCACGCCGCCGGAACGGCGCAGTGGGGAGTCGCGCCCGTGGCCGTGTTCGACGGCGGCTCGCTGCAGTTCGGCAACTACCCGCAGTTCGAGCCCGACGGCAGCGGTGGGGCGGTCTTCAGCTGGTACTCGGCCTCACCCGCATTGGAGTGCTTCGCGCAGCGCCTCGACACGAACGGCGCCGAGCAGTTCGCGCACAACGGCGTCGCCGTCTCGACGCTGGCCGGCCGCGTGCGCGTCGCGCCCGCCGTGAGCTACGACGCCGCCACGCAGTCCACCTACGTGTCGTGGGTCGAGGCCAACTCCGTGCAGAGCCAGTTCGGCGTCGGCGCGCAGAAGTTCGACGCCGCCGGCGCGCGCCAGTGGGGCGCGAGCGGCAAGACGCTGGTCGCTCTGGCCACGAGCGCGATCGCCGAGGTCGAAGCGCTGCTCCTCGGCGCGACGTTCGTGAGCACATGGACGTCCGCGCCCGCCTTCGGCCAGGACGTGGCGCGCGCGACCCTGCTCGATGCCGCCGGCACCACGCTGGTCGCGCCCTTCGCCTTCTCTTCCACGCCCGCGGTGAAGTACCGCTTCGAGAGCGCGCTCAGCAGCTACGGCTTCGGCGTCCTCGCCTGGCGCGACGAGCGCGGCGCGGATCCGCACGTCTACCTGCAGGACCTGCTGCCCGACGGCAGCCTCGGCCGCCTCGCCGCGACCGCGAGTCGCAACGGCAACGGCACGAACGTCGTCTGCTACACGAGCCTCGCGACCGCGCGCCTCGGCCACAACTGGTCGGTGCAAGTCAGCCACGCGCACCACCCCGGAGCGACCAGCACGGTCGTGTTCGGACGCACGGCCGCGATCAACGGCCCGACGCTCGCCTTCGGTCAGGTGCTGATCGCCGGCCCGCTGCTCTTCACGCACGGCATGCTCTCCGGCGGCAGCGCGGACGTGCACACATTGGCCGTGCCGATCGCGATCTCACTCGTCGGCCTGACCGCCGCGACGCAGGCCGTGATCTCGGGCGGCGGCGTGGAGCTCACCAACGCGCTCGACGTGACCGTCGGGCTATGACGCGGCTCCTCCTGGGACCGCCGGGCTCCAGCCCGGCTGCTTCTCTCCTCTTTCGAACCGGAGCCCGGCGGTCCCAGACAGATCCCTCACGCCTCGCGCGGCTTCAACGACCTCCACGGCTCGTCGTCCGACACGTCGATCAGCGCCGGCCCCTCGAACACCGCCGGCGAGAGGATCGCGAGGAACACGACCGGCGTGGCGAAGACGTTGTAGGAGCCGTGCACCTCGTTCGTCGGCACGTGCGCAACCTCGCCGGGGCCGAGCACGCGCGACTCGCGGCCGACCCACTGCTCGACGCGGCCGGCGACGACGTAGAGCAGCTCCTCCAGCGCCGGATGGCGGTGGAAGCGGTGCGCCTTACCGGCCGGCATCGTCACGCGCACGAGCTGGAGGAGGCTCGACTCGGTGAGGCCAGCGCGCGCGAGCCATTCATGCGGGCCCCAGGGGAGCTCCTCGACCTCCGCCTCCTTCGAGGTCACGAAGCGCAGGCACTCGGCGCACGACATGGCGCTACTTCTTCTTCGCCTTGCGCGCGGAAAGGCGCAACGCCGTGAACTCCTCGATCTGCTTCTTGATCGCGATCTCGGTCGGAAAGCGCTCGGTCGAGCTCGCGCCGTAGAAGCCGTCGAGGCCGCGCACGCGCTCGAACATGTACGCGGCGTCCTTGGGGAAGGCGATCGGGCCGCCGTGGCACAGGACGAGCGCGTCCGAGCGCAGGCCCTTGACCGTGTCCACGATCTCCTGGATGAGGCCCACGCACTCGTCCATCGGGTTCACGCTCTTCGCGCCGATCGTGCCGCCGCTGGTGCAGCCCATGTGCGCGACGACGATGTCCGCGCCGGCCTCCGTCATGCGTTTCGCCTCCTCGACGTTGAACACGTAGGGCGTGGTGAAGAGGTCCATCTCGTGCGCCAGCGCGTTGACGTCGACCTCGAGCTGGTAGCTCATGCCCGTCTCCTCCAGCGTCTCGCGCAGGCGCCCCTCGATCAGCCCGACGGTCGGGAAGTTCTGGATGCCGGCGAAGCCGAGCGTCTGCAGCTCCTTCAGGAAGAGCTTCGGCATCATGAACGGGTCCGTGCCGCACACGCCCGCGAGCACGGGCGTGCGCTTCACCACCGGCAGAACCTCGAAGGCCATCTCCTTCACGATCTGGTTCGCGTTGCCGTAGGGCATGAGCCCCGCCGTCGAACCGCGCCCGGCCATGCGATAGCGGCCGGAGTTGTAGACGATGATGAGATCGATGCCGCCGGCCTCCTCGCTCTTCGCCGAGATGCCGGTGCCGGCGCCGCCGCCGATGATCGGCTCGCCGCGCGCGACCTTGGCGCGCAGGCGCTTCAGGATCGCGGCGCGGGAGTTGTCGACGGCGGTGGAGGGAGCTGCGGCGGTTTTTTTGGCGGCCATGGAGCGCGGAATCCTACCTCAGGACGCGCGCTCGGCCGCGACTCAGGAGGCTGCGAACTCCGACTGAAGAGAGGCCACCGCGACCACCTTCGGCTGACATGGACCTCGACGAAGAGGCGCGAGCGTCTGAGTGAGCGCTTCCTGCCGGGACGAGAGCGGCGACGGCCGCCCGGTACGAGCGACCGCCGCCCCAACGGGCTACTTGCGCGCCTTCGCCTTCGCGCTCTTGCCGCGGCGACGAGCGGGCACGGCCCGCTTCGCCGGCACGATCTCGCGCTCGCGCAGGGCGACCGCCTCGCGCCGGCCCGTGGCGCGCAGCGCGGCCTGGCGCGCTCCGAAGCACTGGTACTGGACCGAGCGCCGAGCCTGCTTCATCTGCTGCTTGAGCTCCAGGCGCCGCAGGGCGGCCTTGTTCTTGTTCGCGAAGGTGGCCCAGTCGTTGAGCTCGGGATCCCAGAAGCCGACGTAGCCGCCGGGGTTGATGCCGAAGGAGCTCAGCGTCTTCCCGCCGTGGATGCGGCCCAGGAAGTCGTTCCGGCTGCCAACCTCGTTCGAAGTCGTGAAGTACAGCGGCAGCACGAAGTTCGAGACGTCCACGCCGTCGATCGCGTAGGTCTCGGTCTGCACCGCATCGCACATCTCGAACCAGTGGAACACGATGCGCCCCGGCTCGGCGGGATGCGGGCCCATCGCCAACAGGTTGGTCTCGGGGTCGCCGATCAGCTCGAGCGCTTCGTGCGAGAGCGTCACCGACCAGGGCTCGCCGAGCGAGGCCGCGATGTCGGTGAACACGAAGCCGAACGGCACGCCGTCGTTGTTGGCGGTGTGGTAGCCGATCGCGTTCTCGACGTCGGCACCGTCCCACAGATAGAGGACCGCGTCGCCGCGCATGTCGGGCAGCGTCTGCGTCGTCGGCTGCGTACCGCTTTTCCCCTCCAGGCGCAGGCGCGCGCCCAGGCTCCAGTAGGGCTCGAAGTCCTCGGCGATCTGGCGGTTGATCGCGCGCAGGGCTTCCTGCACGTCCTCGTCCTTCAGCTTGCCGTGCGTGTGGTTGATGACCGAGATGATCATGGGCTTGTTCCTCGAACGGTGTTCTTCGGCCGACGTGGCCGACACTCGCTCAACGACGAGCGCGGCCCTCCCCCGCCAGGGATCCTGCATGCTCCCGTTCGAGTCCCGTGGACCGGAGGCGCGCCACCTGCCGCGCGCCTGTACTCTCGCGCCCATGCTCCGCGCCCTGCTGCTCGTGCTGCTCGTCGGTTGCGCCGCCCGGCCGGACCTCGCGCGCGAGCGCGCGGCGCTGCTCGAGCTGCACGAGGCCCAGCGCTGCGCGCATCTGGCCGAGGACGCCGAGGCGCTGGTGGAGCTGCTCGCCGACGACTACTTCGAGCTCGCCGACGGCGTGCTGCGCCGGCCGCCGCGGGAGGAGAGCCAGGCGCGCTTCCAGGGCTACTTCGACGCGGTCGAGTTCCTGGCCTGGGAGGACATTGCGCCGCCGGAGATCGAGCTCAGCGCCGACGGCTCCCTGGCGACCATGGCCGTGCAGAAGGTCGTGCGCCTGCGCACGCGCGAGGAGGACGGCACGGAGCACATCGAGCGCGCGCTCTACGCCTGGCTGGCCACCTGCGCGAAGGACGCGGCCGGCCGCTGGCGCCTCGCGAGCGTCACCTCCACGCGCCGCCCGGAGAGCGCGGAGACGACGCTGTCCGCCGCGCGCCGCGCGCTGGGGCCAGACGAGCGCCTGGCGAATCTGCGCGGCGCGCGCGCCACGCTCGACTGCGACGGACCGACAGGCCCCTATCGACTCGTGCTCGACCTCGCCCTGGACGGCCCGTGGCGCCTCGCCTGGTTCTTCCCCGGCCGCGCGCCGAGCGCGTACGTGCTCGAGGGTGGGCAGGGCTGGAGCGTGGCCGAAGCGAGCGGCGAGCGCACGCCGCTGGCGCCCGCGGAGCTCGCCGTGCTGCGCAGCCACGCCTTCCCGCTCCTCGTGCCGCTCTTCGAGCGCTTCTTCCCGACGCGCGAGTTCGCCGGCGTCCAGCACGACGGCGCGCGCAGCCTCGAGCGCCTGCGCCTCGTGGACGAGCTCGGCCACGCCGCGAGCGCGCTCTTCGACCTCGCCGACGACCATCTCGTGCGCCTGGAGCTCCTCGACGCGCGCGCCGAGCCCCCGGCGCCCGTCACGCTCGACTTCGAGCGCTGGCAGACGGTCGACGGCCTCTCCGTTCCACGAGTGGTCGTGGCTCACGACGCGCGCGGCACGTGGCGCATGGAGCTCGTCGGGGCGGCGCTGCGCTTCGCCGGCGAGCGCTGAGCTCGGCGCGGAGCCTCCCCACGCGCTATCTTGGCCGGCGATGAAGCCCTCCCTCGTCGCCCTCGCATGCTTGTTCGCCGCCTGCCAGGCTCCCCTCGCTCCGGTGCAAGACTCACCGGCGCCCAGCGACGTGTCCGACCTCGGACACATCGACTTCCCGAACTCCGGGCCGGCCGCGGCGCAGGCGCCGTTCCTGCGCGGCGTGCTGCTGCTGCACAGCTTCGAGTATGCCGACGCGGCCGAGGCCTTCCGCGAGGCGCAGGCGGCGGCGCCCGGGTTCGCGCTGGCGTACTGGGGCGAGGCGCTGACGTACTCGCACCCGCTGTGGCACGAGGAGGACGTCGAGAAGGCGCACGCGGCCCTCGCGCACCTGGGCTCCAGCCCCGAGGAACGCGCGGCGAAGGCCGGCGACGAACGCGAGCGCGCATTGCTGGCCTCGGTCGAGACGCTGTTCGGCGCGGGCACGCGCGGCGAGCGGGCGCAGGCCTACAGCGCTGCGCTGGCCGCGCTGCACGCGCGCTATCCCGACGATCTCGAGCTGGCGGCCTTCTACTCTCTCTCGATCCTGGGCACCTCGACCCAGGGGCGCGACCTCGACACGTACATGCGCGCGGCGGCGGTCGCCGAAGAGGTGCTCGAGCGCGCCCCCGATCACCCCGGCGCCTTGCACTACGCGATCCACTCCTTCGACGATCCGACGCACGCGCCGCTCGGCCTGCGCATGGCGCGGCGCTACGGCAAGGTCGCCGCCGCGGCCGAGCACGCGCTGCACATGCCCGCGCACATCTACGTGGCGCTCGGGCTGTGGCAGGACTCGGTCGAGGCCAACATCGTCGCTTCGGCCGCTGCCGACGCGCGCCGCGCGCGCAAGGGCCTCGATCTCGACGCGCGCGGCTACCACTCGCTCCTGTGGCTGGCGTACTCGCAGCTGCAGCTCGGACACGGGGCCGAGGCCGCACGCTTGCTGGCGGCCATGCGCGCGGACGAGAAGGCGCTGAGCTCGAAGCGCTCGCGCGGGAGCCTCATCGCCATGCGCGCGGCCTACGTGATCGCGCTCGACACCTTCGACCACGAGGTGGCGCGCTTCGAGGTCGCACTCGACGGGCTCGATCCGGCCCAGGCTTGCGCCGAGCTGTACGTGCGCGGCCGCGCGGCGCTCGACCGTGGCGACACGGACAAGGCGCGCGAAGCTCTGGCGGCGATGGTCGCTCAACGCGGGCCGCTGGAGACGCTGCTCAGCGATGGCGCCGCCGCGGCGGCGTGCTGCTCACCCACCACGCGCTCGAGTTATCTGCCCGGACGCCTGGCGGCGCACGTGATGGAGCTCGAGCTCGCCGGTCTGCTCGCGCTGAAGGCCGGCGTGGACGAGGAGGGCATCGCCCTGCTCACCGCAGCGGCCGAGAAAGAGGACGCGATGGGCTTCGACTTCGGCCCGCCGGTGGTGGTCGAGCCGGCCCACGAGCTGCTCGGGCGCGTGCTGGCGCAGCGCGGTCGTCGCGCGGAGGCGCAGAAGGAGTTCGAGGCCGCGCTGCGTCGCGCACCCGGCCGGCTGCGCAGCCTGCAAGGGCTGGCGAGCGCGAAGGCGGACGGCTGAGCGCTGGAGCGCGCGGCGTCACGGATCGCCGTGCAGGCGCGCGCTCACCCGTCGCTCCACGAAGGTCCCACGGTCAATGGCTGCCGATCGATCGGCTACGCCACCTTCTCGTCACTCTTCTGCTCGCCCAGCGCGTGCCGGCGCACGGGCTCGGTGGCCTCGTTGATCAGCGTGCACAGCTCCTGCAGCGCATCGCCGTTGCGGATCTTGCACGGCCCGAGCTGCGTGCCGCGGATCACCTCGCGCAGGTAGGCCTCGAAGCGGTGGACCGGGCCGGTGATGCTGAACGTCGAGCGCACGCCGGCTAGCATCGTCAGTGGCAGGGCGATCCCGACCGACAGGAGGATCGAGCGATACAGCAGTGTCGGTATGAGGTCGAGCAGGTACTCACCGCCCACCGGGACCTGCGCGGCCGCGTTGGTCAGCAGCGAGCTGAAGACCAGCCATTGGATCAGCAGGCACAGTACGGTTATGCCGGCGAAGATGGCGCCCAGGCGCAGCTGGATGTCGGGCTTGATGAGCCAGCGGCTGCGGCGCGACGATTCGGCGACGGGCGCGGGGTTGGATTCGCTCATGGGGTCACGGCCTTCTCGAGGGCGGGGATCGGCGGCGGGTGATGGGCCTGCGGACGGGGACGGGCGAGGCGCGTCAGCGTGTGCTGGATCTCCGCGCTCAGCGCGGGGTCCGCATGTTCCAGGGCCTGCTCGAGCGCGTGGATCACGCACGGTTCGCGCAGTGAGCTCAGCGCGCGGCAACCGAAGCGCACGAGATCGGGCTCGGGGCGCTGCAGCGCGAGCTCCAGGAGCTGCACCACGTCGGCCACGAACAGGCGCTGCGCAGCCACGTCGGCCAGCGCCGCCGCGGCCTGCGCGGCCGTGCCCGAGACCAGCGCCACGCGCGCGGCGTCGGCGCGCTCGTCCCACCAGTCGAGTGAAGGCGATAGCCAGGCCATCCAGGGCTCCGTCTGGGCGCCAAAGTCGAGGCCCGTGAGGCTGCGCAGGGCGGCGTGCGCGCGCTGACTCAGGGCCGCGTTCGAGTCGTCGAGCAGGACCACGAGATCGGGGACGGCCTGGTAGTCGCGCAGCTTCTCCAGCGCCAGACAGGCCAGCACGCCCAGGCGCCGCTCGGGGTGCCCCAGATAGCCGCGCACGCGCTCGAGCACGAGCTGGTCGTCGCAGGCACCGTAGTGCGTCGCGTGGTTGCCTAGCTCCAGCAGGAGTAGCGCGTCGGCATCCGTTCCGCTGCCGAGCTGGGCCGCGAACAGGCCGGGGAGCTCGACTCCGCCCGCGCGCACGAGTGCGGCCACGATCGAGGCCTGCAGCGCCGCTGGAACCTGCGCGAAGAAGCCCGCCAGCGTGAGCGCCGAGCCCTGCTCGCGCCTGCAGATCCCGACCAGGGCCTGCTCCAGGGCCTCGCGCACGCTCGGCGCGAGCGGGCCCTCGTCGTCGGCCGAGCTGGCCAGATCGAGGGCGAGCATGAGCTCGTTGCGGCTGCCGAAGCTGGCCAGCAGGGTGACGCCCGCGACGCGCTCGCGCTCCTCCCGTGGCGCACGCGCCACACGCGCCAGGAAGGCCAGCACAGCTTCGCGCGGCAGCGAGCCGAGCGCGCTCGTCAGCGCGGTGCGCTGCGGCGTGGAGAGCGCGGTGGCTTCGTTCGCCAGGCGCGCGAACAGCGCTTCGAGGGCCGCGGGGCCGAGCTCGGCGAGCTCTGCGCCGGCGCGCAGGATGTCGCCGGGTCCGCGCACGCCGTCCAGCACGAGACGCAGACTCTCCTCGGGATCGGGAGCGCGCTTCTGCGCCGCGACGACGCCGGCGAGCAGGCTCAGCAGCAGACAAACGACGAGCGGGAGGCGAGCGTTCGTCCGCATGGCGTCACTGAGTGGCCAGCACGCTCGTCAGGTCGGAGAGCGACAGCGGCGGACTGCGCGCCAGCACCGCCGCCAGCGCCGCCGGATCCAGCGGTGAGTTGGCGACCAGCACGCCCTTCAGCGTGCTCGAGTCGAGCGCCGTGGAGACGATGGCCGCCAGCAGCGTGTCCAGGTCCAGCGGGTGATTGGCGATGAGCACCGCGCCGAGGTCGCTCTTGCTCATCGGCGGGTTGCGCTCGCAGGCCGCCACCAGCGCCTCCGCGCTGACGCCCGGCGAGGCGGCCAGCAGCGCGTCGCGCAGCTGCTTGGAGCTCAGCGAGGAAGCGACCAGCGAGGTCAGGGGATCGACGCCGATGTCGCCGCTGGAGGCGTAGTCGTCCGGCAGGTAGAAGGCCAGACCGTCGCGCACGCCGTAGAGCAGCTCCTGCACCTGATTCCAGTCGAAGTCGCTCTCGTGGCCGAAGTACGTGTCGGTCGTGCCGTCGTCGGCTACGTAGCGCACCTCGAGCACCTGGTCCTCGTGCGCGGCGGACGGCGAGGGCAGAGCCTTCGGATCCAGACCCATGACCTGGAACGGATCCGTGCGCCGCGCTGCGACGGCCTGCGGCAGCTCGACCACGCGCCAGGCGAGCATGCGCGGCATGGCACTCTTCAGCGTGGCGCCCAGCGACAAGTCGTAGTGCAGCTTGCCCTGCGCCGCGAGCTGCAGCTCCTTGCACACCAAGCCGCCGTAGAGCTCGTACTGGGCCGACATGTGGATCTCCGCCTCGGGCGCGTAGATGAAGCCGTAGAACTGGCTCTTGGCACCGAAGCTGACGGTCTTGCCGGCGGGCGCCGAGACCATGATGATCGAGTCCGAGGTCACCTGCGTGCTGGTCGAGACGATCGAGCTCGTGGATAAGTCGAGCGAGTCGGTCACGTACATCTGCACCGGCCCGTCGCTCGTATCGAAGGTGAGCTCCGCGCCCGTCCCGAGCAAGAAGGTGCCGACCACGAAGGTCAGCGGGCCCTTGAGCACGAGCTTCGAGTTCTTGCCGATCGACAGGCTCGAATAGCCCGCCTCGCCCGGAGCGACGATCATCGGCGAGCCACCGGTGTACTTGACGGCCACGCTCTTCATGGCAACGTCAGGCACTTCGACCGGCGGCAGTTCCTCGAGCTCGGGACGCGCCGAGGTCCCACCGGTGACGACCGCACCCGAGCCCACGTCGACCTTGCCCGTCGGGCCGAAGATCGCGTCGCCGAAGATCTTGTTGTTCGAGCCGATCGAGACGTCGCCGTTCGAGCCGATCACGCCCTGGTTGTTGAGCGGCGTGTTGATCTGGTCCGCGTAGCTGCCCTGGGCCGAGTCGTAGCTGTCCAGGCGCACGTCCGGGTTCAGGCGCAGGTCCTCCAGTGTGAAGAAGCCCAGCGAGGCCACGCCGATCGCCACCGGCTCGCACACCATGCCCAGCGTGGCGCGGCCCGTGCCGTACATGGCCGTGCACTCGAGCTCGACCACGCCGCTGGCGTGCGTCGTGGCCTCGACCCAGAACAGGCCGCCGCCGAAGAAGGCCGGTTGCTCGGGCGTGCCGACGTTGCCGCTCTTCGCCATGCCCAAACCCGTGTAGGCTTCGGCCAGTCCGGCCTCCGCCAGGTTGAGCGCCTGGGCGGCATCGGCCGACGAGCTCAGGCGGCGCGTGACCGACAGCGAGAGCTGCAGGAAGCCGGCGGCCAGGATCGACACGACCATCACGGCCATGACCGAGAGGATCAGCGCGGCGCCCGCGCGGCCCGGCGCTGCATGTTGGCGGGTTCTCATGCTCAGTTCCTGCAGCACACCACCGACTCGACCGTCTGCATGACCAGGCGTCCGTCCACCTCCGGACGGCGCAAGGTCAAACGGATGCGCACGCTATTGCCCTCCAGCACGAAGCTGAGCCCGTCCTCGTCGATCAGGCCGTTGGCGTTGTCGTCGATGCCGTTGACCAGTTCGCCCTCGAGCAGCGGGCTGACCAGGCTGGTCCAGATCACCTTGCGCTCTTCCGCGGCACCCGGGTTCTCGCACCACTCGACCGCGTCGCGCCCGTCGTTCAGGCAGATCGCCTCGGGCGCGCTCCACACGACCTCGCCGTCCTCGAGTCCCAGGCTGAAGCGGTAGGTGATGTTGTTCGTGTGGATCTCATCGATCTGCGGCACCAAGGAGTCGCGATCCGAGCCCATCACCGCCAGCGCGATGCGGTCCATCGTGCGCCGCGCCTGGTCCTCGTAGTGCAGGCTGGCGGTCTCGTCGCCGGCCAGCGCGAGCGCCGCCTGCATCACGTACAGCGCCTTGCCCAGGATGCAGGCCAGGAGCGTGAGCGCGATCATGAGCTCGATCAGGGTCCAGCCGCCCTGGCGGGGTCGCGGAGGTTGCTTCATGGCCTTTCGAATCGGCAGAGCTGCGAGCAGAGCTCGTACTGGCGCACGCCGTTGGGCGAGTTCCAGCGCACGCGCACGCGCACCGGCAGCACGAAATAGCCGTCGCCGTGGTCCTGGTCGTCCACCCGGTTGTCGCCGGAGAGGTCGCGCGGCATGCCCAGGCCGCGGTCGTCTACGTCCTCGCGCAGCGCCAGGCCCGTGTCGGGGTCGTCCACCACCGGGAACAGGACCTCGGCCTCCAGCTCGTCGGGCGAATCGGCCGCCTCCTTCAGGCCCTCGACGGCGAAGCGCGCGCCCGGCGCGCTACCCGCGCCGCCCGGGTCGTCGGCCGGATCGGTGTTGTAGAGTGCGAAGACCTGCTCGAAGTCCTGTGAGCGCAGGCTCTCGAGCATGTTGCGCGCCGCGCTGACGGCCAGGGCCGACTCGCGGTTCACCGTACGCTGCTTGGCCATGCCGCTGACGGTGCTGGAGAAAATCAACAGCGCGACCAGCAGGATCACCAGCACGACCGAGAGCTCGACGAAGGTGAAGCCGGCCCGTGTGCGGCGCCCATGGACGGGGAACGGGGGCGGGATCACGCCCGCTCTGTTCGGAAGAAAGCGCGCGGCTCCTGAGTCCAAATCAGCCCTTTCGGGTGCGTCGACCGCCGAGGCCCTCAGACGCCGGCTGGACCGAGCGCCCTCACTCCGTCTTCTTGGCCGCGGCGGCCTCGAGCATCTTCTGGATCTCGAGCGGCGGGGCGAGATCCTCGGGCTTGGCCGTGTCGAACTCGACCGCGTCGGTGACATAGACCATCTTGACCCCCTGCGCGCTGGAGGTCTTGGTGGCGGCCAGCAGCACGCCGCCGAAGTCCTTGTAGTCGGAGTAGACCGTGCTCAAGGGCCCGGAGCCCATCTCGCCGTCCATGGTCGCGTTGCTGCCGATCAAGAGCCCGCTCGATATCTCGTAGAACTCCTGCGAGGTGCGCGCCTTCAGCGTCTTCAGCGGGTCGAGGCCCTCGGCCACCTTGGCCACGAACTCGAGCTTCCAGCACTCCTTGCCCTCGAACGTCTCGCGCCCGAGGTTCTTCATCGACTCGTAGACCTCGCCCGACTTCAGCGCGGAGGCGTAGGCCGACTCCAGGCGCGCCGAATAGCTGTCCATGCCGCTGAGCAGGCGCGAGCCCGTCAGGTCGCCCGAGATCCAGGCAGCCTCGCCGTCGCAGCCGCTGACCATCTTGCCCAGGCCGCCCAGGTCGAGCGTGACCTTCTGGCGATCGGGCTTGGCGCTCCAGCTGTCGATCTTGCCCTCGATGCCGCCGAACTTCACCGAACCGCGCTCGCGCCGCGAGTTCGTCTTGCTCAGGTTCTCGGTGAGCTTGGTGACCGTGGCGAAGCGCTCGACGACCGCGTGTGCCTCGGGCACGACCTCGGCCGGCGTCTGCGCGAAGGCGAGACTCGTCGAGAGTGCGGCGAGCAGGGTGAGGCCGAAGGTGCGCAGCGTTCGCATGTCGTTCTCCGTCGTCGGTCAGTGATTCGGATTCGGGTTCGCGATCCAGTCGAGCGCGGCCTCGAGCGGCGCGTCGTGGCCGGCGAGCAGCCGAGCGCGCTCGAGCGGCACCACGACATCGGGCACGACGCCGCGGCCCTCCAGGCGCACGCCGGTCGAGGTCTCGAAGTCGCCCAGCGCGTGCAGCAAGGTATCGCCGTTCGACAGCACCGTGGTCACGGCCGGCAGCACCGCTCCGGCCGAGGTCTCGCCGAAGACGCGCGCGCGGCCGAGGGCCTGCATGCCGCCGGCGAAGACCTCCGAGGCGCTGCCGGTCGTCTCGTCCACCACGATCGCCAGCGGGCCGGCGAAGGGTGTCACCATCTCACCCGCGGCGTTGACCGTGCGCGGGAAGGCCAGGATGTTGAGCTTGGAGTCGCGCGTGCTCATCACGCCGAGCGCCTTCGACTCGGCGAAGAAGTGCCCCGCCACGCGCATGGTCATGGCCGCCGCGCCGCCCGTGTTGCCGCGCAGGTCGAGGACCACGCCGTCGAGCTGGCGAAAGGTCTCCATCGCGTCGTCGATGGGCTTCACGACCGGCAGGAACCAGTTCGAGAAGCGCAGCGTGCCGATCTTCTTGCCGGCGCGCTCGACGATCGAGCTGGCGAACTCGAGGTAGAAGGTCGGCAGCGTCGGGCCGAACTCGTGCGCGGTGACGTTGCGCTTCTTGCGCTCGAGGGTGAGCTCGACGGGGTGATCCTCGCCGTCGAGGAAGCTCACCGCCGCGTGCCCGCCGACGGGCCCGTTGATCGAACCGTGCGCCACGGCCCACAGCCGGAAGGCGAGCTGCCGCGCGCCGAGGCTCGCCGCCGCCTGGGCCTTCACGAGCGCGGCCTCGACGTCGAAGTCGCCGATGCGGCGCACGCTCCAGCCGCTCTGCACGCCCGCCGCCGCCGCCGCGCCGTCCGCCTCGAGCGACACGACGAACAGGCGTCCGTCGCGCAGGCGCACGTCGAAGCCCAGGCCGCCCGACTCGTCGTGCGCGCCGGCCATGGCCGGCAGCGCGTCGGAGGGGATCACCGCGAAGTGCGACTGCCCCAGACGAGCGAGCATCTCGCCGATCACCGCGCGCAGCTCGTCGCGCGTCTTCGCTTGCTCCGCCTTCGGGCGCAGCTCGAGCTTGAGCGCGTCCCAGTCCACGCCGTTGAAGGTCGGGTCGAAGTGCGAGTCGTGGATCTCCTGCCAGGCCTGGTCGAAGGCCGCCAGCGCGGCGACGGAGTCGAGCGCCTGCTTCGCGGGCGCCGCGAGCGCCTGGGCGGGGCGCGCCTCGAGCTCGAGCGGCGGCGTGGTCTCGCCTTCCCGAGCATGAGCCTCCGGCGCGCTCGACACGAGCCCCTGCTCGCAGGCTGCGGTGCACACGTGGGGTTGCTGGCAGGCGAGGGCGAGCGGAGCGCAGAGCAGGACGGCGAGGGAGCGGAGGCGCATCGGGCGAGCGATTCTCGGAGCGCGAAGCGCCGAGGTCCAGTCTCTCGCCGCGCTCCTCGCGCTCTTACAATCCCCGCCATGCGCTTTTTCGCCGGCACCAGCGGCTTCAGCTACGACGAGTGGAAGGGCTCGTTCTACCCCGAGGATCTGCCCGCGAAGTCGCGCCTCGCGTACTACGCCTCGCAGCTCACCACGGTCGAGATCAACAACACCTTCTACCGCACGCCGAAGACCAGCGTGGTCGAGGGCTGGCGCGAGCAGGTGAGCGGCGACTTCCGCTTCGTGCTCAAGGCCAGCCAGCGCCTGACGCACATCAAGCGCCTGAAGGACTGCGCCGAGGACCTGAAGTTCGCGCTCGACGTGTACCGCGCGATGAACGAACGCCTGGGCCCGATCCTGTTCCAGCTGCCGCCGAACCTGAAGCAGGACCTGGCACGCCTCGCGGCGTTCCTCGAGCTCATCCCCGCCGACATCCGCGCCGCCTTCGAGTTCCGCAACGCGACATGGTTCGGCGAGGAGACCTACGCGCTGCTGCGCGCGAAGAACGCCGCGCTGGTCGTGTCCGACGTGGACGACGCACCGGAGCCGCCGCTCGTGCCCACCGCCGACTGGGGTTACTTCCGCCTGCGGCGCACGGCGTACACGCCCGAAGCCCTCGACACCTGGCTCGCGCGCGCGAAGGCGCAGCCGTGGCAGGAGGCCTTCGTCTTCTTCAAGCACGAGGACGCCGGCACCGGACCGAAGCTCGCCGGCGAGTTCCTGGCGCGCACGCGCTGAACCAACGAACCCCGGCGGAGCGCCGCCGAGCCCCTGCGCCCGCCGCCGCTCCGCCGAGTCCTGCCGTCAGTCCTTCTTGGGTGCGTTCAGCCGCTCGAGCGCCTCGCGCGCAGCGGCGGCGACGCTCTTCGAGCCCGAGGTCGTGAGCTCGATCAGCTTCGGCATCGTCTCGACCGCGTCCCAGGTGGCGAGCGCACGGATCGCCTGCACCTTGACCTCGTCGGACTTCGCGGCGAGCTGCGCGACCAGCTCGGCGATCACCTGCTCGCGCGTCTGGGCCTTGACCTTGCGCGTGGCCCAGCGGTCCTTCGAGTCGAGGTACTCGCGGATCTTCTCGAGGTGCGTCAGGACGCGGTCGCGCAGCTCGCCGTTCTGGACCTTGGCCGCGGCGGCGAGCAGCGGCTCGACGGCGCCTTCGTCCAGGTAGCCGACGAGAGCCTGCGCCGCACGCTCGAGCTCCTTCGTGCTCGCCGGCTTGGCCACGAGCTCCGACAGGAGCGGCAGATAGCGGGCGTCGCCGAGCACGCCGAGAGCCTCGAACGCCTGCGGAACCAGGCGCGGATCGCGCACCCCGCGCGCGAGGAACTCCGCGTCCTGCAACGCGGGCACGTGGCCCATGACCCACAGCGCCTTCCCGGCTGCCGGGTACCAGCACTCGTTGCCCGGCCAGTGCGCAATCGTGAGTTTGACGATCTCTGCCGCGCCGTCCTCGTCGGGCACGAGTTCGTCGGCAATCAAACCGGGGAGCTCTTCCGGCAAAGCCGGGTCGCGCAGCACTGCAAGGATCACGGCGTTGGCCAGCCCGGCTCCGCGGCGACCAAGGAGCTTGTCCAGAGCGCCGGCCGCGTCTCGCGAGGCCGCCCAGTCGCGCCAGGCCGAAGCCTTCAGGAGTGCGAGCGCCGCCTGGCGGTGCACGTCCCCCACCTCGACGAACTGTAACGAGGCGCGTAGCGCGAGCACGCGCAGCTGCAGCGGCGCGGCCGCGTCGTTGGCCAGCCCCAGCAGCGCCTTCGCTAACTCGGGGCTCACCTTCATCTCCTCGGCCTCGACCGCGGTGATGAGCTGAGACCTCAGAGCTACGAAGTAGCGTTTGAAGACCTCCCCGACGAGCTCGGGCTCGAGTCGTGCTATGTAGCTGGGCTGGCGTGAATGCCCCTGGAACAGGTCGTCCGCGAGCGCGTCGTCGTTGCGCTGCAGTAGCCAGCGCAGGAGCGCGCTCAGGCTCGAGCGCGTGGACCACATCTGGCTCAAGAGGCTCCTGAGCGGACGACGACTCGTCAGGTCCTTGTTCTCCAGCAGGGAGCTGGCGACGCGCAACGCCGCCTCGGGATCCTCCAAGGAAGGAACGTCGGCCCCATCGAATTCCTCGACCAGCCTTGCCTGTGGCTCGCGCGCGAGCGCCTCCAGCATCTGAAAGCACAGCGGCAGAGGTAGTTGGGTCGCCTTCGCCACCAGGCCGTGGCGCTCGTCAACCGGCCCCTTCAACAACCCGAGGTAGACCTCGTCCGCAAGCGGCGCGCGGAACACCATCCGCTTGCTCTTGACCTCCTGGTCGCTGAACCACTCTCTGGCGTCGAAGGTGACCGAGTGCTCCTCGGTGGGCAAGTTCCACAAAGCCCCGCGAGCCCTCGCACGGATCCTCGCGTCTTCGTCCTGGAGCAGGTGTGTGAGTGCCGCGCGCTCCTCGACGTGCCAGGTCTCCTTGTCGCTCCGTTCCAGTCGGCTCATCACGAAGGAACGCACCTCCCGGCTCGGATCGTCGGCCTTCGCGAGCAGGCTGCGGTCCTCCGGGAACACCTCGGCCAGCGCGCGCGCGGCGTGCTCGCGCAGGTCGGTGTCGCTCTCGGCGAGAAGCGCGCGGTAGACCGACACGCCCACGGTCGAGGCGTATGAGCGGGACACGTCCCTGGCGCCTTTGCGGCGCACTCCATCGTCGCTCCGGAGCGCTGAGATCAGGGCGGGCTGGAAGGTGGACGAGGGCCAGCCCCTGGACGCCAGCTCGCCCAGGAACCTGAGCGCGACGATGCCGACATCGGCGTCGTCGACGAGCTTCTCGGCCGTCTTAGAGAGGCCCTCCCCGAGCCACTGCTGCGGCGAGCCGGCGGTCCACAGCCCGGGCTGGTCCTGCAAGGGCGGGTCCAGCAGGCGCGTCACGCGCTTCTTCCAGAAGAAGCCGTTCTCGCCCAGGAGCTCGCCCGCAAGCCGGCTCGCCGCGAGCGGGTCGATATTGCTCAGCACGAGAAGGGAGTCCTTCCCTTCGTCGCTCGGGAACGCGTCCGCGTTCTCGCGCACGGCGCGCAAGAGCCCCGGCACGGCGCGCTTGCCGAGCTGACTCACGAAGGCGAAGTCCTCGCGCTGGATCGCGGCGAGCACGGCCTCGTCTACTTTGTCCTCGCCGAGGTTCGCGGCGGCGGAAACGGCCTCGCCGAGCGCGCGACGCACGCTCTGGTCGAGGCGCTCGACCTCGGCGAGGAGGTCCTTGGCGTCGGCGTCGGTGCGCTTGGCGAGCTTCTCCTTCAGCACGGCCAGGCGCTCCTTCGCCTCGGAGTACTTGCGGTCGGCGCCGAGCAAGAGCTGGATCTCGGCCAGCTCGCGGCGCTCGGCGCTGAGCGAGGCCGATTGCGTCGTGGCGGGCTTCTCCTGGGTGAAAGTGGGTTGCGGGAAGGACGTGAGGAACGCGAGAACGAGTGTGGTGAGCATGGGCAATTCCTTTCGCCCTACTAGACGCCGCCGAGCATGCGCGCTTGTCACCGCTCGATCCGCCGCTCGTCTGCGAGTTGTCACGCGTTCTCCCCGCTCTTCGTGAAGCGGTAGCCGACGCCGTGCACGGTCACGAGGTGCCGCGGCGCCTCGGGGTCGCGCTCGAGCTTCTTGCGCAGCTTCAGCACGTGGTTGTCGATCGTGCGCGTGGTCGGATTCTCGTCCGGGCCCCACACGTCGGACAAGAGGCGCAGGCGGTCGAGCGTCTGGCCCTCGTGCAGCAGGAAGTAGCGCAGCAGCTCGAGCTCCTTGCGCGACAGGCCGTGGCGCGCGGCGCCGTTCGTCAGCGTGTAGGCGGCGAAGTCGATCTCGACCGCGCCGAAGCGCGTCTTGCCGCGCGGGTCGGTGAGCGCCCCGAGGCCCGGCGCGTTGCCTTCGGCGCGCGCCAGCGCGGCGCGCACGCGCAGCAGCAGCTCGCGCATCGAGAACGGCTTGACCACGTAGTCGTCCGCGCCGTACTCGAAGCCCTGCACGCGGTCCCACTCCTCGCCGCGCGCCGAGAGGATGATCACCGCCGCAGCGAGGCGGTCCTCGCGCAGCGCGCGCAGCACCGAGAAGCCGTCGCGCTTCGGCAGCATCAGGTCGAGCAGCACGACGTCGGGGCCCTCGGCCAGCGCCAGCGCCAGCCCGGCCTCGCCGTCGGCGGCCTCCAGCAGCTCGAAACCCTGCGCGCGCAGCGCGTCGCACAGCGCCATGCGCAGGGAGTCTTCGTCCTCGATCACCAGGATGCGGGTGGCGCTCATGCGGGTTCCTCCAGCGGCAAGTCGAGCTCGAACACCGCTCCAACGCCAGCCACCGCGTCGCAGATGCGCGCCTCGCCGCCATGGCCGCGCGCGATCGCGCGCACGATCGCAAGGCCGAGGCCCGTGCCGCCGACGTGGCCGTTGGTCGCGCCCAGACGCTCGAACGGCTCGAAGGCGCGCTCGCGCTCGGCCGCCGGCACGCCGGGGCCGTCGTCGGCGACGGTGAAGCGCAGATGCCCGTCGGCGGCGGCACAGCCGAGCCGCACCGTGCCCGCGCCGTGCTTGAGCGCGTTGTCGAGCAGGTTCTCGAGCGCGCGGCGCACGGCGTGGGCGTCGAGGTTCGCGCTCGCCGGCAGCGGGCCGCGCTGGAACTCGAATGGGCGCCCCGCCGCCTCGACGCGCGCGCCGAACTCCGCGGCGAGCTCGTCGAGGAACGCGCCGAGCTCGACGTCCTCACGCTCGATCCGCGTCGCCTGCCCGCGCTCCATGCGCGAGAAGTCGAGCACGTCGTCGACGAGCCGCCGCAAGCGCGTGGCCTCCTTGCGCAGCGCCTGGTGCGTGCGCGTCGGGTCCGCCCCAGCCGCGCCCGACTCGAGGTTCTCGGTCAGGAGCAAGATCGCCGAGAGCGGCGTGCGCAGGTCGTGCGAGACGCCGGCGACGAAGGCGGTCTTGAGCGCGGCGAGCTTGCGCTGGCGCGCGAGAAGGCGCGCGGTGAGCACACCGCCGGCGGCGCAGGCGAAGGCGAGCGCGAAGAGTGCGCCACGTAGGAGCTTGAGGCGGGAAGCTTCGGCCTTGCCGAGGCTCGAGGGGTCGGAGTGGCGGAGAGTGAAGCCAATCCCGCCGCTCGGCAGCGCCTGTCGCGGCTGAACAGCCTTGCCGGTGTCACTTGAGTCTCCATTGAAGTCGATCAGCAAGGCGCGAGGCCGAACGGAGAGCCCGAGCTCTTCTCGATCGCCCTCGAAGTCGAGATGGAAGCCCGCGGGCAAGGCAGAGTGCTCGCGCAGAGAGTCCCGAAGATCGTCGGGACGATAGAAGAAGGCCGTTAGCTCCTGATCCTCTCGACGCAAGAGAAGCGGTCGGCCGGCGAAGGACTGCAGTGTCCACAGATCCTCGATGACGTTCTGAGGCAGTGCGCCTACCCGCTCGAGAGCATCGACCTTGCGGCGGTCGAACGGCGGAAGCTCGAGTCCCATCCGCTCGCACACGACTTGCGCCATCGGGGAGAGCTCGAAGCGTGCCGACGGTTCGTCGATGGAGCCGAGGTCGAGGCGGTCCCCGTAGATCGCAAGGCGTTCGAGCTGCTCGTCGTCCAGCACCGTCGACGGCGGTATCGGACGCTGCAAGCCCGTCGGCAACGACATCCACGCCAGCACACGACAGGGAATCAAGCGGAAGAACTCTGCACTCTCGGGGAGAGCCTCCGTCTCGGAGAGTCGCTCCCACTGCGCACGCACGACGTCGTCGCGACCGAGTCGTGCGGCGAGCTGGAGCGCCCGCAGCCAACCCGTGTACGGGCGACTGTCCTTGTCCGGCCCCTTCTCGAGCGCTTCCAGGACGAGCTCGAGGGCGCCGGCGTCGTCGTGCTCCACGAGCTCACGTCGCTCGGCTTCTTCCAGCAAGGTCCGGTACACCGATGGCTCGTGCGGCTTCGCGTCGGATCCGAGACGCATCTCGCCGGATTGCGGATCGACGAGCGTCTCCCACTCCAAGGGCTCGCCGCTCCCTGGATCCGTCCCGGGCGGCTCCGTCCAGCTTTCCCTTCCATCGAAGGACAAGTCGAAGAGGACGTGCCGCCCCAACTTCCACCGGAACACCTCCCCCGCCGGCTCCACCGGCAGCTCGCTCGCGCGCAGCATCCGCTGCCACTCCGCCTTCACCGTCTCCTCGACCGCGCTCGACAGGCGCGCGACCGCGACCTCCCCGGCGGTCGCCAGCCCATCGTTCACCGTCGCGCCCGCCCAGCCGAGTGCCACGCTCGCGCACGCCGCCGCGGCGAGCACGGCGAACTCGCGGCCGCGGCCGCGCAGGCGAGGGACGGAATCCATGGCTGAGGGATCGACGCCAAGCTACCCCGCCCTCTTTCCGCGATGTCACCGGGTTGTCTCCACCGGCACCGGCGCGGATAGAGTGACGCGCCCATGGCCCTCCCGCTGTGCCTCGCGCTGCTCGTGTCGCTCCCCGGACAGGGCGGCGAGCCCGCGCCGCCGCCGCGGCCGAACGTCGTGCTGATCGTGGCCGACGACCTCGGCTACGGCGAGCTCGGCTGCTACGGGCAGCAGAAGATCCAGACGCCGCGCCTCGACGCGATGGCCAAGGAGGGCCTGCGCTTCACGCAGTTCTACGCGGCGGCGCCGGTGTGCGCGCCGGCGCGCTGCTCGTTGATGACCGGGCTGCACGGCGGGCACGCGTACGTACGCGACAACGTGGAGTTCGAGCCCGAGGGGCAGCTCGCGCTCCCCAAGGACACGCAGACGCTGCCGAAGCTGCTGCAAGCGGCCGGCTATGAAACGGCGATGATCGGCAAGTGGGGCCTCGGCGGACCCAAGACGAGCGGTGAGCCGAACGCGCAGGGTTTCGACCACTGGTTCGGCTACTACTGCCAGCGCCAGGCGCAGACCTACTACCCCGATCACCTGTGGCGCGACGGGACGGCCGTGGCGCTCGAGGGGAACCGCGCCGACGGCGTCACGGGCACGCAGTACTCGCCGGACCTCTTCCTGGCGGAGGCCGAGCGCTTCCTGCGCGCAGAGCATGAGAAGCCCTTCTTCCTCTACCTGCCGTTCACGCTGCCGCACGTGGCGCTGCAGGTCGAGGACGAGGACCTGGCGCCCTACAAGGAGCGCTTCGAGGAGACGCCCTATCGCGGCGAGCGCGGGTATCTCCCGCACGCGACGCCGCGCGCGGCGTACGCGGCGATGATCTCGCGCCTCGATCGCGACGTGGGGTGCGTGCTCGATCTCTTGAAAGAACTGCGTCTCGAGGAGAACACGCTGGTCGTGTTCGTCAGCGACAACGGCCCGACTTACGACGCGGGTGGCGTCGACACGCGCTTCTTCGACTCGACCGCCGGCCTGCGCGGACGCAAGGGCCAGGTGTACGAGGGCGGCATCCGCGTGCCGCTGATCGCGCGCTGGCCGGAGCGCGTGCCGGCGGGGAAGGAGAGCGCGTGGATCGGCGCGCACTACGACTTGCTGCCGACGCTGCTCGAGCTCGCGGGCGTGGCCGTGCCGAGCGGGCTCGACGGCCTCTCTTTCGCGGCCGAGCTGCGCGGCGCGGCCGCGCCGGCGCACGAGTTCCTGCTGTGGGAGTTCAACGGCTACGGCGGACAGCAGGCCGTGCGCATGGGGCGCTGGAAGGGCGTGCGCTCGAACCTGCAGGAAGAGCTGGCTCCGCTCGAGCTCTACGACCTCGAAGCCGCGCCGCGCGAGACGAAGAACGTCGCCGCCAAGAACCCCGAGGTCGTCGCGCGGATGCTCGAAGTCCTCGCGCGCGAGCACAAGAGCTCGCGCGACTTCCCGATCCCCGCGCTCGACGCGCCGCCGACGCGTTCGGGCGGCTTCTGAAGGAGCGCGCATGCCGGTCCTGTTGTTCGCCACGCTCGACACCAAGGGTCACGAGGCCGCCTTCGTGCGCGACGAGCTGCGCGCGGCGGGCGTCGAGGTCGTGCTGGTCGATTGCGGCACGAACGAACCCGTGGTGGAGGCCGACATCGCGAACGAGGAGCTTTTCCGCGCGGCGGGGACGACGCTCGCGCTGGTGCGCGAGACGAACGACCGCGGTGAGGCGGTGAACGCGGCCGCGCGCGGGGCGACGGCGCTCGCCAAGCGCTTCCACGCCGAGGGCAAGCTCGCCGGCGTGTTCGGCCTGGGCGGTTCGGCCGGGACGACGATCGGCACGGCGGCGATGCGCGCGCTGCCGCTCGGCGTGCCGAAGCTGATGGTCAGCACGCTCGCCTCGGGTTCGGTCGCGCACTTCGTGGGCTCGGCGGACCTGTTGATGATGAACTCGGTCGTCGACATCTCGGGCTTGAACCGCATCAGCCGCGTCGTGCTGGCGCGCGCGGCGCAAGCGCTGGCGGGCATGGCGAAGGGCGCGCTGCCCACGGCGAGCGCGGGCGAGCGACCGCTCGTCGCCGCGACGATGTTCGGCGTGACGACGCAGTGCGTCGAGCGCGCACGAGCGGTGCTCGAAGCGGCGGGCTACGAGGTGCTCGTGTTCCACGCGACGGGCACGGGCGGGCGCACGATGGAGGCGCTGATCGACTCCGGGCTCGTCGCCGGCGTGCTCGACGTGACCACCACCGAGCTCGCCGACGAGCTCGTGGGTGGCGTGCTCTCGGCCGGCCCCGAGCGCCTGAGCGCCGCCGCGCGCGCCGGCATCCCGCAGGTCGTGTCGGTGGGCGCGCTCGACATGGTCAACTTCCTGGGCTTCGACACGGTGCCGGCGCGGTTCGCCGGGCGGAAGTTCCACCGCCACAACGCCAACGTGACGCTGATGCGCACGACGGCCGAGGAGAACAGCGCGCTCGGCCGCGAGCTGGCCACGAAGGTCGCGCAATCGAAGGGGCCGGCGCGCATCCTGCTGCCGCTGCGCGGCGTCTCGGCCATCGACCGCGCGGGCCAGTCGTTCGACGATCCGGCGGCGCGCGCGGCGCTCTACACGGCGATCCGCGCGCACGCGGGCTCGGTCCCGGTGCGCGAGCTCGACCTGCACATCAACGACGCGGCCTTCGCCGAGGCGCTGGCGGGCGAGCTGCTTGCGCTTCTGCGCGTGACAGCCCAGCGCTGAAACGGAGCGGCCCGACTCCCCGCGAAGGAAGTCGGGCCGCCCGTCGTCGCGATGCCCTGGCGCTCAGGGCACGATCGTCAGATCGTCCACGTTGGCGCCGACGTCGATGCCGAGCGCCGACAGGTCGAGCTGCAGCGAGGCCGTGCCCGAGGTCGTGGGCCCGTAGGTGCCGGGGAAGCGCACCAGGTCCTCGTCAGCCCAGCTGATGCCGGACGTGAAGTCGCCCTGCGTGCTGAACACGAGCGTCGTGCCGTCCGACCAGCCGATGCCGTCGAGGTCGCCCGCGGCGGAGGCACCCAGGCCCACGTCGCTGCCGTCGAAGAAGTGCGTCCACGTGCCCGAGGTCGCCGAGCCAAACGTGCCCGTGAAGCGCAGCACATCCTCGTCGGCCAGGCCCGAG
This sequence comes from Planctomycetota bacterium, assembly GCA_009691855.1. Classification (GTDB taxonomy): domain Bacteria; phylum Planctomycetota; class UBA1135; order UBA1135; genus JABFRZ01. Next base: position 3,471 of record SIAI01000049.1, on the reverse strand, counting down.
AGGCCCGTGACCGAGGGATTGCCGAGGGTCGAAATGGCCAGCGATCCGTCCGGGAACTCGAACAGCCCGTCGATGTCCTCCGAGGAGCTCGTGGTCAGGCCCACGTCGCTGCCGTCGAAGTAGAACGAGAAGCTGCCGGCCGTTGTCGCGCCGGTCGAGGTCGGCGTGAAGAGGATGATGTCGCGGTCCTCGACCGTCGTGCCATTGGGACCGCCCGTGAGGCCGGTCACCGAGAACGTGCTCGAGTCGAACGACATCAGGATCGAGCCGTTCGCGCGCACGTGGAAGGCGTTGACGTCGGTGCTGCCGAGGCCGACGTCCGAGCCGTCGAAGTACATGGACCAGGTGCCCGTGCTCGAGTCGTAGCGCACGATGTCCTCGTCCGCGACGGTGCCGACCACGGGGACGGCCGTGTTGGCCGCGAAGGACAGGTAGTACACCGCCCCGGCGGGCGGCGTGTTGACGGTGATGTAGTTCGTGCGCGTCAGCGCGTTGCTGCCGCCCGGACCGCTGACCGTCAGCGTCACCGAGTACGTGCCGGCCACCGTGTACACGTGGCTCGGGTTCTGCGCCGTCGAGCCGCCCGTGTCACCGAAGTCCCAGGCCCAGCTCGCGACCGAGCCGCTGGACAGGTCGGTGAAGTTCACCGTCAGCGGCGCGTTGCCGGAGGTCGGCGTGCCGCTGAAGTTGGCCGTGGGCGGGACCGGCGCGCTGACCGTGACGTAGTTCGTGCGCGTCAGCGCGTTGCTGCCGCCGGGGCCCGTGACCGTCAGCGTCACCGAGTACGTGCCGACCGCCGCGTAGACGTGGCTCGGGTTCTGCGCCGTCGAGGTGCCCGTGTCGCCGAAGTCCCAGGCCCAGCTCGCGATCGAGCCGCTCGAGGCGTCGGTGAAGTTCACCGTCAGCGGAGCCGAGCCCGCGGTCGGCGTGCCGGTGAAGTTCGCCACCGGCGCGGCCGGCGCTCCGGCCGAACCGTTGTAGACCAGCAGCGCGAAGTCCTGGTCGGTCGTGTCGGCGTTGCCCGGAACGCCGTCGCCGCCGATCGAGGCTCCGGTGACGGTGATCGAGAACGAGCCCGACGTGCCGGCCGGCAAGAACACCATCTCGGCGTTGTTGCGGATGTCCGCCGTTCCGCCGGTGATCGAGTTCGCGCCGCTGAAGACGTTGCCGAGGTAGGTCGAGGCACCCACCGTCACGCTGAGGTTGAGGTTGTTGACATACGGCGCGCCCGACGTGGGACCCGGCGCGTCCGTCCACACCAGCGCCACGCGGAAGGGCTTGCCGGTATCGACGACGCTGCCCGTGACCGTGTAGGTGGCGCCCGTCGCGCCGAGTACCTGGGTCTGGTCCTCGAAGATGCGCGTCGCCGCGCCGACCGCGCGCGGCAGGTTCAGCGAGCCCGTACCCTGGCTGTTGGAGGGCAGCGTGTCGTTGGCGCCCGTGCCGGTCATGTACTGGCCACTGCCCAGGATCACGGCCTTGACCATGGCCGGGCTCGGAGCAGGGAGCGCGTTGTTGAGGAACCACTGGTAGACGAGCGCCGCGCCGCCGGCCACGGCCGGGCACGAGTGGCTCGTACCCGACGACCAGCCGTACAGCGTCGAGCCCGTGGGCCAGAACGCGTTGCACACGCTCGAGCCGTCGTAGTTCGACTGCGGAATGCCGGCCTCGATGTGCGTGCCGGGCGCGGTGATCTCGGGCTTCCAGCGCCCGTCGCCGCCGGCGCTGTTCACCGGACCGCGACTGGAGAACGAGATGATGTCCTGCCAGTTGTTGGCGCCGGTGTTGGCGATGCCGCAGCCGTCCGTGCCGGTCTGGCGATCGTTCTCGCCGGCCGCGACGGTGATGATGTTCTTGGCCGTGCCCGGCGTGGAGACGGTGTTCGAGCCCGAGCCGCTGTTGCCAGCCGAGAAGACCACCACGTAGCCCTGGTTGCCGGCCGTACCGCTCTGCGCGTCGCGCGCGATGAAGTCGTACTCCTGCGAGGCCGCGTCGTAGTCGGGCACCGGGCCGCCGAACGCCGTCTGGTAGCCCCACGAGTTCGAGCTGATGCGCGAGCCGAGGCCGTAGGCCTGGCTCTCGTAGGTCGTCGGGCTGAGCGCGCTCGCGCCGAAGATCGCCGTCGAACCGACGCGCGCCCAGGGGGCGATGCCCAGGCCGTAGTTGTAGCCGCCGGTGTCCTCCACCGTCGTGCCCGTGCCGCTGTTGAAGCCGGCGATGATGTTGGCGTTGAGGAAGCCGTGCCCGCCCTGTGCGCCGGTCTGCCCGGTGGGGTTGAGCGTGAAGGCCACGCGCGACGTGGCGAGGTCGGGGTGACCGGTGAGGGAAAGCGCGTCGTCGGCCACGTTGACCGCGAAGCCGCCGAACTGCGTGGCGTCGAAGCCCAGGCTGGCGAGCCAGGCGAGGTAGCCCGGCGCCGACGGCCCCGTGGCGGTCACGTTGCCGGCCAGGATCTGCCCTTGGCGCTCGTCGTTGCGCACGATCTCGCCCTGCGGCTCGATCTGGAACACGCGCGGCGAGGCGGCCAGCGCTTGCACGAAGCCTGGATGCAGGCGCGCGCGCACGTTCACGTAGGGCCCGACGCGCTGCACGCTGACGACCTCGTCGGCCTCGAGCTGGATCTCGTCCAGAGCGCGCGCGACGAACGGCCCGTCGACCAGCTGGATCGTGACCAGGCGCGGGCTGCCGTCGAATGCCAGGTAGGCGTCGCGCAGCTCGCGGTGCACGCGGAACGCCGGCTCGTACAGGCCGACGTACTGCACGTAGCTCTTCTCGCGCGCCAGGGCATCGAGCGCGGACACGCGCTCGGGCGCGAGCTCGATGACGTAGGCGTTCATGGGCACGAACTGGCGGAAGGTCACGCCGATCTCGTCGAGCGCGCTCAGCCATTCGTCGCGCACGGGCCCTTCGAACTGCACCACGTACAACCCGGCGCTGGGATCGAGCGCGGGCGCGTCGGCGATCGAGTAGCGGAAGGCGGGCGCAAGCTGCGCCAGCGAGCGCTCCGCGTCCGGACCGCGCAGCACGATCTCGTTGAACACCATCAGGTCCTGCTCGTCGTGCACCTCGAGCCCGCTCGCGCGCAGCGCCGCGGCACCGCCGAAGGCGCGCTCGTCCACGATGGCGACGGCGAACGAGCCGTAGTCGTGCAGGCGCACCAGACCGTTCTGCGCGTTCAGCTGGGCGAGCCGCGCCGTGCGCGTCTCGGCCGCGAGCCACACCTTGTGCAGCGGGCCGGGGCCGAACCAGCGATCCGGCAGCGACGAGAACTGGAGCGTCTCGCTCCCCTGCTCGATCCGCCGCAGGTCCGGCGCAGCGGATTCACCTTGCGCGGACTGGGGCGCACTCGAGGCGTGAGCCAGGGCAGCGACGCCGATCCAGACCGCGACCGGCAACGACAAGAGGGCAGCCTTGCGTTTCATCAGGACTCCTGAAAACGGGGATCTTCTTGCGCGCGAGCTAGCGGGGTGT
>SIAI01000048.1 GCA_009691855.1 Planctomycetota bacterium | reverse complement strand
CCTTGAAGGAAGACCGAAACGGCCGTGCCGATCAGCACCAGCACGGTCGAGGCGTACAGGATGCCCGTGGCCGAGCGCGTGTTGCGGAAGCGCAGCGCGCTCGCCGCCATGGCCGCGAAGACGAGCGGCAGAGCCAGGCCGACCGCCAGCCGAGTCCCGAGGTAGAAGAGGCCCCAGGGGCCGAAGAGCGGCGGCTCCGCGCTGCGCAGCGGCTCGGCGAAGACCAGGCACGCCGCTCCGAGGGAAAGCAGCGAGGTGAGCATGGCCCCGATGGTCACCCGGTTCAGGCGCACGAGGTAGCGGATCTCGAGCTTGGGCACGGTCAGGTACCAGTGCCCTAGCACCATGGCGAGGCCCACGCTGCCGGCCACGGCCCCCGTGGCGAGGCAGGAGAGGGTGGCCACGAGTTGGCCGAGCAGCGACAGGTCAGGAATGCCCGAGCGCAGGACCCAGGACGAGGCCAGTGCGCTCCCCGCCAACCCCGCCCCCAGCCCGACGGCCCAGCTCCGCCCGCGGACCGGGCCGGAGTAGACCGGGTAGGCCACCAGCGCTAAGGCGGTACCGAGCAGCGCGGGATCGCTCCAGCCCACCCCGCCGCGCAGCCGCACCACGAAGGTCGCAGCCAGCGGCAAGGCCGCACACGTCCCCATCAACCGGTAGAACATCGTGCCCACCGGCGCACGCGGGACGAAGGCCAGCGCGAGCAGGACGCCAAAGCCGAGTTCGAGACAGAACTGCTGGGCGAGCACGGACCAGGTCATCCGCCGATTGTAGCGGCGCACGCCCCGCGCTCCTCCGCCGCTATCCTCGGCCTCCATGACTCCCCCGCTGCGCGTCCTGGTCACTGGAGGCGGACGTGGCATCGGCCGCGCGATCGCCCTGCGCTTCGCGCGTGAGGGCGCGCACGTCGCCGTGGCCGCCCGCACCGCGCGCGAGGTGACGGCGGTGGCGGCCGAGATCGAGGGCGCCGGCGGCCGAGGACTGGCGCTCGAGATGGACGTGACCGACCTCGCCTCGGTCGAGCGCGCGGTCGCGCGCCTCCTGGACGAGAGCGGGGACGTCCTGGACGTGCTGGTGAACAACGCCGGCGTGTTCTCGATCCAGCCCTTCGGCCAGCTCTCCCCCGCCACCTGGTACCGGACCCTGGCGACCAACCTGAACGGCCCGTTTCACGTCACGCTGCTCTGCCTGAAGGTCCTGGAACGCAGCGCGCGTGGACACGTCTTCAACGTCTCCTCCATCGCCGGGAAGCAGGCCTTCCCGGGCAACGTGGCCTACTGCACCTCGAAATTCGGGCTGCGCGGCTTCAGCGATGCGTTGCGCCTCGACTTCGTCGAACGCGGCATCCGCGTGTCCACCGTCTATCCGCGCGCCACCGACACGACGATCTTCGACGGGGTGCCGGGCGAGTGGGACCGGGCGCGAATGCACCGGCCTGAGGACGTCGCCGAGGTGCTGTGGTGGGCTTACCGTGCGCCGCTCGCGAGCGACGTGGCCGACCTGGAACTGCCGCCGCTCACCCCTGTTGGCGAGTGAACGAGCGCACCAGGCCGAGGAACTCGTTGCGCGTCTTCGGGTCGCTGCGGAAGCAGCCCAGCAGGCACGAGGTCATGGCGGCCGAGTTCTGCTTCTGCACGCCGCGCATCATCATGCACAGATGCGAGGCGTGGGCCACGACCCCCACGCCCTTGGGCGTGAGCACGCCCTCGAGCGCCTGGGCGATCTGTTGCGTGAAGCGCTCCTGCACCTGCAAGCGGCGCGCGAAGACATCGACGATGCGCGGGATCTTGGAGAGGCCGATGATGCGTCCGTCGGGGATGTAGGCCACGTGCACGCGGCCGTAGAAGGGCAGCAGGTGGTGCTCGCACAGACTGTAGAACTCGATGTCCTTCACCATCACCATCTCAGAGCAGTCCTCGTGGAACACGCCCTGGCCCACGACCTCCGCAACGGTCTGCGCGTAACCGGCAGTGAGCTCGGTCAGGCTGCGCGCCACGCGCTCGGGCGTGCGCGCCAGCCCCTCGCGCTGCGGATCCTCTCCCAGGCGCGTGAGCAGCTCACGCACCAGCTCGGGGACGCTCACTCCGCCGGCCCCAGGTAGTCCACGTAGCTGTTCCGACTCTCGAACAGCCGGATCCGGTGCAGTCGACATCCGTAGCGCCTCACTTGCGGTTCGATCTGTTCCCACAACGCGATGGCCACGTTCTCGGCCGTGGGGATGACTCCCTGCAGGAACGGCACGTCGTGGTTGAGATGCTTGTGATCCACCTGCGGCAGCACCCGCTCACGCAGGATGCGCATCAGGTCCGTCAGGTTCATGACCATGCCCGTGGCCGGCACCGCGCCGCGCACGGTGGCCTCCAGCTCGTAGTTGTGTCCGTGCCCGTTGGGATTGTTGCAGATGCCGTAGAGCTCCCGGTTGCGCTCGTCCGAGAGCGCCGGGTCGTGCAAGCGGTGGCTGGCACTGAATTCCTCGCGCCGGGTGATCTCGACGACCGAAGGGGGCATGGGCGCGCAAGCTAACGTTTGCTGCCTCCGACGGCCAACGGCCGCCCGCGTCCGGGGTATACTCCAAGCCTGCGCCGTGTCCAACCGTTGCGAGCCCAGCGCATCATGACGTTCCGCAAGGTCTGGATCTCCGAGGGCTGCATCGCCTGCAACCTGTGCCAGGACCTGGTGCCGGAGATCTTCGAGGTCCCGCCCGGGTCGACCTCGCGCACGAAGAAAGGGCACGAGAAGCTGCTCGAGCGCAACCCGCTCCTGGACGAACGCATCCAAGAAGCCGTCGATTCGTGCCCGGTCGAGGTCATCCACGCCGAGCAGAAATAGCGCAGCCTTTTCCGCGCCCGGAATCCCTCTTGATTCGGCTTGGATCCGCGAACGTCAGGAACACCATGAAGATCGCCTACGACTCCAGCTCCGCGGACGCCCTGGCCCCGCTGCTCGAATCGATCGGGCGCGAGCTCAGCGAGCGCCGCACCCGCCTCGACGCACTCGACCTGCGCATCGGCGCGCTACGCGAGAGCCCGTTCTTCTCCGCCGAGCTCGCCGCGCTCGAGTCCGCCGCCGCGGCCGAGCGCCGCGAGCTGCGCCACTGCCACGAGGAGCTGGAACGCCTGGGCCTCTCCGTGGTCGGCACGATGCCCCTGACCATCCGCATCCCGACGAGAGGCCCCGGCAGCACCAAGAACCGCGTGTGGCGCCAGGGCCAGGAATCGAACAACTGAGCGACAAGGCCTGCCTTTCCCCGCGAGCGCGTGCTCCAGCAGGCTTTCGGCCCTCACCTAGGTGGCAGGTGGGGGCCGGCTCGCTTTCTGGCCCCCGCGCGCGAGCCGCTATCCTGTAGCGCATGCCATCGCCCGGGCTCCCGCCGCACGAAGCTCCGCTGCCCCCCGGCGGCCCGGGCGCGCTCTCGTTCGTGCTCGGCCTCAGCTGCGGGCTGATCATCGCGCTGGCCGTGGACCGCATCGCGCGCACCTGGGTCGACCGCGACATGGAGCTCGTGCGCGCGGTGCGCGACCTCGCGCTGGCGGACTTCGTGAGCGAGGTGGGCGAGGAAAAGCTGATCGACGACGCCCTGGGCGGGATGCTCAGGGGCCTCGACAATTACTCGCATTACTACGGCCCGCGCGAGATCGCGGACCTCGACCGCGAGACGAGCGGCGAGTTCCTGGGCATCGGCGTAGTTTTCCGCGCGGGCGAGCTCGGGCGCGTCCTGTTCCCCTACCCTGGCTCGCCGGCCGAGGAAGCGGGGCTGCGTGTGGGCGATCGCATCGTCAGCGCCGAGGGCCAGCCGATAGACACGATGAAAGCGCCCGAACTGCAGGAACTCCTGCATCGCGGCGAGAGCGAGGTGCACCTGGCCGTCGAGGACCTGGAGGGCGAGGCGCGCGAGCTCGTGCTGCACCCACAGGTCGTGCTCGACCCCACCGTGCGCCACGAGCGCATGCTCGTCGCGGAGCGCGGCATCGGCTACCTCTCCATCCGCTCCTTCAGCCGCCGCACCGAGCAGGAGTTCGACGACGCCGTGGCACGCTTGAAGGCGCGCGGCCTGCGCGCGCTGGTGCTGGATCTGCGCGCCAATCCGGGCGGCATCCTGGACGCGGCGGTGGCGATCGCGAACCGCTTCGTCGCCTCTGGCTCGCTGCTGGCCACGCGCTCACGCAGCGAAACGCGCGTCACTCCGGCCGACCCTGACCAGGCCAGACTGGCGGGTCTGCCGCTGGTGGTGCTGCTCGACAACTACTCGGCCAGCGCCAGCGAGGTCCTGGCCGCGGCGCTGCAGGACCACGCCGTGGCCGCGCTGGTGGGCGAGCCGAGCTACGGCAAGGGCACGGTGCAGACGCTGAAGCGCATCGGCGAGGACCGCGCCGTGGTCAAGATCACCACCGCGCACTACTGCAGCCCCTCGCTGCGCCGCATCGAGCACGTCGATGAGGACGCGGAGCATTCCGGCATCGCCCCCGACCTGTGCGTGCCACTCTCCGAGAGCGAGCGTCGCGAAGTCTACGGCTTCCTGAAGGGCTTCTCGCCCCCCGACGAGGTCCTGAACGAGCTGCACGCCTGGGAATCGCGCGAGCACGTGCGCCTGGTTGATGACCCGCCGCTCGATCGTCAGCTCGACGCGGCCGTGGCGCTGCTCTCCGGGATCGAGCTCGAGCTGCATGGCGCCCCGCTCCAGTGAGCTGATCCTCGGTCTCGAGTCCTCGTGTGACGAGACCGCCGCCGCGGTCGTGCGCGCGGGACGCGAGATCCTCTCCTCCGTGGTCGAGAGCCAGATCGAGGAGCACGCGCCCTTCCGCGGCGTGGTGCCCGAGATCGCCGGCCGCTCACACCTGCGTGCGGTGCTGCCCGTCGTGGAGCAGGCGCTGGCGCGCGCGGGCGTGACGCTGGACGAGCTCGCCGCCATCGCCGTCACGCAGCGCCCGGGCCTGATCGGTTCGCTGTTGATCGGCGTGTCGACGGCCAAGGCCCTCGCCTTCGCGCGCGGGCTCGCGCTGGTCGGCGTGCACCACATCGAGGCCCACGCCTACGCGGCCACGATGGAGCACGCGGTCGAGTACCCCCTGCTGGCGCTGGTCGTGTCGGGCGGGCACACGGCGCTGTACCGCATGGCCTCGCCGATCGAGCTCGTGAAGCTCACCGAGACGCTCGACGACGCCGCCGGCGAGGCCTTCGACAAGGTGGCCAGCATGCTCGGCCTACCCTACCCCGGCGGCCCAGCGATCTCGGCCCTCGCGCAGGAGGGTGACGGGCGCGCCTTCGCCTTCCCGCGCTACAGCCCGAAGGGCGGCGGCATCGGCTTCTCGTTCAGCGGGCTCAAGACGTCGGTGCTCTATGCGCTCCGCGGCCAGGACGCCGGCGCGCCGGCGCCGGCGCCCGAGGCCATCCCGCGGCGCGCGGATCTCGCGGCTTCGTTCCAGGAGGCGGTGGTCGACGCGCTCGTGACGCAGTCGCTCGCCGCGGCGCGCCGGGAGGGTCTGACGACGATCGCCGTCACCGGCGGGGTGGCCTGCAACCGCCGCCTGCGCGAGCGCATGACCGCCGCCGCCGCCGAACTCGGCCTGCGCGCGATCTTCCCCAGCCCGAGCTACTGCTCCGACAACGCCGCCATGATCGCCGGCCAGGGCTGGCACCTGCTGGCGGCTGGGCGAGTGGCGGGCTGGGAGCTGGACGCCATCGCTCGCTGAGCCGCTCAGCTCGATGCGCCATCGCCCGCCGAGCGCCGCGCTGCTATCTTCTCGCGCCCTTTGGAACGCCGGAAGCTCGACGAGCTGCTGCGCAGCGTGCGCAGCGGCGAGACCACGGTCGAGGTCGCCCTCGACCGCCTGAGCCATTTCCCGCTCGTCGATCTGGGCCACACGCGGCTCGACACGCAGCGCGAGCTGCGCTGCGGCTTCCCCGAGGTCGTCTTCGGCGAGCGCAAGGAGCCCGGCGAGCTGGTCGAGATCGCGCGCGCGCTCGTCGCACGCCACGCGCGCCTGCTGGTCACGCGCGCCAGCGCGGAGGGCATGGCCGCGCTGCGCGCCGCGCTGCCCGACTGTCAGCTCCACGCGCGCGCCCGCGCCGTGACCGTCAACGCGCCCGAACGCGGCAGCGGCGAGGGCAACGTGCTGATCGTCTCGGCCGGCACCGCCGACGGTCCGGTGGCCGAGGAGGCCGAACTCACCGCGCGCATGCTCGGCGCGCGTACCGAGATGCTGAACGACGTGGGCGTGGCCGGGCTCCATCGGCTCTTGGCCCAGGAAGAGCGCCTGCGAGCCGCGAACGCGCTGGTGGTCGTGGCGGGCATGGAGGGCGCGCTCGCCAGCGTGGTCGGCGGATTGGTGAAGCGTCCCGTGATCGCCGTGCCGACTTCGGTAGGCTACGGGGCATCTTTCGGCGGCCTCGCCGCGCTCCTCTCCATGCTCAATTCCTGCGCCGCCGGCGTGACGGTGGTGAACATCGACAACGGTTTCGGCGCCGGCTACGCCGCCGCCCTCATCAACCAAGGCAACCGCGCAGCCCTGCGCGAGGACTCGAAGGCATGACGGACGGACGCGCATCGCTGGCGGTCGAGAACGGGCTCGTGCTCCACGGCCGCGCAGTCGGCGCGGCGGGCGAGCGCGCCGGCGACCTGGTGTTCAACACCTCGATGACCGGCTACCACGAGATCCTCACCGATCCGTCCTATGCCGGGCAGACGGTGGTGATGACCTACCCCTTGATCGGCAACTACGGCGTGCCCGAGGAGGATGCCGAGAGCGGTGGCGCGTGGCCCGAGGCCTTCGTGATGAAGGAGATGTCCTCGCTGCCCTCCAACCAGCGCTCGCAGGGCTCGCTCTCCGACTGGCTCAGGAAGCACGGCGTGGTCGCGATCGAGGGCGTGGACACGCGCCGGCTCACGAAGCTCATCCGCACCGCGGGTTCCCTGCGCTGCGTGGTCTCGACCGTCGACCACGACGAGGACTCGCTGGTCAAGAAGGCGCGCGCGGCACTGGCGACCGACGGCCGCGACCTGGCCTCGGCCGTGTCGTGCCGCGAGAGCTACGCCTGGAACGAGGCCTACGACGCCTCCTACCCGAACTGGGTCCGCGCCGCGAGCGGCAAGCGCCACCGCGTGGTCGCCTTCGACTACGGCATCAAGCGCAACATCCTGCGCAGTCTGGTGCACGCGGGCTTCGACGTGACCGTCGTGCCGGCCTGGACCAAGGCGAGCGACGTCCTCGCCCTCGATCCGGCGGGGATCTTCCTCTCCAACGGCCCGGGTGATCCCGCCGCGGTGAAGCCGGCCATCGACACGCTCTCCGACCTGATCGGCAAGCGCCCGATCTTCGGCATCTGCCTCGGCCACCAGATCCTCTCGATCGTCTTCGGCGCGAAGACGCACAAGATGCCCTTCGGCCACCACGGCGCGAACCACCCCGTGCGCGACCTGGTCACGGGCAAGGTCGAGATCACCGCGCAGAACCACTCCTTCGCCGTCGACCCGAAGTCGCTGCCGGCCGATGTCGAGCTCACGCACATCAACTTGAACGACCACACCGTCGAGGGCATGCGCCACAAGAAGGCACCCGTCTTCAGCGTGCAATACCACCCGGAAGCGGCGCCGGGGCCGCTCGACAGCTCGCACCTGTTCACGAGGTTCCGCGAGCTGATCGGGTAGAGGGCGAGCGCTTCGAGGAAGGAATCGCGGCGGGCTGCGGTCGAACCGTGACCTGCTCGCTCACTCGGGGTAGTTCCCGTTTAGATCGCACGCCCGGGAGGAACCATGCTCCAAGCCCTTGCCGCCGTTCTGTCACTGCATGCCGGCGGAACACCGCCGAAGGTCGCTGACATCCCCCTGGCGGATCTCGCGCTCTACGCGGACGCCATCCTGATCGGCAAGGTGAACCGGGTGCTGCGCTTGAGCTCCGCGGACGTGCAGAGCCAGGCGCCCGATCGCCTTCGGCGCACTCCGCAGACTCAGCAATGGGCGGTTGCCGAGGTCGACGTCGAGCAGGTCATTCGTGGCGATGCGCGGAAGACCAAGGTCTGGTTCCTGGCACAAGGCACGTGGACGTGCGACGTGTCGAAGGCGATCCCCGGCGAGCGCGCGCTGCTCTTCCTGACCCAGACCGACCCACTGAAGGATGCCGGCGAGAAGGTCCACGAACTCGTCCAGGAACTCACCGGTGGACAGCCCGTCCTCCAGGACGCCTGGGCGGGCAGGGGGCGGCTTCCGATCCGAGTCGAGCGGGGCGTGGAGTACGTCACCGAGTGGGAAGACGTGATCCCGCCCGATGACCTCACGCGGGGCCCGGCCCTTCACGAGGCCTACCCAAACATCTACTGGATGGCTCGCCTCGACGACGTGGTCGCGCGTGTCGACAGCGCGCTGAAGTCTCGCGCCATGATCCTCCCCGCTCATCCGCTGTCGGGTTTGCCGGCGACGGCGGCGATCGTGGTGAACGAAAGCGACGTGGTCGCGGCGATCTGGAAGGACGGCAGTGCGATCTGGAGCGGCGATCCCGTCGCGGGCGGAGCGCCCTACTTCCGCGGCCAGGTCGATGGCCTGCAGGAAATGGTCGCTTGGCTGAAAGACCACCCGCTCGGCGTGGAGGTCTGGGAGACGGACGCGGCGCAACCCGCGCACGTTCAGGTGAGCACGAGGCTCGCCTTCGAGTCTCACCTTCTCGACGGGGCAACGAGCGGAGCTCAGGAGCTGCGCGCCCGGATCCTCGGCTGCGTGCCACGCGTGGGCGAGCCAGCCGGAATCGAAGCCCTGGCGATGCGCTGACTCACATCAGCGACGCCGGATCGACGTCTATCTTCACGTCGGTGCGCGTCTCGTTCTGGCACTCCTCCATCAGCCACGGAAGTACGCGCTCGAGCAGCGCGCCGTCGAGCGGGAACTTGAGCAGGAGGTGCTGGCGGTGCTTGCCGCGCACCAGAGCGAGCGGCGCGGGATGGGCCTCGGTGACGGACAGCCCCGCGGCGTCGAAGCGATCCTTCAGCGAGAGCTCGAAGCGCTGCGTGGTCGCGACGCAGCGCTCGAGCTCCTGGTCCTCGAAGACCACGCGACACAGACGCACGAAGGGCGGGTAGGAGTGTTCCAGGCGTGACTTCTCGAGGTGGCGCGCCATGCTCGCGTAGTCGACGCGCGCGCCATGCACGATCGCGGCCTGGAGCGGCTCCGTCGTCTGCACGATCACGCGCCCGGGCAGGTGCGCGCGTCCGGCGCGGCCGGCGACCTGCGCCAGGAGCTGGAAGGTGCGTTCCTCGCTGCGGAAGTCGGGCAGGTTGAGGGCCTGGTCGGCGGCCAGGATCCCCACCAGCGTCACGCGCGGGAAGTCGAGGCCCTTGGCGATCATCTGCGTGCCCACGAGCACGTCGAGCTCGTGGCGCTCGAAGGCGCCCAGCGTCTCCTCGTAGTCCTCGCGTCGGCGCATCGTGTCCGAGTCCATGCGCGCGATGCGCGCCGCGGGCAACAGGCGCGCGAGGTCGTGCTCGACCTTCTCGCTGCCCACGCCCACGTCGCGCAAGCCGGGACGGCTGCAGGTCGGGCAAGCGCGCGGTAGGTCGCGCTCCTGGCAGCAGGTGTGGCACACCAGGCGCTGGATGCGCCGGTGCCAGGTGAGCGCGGTCGAGCAGTGGCCGCACACCACGGTGGTCTGGCAGCCCGCGCAATAGAGCACCGGCACGAAACCGCGCCGGTTCAAGAACAGGATCGCCTGCTCCTTGCGCTTCAGGACCTCGCCCAGGTGGTGCAGCAGCACGCGCGAGAAGAGCGGCGCGCCGCGCGTCTTCTCGCCGTCGCGCTTCATGTCGACGACGTCGATCTTGCACGGCGCACCGCCGCCCACGCGCAGCGGCAGCGACAGCAGCTCGTAGCGGCCGATCTGGGCCGCGTACCAGGACTCCAGCGCCGGCGTGGCCGAGCCCAGCAGGCACACCGCTCCGGCGCGCCGCGCGCGCTCCACGGCCACGTCGCGCGCGTGGTAGCGCGGCACGCTCTCCTGCTTGAAGGACGGCTCGTGCTCCTCGTCCACCACGATCACGCCCAGATCGCGCACGGGCGCGAAGATGGCCGAGCGCGCGCCCACGACCACGCGCGTCTCGCCGCGTTGCAACGTGCGCCACTCCTCCAGGCGCTGGCCGTCCGACATGCGGCTGTGCAGCACGCTCACCGCGCCGAAGCGCGAGCGGAACCAGCCCACGGTCTGGGGCGTGAGCGCGATCTCGGGCACGAGCACGATCGCGCCGCGGCCCTGGGCCAGGGCCTGCTCGATCGCGCGCAGGTAGACCTCGGTCTTGCCGCTGCCGGTGACGCCGTGCAGGAGGAAGGTCGCGTGCTCGCGCGCCACCAGGCGCGCGGACACGCGTTCGAGCGCGCTCGCCTGCGCCGGCGAGAGGCTCTCCGGCCGCACCTTCTTGGCCGTGCTCGAGCTCAGCAGCGGATCCGGTTTCTCCTCGACGTAGTCGATCTCCACCCAGCCGCGCTTGCGCAGCGACCTGGCCGGCGACTCGGACAGCCGCAGGTTGCGCAACAGATCGCGCAGCAGCATCGAGCCGCCGAGCTCGAGCAGCGTGCGCAAGAGGCGCAGCTGCTCGGGGTGCTTGGCGCGCAGCTCCTCGAGCTCGGCCGCGCCGAGCCCGGCCTTGGCGCGGATGCGCGGCACCTTGCGGCGCTGTCCCTCGCGCTTGAGCGGCGCCGGCAACACCGCGGCCAGGGCCTCGCCCCACGAACAGGCGTAGCGCAGCGCGATCCAGCGCGTGAGCCCGAGCAGCTCGCCCTCCACCACCGGCTCGTCGTCGAGCACGTCGAGCACGTCCTTGAGGCGCGCCGCGGGGATCTCGGTCTCGTGTTCGAGCTCGACGATCACGCCCACCGAGCGCCGGTTGCCGAAGGGCACGGCCACGCGCGCACCGGGCACGGCGTGCGCGAGCAAACCCGGCGACACGGCGTAGGTGAACTCACGCGGCACGGGGCGGTTGAGCGCCACGCGCGCGAAGCACCCCGTGCGCCGCACGGGCGGCGCCGCAGCCGCCGGGAGCGGCTCGAGGTCGAAGAGCGTGGGCGTTTGGCCGCGGGCCATGGAGTGGACTCGAGTGTAGAGCGGGAGGAGTCGTGACGCGCGCTTCTGGGCGCGAGAGGACTCGCGCCCTCGAGGTTCGAGCGCAGGAAAAGCGCACCGCGGGAGGCGGAGGACGCGGGGGAACGCGGAGTAGGCAAACAGGGTGAAGCCCGGGAGGCCCTTGTCCGTCTTCCTCCGCGCCTCTCCGCGTCCTCCGCGCCTCCGCGGTGCGCCTTGCTCTTCCGGTGCTGAAATGCTCGCGCCAGACGAGGACTTCCGCGAGTAGAAGGTCAGTTACAGCTGCACGGCGCCGCGTGGCAACGCGGGCAGCCGGCCTCGTACTTCTTGCGCGCCGCGGCCTCCAGGTCGACGCCGGCGATCGAGGCCAGGGTCGCCAGCCAGGCCAGCACGTCGGCGAACTCGCCCTCGAGCTCGTGCTGCTGCCCGCGGCGCAGCGCGCGCGTGAGCTCCCCCACCTCCTCGCAGAACCACATGTGCGTGCCGGCCAGGCCGCGGGCCGAGTCGCGCGCGAAATAGATCTCCTCGATGCGCCGCTGAAACTCCTGGATCTGCATGTCAGCTCGCGTTGCGCGACAGGGTGACGAGGGAGATGTCCTCCTGGAAGCCGCCTTCCCCGGCGTATTGCTCCAGGTCGCGGCGCAACGCGCGCAGGAACTGCGTCGTGTCGGCCACGCTGTGCTTCTTGACGCGGGCGTAGAAGGCCTTCTCGCCCAGCTCCTCGCCCTGCGCGTTCTGGATGCGCACGGGCGCGCCGTTGGCGAGCACCAGGCGGTCGCCGGGGTCGATCGGCACCTCGACCACCTGCAGGCGGCGCTCGAACACCGGGCCCTTGTCGAAGCCGAAGGCGATGCCCTCGGGTTGCACGACGCGCAGCTGGCCGTCGGCCTGGCACATGCGCAGGAGCGGGATCTTGTGCCCCGCGCAGGCCACGGTGACGCGCCCCTGGGCCGGGTCGAGCAGCGCGTACACCGCGGTCACGAACATCCCGCGGCGCACGTCGCCCGCCAGCCAGCGGTTGATGCGGTTGAAGGCATCGGCCACTTCACCCACGCGCTCGAGCTCGCCGCGCAGGTAGGCGCGCGCGGTGGCACCGATGAGCGCCGCCGGAACGCCGCGCCCGCTGACCTCGCCCACCAGCACGCCCCACAGCCCGTCAGCGCGCTGGATGAACTCGTGGAAGTCGCCGCCGAAGCGCGGCGAGGCCAGGAAGGCGGCGCCGAGGTCGTAGCCCTCGATCAGCGGCGTGCCCTCGGGCAAGAGCGCGTTGCGCACGCTCGAGGCGAGCTCGAGCTCGCGCTGACGCACGGCGAGCTGCAGCTCGGTCTCCGCGCCTTCGGCGAGGTCGACGGTCATGCGGTCGATCGCGCGCGCCAGCAGGCGCAGCTCGGCCGGCCCGCTGGTCTTGGTGCGGTGGCGCAGGTTGCCCATCGCGATCTGGCGCACGTCGTAGATCAGGCCCTCGACCGGCTTGGAGACGCCGTCGGCGACCCAGATCGAGACCGCCGCGCCGATCACCAGCACGGCCACGAAGATGCCGACGATCCAGCGCAGCATCTCGAGGCGGGCTTCCTCGGTCTCGGGCACCAGGAGGTCGAGCTGGTCGAGCGAGCTCGTGCCCGTGCCGATCTCGTGGCGGTAGAGATTGCCGTGCCCGTTGTCGCCGTAGTGGAAGGGATAGATGAACACGCCCGAGGGGTGCACCCTGCCCATCCCCGGATCGAGCTCGTACAGCGTGCCGCTGTGCGTGAAGCGCACGGCCTCGGCCAGGAGGTCCTGCTGCGAGTCACTCACGATGCTCGCGGCCTTCGAATACAGGAACGCGGCGGTGACGGCCATGACGATCGCCAGGGGCAGGGTCGTGGCCAGCACGAAGCGGGCCTTGAGCCCCATGACCTTGATGCGCAGATCGCCCTCGCGGCGCTCCGGTTTCACGGCAAGACCCATCTCTCCGGCGTGAGCACGAAGAGCCGCAGGCCGGCCATGACCAGCAGGCCGTAGAGCCCGGACATCACGTCGTCGAGCAGGATCCCGTCGCCGCCGCCCAGGCGCTCCATCTGCCGCGCCGGAGGCGGCTTGACCACGTCGAGGAAGCGGAACAGGAAGAAGGCCACGACGAGCGCCAACGGGCTCGGGCCCTTGGTCCACAAGAGCGTGATCAGGTAGCCGATGACCTCGTCGATCACGAAGAAGCCAGGATCCTTGCCGGCCGCGTAGCGCTCGGACCATTCGCCCAGCGACCGCCCGACGGCGTACAGCACGGCGCAGGTGAGCAGGCTCCACCACAGATAGTGCTCGGTGTACCCGAGCAGCCACGCCAGCAGCACGCCGCCCAGCGTCCCGGTCGTGCCCGAGGCGAAGGGCGAGAGGCCGAGGAAGCCGAACGAGACGATGAAGAGCTTGAGCTTGTTCACGCGGCCGCGCCTTTTCCGAGCATGCGCGCGGTCTTGAACACGTAGGACGTGCCCGAGCCCACGGTGGTGACGAGCGTCGCGTACACGGACACGTAGGCCGCGACCTCCAGGAAGCCGCGCAGCGGAGCGGGCCAGGCGAAGGCGTGGATGCCGAGCGCGATGCCGATGGCGATGCACTGCACGATCATCTTGATCTTGCCGAACCAATCGGCCGGAAAGGCCAGGCCCTGGCTCTCGACATAGCCGCGGATGCCGGTGACCAGGAACTCGCGCGCCACGACCACCACCACGACCCAGGCCGGGAACCAGTGCTGCGACCACTCCAGCACGGCCAGGTACACCATCGCGCCGATGATCAGCACCTTGTCCACGAACGGGTCGGCGATGCGCCCGAAGCTGGTGATCTGGTTGCCGCGCCGCGCCAGGTAGCCGTCGAGGTAGTCGGTGGCGGCGATGGCGATGAAGAGCCAGAAGCAAATCCCGGAGTAGAACTTGCTCTCCCCCACGCGCTCGCCCCAGCAGCTCAGGATCGCAAACAGGACCAGGGAGCCGACGAAGCGCAGGGCTGTGATGCGATTCGGCCAGTAGGCGAAGACGCCCGGGCTCATCGCCTCGCGTCCTCCTCGCGCTCCGCCCCCTTGCGCGGCGGCCGGCACAGGAGGTTGGCCTGCGAATCCAGGCCCTCGACGCGCACCTGGATGCGCTCGCCCACCTTTGCGCTGCAGGCCTGGACCTCGGCCACCAGATCGACCTCGGGCGCGTCCATGCTGCCCCGGGCAAGGGCGCGCTCGCCGTGGGACTCGTCCACCAGCACCTCGATCGTCTGGCCCACGAGCGCCTGCTGGCTGGCGCGCAACACCTCGTCGCGCGCGCCGAAGACCGCCGCCAGGCGCGCCTCGATGACCTCGTCCGGCACGCGCTCGCCGAGCGTGGCGCCGTGGGTGCCCTCCTCGACCGAGAACGGGAACGCGCCCAGACGGCCCAGGCGGTAGGAGCGCACGAAGTCGACCAACTCGGCGACGTCGGCGTCCGTCTCGCCCGGATAGCCGAGCAGGACCGTGGTGCGCAGGGTGATGCCCGGCACCTCGGTCCGCAGCCGGTCGAGGATCTCGCGCACGGCCTCGCCGCTGCCCGCGCGGCGCATCGCGCGCAGCACCGGCGTCGCGGCGTGTTGCACCGGGATGTCGAGGTACTTCACCACCCGCGGGTGGTCGCGCAGCAGCGGCACAAGCCCCCACGGGAAGCGGTGCGGGTAGGCGTACATGATGCGCAGACGGTGCTCGCCCTCGAGCTCGGCCAGGGCCTCGACCAGCGAGGTGAGATCGGTGCCGAACTCGCGTCCCCAGGCGGTCGAGTCCTCGGCCACGAGCACGAGCTCCTTCACGCCCGCCTCGATCAGCTCGCGCGCCTCGCTCAGCACGGCCTCGGGCCGCTTCGAGCGGTGCGGGCCGCGGATCGAGGGGATCGCGCAGAAGGCACAGGTGTGATCGCAACCGTGCGAGATGCGCAGGTAGGCGTAGGACCCGGGCGTGGCCAGCAGGCGCGCGCCCTCGCGCTCGGCCTCGCGCAGTCCGCCGTTGGCGAGGTAGCGCGGTCCCTCGCGCTTCTTGCGGTGGCCCAGCTCGCGCACGGACTCGGCCAGGGCGCGGTAGTCGGAGATCTCGGCGAACAGGTCCACCTCGGGGAAGCGCCCGAGCAACCCGTGGCGGTAGCGCTGCACCAGGCATCCGGCCACGACCACCGCGCGCAGCTCGCCGCGCTTCTTGCGCGCGAGGAGGTCGCGGATGACGCCCTCCGACTCCTCGCGTGCCGGCCCGATGAACGAGCAGGTGTTGACGATGCCGACCTCGGCGCCCTCCAGGGTGCTCGAGACCATGCAGCCCTGCTCGGCCAGACGCGCGAGCATGACCTCGGAGTCGATCAGGTTGCGAGCGCAACCCAGGTGGACGAGGGAGACGGTGGTGGGTTCGCTCACGGCAGCGGGTCCTGCGCTTCGACGCCCGCTCGTCCGCCGGCTCAAGAGGCGTGCGGAGCGTGGGCCAGCCACTCTTCGCGGGTGAGGAGTATATCCCGCGTGCGGCCGCCGATGTACGGGCCGATCAGGCCGGCGGACTGCAGCTCGTCGAGCACCAGGCAGGCCCGGTCGAAGTCGATGCCGAAGCGGCGTTCGAGCATGGACACCGCCACGCGCTTCTGCTCGAGGATCGCGCAGCCTGCGTCGAACACCAGCTTGCCCCAGCTCTCGCCCTCCTCGTCGGCGGCGAGGACTGGTGCGGGTTTGGGCGCCGGAGCGAGCACGAAATCGGCCTGCACTGCCGGCTGGGGAGCGGTCGACGCAGGCGCCAGGGGGCGAGCCTTGGCGCTCGCAGGCGTGGGCGCGAGCGTCGCCGAGGGCTGCTCGAGCGCGGCGACCGCTTCAAGTTCGGCCTCCCGCGCTTCCTCTTCGTCGAGCTCCGCGTCGAGTTCTTCTAGAGGCTCGCTCACCCGCTCCGCGACCGGTTTCGCCTTGCGCTTCGCAGGCGTGGGCTGCAACGCGGGTTCGAGCGCGAACGGATCCTCGGAGGCCTCGAGCGGCGGCTCGGGCTCGTGCAGGGGCGCCTTGGCCTGACCGGCATCGAAGTCGAAGGCCGGGGTCTCGACCTTGGCGACCTGGACGGGCGCGGCCTCTTCCTCGAGCTCTTCCTCGTCCGCGTTTTCCTCCGCGTTCTCGTCGAACAGCCCGATCTGCTCCCAGGAGGCGCGCGGGGACTCGACCGGCAAGGCCGCTTCGAGGGCGGGCTCGGCTTCGAGCTCCGCTTCTTCGTCTGCTTCGGTGGCCTCGAACCCGTCCTCGTCATCCTCGAATGCGTGCGCCAGCTCGGCGGCCAGCGTGGCGGGCGAGAGCTCGACCTTGGACGCGACCGCGGGCAACGCCACGGGCTCGACTTCTTCTTCCTCGAGTTCCTCCGCGCGCGCGGTCAGCGGCGCGACCTCGGCTTCCAGTTCTTCCTCCTGAGCGAGCTCCGCCGACGCCCAGGAGGGCGTCCGCGGCGACTCGGGGACGAGGTTCGTCGCCAGCGGCTGGAGCGAGGGCTGCACGGGCGTCAGCGGACGCGTCACGGGTGCCGGAGCGGGCGCAGCGACGGCGGCAGCTCGCGCGGGAGCGCTCGGCTTCGCCGGCTCGGGCTTGAGCGCTTCCTTGGAGGGTGTGTAGGGGCGCAGCGTGGGCTCGCGCACAACGGCCGGTTCGGGGCGCACGGCCGCGCGCGGCGCGACGGCGCGCGGCTCGGGGACCAGCAGCGCGGCCTCGGCCGAAGACACGCCGGCGGGATCGTGGCGCGCCGAGAGGCCGATGCGCTGCACCGCGTCCGCGCCGCTCTCGCGCGACGGACGGGAGAGCGGCAGCAGCGTCGCGCCGAGCCACAGCACCGCGAGGCCCAGCACCGCGCTCAACGCGCGCCCGGCGAAGCCGGCCAGGAGTCCAGGGAAGACCTCGCCCAGGCGACCGCCGAGGCCGAAGGCGCCCAGCAGCAGCGCGAGCCCGACCGCGCACAGCGAGAGCGCGATCAACGGGCGCGCGGAGGCCATCGCCTGAGTGCGCAGGAACAGCATCGTCCCCAGCACCGCCACGCCGGAGGTGAGCAGCAACGCCGGCAAGGCGCCGAGCAGGTGGATCAGCTCCAGCACGGACCCGCTCAGCACCTGGAGCGCGGGCTTGCTGGGCTCCGCACCGCGCATCGCGAGCACGATCGAGACGGCGAAGAATGCCCCCAAGGCGCAGAACAAGAAGCCCGCCAGGTCCTGCGATCGAGCCTTGCCGGTGCGCGTGCGTTCAGTCATGGACGGGTTCCTGGGGAGGTGTCGAGCGTGGTGTGCGGGGTGCGTCGGCGTGCATGCGCTCCCAGTCTTCGAGCGACATGAGGACCTCGCGCGCCTTGCTGCCCTTGAAGGCGCCGACGATACCCGCGCCTTCCATCAGCTCGAGCAGGCGCGTGGCGCGTGTGTAGCCGATGGCCAGCGCGCGCTGCAACAGGCTGGCGGAGCCGCGCTTGGACTTGAGGATGATGCGCACGGCCTCGTCGAACAGCTCGTCGTCCTCGCCGGAGCCGTCGCCGTCGGTGGCGGAGCGCTGGCCGGTGGCGGACTGCACCAGCTCCTGGCTGAAGGTCGGCACGGAGTGCTGCGTGATGAAGTCGACCACGCCCTGGATCTCGTGGTCCTCCACCAGCGCGCCCTGCACGCGCTTGATCTGCGAGCTCTGCGGCGGCGTGTACAGCATGTCGCCTTGGCCCAGCAGCTTCTCGGCGCCCATCTGGTCGAGGATCACGCGGCTGTCGACCTTGCTGGCCACCTGGAAGGCGATGCGGCAGGGCAGGTTGCCCTTGAGCACCCCCGTGATCACGTCGGTGGACGGACGCTGCGTGGCGACGATGACGTGGATGCCCACGGCGCGCGACTTCTGCGCCAGACGGGTGATCGAGAGCTCGGCCTCCTTCTTCGAGGCCATCATCAGGTCGGCCATCTCGTCGATGACCATCACGATGTACGGGACGTGGCGCGGGGTGCGCTCTGCGTCGAATTGATCTCCGAGACGCTGCTTCAGGCCTTCTTCGCCGAGCGCGTTGTAGCCCTTGATGTTGCGCACGCCGGCGCGCATGAACAGCTCGTAGCGGCCTTCCATCTTGTCGACCGCCCACAGCAGCACGTTCGTCGCCTGGCGCATGTCGCTGACCACCGGCAACATCAGGTGCGGGACCTGCGCGAACATCTGCAGCTCGACCATCTTCGGGTCCACGAGGATGAGCTGCACGTCGTGCGGTGAGCGCGTCAAGAGCAGGCTCACCAGGATGCCGTTGATGCACACCGACTTGCCCGAGCCGGTCGTGCCGGCGATCAAGAGGTGCGGCATGCGCGAGAGGTCCTCGACGATCGCGTTCCCTTCGGCGTCCATGCCCAGGAACAGCGGCAGCGCCAGGAACTTCTTGTCGTAGGCCTTCTGCGTGACCAGCTCGGAGAGGCGCACGACGCGGCGCTTCTCGTTGGGCACCTCGATGCCGATCGTGGACTTGCCGGGGATCGGGGCGATGATGCGCACGGACTTGGCGCGCAGGGCGGCGGCGATCTCCTGGCTGAGCTGCGTGACCTTGTTCAGGCGCGTGCCCTGGGCAACCTCGAGCTCGTACAGGGTGACCGCGGGGCCGACCTTCGCGGCCACCACTCCGGCCTCGACGCGGAAGGACTTCAGCGCGTTTTCCAGGCGCCGCGCCTGGGCCTCGATCGCGCGCTCGTCGTCGGGGCTCGACGGACCGGCCGGCTCGAGCAGCTCGAGCGGCGGGAACTTCCAGTCGCCCAGCGGCGGCACGATCGGCTCCAGGTCGGCGGCGGGATTGGGCGCGCGCGCCGCGGGAGCCTTGGCGGGCTCACGCGCGCGCGGCGCGACCTCGACCTCGTAGCCCTCGGCGGACTCCTCGAGGTCGCCCTGGCTCCAGTCGTCCAGGTCGCCGTCGTAGTCCTCGCCGGCTTCCTCGGCGTCGTCGTCCTTTTCCTTTTCGTCGTCGTCGTCGTCGTCGTCGTCGTCTTTCTTGGCGTCGTCGTCGTCGTCGTCGACCCAGTCCACGTCGCCGCCGTCGAAGTCCTCGTCGTCCTCTTCGGCGACGAGAGCCTGCGGCTCAGGGGGGGACTCGGGGGCGGACGTGCGGCTTTTCTTGCGGGTGCTCGGCGCGGCGGGGACGAGCACGGCCCCGGCCGTGCCCACTTCGAGGTCCGCGCCGCGCAGGAAGCTCCACAAGCCGACGAAGAGTCGCCTGAACCAACCTAGGATCGCGATGGGAGCGCTTTCGCCTCCCGTGCCTTGGCGTTCGGCGATCCAATCCCGTAACGCTGTCGCTGCAGGGTAGAAGGCCATTTCGGTCGCAAGCATGAAGGAGATGAGGGTCGAGAGGACGAGCAGGATCCAGAGCCCGGGGTACCCGAGCTTTTGTACGAGGATGGGCGGCACGTGTTGTCCGCTCACCCCTGGCCCAACGAGCTCGAGCGCCAGATAGCCGCCGGGCCCCTTGGGTAGATCATTGCGATGAGCATCGCCCACTGCGAGCTCGAAGAGAAACGCGGAGGCGATCAGGAAGCAAGCGCTTCCAAGAACTCTCACCAACGGCAGGGTGATGCGCTTCTGCGCCACCAGCACCGCGCCCCAGGCCAGCGCCAGCAGAGCAAGCGAGTAGGAGCTCCAGCCCAGCGCGGTGAGGAACCAGTCGGCGACATAGGCGCCGGCCTGGCCGCCCCAATTGCCGACCTCGGTCGCGTCGGTCGGGACGTCGAAGCTGACCAGGGACACGAACAGCCACAACGCGAAGCCGATCAGGACCAGGCCCTTGATCTCCTGCAGGTGCTGGGCGGTCTCGTTCGCGCCACGGTCCTTGTCGCCCGACAGGCCCATGCGCTCGAACAATCCGGGCCCACGCGAGCGGTCGCGCTTCGCCTTCTTCTCCTTGCTGCCGGCCATCGGGGTACGAGCGCGGAGCGCACCGCCCCGACTCCGCGCTAGGGGTGCGCCGACCGCGAGGTGCGAAACATAGCGTCTCGCCTCCCGGTTTCGGCCACTTCTTTCCGCTGCCTATTTCTGGGGCACCAGCCGCACGAGCATCTCGGCCACCGCGCGCTTGGTGCGCCCCAGGAATTCTTGCCGCGAGCCGTCGCGTCCCAGCAGCACGATGCTGGTGCGCATGGCGCCCAGCGCGCGCTCGTCGTTGAGCACCACGAAGTCCGCGTTCTTGCGGCGCAGCTTGGCCCGCGCGCGTGCCTCGCCGGCCCCGGTCTCGAGCGCGAAGCCGACCACCAGGCGCTGCCCCTTGCGCCGCGCGAGGGTCGCCAGGATGTCCGGGTTGCGGCGCAGCTCTATTTTTGCGACTTCCTGAAGTTCGTTCTCCTTGCGCCACTTTCCGGCGCGCTTGCGCAGCGGGCGCCAGTCGGCCACGGCGGCGCACATGAACAGCGCATCCACCCCGCGGAAGGCCCGCCGCGTCGAGCGCAGCATGTCGCGCGCGCTGACCACGTCGATGCGCGTGACCCCGCGGGGGGTCGGAAGGTGCACCGGTCCGGCGATCAGGGTCACGCGATGGCCAGCACGCGCGGCGGCGGCGGCAAGCTCGAAGCCCATGCGCCCGCTGGACTCGTTGGTGAGGTAGCGCACCGGATCGACGTGCTCGCGCGTCGGCCCGGCGGTGACCAGGACGTGCTTTCTGCGGCGGACCGGCATCTCAGAGCAATTGATGCCGGACGGCCGCGGCGATTTCGGCCGGCTCGGCCAGGCGCCCGCGGCCCTCGTCGCCGCAGGCAAGGCGTCCGGCGCCGGGCTCGAGCACCTGCCAGCCGTCGCGTGCGAGCTGGGCCAGGTTCCGGGCCACCGGGGCCGCGGCCAGCATGTTCGGGTTCATGGCCGGGCATAGCAGGCGCTTCACGCCCGGCGCGAGCGCCAGAGCCACGGTGGTCACCAGGTCGTCCGCGAGGCCCAGCGCCAGGCGCGCGACGAGGTCGGCGCTGGCCGGAGCCACGAGAAAGAGCTGCGCCCAGCGCGCGAGCTCGATGTGGTCCATGCCCGCGCGGCGCTCGGGGCCGAACTCGCTGACGGCAGCCGGCTGGCAGGTGAGGGCCTCGAACAGCTGCGGGCGCACGAGTTCGGCCGCGCGCGGCGTCAAAAGCACGCGCACGGTGTGGCCCTCCTGGGTGAGCGTGCTCGCCAGCTCGCAGGCCTTGTGCAGCGCGGCCGAGGCACCGCAGGCGAGCAGGATGCGGCCGCCGCTCACCGCGCGCTCCCCTGGGGTTCCGACAACCCCGCCAGACGCCGCACCTCGGCCACGGCGCGCTCGAGCTCGTGGTTCACGACCACGTGGTCGTATTGGTCGAGCGCGCGCATCTCCTCGCCGGCCTTGGCCATGCGCCGCTCGATCACCTCGGGCGTGTCCGTGCCGCGGCGCTCGAGGCGCGTGCGCAGACTGTGCATGTCGGGCGGCGCGATGAAGAGGTAGATCCCGGGCAGGCCCAGGGCTTTCAGCTGCTTGCCGCCTTGTACGTCGATCTCCAGCAGGAACACCCTGCCCGCCGCCAGGGCCGCCTCCATGGGCGCGCGTGGCGTGCCGTACAGGTTGCCGTGCACCTCGGCCCACTCGATGAAGGCCCCATGCTCGATCTCGGCGCGGAAGCGCGCCTTGTCCAGGAAGTGGTATTCGCGCCCGTCGACCTCGCCCGCGCGCGGCGCGCGCGTGGTGGCGCTGACCGAGAACTCCACGCGCGCGTCGAGCACCAGGCGCTTGCAGATCGTGCTCTTGCCGCAGCCCGAGGGCCCGGAGACAACCAGCATCGTGCCGCGAACGCCCACGCCGGCTACTCGACGTTCTGCACCTGCTCGCGCAGGCGCTCGACGTGGGTCTTGGCCTCGACCACCCAGTGCGCGACGGTCGCGTCCGAGCACTTCGAGCCGATCGTGTTCACCTCGCGGAAGATCTCCTGCACCAGGAAGTCGAGCTGGCGCCCGACACGGCCGCCCTTGGCCACGAAGCTCTCGAGCTGCTGCAGGTGGCTGCCGAGGCGCGTGATCTCCTCGCTGACGTCGAGCTTGTCGGCCAGAAGCGCGATCTCGCGCGCGAGGTCCGCGCCGCTGACCTCGGCCTTCCGGCCCAGCAACTCCTGCACGCGCTTCGCCAGGGCCGCGCGCTGGCCGCGCACCACGGCGGGCATGCGCTTCTCGATCTTCGCCACGAGCTTCGCCAGCGCCTGCGCGTTCTTACGCAGGTCGGCGGCCAGCGCGCGGCCCTCGGTGGCGCGCATGGCCAGCATGCGCTCGAGGGCCTGATCGACCAGCTCCAGCGCGGCCGCGCCCAGCTCGCGCTCGTCCTCGGCGCTCTCGGTCTCGCTCAGCACGCCCGGCAGCGCGACCAGCGCGTCGAGCGAGAGTGCGGCGGGCAGGTCGAGCTCCTTCGCCAGAGAGAGCAGCTCGTCGCGATAGCGCCGCGCCAGGGCGTGGTCCACGCGTGCCGGCGCGGCGTGCGCCGCGCGTTCGGTCGCGAGGTTCACGGTGATCGCACCGCGCTCGCACTTCGCGCGCACGCGCTGTTCGACCTCTGGCTCGAGCGCGCTCAGGGCCTCGGTCAGGCGCAGCTTGAGCGCCAGGTGGCGGTGGTTGACCGAGCGGATCTCGACCGAAAGCTGCGTTCCCGAGCGCGCCTCGCTGGCGGAGGCACCGAAGCCCGTCATGGAGCGCAGCATGCGCGGGATCCGGCTACTTCGGCTCGCCCGTCTGCGTCGGATCGGCCGGCGAGATCGAGTCGAACACCGAGGCCGTGCTCTCGCTGCGGTTGAGCACGTGCAGCCCCACGGCCGAGCCGAGGAACACAAACGCCACGGCAAAGGTGAAGTTGTGGATGCCCTTCGAGCCCACGCCGAAGGTCTGCTGGCCGTGCTCGCCCAGCGCCTGGCCGAAGCCGCCGCCCCGTCCTTCCTGCAGCAGGATGACGACGATCAGCACGATCGCGGCGAGGACGAAGACGATGTAGAGGAGCGTGGCGAGGATTTCCATGGAACGTTCTGGTGTCTAGCGCGGGACCAGTGTGCCCGCGGCGAGGATCGAGAGGAAGGTCTCGGCCTTCAAGGACGCGCCGCCCACCAGGGCGCCATCGACGTCGGGGGCGCCCAGAATGGCAGCGGCGTTGTTCGCGGCGACGCTGCCGCCGTACTGGATCGTGAGCCCCTCGGCCGCGCCCTCGTCGTACAGGCCGGAGAGCACGCCGCGCAGGTACTGGTGCACCTGGCTCGCTTGCTCAGGGGTGGCGTTCTGGCCGGTGCCGATGGCCCACACCGGCTCGTAGGCGAGCGTCACGCGCGCGAGGTCGGCGCGCGCGACGCTGGCCAGGCCCTTGGTGAGCTGACGCGCGACGACGGACTCCGTCTGCTTGCCCTGGCGCTCGGCCAGGGTCTCGCCGACGCACAGGATGACCTCCAGGCCGGCCTCGAGCGTGCGCAGCAGCTTCTGGTTGGTGAGCACGTCGCCCTCGCCGTACACGTGGCGGCGCTCGGAGTGGCCCACGATCGCAAAGTGCGCGCCGACGTCCTTCAGCATGGCCGCCGAGACCTCGCCCGTGAACGCGCCCGACACGCGGTCGCCCACGTCCTGCGCCCCCACCGAAATGACGCTGCCCTCGAGCGCGCGCACGACTTCGGCCAGGTACACGAAGGGCGGCGCCACGGCGACGCGGACGGTGCTTTGTACCGCAACGGACGCCCCGCTCTTCGCGCCGACGCCGTCCTTCAGCGCCGCGCACAGCGCCAAGGCCGAGCGCCGCTCGAGGTTCATCTTCCAGTTGCCGGCGACGAAGCGTTTCCTCACGCACGGACTCCTTCGCCGGCGCTGGCGACGGGCTCGCAGACGTCCTTGCAGGTGACCAGGTGGCGGCGATCGAGGCGCGCCAGGGCCGCCGCGGCGACCGCTATCTCGGCGAAAACGGCCGTGGAAACGGCCTGAGCGGCGTCCGAGCGCGCCTCGTTGGGCTGCGGATGGACCTCGATCATCAGGCCGTCGGCGCCCGCCGCCAGGCCGGCCTTGGAGAGCGGCAGCACCAGCTCCGCGCGCCCGGCGGCGTGCGAGGGATCGACGATCACAGGCAGGTGCGTGGCACGCTTCAGGTGCGCGACCGTGCCCACGTCGAGCACGTTGCGCGTGGCGCGGTCGAAGCCGCGCACGCCGCGCTCGCACAACAGCACGCGCTCGTTGCCCTGCGCCAGCACGTGCTCGGCCGCGAGCAGGAACTCGCGCGCCGTCGCCATCATGCCGCGCTTCAACAGCAGCGCCTTGCCGCTCTGCGCCGCCTCGGCGAGGAGCGCGTAGTTCGCCATGCTGCGCGCGCCGATCTGCAGCACGTCCGCCACCTTGGCCACGGCCTCGACGTCGCGCGGATCGAGCACCTCGGTCACGATCCCCAGATCGGTCGCGGCGCGGGCCTCGGCCAGCAGCTCGAGCCCCGCCTGCCCCAGCCCCTGGAAGGCGTAGGGCGAACTGCGCGGCTTGAAGGCACCGCCACGCAGCAGCGTCGCGCCCGCCGCGCGCACCGCGCGCGCGATCTCGAGCAGCCGCGGCCCATCCTCGACCGCGCACGGCCCGGCGATCAGCGAGATGAAGGGTCCGCCGAAGGCCGCCTCGCCCACGCGCAGGATCGTGTCCTCGCGCCCCGGAGCGCGCTCCGACAGCTCGGGCGCGTCGGCGGCTTCCAGCACCCCGGCCACGAAGGACAGGTCCTCGAAGGCCACTCGATCGCCGGGGTGCGGCACCCCCGAACGGCGCACGAGCTCGATCACGCGCCCGTCGCGGCCGAGGAGGCTCACCTCGTAGCCGCGCTCGCGGGCGACGCGGCGGAGCACCTCCCGATCGGCGTCGGTGGTCGCGGGGCGCAGGCGCAGGAGCATCAGGTGCTTGTCCGGAAGGGCTCGAAGCGGGCTCGTGTCCGCCGCGAGAACCGAGCAGTATAGAGGGCCTCCACCCGGCCCACAATTCGGCTGCCCCGTGTCCCACCTCTCCGCCCTCCTCCCGCTGCTCGCCCTGGACCGCCTGCCGCGCACCGGCTGGCTGCTTTCCGGCGTGGCCCACCCGGAGAGCGTCGCGGCCCATTCGCTGGGCACCGCGCTGGTCGTCCTGGCCCTCGGCCCGCGCCTCGAGCCGGCGCTGGACGTGGACCACGCGGTGAGCCTGGCGGTGCTGCACGACGCGCCCGAGGCGCTGCTCACCGACCTGCCGCACGCGGCCGTCGCGTGCCTGCCGGCCGGGGCCAAGGCCGAGGGCGAACGGCGCGCGGCCGAGCAGCTCCTGGCGCCGCTTTCGGCGCACGCGCACGCCTGCTTCGGCGAGTTCCAGGCGCGCGCGACGCGCGCCGCGCGCTTCGTGTATCTGTGCGACAAGCTGCAGCTCGGCCTGCGCTGGCTCGGCTATCGGCGCGAGGGCGCGCGCGGCCTGGCCGAGTTCCGCGCCGGCCTGGAGCGCCTCGATTGCGCGGAGTTCCCGCCCTGCGCCGCGCTGCGCGCCGAGATCCTGGCCGCGGCCGACGAGCTGGACGCTCGCGCGTGATGAAGCACCTGCCGCTGCTGCTGGCGCTCGGCGTGTTCCTCGGCCTCGGCCTGGCGCTATGGACGCGCCACCCGCAGGTGCCCGACGATGCGCTGTTCGGCGCCGAGGTCGCGCTGGCGCCCGAGCTGCCGCCGCTCGTGCTCCCCGGCGGGACGCTGGCGTTGCACGGACGCGTACACAGCTCCACCGGCACGCCCGCGGCCGACGCCTTCGTCGTCCTGGAGCGCCCCGAGGACGAGGCCGCGCACGCCGAGCCGCTGTACCACGCCTACACCGATGCCGAGGGGCGCTTCACGCTGACGCGCCTGGCGCCGGGCAGCTACCGCGTGGTGCTCCAGCACGCCTCGGCGCCGCCGCGCGAGTTCGACTTCGAGCTGCCCAGCGCCGGAGCGGGCGCGGACGAGGTCCTCTGGGAGCTCGCCGCCCCGCTGCCGCCGCTGCCCGCGCTGCCCGAGATCCGTCGCGGCGCGCTCGCGGTCCGCGTGCTCGCGCCCGCGGTCTGGGCCGCCGACGGCGCGCACACCCTGGAGGGCTTCGAGCTCGTGCTGACCCCCGCCGCGGGCACGCACGAGCTGTCCGGCGCCTGTGAGCGCCGCGCGGCGACCGACGCCGAGGGCCGCGCGCAGTTCGCCGAGCTGGTCGTGGCCGAGTATCAGCTCGAGCTCCTGCCGCCCTGGGCGCGCGGCGGCACGTGGCCGGTGCTGGCGCGCAGCACCTGCGCGGCCGTGGAAGGCGCGGCGAACGAGATCGCGCTCGCGCCGGTCGTCGGAGCGCTGGAGGGCGAGCTGCTCGAGGACGGCGGCGAGCCGCTGGTCGGCGCGTTGATCGAGGTCACCTCGCTCGAAGCCCAGGATCCGGTCGGCAAGCCGGAGATGTGGCCGCCCGAGGTGAGCGACGAGGCCGGCCGCTTCCGGCTGGAGCTCCTGCCGCCCGGCCACTACCGCTTGCACCTGCGCGCCGGCCCCGTGGCCCACGACTCCGAGGTCGTGGTCGAAGCCGGGGAGTGCACGCGCGTGCCGCTCGAACCACTGGCGCTGCGCGCGGGAGACTGACCGCGCACGGCAGGACGCCAGCCGCAGGCGCTAAGCTGTCGCGTTCGATGGAGCGCATCTACCTCGATCACGCCGCCACCACGCCGCTCGCGCCCGAGGTGCGCGCGGCCATGGAGCCGTTCTGGAGCGCGGAGTTCGGCAACCCCTCCTCGCGCCACGCGCTGGGTGTGCGCGCGGCGCGCGCGCTGGAACTGGCGCGCGAGCAGGTGGCGCAGCTCCTGGGCGTGGACGGGACGCAGGTCGTGTTCACCTCGGGCGGCACCGAGGCCAACAACCTGGCCGTGCTCGGGCTGGCGCGCGCACGCGCCAAGCGCGGCCGGCACGTGCTCATCGGCCCGACCGAACATCCCTGCGTGCGCGACGCGGCGCGCGCGCTGCTCGAGGAGGGCTTCGAGCTCGAGACGCTGCGCCTGGACGCGCGCGGCGGGCTCGACCTCGAGCATGCGCTCTCGCGTTTGCGGCCCGACACGGTGCTGGTGGCGCAGATGCTGGTGAACAACGAGTTCGGCACGCTCTACCCCGTGGCGCGCCTGGCGCGCCTGGTGCGCGCGAACGCGCCGCAGGCCTGCGTGCACGTGGACGCGGTGCAGGCGCTGGGCAAGGTCGAGGTCTCGCTGGGCGAGCTCGGCGCGCACAGCCTGGCGCTCTCGGCGCACAAGTTCCACGGCCCCAAGGGCGCCGGCGCGCTGGTGCTCGAGCGCGGCCTGCGTCCGCGACCGCTGGTCTTCGGCGGCGACCAGGAGCAGGGCCTGCGCTCGGGCACCGAGAACGTGGCCGGCCTGGTGGGCCTGGGCTGCGCGGCCGCGCTGGTGGCGGAACGCTTGCCGCGCGCGCGCGCGAACTTCGCCGCCTGTCGCGCGGAGCTCGCGCGCGAATTGCCGCGCCTGGCGGGCGCCGAGCTGCTCGAGCCGGCCGGCAGCGAGGGCGTGGTGCCGGCGATCGGTTCGTTGCTCTTGCCCGGGCCGCCGGCCGAGGTCTGGCAGCACCACCTCGAGGCGCGCGGCGTGTTCACCAGCGTGGGCAGCGCGTGCCAGGCGAAGAAGGGCGGCCTCTCGCCCGCGTTGCTGGCGCTGGGCCTCGATGAGGCGCGCGCCAAGCGCGTGCTGCGCCTGTCCTTCGCGCGCGAGACGAGCCCCGCTGAGGTGCGCGCCGGCGTGGAGGCTCTGTGCGCGCTGGCCGCCGAGCTGCGGGCGTACGCGTGAGCGCCCTCGAAGTCGTGCTGGTGCGCTACGGCGAGCTGTGGCTCAAGGGCCGCAATCGCATCGACTTCGAGCGCACGCTGATGCGCAACGTGCGTCGCGCGCTGGAGTCCATCGATCCGGCGGTCGAGCTCGAACGCGAGCACGGCCTGCTGGTGGTGCGCCCCACGCAGCGCGTGCACGACGTCGCGCGGCGCTTGCAGGATGTGTTCGGCATCGCCTCGCTGGCCATCGCCGAGGCTGTGCCCAGCGAACGCGACGCGCTGACCGTGGCCGCGCTGGCGCTGCTGCGCCGCGCCCTGGACGCCTATCCGCGCGAGCGCGTGGTGCGCTTCCGCGTCAGCACCAAGCGCAGCGACAAGCGCTTCCCGATGAAGTCGCCGGAGCTCGATCGTCACGTGGCCGAGCACATGCCCAGCGACCTCGCCGGGCGCGTGAAGGTCGACCTCGATGAGCCCGAGCTCGACCTCGGCATCCATGTGCGTCCGCGCACGAGCTACGTCTTCGCCGAACGGCTGAGCGGGGCCGGCGGGCTGCCGGTGGGCAGCGTCGGATGCGCGGTGGTGCTGCTCTCGGGCGGCATCGACTCGCCGGTCGCGGCCTGGCTGACGATGAAGCGCGGCTGCGAGGTCGTGCTCTTGTCGTTCCACTCCTATCCTTGGGTCGGCGAGGGTTTCGAGCGCAAAATCGAGCGCTTGGGCCGCGCCCTGGCGCGCTTCCAGCCGCGCACGCGCCTGGTGTTCGCGCCGCTGGCCGAGATCCAACAGCGCGTGAAGGACACCGCCCCGCCCGCCTACCGCACGGTGCTGTACCGGCGCATGATGCAGCGCATCGCGAACCTCCTGGCCGAGGACGAACGCGCTGGCGCGGTCGTGACCGGCGAGAGCCTCGGACAGGTGGCCAGCCAGACGCTCGAGAACCTGGCGCGCATCGAGGAGGCGGCCGAGCTGCCCGTGCTGCGCCCGCTGATCTGCTTCGACAAGCCCGAGACGATCGCGCTGGCGCGGCGCATCGGCACCTTCCAGCTCTCGATCGAGAACGAGCCCGACTGCTGCACGGTCTTCCAACCCGAGCGACCGATCATCCGCGGGCGGCGCTCGGAAGTGCTGGCGGCCGAGGCCGGGCTCGACGTCGAGGGCCTGGTGGCGGCGGCCTACGCGGCGCGGCGCGTGCTCGATCTCAAGGCCTGAGAGCGTGAGCAAGAATCCCGCGCCGCTCCGGCGCGGGTGTTCTTGCTCACCCTCGAACCCCCTGGGCGACGAGCTCCTCGCGCCCCAAGAACCTCGAGGCTCGCCGTGGTTGGATTGTTGCTCACACTCTGAGCCTCTCTACCCGCCGCAGGCGGGCCCGCTGAGGAAAGAACAAGCACCGGCTCGTCAGGCCCGAGTCGGGCGAGCCTTTCTGAACC
>SIAI01000014.1 GCA_009691855.1 Planctomycetota bacterium | reverse complement strand
GGCCCGTCGGAAGACCCGCTCCGAGGCGCTTCCCCCTCCTCGCCCGCGACGCTATCCTTCCGGCCCTTTCCCCGGGGACGTAGCTCAGTTGGTAGAGCGCTGCGTTCGCAACGCAGAGGTCGAGGGTTCGACTCCCTTCGTCTCCACCACGCCCCGGGGTTGCGCATGGGGCTCGGACGTTAGGCGGAACTCGGACGTCACGCGGAGCCCGTCACGCATGTCGGCTTCACGCCCCCAGGCCGTCCAGCGCGCCGGTCGAATCGCCGAAGGCCGCGCGCGGGGCGCCGGCGAGCGCGAGCAGCGTGACGAACAGATTCGCGCAGGGCGTCTCGGGCGCGAAGCGCAGGTGGCGGCCGGAGACGACGCCGCCCCCGCCGCCGACGAGAACGAGCGGGAGCTCGTCGTGGTTGTGGCGGTTGCCGTCGGAGATCGCGCTGCCGTAGAGCACGAGCGTGTGATCGAGGACGTTGCCCTCGCCCTCGGGCGTCGCGGCGAGGCGCTCGATCAGGTGCGCGAAGAGCTCCACGTGGTGTCGGTCGATGAGCGCGACCTTGGCGCGCTTGGCCGGATCGTCGCCGTGGTGCGAGAGCTCGTGGTGGCCCTCGGGCACCTCCAGCTCGGGGTAGGAGCGGTTCGAGCCCTCGTTGGCCAGCATCAGGCTGGCGATGCGCGTCGAGTCGCCGGCGAAGGCGAGCGCCAGCAGGTCTCCGAGCAGGCGCGCGTGCGCGGCGAAGTCCGGCGGCACGCCGTCCGGCTCGACGAAGCCCGGTGGCGCTTGCGTGCGCACGCGCTCGGCCTCCTGGATGCGGCGCTCGAGCTCGCGGATGCCGGAGAGGTACTCGTCCAGGCGCGCGCGGTCGGCGACGGCGAGCGCGGGCTCGAGCGCGCGCGCATCGGCGCGCACGCTGTCGAGCAGGCTGCGCCGGCGCGCCAGGCGCTCGGCGCGCGCCGCGGCGCTCTCACCGCGCGGGCCGTCGGCGAACAGGCGCTCGAACACCAGACGCGGATCGACGTCCTTGCCGGCCGGCGTGCTCGGTCCGCGCCAGGAGATGTTCGAGGAGTAGGCGCAGGCATAGCCCGAGTCGCACTCGCCGCCCGCGCGGCCCGACTCGGTGCCCAGCGCGAGCGAACGCAGGCGCGTGCGCGCGCCGAGCTCGGCGGCCAGCAGCTGGTCGATCGACACGCCCACGGCGAGGTCCGAGCCCGCGGTCTTGCGCGGCTGCGCCGCCGTCAGGAAGGCCGCCGCGGCGCGCGCGTGGTCGCCCGGCCCGTCGCCGTTGGGGCGCGCCTTGTCGTGCGTGAGGCCCGAGAGCACGAGCACGCGCGAGCGCCAGGGCTCGAGCGGCGCGAGCGCGGGCGGCAGGGCGTCGAGCGGGCCCTCGCTCGCCGGCGTCCAGCGGTCCAGCTGCGCGCCGTTGGGCGTCATCACGAACGCGAGGCGCAGCGGCGCGACGCCACCGCGCTTCGCGCCCGAGGCAAAAGTCTCCAACCATGGCAACGCGATCGCCACGCCCGCGCCGCGCAGGAGCTGTCGCCGAGTGAAGGATGCGCTCATCGCTGCGTCTCTCCGCGGAAGGCCGAGTGCAGGCACACGAGTTCGACCACGCCCGCCAGCGTGCGCCGCTCGGCCGCGAGGCCGTCCAGCGCCCCGCCGAGCTCACGCTCGTCGGCCGGCGAGGGCTCGCGTCCGAGAGCGTACCCGAAGAGCGCGCGCGCCAGGGCCCGCGGGAAGCGTCCGCTCTGCAACAGGTAGCGCTTCAGACCGGCCACGCCCTCCAGCACGGTGCCGTCGGCCAGCTGGCCGCGCTCGTCCAGCGTGTGCTCGCCCTGCTGTCGACGCGCCGCGCCGATGGCGTCGAAGCCCTCCAGCGCGAAGCCGAGCGGATCGAGCTCGTCGTGACAGCTCGCGCATTCGGGCTTGGCGCGGTGCAGCGCGAGCTGCTCGCGCAGGCTGGGCGCCGGCTGGCCGGCGCCGGCCTCGACCAGCACGCCGACGCCCGGCGGCGGCGGACGCACGTGCGTGCCCAGCAGCGTCTCGAGGATCCACTTGCCGCGCTTCACGGGCGCGGTGCGCGTCGGGTTCGAGGTCACGGTGAGCAGCGCGGCCTGGCCCAGGAGGCCGCCGCGCACGCCGTCGGCGAGCGGCACGCGACGCACGCCCGCGCCCTCCACGCCCTCGATGCCGTACAGGTGCGCGAGGCGCTCGTCCACGAAGGTGAAGTCGGCGCTGAGGAACTCAGCCAGCGGCCGCTCCTCGCGCAGCATGGCCTCGAAGAAAGCCTCACTCTCCTGGCGCATCGAATCCAGCAGCGCGGCGTCGGCCTCGGGGAACGCGCGCCGGTCGGGCGTCGCGCGAGTCAGCGCGCGCCAGCCGAGCCACTGCGCGCCGAACTCCTCCACCAGCGAGCGTGAACGCGCGTCGCGCAGCAGCCGGCGCACCTCGCGCTTCAGCAGCGCGGGCTCGGCCAGGTCGCCGCGCGCGGCGTGCTGCAGCAGCTCTGCGTCGGGCACGCTGGCCCACAGGAAGAACGAGAGCCGCGTGGCGAGCTCGAACGCGCGCCGCGCGGCCGACGGTTCGGCCTGCTCGACCTTGTAGAGGAAGTGCGGTGAAGCCAGCAACGCCACCAGCGCCGTGCGCACGCGCGCGCGCGGCGGCGCGTCGTCGGCGGAGAGCGCGGCGAGGCGCGCGAGCTCGTGCGCCACCAATGGCCGGCGCCACACGCGCAAGCCCAGCGCCGCCAGGGCGTCCGCGAGCGTGCCGCGCTCCAGTTGCGCGTCGACGAAACGCGTGAAGGCCGTCGCCGGCGGCGGATCGAGCGGGCCGACCAGCGCGAGATCGACGACGTGCACGTTGCGGTCGCGCGGCGTGGGATCGGGGGCCTCGGCCGCGTAGTAGTCGTTCAGGAAAGTCGCGCCGAGGTCGTGGGTCCCGGCCTCGGCCGCGAACGTGACCGCCAGCGTCTCACGCGCCCCGGCCGCGACGCTGAGCTCGCGCAGGCCCACGCGCTCACCGTCGAGCTCGAAGGCGAGTTGCGGGAGCTCGTCACCCGCCATGTCGCCCCAGCCGCTGAGCTCGAGCCGGTAGCGGCTCGCGCACGCGAGGGGCTGCGTGACGTACACGCGCCCGCGCGAGTACAGCGCGACGTTCGTGCCCTGGCGCGCCCCGCCGCCCTCGATCTCGAGTTCGTCGAAGCTCCAACGCCGCGTCTCGCACTCGCCTTCCAGCGCCAAGGCGCGCGCGGCCACGCGCTCGGCGGCCTCGATCCAGCGCTCGACCAAGAGCTCGCTCGCGGCCGCGCCCGCAGCGTCGGTGTCGTAGCGCGCGCCCACGTCGTCGGCCGGGAAGAACTCGCGCGCCGGGTAGCTCACGCCGAACAGGTCGCGCACCGCGTGCTCGAACTCGACCCGGTTCAGGCGCCGCAGGCGCGGCTTCGGCGCCGTGGGTCCGAGCTCGCGCTCCAGCCAGGTCAGCGCGGAGGCCACGAGTGCGGCCGGCGGGCGCGGCTTCTTCGGCGGCGGCATCTCGTCCGCCAACAGCAGCTCGCGCATGCGCGTCAGGCTCTCGCGCCGCTCGGCGAGCCGCCCGGCGGACGCCTCCTCCACGAGCACCGCGAGGTCGAGGTCGCCCTTCGGACGCGCGCCGGAGTGGCACTCGACGCAGTGCTCCGCGAGCAGCGGCGCCACGCTCGCTGCGAAGTCCGCCGCCTGCGGATCCGGGAGGAGGAGCAGCCACATCGCTGGGACAGTCTAGGGCCAACGCGCGCGCGTGGAGAGCGAGAGCGCGTGGGTCCCGCGCCCAGGGTCTCGGTGCGGGCAGATGCCCGCAACCCAAGCGGAGGAAAAGCGAACCGCGGAGCCGCGGAGGACGCGGGGGAACGCGGAGTAGACAAACACGGTGAAACCCCGGAGGCCCCTGTCCTTCTT
The DNA here is from genome assembly GCA_009691855.1 of Planctomycetota bacterium. Lineage (GTDB taxonomy): Bacteria > Planctomycetota > UBA1135 > UBA1135 > JABFRZ01. The sequence goes on along the minus strand of SIAI01000014.1, from coordinate 89,752 downwards.
CCTCCGCGCCTCTCCGCGTCCTCCGCGCCTCCGCGGTGCGTCTTGCTCTTCCGGTGCTGAAATGCTCGCGCCAGACGAAAACTTCCGCAAGTCGTAGCTCAGTGCCGGCTGCGGCGGCGCAGCTCGATGCGCCCGGCGGCGAGGTCCTGCTCGAAGGTCTCGATCACGCGCAACAGCTCGTCGCCGAAGAGCTCGACCTGCCACGGCAGCAGGCCCTCGATCTGGGCCAGGTCGGCGCGCGTCCGCGGGCGGCTCTCGGCCAGGCGCAGCAGCACGCGCCGGTTCAGCACCAGCGCTGAATCGAGGCCTTCGCCCTGGGCGCGCTCCTTGCGCCACTGCTTGAGGCGCTCGTGCAGCTCCTGCTCGGCCTCCTCGAGCTCGCCTTCCTCCGCGCGTGAGGGCGGACGCGGCACGCGCTCCAGCGGCCCCTCGGCCTTGGCCCGCTGGATCGCGGCCGAGAGTTCGGCGCCGATGCGGCGCACGGTGCTGGGCGGCACGTAGCGCTCGAGGCCGCGCACGTTCGGCGGCATGGCCTGCGCCAGGGCCAGCATGGCCTGCGGCGCGAGCACCTTGAAGGGCGGCAGGTCGCGCGTTCGCGCGTGCTCCTCGCGCAGCACGAACAGCTCGCGCAGGACGCGCATCTCCAGCAGGTTCAGGCGCCGCGCGCCCTTGATGCGCAGGAACTCGTCGGGGTGAAAGGTCTTCTCGTTCGCCACCAGGCCCTCGAGCCGCGCGCACTCTCCGCGCAGGATCGGCATGCGTCCGCGCGCGTCGAGCGCCGGGGCCTGGGTGTGCATCAGGTCGACGAGGTAGTGCGTGTCCAGGCGCGCGTACACGACCTGCTCGCGGCTGAGCGGGCGGCGCGACCAGTCCGAGCGCTGCTGCGACTTGTCGAGCTCGAAGCCGAACTGCGCCGCGACCACCGCCGCCAGCCCCGGCGCCTCCATGCCCAGGGCTGCGGCCGCGATGCGCGTGTCGAACAGATTGGCGAAGCGAAAGCCGAACTCGCGCCGCAGGATCAGCACGTCGTACTCGCCGTCGTGGAAGACCTTGATCCGGCGTGGATCGGCGAGTACCGCGCCCAGCGGACGGATGTCCAGGCCCTGCAACGGATCGACCAGCCAGTCGCGCTCGCCGGCCGTGATCTGCACCAGGCACACGCGCTCCTGGTAGTGGTAGAAGGAATCCGCCTCGGTGTCGAACGCGATCTCGGACTCGTGCTGCAGGGCGGCCAGCAGGCGTTCCAGCCCGGCTCCGTCCTGGACGAGTTCCGGCGGCGGGAGCTCCTGGGGCGCTTTCGGGAGCGGGCGAGTCAAGCGGTCCGGTGTTGGGGAGAGGGACGGTCCGTTGGGCGGTTGCGCGACGAACACGGACGGAGATCGAGCCGGCGCACGCGCGCGAGCCACAAGCTAGGAGGCTCGCGCACGGGCGCGCGAACCAGCGCCGTCCCTGACGATCGGGGCGTCAAGGATGGCGAGGACGACGGGACTCGAACCCGCAACCCCCGGCGTGACAGGCCGGTACTCTAACCAATTGAGCTACGTCCCCGCGCAGACAGCCGCTGGAGCAGCCGCCCGTTCGAAGGGGCGGGAGTATAGTGACCGCGCGCGGAAGGTCAAATGGGCCGACGCTCCGCCGCGCGCCTCTGACACAATACGCGCTCCGGGGACGAGCTCGATCCCCGTCGACGCACACCGACCCTTGAACGAAATCGCCATGAAGCACCTCACGCAGTGGATCCTCGCCCTCCTGGCCGTGGCCGCCTTCGCCAGCCTCTCCGGTGCCTGGACCAGCGTCCATGCGCCTGCCAGCCAAGAGCCCAAGAAGGAGCGCAAGCTCGAGAAGCCGGGCGCAGGTCAGGGGGCAAGCGCCCGTGGTGGCCAGAAACGCGCCGAGAAGCAGGCCGCGATCAAGAAGGTGCTTCCGACGCTGAAGACCTCCCTGAGCGAGGCCATCGTCCTGGCGGAGAAGGAGACCGCGGGCAAGGCCTTCACCGCCGGGATCGAGATCCTGGACGGCAAGGCCCTGATCCAGGTGAACCTGTTCGTCAACGACAAGATGGTGGTCGCCAGCGTGGACCCGGAGACCAAGAAGGTCACCCTTCCGGCGAAGAAGGAAGGCGCGGAAGAGGGCGAAGCCGAGGGCGGCGAAGGCGGCGGCTGAGCCAGATGGGCTCGGCCTTTCCGCGGCGTCTCTTCCTGCGCGCGGCCGCCGGCCTCGGGGCCACGGCCGCGCTGCCGCTGGCCGCGCGCGCAGAGCGCGCGCAGCCCGTGCGCGGGCTCGTGCGTCACGCCGCGATCGGCGTGGGCGGCATGGGCGCCTCCGACCTGGAGCAGATCTCGGGGCACGGCGCGATCGACGTGGTCGCGCTGTGCGACGTGGATGCGGCCAACCTCGCCTCCGCGGCCAAGCTCTTCCCGCGCGCACGCACCTACCGCGACTGGCGCGTGCTGTTCGCCGAGTTCGGCTCCGGCTTCGACTCGGCGCACGTCACCATCCCCGACCACATGCACGCGCCGGTGATGCTCGCGGCGCTGCGCGCGGGGAAGCACGTCTACGGCCAGAAGCCGCTCACGCACACGGTGCTCGAGGCGCGCGCGGTCGCCGACGCGGCGCGGCGCACCGGCGCGGTGACGCAGATGGGCATCCAGAACCACTCGAACCGGAACTACTCGGCCGCGCTCGAGCTGTTCCGCGCCGGGCACATCGGCCGCGTGCACGAGGTGCACGTGTGGAGCGATCGCCCCGCCGGCTGGTGGCCGCAAGGCGTCGAGCGCGCTCCCGGTTCGGACCCGCTGCCCGAGACCCTGGACTGGGACCTGTGGCTCGGCGTGGCGCCCGAGCGTCCCTACAAGAAAGACCTCTATCACCCCTTCGCGTGGCGCGGCTTCGTGGACTTCGGCACCGGCGCGCAGGGCGACATGGGTTGCCACCTGATGGATCCGGCGCTGTGGTTCCTGGAGCTCGGCGCGCCGCTCGCGATGCGCTCCGACGGGCCACCGCCGAACGACGAGTCCTTCCCGCTGTGGTCGCGCGTGCACTACAGCTTCCCGCCCAACCGCTTGACGATGCCGGGGCCGCTGCCGCTGACCTGGCACGACGGCGGCAGGTCGCCCAAGCTGGAACTGGAGGAGCTCGCCGCCGGCCCCGTCGATCCGAACGCGTGCCTGTTCCTGGGCGAACACGGCGCGCTCCTCGCGAGTCCCTACCTGCCGCCGCGTCTCTTGCCCGCCGAGAAGTTTGCCAGCGTCCCGATCCCCGCCGGCACGGCCGTCAACCACTGGCACCAGTGGGTCGACGCCTGCCGCGGCAAGGGCGCGACCAGCGCGCCCTTCGAGTACGCCGCGTTCCTGACCGAGGTCGCGCTGCTCGGCAACATCGCGCTGCGCTTCCCGCACGAGACGCTGAGCTGGGACGCGAAGCGCCTGCGCTTCCCGACGCGCCCCGAGGCCGAGCGCTGGCTGTCCACGCCCGTGCGCGAGGGCTGGGAAGTGCCCGAGCTCGACTGATCCGCTGCTAGAGCGGCCAGAAGATCGGGATCAGCACGCCCGCCATCACCACGATCAGGATCGTCAGCGGCAGCCCCGCGCGCAAGAAGTCGCGGAAGCGATAGCCGCCCGGTCCGACCACCATCGCGTTGGCGGCGTTGGCGACGGGCGAGAGGAAGGCGCAGTTCGTGCCGCACAGCACGGCCATCAGGAAGGCGCGCTCCGAGACGTGCAGCTGCGCGGCCAGCGAGAGCGCGACCGGCGCCAGCAGCACCGCCGTGCCGACCGAGGTCGCGGCCTGGGCCAGGATCACCGCCAGGAGGCACAGCCCGACCACCACGAGATGCGGGTGCGAGGCCAGCGCGTCGATGCTCGTGACCCAGTTGGCCAGCGCCGCGCCGAGCTCGTGCTTGTCGAACGCCTTGCCCAGGGCCAGCATCCCGCCGATCAGGATCAGAACGACCCAGTCCACGGCCTCGTAGACCTCGCGCGCGGGCACGCAACCGGTGAGCACGAGCCCCACAGCTCCCGCCAGGGCTGCGATGCCGAGCGTCATCACGCCGAAGCCCGCCAGCAGCAGCACGGCAAGCAACAGCCCCACCGTGACCCAGGCCTTGGGCCCGATGCGCAGCTGCTCGTGCTCGCCCAGCACCAGGATCTCGCGCTCGCGCCGCGCGCGCTCGACGTCGGGGCGGTGGCCTTGGATCAGCAGGGTGTCGCCCACGTCGAGCGCGGTGCGCCCGATCTTCTGCACCACGACTTTGCCGTGCTTCGAGATCGCCAGCACGTGCAGGCCGGTACGCGCGCGGAAGTCGCTCTCGGCCAGCGTGCGCCCGATCAGGTGCGAGCTGGCCGGTACCACCGCCTCGACCAGCTGCACGTCGTCCGAGCGCAGCATCGTGTCGCCGACATTGGCGCGCTGGCCGAGCTGCAGGCGCAGATCGCGCTGCAGCCGCAGCACGTTCTCGGGCTCGCCCTGCACGATCAACAGGTCGCCCTTCTCGAGACGCGTGTAGGGCGAGGGCACGAGCTCGGTCTTCTCGGCCTCGCCGCGCACGACGCCCAGCAGCGGCACGTTGTAGTCGCGCGCCCAGCGCAGCTCCGAGGTCATGCGCCCGATCAGGTCGCTGCCCTCCTCGACCACGACCTCGGTGACGAACTTGGGGATCTGGTACTGCTCGCTCAGGCTCTCGGGCACGGCCGAGCGCGGCAGGAGCTTGCGCCCCGGACCCGCGAGATAGGCCACGCCAAGCACCAGCACGCAGGCCCCGAAGTGCGTGAACTCGAACATCGAGAAGGGCCGCCCGCCGAGGCCGGCGACGGCGCCGTTCAGGGCGATGTTCTTGGCGCTGCCCACGACCAGCAGCAGATCGCCGAGGAAGCAGCCGAAGCTGATCGGCAGCAAGAGGCGCGAGATCGAGATCTTGCGCTGGCGCGACAGCGCGTGCGCGATGGGGATCAGCACGCCGACGACGGCCGTGTCGGTCATGAACGCGGCGAAGATCGCGGCCACGAACGAGAGCCGCGCGACCATGCCGGCCTCGCTCGTGTTCGGGTTCTTGAACAGCCTCTGGCACAGGCCCTCGGCCACGCCCCAGCGCGACATGGCGTGCCCGAACACGCACATGCACCCGACCACGATCACGGCCTCGGACGAGAAGCCAGCGAAAGCCTCGTTCGCCTCCAGCGCGCCCGTGAGCACGAGCGTGATCACGACCAGCAGAGCCACGATGTCGTAACGCAGCTTGTCCGAGAACAAGAGGACGAAGCTCGCTAACAGGGTCAGCGAGACGACCCAGGCGGGATCGAGCGTCATGGGGGGCAGCGCGATCCTATCGACAGCGGGCAGCGTTTCCTTGGGTGGCTCGAACGCGAAACCGGAGCGCGGACGCGCTCTTCAGCCCGTGCGCACGGCCCGCACCACGTCCGTGCGGTTGGCGCGCCACAGCGGATAGAGCCCGGCGGCGAGCGTGAGCAGCAGCGCCGCCGCGCACGCGAACCCGACCCACGGCCCGGCGCTGCGCAACGGCAGATCCAGTCCTGATAGAACTCGCAAAGCGGTCACCAGCACCGGCGTCAGGCCGAGGCCGACCGCCGCGCCCAGCCCGCCGCCGAGCACCCCCACCACCAGCGACTCGACCAGCACCACGCCCGCGAGCTGCGCGCGCGAGGTGCCCAACGCCACCAGGATGCCAAGTTCCTTGCGCCGCTCGATCGCCGCCAGGAGCTGTCCGTTGAGCACGCCCAGGCCGGCCAGCAGCGCGGTCAAGAACAGGATGATGTCGAACAGCACGAAGTCGACCGTCAGGTCGGTCAGCATGCGCGCGATCAGCTGCGGCCCGTCGTAGACCGAGAAGCGCGCCTCCGGCAGACGCGTGCGCAGCGCGGCCTCGACGAGGCCATGGTCCGCCCCGGGCGCGAGCTTCACCGCCAGCGTGCGCGTGCGCGCGTCGGAGACGCAGAAGAAGCGCTCCAGCAGCGCGGCGTCGATGATCCCGTAGGCGCGTTCGTCGGGATGGAAGAAGTAGCCGTAGGCGTCACTCACGCAGGTCACGCGGAAGGTCTGCACGCCGTGACCGCTAGTGCGCAGCAGCACCTGGTCGCCGGCGCCGAGGCCGCGCTGACGCGCCAGGCGCTCGGACAGCACGATGCCATGCGACCTCAGCGCAGCGAGCAGCTCCGGCTGCGCGGCCAACGGGCCGTGACGCGCGAGCTCGTCGGGCCGCAGGCCAAGCAGCAGGAAGCTCGGGAAGGCGCGCGCCTCGCCCGTCTCGACGCCCAGCACCTCGGGCTGGGTGTGCAGGAGCCGCACGAGCTCGTCCGTGCTCGACTCGGGCAGGTTCTCGACCAGCACGCGGTCGCTGAGCGCGCTCACGCCCCACACCTCGGTCTCGGCCGCCAGGCTGCGCGTCATGCCCTTGAGGCCCACGAAGGCCGCCACCACCAGCGCCACGGCCGAGATCGAGGCGCCGATGCGGCCCGGGCTCTGCTCGAGGTTGCGCGCGGCCAACTTGGCGACCAGCGCCGAGCCGCCCGCGCAGCGCACGGCGAGCCGCGCGGTCACGCGCGCCACCAGACGTGGCAGGAGCAGCGGCAGGCCGATCACGAGTCCGAGTACGACCAGACCGCCGAGCAGCGTCCCGACCAGCGTCCGCTCCGCCGCGCCGATCACCGGCACGACGAGGAAGAACGCGGCCGGCGCCGCCACCACCAGCAGCAGCGTGCTGAACAGGTGGAACGAGCCCTTCGAGCGCTTGCCCGGGTCGTCGCCGCGCAGCGTGGCGACCACGTCCGTGCCGCGCAGGCGCAGGAGCGGATAGACGGAGCCGAGCAGCGCCATGGCCACGCCCAGCCCCACCAGCCAGCTCACCGTGACCCACGGCACCTCGACCAGCTCCTGCGGTCCCTGCACGCCGAGCGTCGTGATCCCGCAGCGCAGGAGCAGCTTCGTCAGCCCGAGCCCACCCGCCAGGCCCAGCGCGCCCGCCGCGCCCGCGATCACCAGCGCCTCGGCGAAGAACACGCGCGCGATCTGCGTGCGCGAGGCGGAGAGCGAGAACAGCGTGCCCACCTCGCGCACACGCTCGACCAGCGACATGGACAGCGTGTGGAAGATCACGAACAGGCCCAGCAGCAACGCGAACAGCCCGGCCACGCGCACGCCGTTGCGGAAGGCGCGCTCGTCGGCCATCTGGCCCACGGCCTTGGCCTCGTTGCGCTCGAAGGTGAAGCCCTTGGCGAGCTCGGACTCGAGCACCTCCAGGTCCACCGCGCCGTCGCGCTTGAGCCAGAACTGTGACTCGATGAACACCTCGGAGAACAGGCGCCGTCCGGCCTGGTAGCCGATGACCACGAGCGCGCCCTTCGAGCGCCGCCCGACGCCCTCGGCCGCCAGCAGGCCGCCGACGTGGAAGACCTCGGCGCGCGTCTCCTCGGGCGCGCGCGGCTTCTCGCGCAGCACGCCCTCGACGCACTCGCGATTGGCGGCGCGCACCGGCGGCGCGAGCACGACCTCGTCCCCCACTGCGACGCCGAGCTCCGCGGCCAGCGCGCGCCCGAGCAGCACGCCGTTCGCGTCCATGGCCGAGAGATCCGCGCCGCTCTCGACGTGGTACACGCCCAGCGAGGGCCCGCTGCCCTCCTCGAGCGCGATCAGGCGTGCGCTGATCTCGCCGGCGTCCGGAGTGCTTGCAGCTCCGCTCGTCGCCACGCGGCGCACGCGCACGTCGTTCTGGAAGAAGGCCGCCACGCCGGCCACGCCCTCCAGCGCGAGCAACTGGCTCTTCGGGTCGCTGAGCTCGGCGCTCGAGCGCACCTCGAGGTCGGCGCCGAAGCCCGGGTCGAGCTTCGACGTGCGGCTGAGGACGGTGGTGTGGTCGAGCGTGAAGACGGCGACCGCGGTGGCGATGCCGACGGCGACGCCGAGGATGGAGAAGAACGCGCGGCCGGGGTGCGCGCGAAGAGAGCGCGAGGCGAGCTGGAGCGCTAGGCCCATCGGAGAAGGCGGACCGCGGAGGCGCGGAGGGCGCGGAGGATCACAGAGGAAGAAGAAGATGGGTTACGGACCTCCGGGGATTCGAGTCCCCGTGCGTTGCAGACCCGGAGGACCCATGTTTGCTCTTCCTCTGTGAGCCTCCGCGCCCTCCGCGTCTCCGCGGTCCTCTGCCTCTTCTTCAAATCGCCAACCTCGCCAGCGCTTCGTGGAGGTGCTCGATCTTCAGCGGTTTCTGCAGCACGGTGTCGGCGATGCGGCCGTCGACCAGGAAGCGCACCTCGTCGGCGAAGGTCGCGTCGCGCGGGTTGTGCGTGACCAGCAGCACCGTGCGACCGTCGTTGTCGCACACCTCGCGCAGCGCGCGCATGACCTCCAGCCCGGCCTGCTGCGCGAGGTTGCCGGTGGGCTCGTCGCACAGCAGCAAGGGCTGCGCACCGGCCAGCGCGCGCGCGATGCTGGTGCGCTGCATCTCGCCGCCCGAGAGCTGGTGCGGGAAGGCGTGCGCGCGCGCGGCGATGCCGAAGCGCTCCAGCAGGCGCGGCACGGCCGCGTCCGTCTCCGGGGCGCGCGCGCCGGCGATGGCCAGCGGCAGCTCGACGTTCTCGCGCACGGTCAGGTTCGGCAGCAGGTTGAAGAACTGGAACACGTAGCCGACCGCGCGCCGGCGCAGCAGCGTGCGCGCGCCCAGCGAGAGCTCGGCCAGGTCCTGCCCGTCGAGCTCGATCGTGCCCGCGCTGGGCTCGTCCAGGCCCGAGATCAGGTGCAAGAGCGTGGACTTGCCCGAACCGCTGGGGCCCATCACGCACACGAAGCTGCCGGCTGCCAGCTCGAGGTCGATGCCGCGCAGCACCTCCGTGCGGCCCGGCGGCTCGCCGTGGGCTTTGACCAACCCGCGCACGCGCGCCAGCGGCGCCGCCGGAGCCTGCGCGCTCATCGCGCCTCCGCGGTGGCGGCCTTGGCCCGTTCCCAGGCCGCCAGCAGTTCGGGCAGCGGCGCGCTGCGCAGACGCTCGCCGACCTCGCCCTCCATGCGCCGGAAGCGCTGCTCGAAACGCCGCAGCGAACCGCGCGCGGCCTTTTCCGGGTCGAAGCCCAGATAGTGGCCGAGGAACGCGGCCGCCAGCAGCACGTCGCCGAGCTCCTCCTCGACGCGCTCCGGCGCGCGCTCGCGTTGCGCGTAGGCCTCCTCGAACTCGCCCATCTCCTCGCGCAACTTGGCCAGCGCGCCCGAGACGTCGGCCCACTTGAAGCCGGCCGAGATCGACTTGGCCGCCACGCGGCTGGCGCGCTGCAGCGCCGGCAGCGCGACGGGCACGCCGGCCAGCGCGCTCGCATCCTTGTGCGCGTCCTTGCGCTCGCCCTCCTTGATCTTCTCCCAGTTGGCGAGCGCCTGCGTGCTCGAGCCGACCACGACCTCGCCGAAGACGTGCGGGTGGCGGCGGATGAGCTTCTCGGCCACCGCGTTGCCGATCTGCGCCAGATCGAAGCGCTGCTCCTGCTCGGCGATCTTGGCGATCAGCGCGATGACCATGAACAGGTCGCCGAGCTCCTCGACCGTACCGCGTTCCTGCGCACGATCGATGCTCTCGACCGCCTCGTGCGCCTCCTCGATCAAGGACGGTGACATGCTGACGACCGTCTGCTCGCGATCCCAGGGACAGCCGTCCACGGGCGCGCGCAGGCGATCCACGATGGCCAGCACGCGCGCGAGCGCGTCCAGGCGCGCATCGCCGCTCGGAGCGGGTTCGACGAGGGGCCGCGGCCCGGAGGAGGAACTCATGGACTTCAGGATGACCGATCGGAGGGCGCGTTGGAACCGCGGCGTGCCTCACGCGTTGCGGAGCGAGAACGTTTTCTCAGCGCGGGCGAAGCCCGCAACCCAACGCGGAGGAGCTGCACCCGCGCTGAGCTCTTGTTGGCGGGGGAGGCGAACCCTGCCCCGCGACTCCTTCCTGCAGGCCAGGCGCGACACGCGGCCTCCCCCTCCTCGCCGCTTGATGAGCGGCGCGGCGCCTGCGGCGCCGGAGCTACTACTCCCGAGAGTCCGCGCGCGGCGCGCGGACTCTCGAACCTAGTGGTGTGATTCACGCACAGGGGCCTTTATCCCGAGGTCGCCTGTGTTCGCCGCAAGGCGCGCCGCCGACGCGACTTCGGTGCAAGTCTCGGAGAAGGCGCAACGCCGCGGCGGGCGCAGGCGGCCCGGGATAAAGGCCTCTGTGCGTGAATCACAGCACTAGTAGCTCAGCGCTCCGTCCCCTCCGCGTACGCCACCGGGTCCCGTCGTCCCGCCTCGCGGAAGCCCTTGAGACGCAGGCGACAGGCATCGCAGCGCCCGCAGGCGAGCACCTGCCCCGCCGCTTCGAGCGGGTCGTAGCAGCTGTGCGTCAGGCCGAGGTCCACGCCCAGCGCCTCGGCGCGCAGGACGATGTCCTTCTTGCTCAGCGCCAAGAGCGGCGCGTGCACGCGGAAATGCGCGCCGTGCTCGGTCCCGGCCGCGGTGGCGAGCTGCGCCAGGCTCTCGAAGGCGCGCAGGAACTCCGCGCGGCAATCGGGGTAGCCCGAGTAGTCGAGCGCGTTCACGCCGAGATAGAGATCGCGCGCCCCGAGCACCTCGGCCCAGGCCAGCGCCAGCGCCAGCAACACCGTGTTGCGCGCCGGCACGTAGGAGGCGGGCACGCCGCCGCCGGCGATGGCCTCGTCGCTGCGATCCTTGGGGATCGCGCCCGCGCCGGTGAGCGCCGAGCCGCCGAAGGCGGAGAGGTCGACGGCGAGCTCGCGCTGCTCCGCCGCCCCCAGGGAACGCGCCACGCGTCGCGCGGCGGCGAGCTCGCAGGCGTGGCGCTGACCGTAGGCGACCGTCAGCGCGTGCGTCGCGAAGCCCGCCGCGCGCGCCTCGGCCAGGGTCACGGCCGAATCCATACCGCCGGAGACGAGGCACACGGCGCGCGCGAGAGAAGGAACAACCGCCATGACCGCGAAGCTAGCACGCTCGTTCCGCGCACGACAATCGAGCCCTTCGTTCGCGCCTGCAGCTTCCAAAGAACAAGCAGTTCAGGAGACCTGGGCGGCCCGTTCTTTCCTGACCAGGTCCGCCTTCGGCGGGCAAGCGGCTCAGAGGTCCACGCGCAGCCCGAGCGCGGGCCCGTTCGTGCGCAGCTCGATGTCGCTGCCGACGTCCGGGAGGGCATCGTAGGCGCTCCAGCCCCAGCCGACGAAGACGCCCAGCGCAGCGCTCGGACGCAGCGACAGGCCGGCCTCGATGCGCTGGAGCTGTTCGAAGTCGCCCTTGAGGTTGCCGGTGCAGGTCACGCGCGCCCCGAGGCCCCACACGCGCTCGGGCGGGGTCCATTGGAATTCCGCGCCCAGGAAGACTCCGCCCCAGCTGCTCCGGTCCTGCGCGCGCAGCGCGGCGGAGCTGAGCTCGAGCTCGAGTTCCTGGAAGCCGACGCCGGCCAGCACGCTCAGGCTGAGCTCATGCTGTACGTCCCGGCCGAACACCGCGGCGAGCGTCGTCTGCGTCAGCTCGTAGTCGCTGGCCACGCGGCCGGGCCCGAAGAAGCTCGTGTTGTCCAGCTCGAGGCGCTCGCCCGCGGCGAGATCCTGGTTGTCGTCGCCCGAGACGCGCGAACCGTCGAGCTCGATCCCCCACCAGCGCTCGGCATCGTCGACGGCCTTCGTCGGACGCCACAGCACTCGCGCGCCGAGCAGCGCAGCTCTCGAAGCGTGGATCCGAATCGGCGTCGCGTTGCAAGCCGCGAGCAACGCGAACGACGCCAGCCCTGCGCAGACGCCGAGAAACCTGGAGGAGAAGGCGTGCATCGCGGACACCGCTCCTCTGCGTATAGGGGGCGAGCACCGCGCGGCGCGCTACGGCGCACGGCGTAGTCACGCTCCGTGTCCGGCGCAGGCTTCGCTCGCCGAGGGTCAGAGGCGGGGCGCGGGCGAGAGGACCTCGAGCAGCTCGAGGTCGCGCGAGCACTCCACGAACTCCGCCGCGAGCGCGGGCGGCAGGGCGCACGCGTCGCCCGCGCTCAGGCGCTGTGCACCGTGCTCGTTGGAGCGCAGCGTGAGCGCGCCCGCCAGCACGACGAGCAGCGACAGTTCGGAGGCGGGGTGGTAGGCAGCCGGAACCGCCGACGCGACGCGCGGCCGCACGACGCAGGCGTGCACGGCGCCGGCCGAGGCCGCGGCCAGCTCCAGGTCGCGCGCCTCGAAGCCCGGCACGCTCCACGCTCGGCTGCGCGCCGCGGCGGCGCGGTGGTGGACGAAGCGCTGGCCGCCGAAGTCGCGCTCGCGCCGGAGCTGCGGCGTGGGCAGCGTCAGCGCGTGGTCGGCGACGGTCTCGTGCTCGGCCGGACAGCTCACCTCGATGACCTCGAGACCGGCTGAGCTCGAGAGGACCTGGTGGCGGATCTCCGGCGGCTGCAGCACGCAGTCGCCGGCCGCGAGCACGAACGGCTCACCCTGATCCTCGTAGACCACGCGCACCCAGCCCGCGCGGCAGTAGATCAGCTGGAAGCGCACACGGTGGAAGTGCACGTAGTCCGCCACCGGACCGCCCTCGGGGATGGCGATGTGCGAGGCGATGAAGCGTCCGCCGAGACGGCCGGGGAGCAGATCGCGGTAGCGCATGCCGGCGCGGCCCGTGTGCCACGGCGCCTCGGCCTCGCGTGCGACGACGAACTCGGGCGCGAGCGGCGGCAGCACGAGCGGCGGGCGCGCGGCGACGAACTCGATGCGCGTGCCGTTGGGCGCGACGAACTCGCGCGCACCCCAGGCGTCGGGATCGCTGCACGCGCAGCGCAGCGTGCCCGCAGCGGCCTGGGTGCCGCGCTCGAGGCGCAGGCGCAACCCGTGGCCGCTGAGCAGCGCCGCGCTCGGATCGTCGGCCGGATGGATGCTCTCCACCCGGAAGCCGAGGCGCGTGGTGAAGAACGCGAGCGTCTCAGCGAGCTCGGCACACGGCAGGACGACCTCGGCCGACTGGATCCCCGGTTGCGCGTCGTCCATGGGTGGCCGTCGATCCTACTCGCGCGCGACGCGCGACGTCGCCCCGGCCGCTCGAGCGGGCCGGGGCGCGCGCTTCCTGTCCTCGGCTACTTGTCCTTCGCCTCGATGCCCATGCCCTTGCGATTCGGGTAGGCGGGACGCTTGGGCGCGACGAAGGGCCGGCTCTTCAGCTCCTCCAGCATCTGCGCGATGGCGCGCTCGAGCTGCGGGTCGCCGTCGTTCTGCATCAGCGCCGGATCGTCGAGGACCTCGATGTCGGGGTCAACGCCGTGGCCCTCGATGCCCCAGGTGCCGTCGGTCTCGTAGAAGGCGAAGCTCGGGCACTCGATGTCGCCACCGTCGATCAGCGGTGGGTAGCCGGAGAGGCCGATCAGGCCGCCCCAGGTGCGCGTGCCGATCAGCTTTCCGAGGCCCGCTTGCTTGAAGTAGAAGGGGAACGCGTCGCCGCCCGAGCCCGAGAGGCCGTTGATCAGCATGCACTTCGGCCCGAAGTGCGCGTCCGGAGGCCAGGGCCAGTCGTGGCCGTCGCGCCGCGCCCAGTAGTTCGTGTTGGGGCGGTTGAGGAGCTCGATGAAGCGCGTCGGGATCTGCCCGCCGGAGTTCCAGCGCTCGTCGATGATCAGCGCGTCCATGCGGAACTGGCCCTGGAACTGGCGGAAGAGATCGTTCTGGCCGTCGATGCCGGTCGAGGGCACGTAGATGTAGCCCACGCGGCCGCCGCTCTTCTCCGCGACGTAGGCGCGGTGCTGCTCGATCCACGCGCGGTAGCGCAGGTCGTGCTCGTCGCCGAGCGCCTTCACCACCACCTCACGCGCGCTGTCGTCGCGCGTCGGCTGCGCGCTCACCGTCAGCGTGACGGTCTTGTCGGCCAGGCCCTGGAACGCGGCCCAGGGATCCTGACGCGGGTCGAGCGGCACGCCGTTCACCGCCAGCAGGTACTCGCCGACCTTCACGTTGACGCCGGGCTGCGACAGCGGCCCGCGCGCGTCCGTGTCCCAGGGCGCGCCGCTGTGGATGCGCGCGATGCGGTAGGCGCCGTCGGCGAGCTCGTAGTCGCAGCCGAGCATGCCCACCGAGCGCGAGGGCGCCTCGCCCACGTCGCCGCCCGAGTAGTAGGCGTGGCCGACGTTCAGCTCGCTGATCATCTCCCGGATGACGTAGGAGACGTCCTCGCGGGAGTTGCAGTCGAGCAGCATGGCCGCGTACTGCTCGCGCACCTTGTCCCAGCCGACCTGGTGCAGGCCCGGGTCGTAGAAAAAGTCGCGCATGAGGCGCCAGGCGTCGGTGAAGAGCTGGTTCCACTCGGCGCGCGGGTCGATCTCGACCTCCATGCCGGCGAGGGACAGCTTCTCGAGCTTGGCCTCGGCCTTGGCGTCGCCGAGCTGCGCTCCGCCCTCGCCGAAGGCGAGGAGCTTCTTGCCGTCGCCGGAGAGCACGAAGTTGCCGAAGCCCTTGGCCACCAGCTTCTCCTCGGGCTTCTCGGCGCTCGCGTCGAAGACCTGGATCGTGGGCTCGCCCTCGAGGCCCTGGATCGAGCGACGCACGTACAGCAGCGCGCCCTCGTCGTTCACGCCCAGCGCGCCGAACACGCCGGCGTCGATCGGCAGCAGCACCGCGCGCTGCTCGAAGCCCTCGAGCGCGATCTCGACCGGCTTCTCGTCCTCCTTCTTCTCGTCCTTGTCGTCGCCGTCCTTCTTGTCGTCGTCCTTTTTCGCGTCGTCCTTCTTGGCCACGCCCTCCTCATCGCTCTTGGGCGCGAAGGGCGAGGCCTGGTCGGCGCGCAGCGGCACGAGCACGAGCTGCTCGGTGCCGGCGTACAGGAACGACTGATCCGTCTCGCCGTACAGCGGCGCGAAGTGCCCGCGGCGGCGGAAGTACACGAAGTCGCCCTTGCGATCGAAGGTCGGGTTGGCGTCGTCGAACATGCCCGCGGTCACGACGTGGTTCTCGCCGCTCGAGACGTCGTACAGCACGATGCGCCCGACGCCCGAGTCCGCGTCGCTGGCGCCGTAGGCCAGCCAGCGCGAGTCGCGCGAGAAGCTCGGGTTCACGCCGATGAGGTCGCCGGTCCAGGGATCCTTGGCGATCACCTTGGGCTCGCCGCCCTCGGCCGCCAACAGATAGAGCGTGCCTGTCTTGTCGCAGAACACGAGCTGCTTCGAGTCCGGCGACCACACCATCAGGCGCCGGTAGGCGCTGCCGCCGTGGGTGAGCGTCTTGGGCTCGCCCTTGCCGTCGGCGGCCGCGAGCACGACCTCGTACTCGCCGCTCGCGTCCGACAGGTACGCAACCCACTTGCCGTCCGCGCTCCACGAACCGTCGCGCTCGGCCACGCCGCTCGTGCGCGTCAGGTTGCGAGGGCTGCCGTCCTTGGCCGGCACCGACCACACGTCGCCGCGCGCGCTGACCAGCACGCGCTTGCCGCTCGGGCCGAAGTCCCAGGACTGCGCGAAGCTCGAGGCATCGACCGCGCGCGGCTTGAGCTGCGGGCGCGCGCCGGGGATCGACACGTTCACCACGCTCGTCTTGCCGCTGGCGATGTCGTAGAGCGCGAGCTCGCTGGCGTGCTGGAACACGATCTCGCCGCCGCCCTTCGGCCCCGGCCCGAGCGCGGGCCACTTGACGTCGTAGTCGGCGTACTGCGTGAGCTGCTTCTTCTTCAGCGTCGCCGGATCGAGCGTCCACAGGTTCGCGCGGTGCGACGGGCCGTCGTCGGACAGGTAGTAGACCTGGTTCCCGTGCCACATTGGCGCCGTGTCCACGCCCTCCCAGTCCGTGGCGCGCTTCGACGTCTTCGCCTCGAGGTCGAACAGCCACAGGTCGGTGGACATCCCGCCGCGGTAGCGCTTCCAGGTGCGGTTGTCGACCGTGTGCGGCGTGTAGACGAGCCAGCGGCCGTCAGGGGAAAGGTCGGCGAAGGCGCCGTAGGGCACGGGCAGCGGCTGCGGCAGACCGCCGCTCGCGGGTACGGTGAAGAGCTGCACCTGCCGATCGCGACCGGCCAGGCCGTTGGTGAAGAAGAGCAGCGACTTGCCGTCCGGCGTCCAGCCGCACAGCGCCTCGCCGGCAGGATGGTGCGTGACGCGCGCGGGCACGCCGCCGGAGACCGGCATGGTGTAGATGTCTGGATTGCCGTCGTAGTTCGCGAGGAAAGCGAGCGTCGCGCCGTCCGGGCTGAAGCGCGGCAGACGCTCGGGGCCCGGCGGACTGGCGAGCGGCGTCGCCACGCCGCCTTCGCGCGGCACGAGCATGAGATCGTCGGCGTAGACGAAGGCGATGTGCGTCGCGCTCACGTCGGGAAAGCGCAGCATCCCGGCGTGCGGCGCGGCGGCGTCTCCGGCGGCGCGCGGCGCGCTGGCGCGACCGGCCACGACCATCGGCGCCGCGGCCTGCGGCGCGCTCGAGGTCGAACGGGAGTCCGGGGCCGCACAGGCGCCGGCCGCGGAGACGAGGAGCAATACGGAGAGGAAGGATCGGCAGGGGTGCATGCGCAGCAAGCTAACGAGTGAGCCGAGGGAACGAGAAACGCGACCGCGTTCGGATCGTGTTGGCCGGGCCACGCGCACGCCCGGCGCGGCGTTGCGTGACTAGCGCGCGAGCTCCAGCACGCGCCCCTGCTTGACGCGCAGGCGCACGTCGCGAACGCCTTCGGGCTCCGCCAGCGGGTCAGCGCCCAAAACCAGGAGACTGGCCTCGTCGCCCGGCTCGAAGCCGCCGAGCCTGCGCTGCGGAAAGATCGCGCGCGGCGTGTCCACGCACCACATGCGCAGGAGCTCCTCGGGCTCGAACAGGTCCAGGTGGCTCAGGGCCAGGAACTCGTCCACCACCGTGCTCTCCTGGTAGTCGTACTCGTCCGAGCCGAGCACCAGGCGCACGTGTGCGCGCCGCAGGAGCTCGAGGTTCGCGCGCACGAGCCTCAGCACGCGCTGCGCGTCGGCGAACTCGGGTCGTGTGTCGTCGAACGGCTCGAGCGTGCGCAGCAGCGCGCCCAGCGTCGTCACGACGACCGTGTCTTGCTCGGCCGCTCGGCGTGCATCAGCCTCGGTGAGCGCGTAGCTCGCGAGCTCGAACTCGTGCACGGGCTGCACGCCGAGCACTCGGTCGACGAGCGGCACCAGCGGGCGGAAGCCGGGCATGTGGTTGATCTCGTCCACGCCCGCCGCGAGCGCGTTGCGAAAATCGGCCGCGCTCTCGATGTGCGTGGCCACGCGCCAGCCGGCCGCGTGCGCGCGCTGCACGATCTCAGGCAGCAACGCCGGATCGAGTCCACGCCAGCCGCGCGTGGCCTCGTCGGCGCGGCGACGCTCGTACTCCTCCGAGTACAGCAGGTAGGTCTTGAGGAAATCGCGCGGCTGCGCGCGGATCGCCGGCCAAGTCGCGTCCAGGTCGGCGGCATCGTCGATGGCGAAGTAGAAGCCGCCCTCGCCGTCGGCTGCGCTCCAGATCCCGCGCTGCAGCATCGGCTCCACCACGTCCACCGGGTGGCCGCCGCTGGCGGTCAGCCCGCCCCCGGCGAAAAGGACGTCGATGCCGTCGCCGCGATTCACTTGCGCGCGGATGGTGGTGGTCGTGCGCGCCAGACTGTTCGGATTGGCGACGTAGAACACGCCCTGCTGCAGATACTTCTGCAGCGCGCCATCGGCACCGTCGTGCACGTTGTGGTTGTGCGCCTCGCCGAAGGGCGGGACCACGTACCCGCCCCCGAGGTCGAGGCTGCGCTCGATCGACGCTGGGCGCTCGCGCACGAAGACTCCATCGACGGCGAACAGCGTGCGCTCGACGAACCCGTGGCCATCGAACCAGCGGCCGTTGCGGAACTCCAGCGCCTGGGCGAGTTGCGGCGCCGCCGAAGACCGCAGCACCGGAGCAGGTGCCGGGACCTGCAGGGCGGCGACCCAGGCGAGGGTCGATGACAGCAAATTGTGCATCGCGCGTCCCGATCCTACGCCGCAACCACGGCCAAGCGTTGCAGCGCAGCCGAGCCCAGCGGTAAGAAGCGCGTGCTCGAGCCCGAGCCCCGGCCACCGGCAAGCGGTCCGGCAAGGACCTGCGGCAGTCGGTGGCCGGGGCCGGAACGCGGGGGACGCCGCAGCGATCGAAGCGCGACTCCCAGGCGAATCCGGCGCACGTCGCTCCCCCGCAGCTCCGCCCGCGGTCGAATTTCGAGGCGAGTCCTCGACGGAAGCGCGGCAAGCCCTCACCGTGAGCCCCATGAACCACGAAGGCGAGCCCACCCTGCCCCTCGACCTGCCGCGGCGCCCGGGGCCCGAGCTGCTCGAGCGCGCGCGCCGCTTCCGCGAGACCATGGCCTCGCGCCGCAGCGTGCGCGAGTTCTCGAGCGAGGCCGTGCCGCTCGATGTGCTCGACGAGTGCGTGCGCGCGGCCGGCTCGGCCCCCTCGGGCGCCAACCGTCAGCCCTGGACCTTCGTGGTCGTGACCGAGCCCGCGCTCAAGCGCGCGATCCGCCTGGGCGCGGAGGCCGAGGAGCGCGAGTTCTACGCGCACCGCATCACCGACGAGTGGCGCGCCGCCCTGGCTCCCCTGGGCACGAACTGGGAGAAGCCCTTCCTCGAGCGCGCGCCGGCGCTGATCGCCATCTTTCGCCACGCCTACGACGTCGAAGAAGGCCAGAAGCGCACGAACTACTACACCGTCGAGTCGGTGGGCATCGCCGTCGGCATCTTGATCGCTGCGCTGCACCACGCGGGGCTGGCCACGCTCACGCACACCCCCAGCCCGATGGCGTTCCTGGGCCAGATCCTGGGCCGCCCCGCGAACGAGAAAGCCTTCGTGCTGCTGCCGGTCGGCTATCCGAGCGCGGGCTGCCGCGTACCGGCGCTGCACAAGAAGGCGCTGGAGGAGATCCGCCTGCTGCGCTGAGGCGCGAGCAACTCGAGCGTCAGCCCGCGCTCACGGTCGCCGGCGCGGCGCTGCCCGGCGCGCGCGCGGCGAGCTCCTGGTGCGTGAAGCACCGGCTGAAGAGCGGACCGCGCTCGGCATCGACGAACACCAGCCACAGCTCGTCGCCCTGGATGCCGATCCAGGCGAAGCCCCGACGGACGCGCGCGACTGAACAAGCCCTTGCTCGCCTACGGCGCGATCGTGGCGAGCCACGCGGCGCTCCGACGGCGCACCGACGGCGATCGCGTTCGGCAGGAAGACATCGGGGCCGGCGAGGTAGAACTTCATGCGGGAACATACTAACCGGGCGCGCATCCTCGGACCGACGCCCGCTCACTCGTCGTCCAGCGCGCGCACGAACGCCGCGTGGCGCGGCGCCGGAACCGGCGAGTCCGCGCCGCGGATCGACTTCCACACGACCTCGATCAGCTCCTGGTCATCGACGGCGTCCTCGCGCGTGAAGTCGAACTGCGCCGAGCGCGCACCGCCCCACGCCGTGGCCGCATTGAGCTCGTCCAGCGGCCAGGTGGCCGCGCGCGCCTCGTAGCGACGCGCGTCGGGCCGCGCCTGGAAGCAGTCGTACATGGGGCGCGCGGCGGCATCGAACTGGCTCAGCGGCGGCAGACCGAGCAGGAGCTCCATCGTGCGCAGCACGCTGCACGTCGAGTACAGGGTGTGCACCACGGCTCCGCGCCGCGCGTACGGGCCGGCCACGAGCCCGACGGTGCGGTGCGCGTCGACGTGATCGGGGCCGTTTTGCGCGTCGTCTTCGACCACGAACACCGCCATCGAGTCCCAGAAGCGCGAGCGCGACAGACCCTCGAGCACGCGGCCGAGCGCGAGGTCGTTGTCGGCCACGTACGCGCGCGGCGTGCGCTTGCCGGCCACGGTGCCCGCGGTGTGGTCGTTGGGCAGACGCAGCACGACCAGCTGCGGGTACTCGCCCTCGCACTCGAACGCGGCGAGCTCGCTCAGGAATTGCTCGGCGCGCTCCTGGTCGGTGTGATCCAGGTCCCAGCCGCGGAAGTCGGGATCGAAGTGACCCTTCAGCGCGTCGATGCTCGCGCGCTCGTCACCCTCGAGCCCTGGCGTCGAATCGACGAACTCGCCGTAGCTGCGATAGGTGAGCCCGGCGCGCGCCGCCAGATCGAACAGGTAGCCGCTCTCCGGCGTGGCGATGTCGAAGTTGCCTTCGGAGGGATAGCCGAGCTCCGCCGTGCCGCCGCCCTCCAGCTCGGTCGAACCCTTGCCGCCGTACGCGACCGGCCAGGTGCGCTCGACGAAATCGCTGGCGTAGGCACCCATCGTCCACTCGTGCCCGTCGGCCGAGACCTCGGCCTCGACGTAGAAGTTGTCGAGCAGCACCCACTCGCGCGCTAAGGCGTGGTGATTCGGCGTCACCTGCTCGGGGAACAGGCACAGCTCGGCCGCGCCGTTGCCCTCGGGCATGTCGCCGAGAATCTGGTCGTAGGTGCGGTTCTCCTTGACGATGTAGACGCAGTGTCGGATCGGCGAGCGCTCGCCGACGCGCGCGGGGATCGGCGAGTCCGGCGGTCGCGCCGCCAGGCCGCGCACGGCCGCGCGCGCGGCGAGCGGCGCGTTGGCGAGCGCGCGCGCCGAGAGCCGCGCGAGCTCGTCCTCGTCCGGCAGCGGAAAGAACGACAGCGAGCCCGGGAACAGCGCGCCGGTGTACTGCTCGCCCGCCTCCTCTTTTCCGGGCACCGGCTGCGGGCCCTGCGGGTTGGCGCGCGAACCGCGCGAGCCCTTGCCGTTGGCCACGATCACGCGCCCGCTGCGCGGCTCGACGACCACCGCCGTTGGATACGCCCCCACCGGCACGAAGCCCAGCGCGCGCGCGCGACCGCGCTCGGAGACGTCGAGCAGCGCGAGGTCGTTGTTGTCGGCGTTGGCGACGAGCAGCGTCCGGCCGCTCGCGTCGAGCGCCAGCGCGTCGGGCGTCGAGCCCGGCGGCGCGAGCGGATACAGCGCCGAGCTCAGAGTCTCCTCCACCCGCCGCCCCGCGACGTCCACGACCGAGACGGTGTTCTCGTTCGAGTTGCTGACGAACAGCCGCGCGCCGTCCGCCAGGAGCTGCGAGGGGTGCGAACCCGTGGCCACGCGCGCGCGAACCTCGCCCGAGCGCGGATCGAGCGCCCAGACCTGCGCCGCGCCCCACAGCGAGACCCACAGCTCGCCGCCCGCCAACACGCACTCGAAGGGCATCGCGCCCGGCGGGAACGCGACCTCGAGCTCCGTCCGGCCCTCTGCATCGAGCCGCACGAGGCGATCCGAGCGCTGCAGGCACACGAAGAGCTGCGCGTGCTCGTCGACGCACAGACCCGCGACGAGATCCAGCCGCGCTCCGTCGCCGACGACGAGGTCCTTCTCCGCCATGCAACGCCGCGTCGCCGGATCGAAGGCGAAGACGTGCACGCGGTCCTCGACTCCGCCGCTGACGAAGAGGCGCGCGCCGTCCGCGCTCCAGGCGAGCCCGCTCCAGCTCTTCGCGATCGGGAGCACCTGCACGACGGCGCCTGCGTCGAGATCCACGAGCACGACCGTGTGCTCGCGATAGCCCGCGTGCTGCACCGCCAGGAGACGCCCGAGCGGCTGGAGTGCGAGGCGCACGGGCAGATCCTGCGCGAGCGGGAGTTGTTCGCCGTGCGGCGTGAGGCTCCAGCCGTTCGGCAGCAGGATCGAGCCGTCCGCGCGCGGCCCGGGCCATTCGGTGCGGCGCGCGGCGCACGCGCCGGTGGCGAGGACGAGGAAGCACACGAGGAGTGAGGTGCGAGGCATCGCTCGGGATTGTAGGCGCGGAGCGCGCACGAGGCCGAGCGAGCCTCGCGCGGCAACAGAGGTTCAACGTTGGTGGTCGCGGTACGCGCGCTCGAGCACGTCCTGCGCCGGTAAACCCTGCGGCGAGAAGGTGTCGGCGGCGCTGCCGCGGCCGTGCTCGTGCTCCTCCGCGTGCCACTTCCACCAGAAAAGGCCGCCGAACCAGGGCTCGCCGAGGAACACGCGCAGCGCGGCCTCATAGGCGTTGGCCTGGTTCTCGGGCGCGAGCGCGGCGTCGCCGACCTCCCACTGCCACGGTTCGCTGAGCGCGCCCTCGGCCGGGTGGTAGCCGATCTCGGTGAACACGATCGGGCGTGCGCAGCGCTCCGCGATCGTCGCCAGGCGCGCGCGGATCGGTTGCCAGGCGGCGACGAGCGCGTTCACCTCGGGGCGCGCGGCCGGTGAGAGCGGGAAGTACGCGTTCACGCCGATGGCGTCGAGCGCGTCCCAGAAGGGCACGCTCTCGAAGTGCGTCCAGTTCGCCGCGTAGGTCAGCAGCCCCGGGTAGACCGCGCGCACGGCGGCGATGACCTCGCGCCACTCGCGCTCGCGCAGGATCGTCTTGTCCAGCTCGCAGCCGATGCACAGGCCCTCGATGCCCTCGGCCGCGGCGAAGCGCGCCCAGCCGACGATGAACTCGCGGTAGCGCGCGAACCAGGCCTGCCAGTCGGCCTCGCAGCTCATCTCCACGTCGCCCGGCCACGAGTTGTGCAGCCACACGTGCGGCTTGAGCAGCGTGCCGATCTTCCTGCTGCGCGCCTCGCGGGCGACGAAGCGGATGCCGTCGGCGTGCTCGCCCCACCAGCCACGGCCCGCGAGCGGCTGCGCCGGATCCTCGAAGCCGAGCTCGGGCTCGCGCGGGTCGCGCATGAACGCGAACGGCGTCTGCGCGATCGCGTTGACGGAGAGGCCGACCAGCGGATCGAGCGCCTCGGCCCCCACCGCGCGCGGCGGACCCTCCCAGCTCACGCCCAGCGCCTGGCCGCGCCAGCGACCGGCGGTCGGGCCGCCACCGGAAGGCATCAGCGCCAATCCAAGCACGGCGAGGAAGACGAGCCAGCGGAGCACGCGCTCATCCTCGCCTTGCCCCACCCGGAGCGCCAGGCGGTCTTGGTTCTCGGGACCTCTCGGCGGCAAGGTTCCTGGTTTTCTTGCCTCAGCGTGCGGGGGCGCTTCATGGAGTAGGGCGTGTCAGGACTCGAGCCGCGCTGCGGCTCGTGGCCGAGCTACCCTCTTCCGGAGAGCCCTCATGCGCAGCTTCGCCTTCTCCGCTTCCGTGATCGCCCTCGTTTTCCTGCTGTCGTCCGCGCCGCGGGCGCAAGCCGTACACGTGGTCGACGCCGCCGGAGGACCTGGGTCGAACTTCAGGACCATCGGCGCGGCCGTCACGGCGGCCAGCGACGGCGACCTCGTGCTCGTGCGCAGAGGCATCTACGCCGAGACCGTCACCCTCGACGGCAAGGGCCTGAACGTCCAGGCCGACGCGGGCGGGAGGGTGGGCGTGCTCGGAATCACCGTGCGCAACCTGGCCGCGAACCAGCACGCCGCCCTGCGCGGGATCGGGGCTCGCTCGAGCGACTTGATCGTCACGCTCGAGCACGACCGGGGTCCGGTGTGGATCGAGGACCTGAACGAGCCGATCGCCCTCTTCTTCAACGTCACGGCGACCGTGACGGACTGCGACACGGTCGTGCTGCGCAACTGCAACTTCAAGCCGATCAACCCGAGCGCCGCCGTCTTCCTGGCGAACTCGACGGCCGCGCTCTACGAGTGCCGCATCGAGGGCCATGACGCGGGCTCCGCCCCCTTCGAGATCGACGGCGGCATCGGGCTCTCCCTGCTGACGTCCACGGCCACCCTGTACTCCTCGAGCGTCGTCGGCGGCCACGGCTCGCAGCCCGCGTTCGGCGGTCAGCCGGGCCAGGGCGGGCCGGGGTGCGCGCTCGACGATGGCGCGATCCTGGACGTGCTCGGCTCGAGCGTGCAGGGCGGAGCGGGTGGAAGCGGTGGCAGCAGCGGTGCCGCTTTCGTGACGTTCAACGGCAGCGTGGTGCACCCGCTCCCCAACCTGGCACACCTGCTCACCACGCCCTCGCCGGTGCGCGAGGGCACGACCACCAGCCTCACCTTCAGCGGCCACCCCGGCGATCGCGTGCTGGTGATCGTGGGCCTGAAGCCCGGGCTGTACCTGACCGCACCGACGCGCGTGGGGCCGCTCGTGATCGGCGCGCAGCGCTTCAACCTGTCGCTGGGCGTGCTGCCGGCGTCGGGGACGAAGACGGTGAACTTCAACATGCCGCTGATCGCGGGCGCGACGAGTTCGTTCTACCTGCAGGGGCTGTTCCAGAGCGCGGGCGAGATCGCGCTCGGCACGGCCACGCAGGTGCACGTGCTCGATTCGAGCTACTGAGGGGAGCGCGGGCGGGCCGCGGGCGCCGCGTTCTGGGCCGAGGCGCGATCGATCTCGAGCAAGAGGTGCCCGAGGTTGTACAGGCGCGCGCCCGGTCCCTGCAGGATCAGGCTGCGCTCGCCGGCGGGCACGACTTGGAAGCCGTTCGCAGCGACCAGGAGCTGGCGCAGCTGCGTCTGCAGCTGGCGCGAGTCGATGTTCTCGAAGTTCAGCACGAGCTGGCACACGAGCGCCGGATGACGACGCAGCTCGGGCAGTTCCTCTCGCGTCACGAGGACGGTCGTGCCCGCATCGAACGGGCTGGGGCCGTCCTCCGTCGGCTGGAACACGCCGAGGATGGGCCGCCCGCCGTCCTTCACCGGAATGAGAAAGAAGCCCTGCGTCACGAGCAAGCCCTCGACGAAGGTGTAGACCTCTCCGGCGGGCACCGGACTGGTGAGCTCGAGCGCTTCCTTCGCGACCACGAGCGCGTCGAGCGTCTCGGGTGACAGCGCCAGCTCCTGGCCGGTGAGGCGCGCGAGCTCCTCCACCAGCCACGCCAGCGTGACCTCGCGCACCTCCGACGGGAACAGCAGCGGAGAGCGCACATCCGGCAGCCCGAACGATTCGTGCTCGACCGCCGGCGCCTGCGCAGTGCGGCCCGTGGCGCAGCCGGCGAGCAGCAACACGAACACAGCGGCGCGCCTCACTTCGCAGGCCCCTCGGGGTTCGCCGGCGCGGGAGGGCGCGCGGCGCTGGCCTTGTCCGCCTCGTGCAGGAGCTGCGTCAGCCCGGCGATGTCGCGCGCGCGCCCCTGCAGGATCAGGCTGTGCTCGCCCACGGGCACGATCTGGCTGGTGCCGGTGTTGTCGACCAGCAGCTGGCGCAGCTGCGTCTGCACCTGGCGCGTGTCGATGTTCTTCAGCTGCACCAGCAGGCGCACGAGCAGCGCAGGGTGCAGCTCAAGCTCGGCCAGGTCCGCCTCATCGACGTACAACGCGTCGAGCGGCGCATCGCGGCCTCCGGCTGGACTTGCCGACACCCCCAGGATGGGACGCCTGCCGCCGGTGATCGGCGCGATCACCAGACCCTGATGCGCCAGGAACGCCTCGACGAAGGAGTAGACCTCGTCCTTGGGCACGGGCTCGGCGAACTCCAGCGGTTCCTTGATCGAGCGCAGCATCTGCTGCGTCTGCGCCGTCATGGCGAGTTCCAGCCCGGTCAGGTGCGCCAGGCGCTGCAGGAGCTCGTCGAGTGTGATCTCGGTCGTGCCGGGCTCGAACGTCATGTCCGCGCCCGCGAGCGGCAGCGGGAGGTGCGACGCGGGAGCGGGGACGGCAGGCGCGAGCGCGCCACCGGCGAGCACGAGGGACAGGAGTGCGGCGAGTTTCATGGGCACGAAGGGGAAGCCTGGGGTCTCGATCCTCTGGACGAGCGAGTGCGAGCTTCCCTCCGACACCGCCCGGCGTCCAGCGGGTGCGCGGAACCCGCGGATCCATCGCGCGGGCCCGTCGGAGACTCCATCCGCTTCAGGGGCGTTCGCGGAAAGAGTAGATTGCGCAGCCCCTATCCCGACCCCGCCCACGCCACCATGAGCGCCCCCACCCGCGAAGCCGTCCTGCAGGCCCTGAGCAAGATCCAGGACCCGGACCTGTTCAAGGACATCGTCACCCTAGGCTTCGTGCGCGAGGTCGTGATCGAGGGCGGCAAGGTCAAGGTCAACATCAACCTGACCACGCCCGCCTGCCCGGTGAAGGAGCAGATGAAGGGCCAGGCCGAGCAGCTCCTGCGCGCGCTGCCCGGGGTCAAGGACGTGCAGGTGGACATGACCGCCGAGGTGCGCGGCTCGCAGGGCCCGCCGCGCAAGCTGGCCGGCGACATCAAGCACATCGTCGCCGTTTCGAGCGGCAAGGGCGGGGTGGGCAAGTCCACCGTGACCGTGAACCTCGCCGTGGCGCTGCGCAAGACCGGCGCGCGCGTGGGCGTGCTCGACTGCGACGTCTACGGCCCCGACATCCCCATGATGATGGGCCTGACGGGCGAGCCCGAGACGGTGGGCAGGAAGCTCATGCCCAAGGAGCGCCACGGCGTGAAGACCATGTCGATCGGCTACCTGCTGGCCGACGACAAGCCGGTGATCTGGCGCGGGCCGATGGTGCACAAGCTGATCGAGCAGTTCCTGGGCGACGTCGAGTGGGGCGGGCTCGATTACCTGCTCGTCGACATGCCGCCGGGCACGGGCGACGCGCAGCTCTCGCTGGCGCAGATCGTGCCGCTCTCGGGCGGCGTGCTGGTCACGACGCCGCAGGCGGTCTCGGCCTACGACGTGACCAAGGCCATCGGCATGTTCCGCCAGGTCAACGTCGAGATCCTGGGCATCGTCGAGAACATGGCCGGCTTCGTGGTCGCGGGCACGGTAGCGGGCGCGAAGAGCGGCACCGTGGTCGCGCTCGAGACCGGCGCGGGCGTGGAGCGCGTCACCACCGACGCCAACGGGCGCTTCGAGCTCAGCGTGCCGATCTTCGGCGCGGGCGGCGCCGAGCGCCTGGCCAAGAAGTACAACTTCCCCGTGCTGGGCCGCCTGCCGTTGAACCCGGTGGTGCGTGCCGGCGGCGACGCGGGCGATCCAGTCACGGTGTCCGCGCCCGACTCGCTCATCGCGCGCGAGTTCTACGCCATGGCCGGCCGCCTGGCGCAGAAGCTGGCCATCGCCGAGCACCGCGCGCTGCCGGTCCTCTTGTAGGATGGGCGCGATGGCCGCGGAGCCCGTTGACGGTCCGAAGCGCGGGCTCGAGGCGCTGCTGCTGGTGCTCCTCGTCCTGCTGCTGGTCGGAGTCTATGGCTTCGTGGGACGCTGGATGGGGCCGGGTGAGGACGCGGCGATCCTCTACAGCTACAGCGAGAATCTGGCCCACACGGGCACGATCTCCTTCTATCCCGGCGGCCCGCCGGCCGAGGGCGCCACCGACTTCCTGTGGATGGTGCTGCTGAGCGGATTCGTGAAGCTCGGCGTCGATGCGCATCTCGCGGCGACGCTGCTCTCCGCCTGCGCGCACCTCGCGATCGCGGCGACGCTGGCACGCCTGGCGGGCACGAAGGACCGACGGTTCTTCTGCGCCGTCGCCTTCGGGCTGTTCTTCTTGCCGGGCACCTGCGCGGCGGTGGTCGGCTTCTCGCCGCTCGTGTTCGGCTGCTTCGTGCTGCTGCAGGTGCGCTGGTACGTCGAGCGCCGCCCCACCGCGCTGGCCTGGACCGGCCTGCTCACCTGCCTGATCCGCCCCGACGGCGTGGTGTTCACGCTGCCGCTGTTAGCCGCCTTCCTGTGCTTCGAGCGCGAGCAGCGCGCGCGCGCGCTGCGGCGTTTCGTGGGCTGCTTCGCGCTGCCGGGCCTGGTCTATTTCGCCTGGAGATTGTGGTACTTCGAGCACTGGCTGCCGCTGCCGTTCTACGTCAAGTCGGGCTCGCGCAGCTTCCTCGGCCTGTTCGAGAAGGGGGCGCTGCAGCTGAACCTGCGCTACGTGCTGCTGTTCTCGCCGCTGCTCGTGCTCACGGGCTGGAAGCTCCGCGCGCGCGCGGCGGGCGAGAGCGCGCGCGTGCTCGCCCTCGCCTTCGCGTTGCTGCTCGTGCCGGTGCTGTTTTACTCGACCTTCCAGCTGACCCAGAACGTGGGCGAGCGCTTCCAGTATCCGCTCGTGCTGGCCTGCCTGGCCTTGCCGCTGGTGCGCCGTGACCCGCCCGCGCGGCGCGGAGCCTGGCTCGCCTGCGCTGGCGCGAGCCTGCTGTGCATGCTGCCGTTCATGGTCCTGCACGTGTTGACCAACGCGCTGCTCCCGCTGCAGACCGCCTCGCCGATCGGACGCGAGCTTGCGCGCCTCGAGTGTGGGCGCACGCTGGCCCTCACCCAGGCTGGACGCCTGGGCTACTACTCGCGCTGGAAGTGCCTGGACTTGTGGGGCCTGAACACGCCCGAGTTCACGCGCCGCTCGCCGACCGCAGCGGACCTCGCGCCGCACGCGCCCGACCTCATCGAGCTGCACGCCGGGCCGCAGCTGTATCGCCAGCTCGCACGGGGCGGTGGCACGCTGCCCGAGAGCATCGCTCACGACTGGACGACCATGACCAAGAACGCCTACGGCTTCGCGCAGCGCGAGGGCTACGAGGTGCTCCTGGTGCCCTACGTCCGCGAGGCGGGACACGCGCGTCTGTACGCGACGCTCATCCCACTCTGCGCGCGCCTGAGCGACGA
This sequence comes from Planctomycetota bacterium, assembly GCA_009691855.1. Classification (GTDB taxonomy): domain Bacteria; phylum Planctomycetota; class UBA1135; order UBA1135; genus JABFRZ01. The sequence continues at coordinate 61,389 of SIAI01000014.1, read as the reverse complement.
GTTCGACCTGGCGGAACGCTACGGGATGTTCCTGATCGCACCGCGCTCCGCCTGTCGCGAGGAGCTGCGCCGCGTGCTCCTGGAGCACGGCGGGCTCACGTTCGAGGCCTACGCGCGGCGCATGCGCGGTGGCTGAGCTCCGCGAGGTCGTGCGATGAGCCGAGCGCAGGCGCTGTTGCTCGCCTATGCCGCGCTGAGCGTGGCCGGCTTCGCGCTGTATGGCCTCGACAAGCTGCAAGCGCGCCAGGGCGGCCGGCGCGTGAGCGAAGCGCGCCTGCACCTCCTGGCCCTGCTGGGTGGCTTCGGGGGTGCGTACCTCGGCCTGCGCGTCTTCCACCACAAGACGCAGAAGCCGGTGTTCCGCGCCGTGTTGCTGGCGGCCGCACTGGCGCACGCCGCGGGCTGGGCCTGGTGGTGGCTGAGCTGAGCGTCGCGGCTAGGCTCCGCGCCTCAGGCCATGCCGTCGGCCAGGAAGCGCTCGAAGCCCTCGCGCGTGAGCTGCATGAGCTCGTCGAGGATGCCCGCGTTCAGCTCCTCGAAGTGGAAGTGCGTCTTGCTGCGCATGCGATTGAACAGCTCGGGGCTGACGGTCTCGAGCAGCTCCGGATAGGAATACAGCGGGAACAGGTGGAAGGCCACGCCGTCGGGCAACGCCTGCACGCCGCCGAAGTGCGCCTCGCGTCCGGTGCGCGCGCTCTTCGCCTTCAGGCAGAAGCCGAGCTTGGGGTGCATCTCCGACTCCATGTGCCGCGCATAGGGCACGAGCAGCGCGGCCAGCGTCTCGTAGATCTGCGCCTGGGTGAGCTTGTCGGGCAGCGGAAGGCGCGGGCTGGGCGTCGGCTTCGCCTTCGACGCGCGCCGCGCCGGCTTCGGCGCGGGCGGCGGCTCGCTCGGCTGCACCTGACCCGCGCTGGGCGGCGAGTGCTTGACGATGCGCGCCGAGCTCGGCCCGGGAGCCGGCAGCGCGGGAGCCAGGTGCGACGAGCGCGGGCTCTCGACCGGTGCACTCTCCGCGGCGACGCTCGGCTCGAAGGCGGGCGCACTCGGGAACGGTGCGCTCGGGGTCGGCGCTCGTTGGACGGGCGCTCGTTGGACGGGAGCACGCTGGACCGGGGCGCGCGGCGTGGGCGCGCTGGCGAGCGGTTCGTCGCGCGACGGCTCCTGGACGAAGGTGGTGCTCGTGGACACCAGCGCGGCCGAGCTGGAGCTGTTGCCGCTCTCCGAGCGCGCCTTGCGGCGCGTGGGCTTCTTGCTCGCGGAGGACTTCTTGACCTTCTTGGACTTCTTGCGGGTGGCCATGGGGCCGTTCTATCGGCCGCCAGCCGCGCAGCACCGGAGCCCGGGGTCGCGCGCGTGGGTCCCAAGGCACGAGCTCAACGATTCTCGAACGCCAGCAGGGCCTCAGCAGGCCTCCACGAAGGCCAGCGCGGCGACGACGAGCTCCTGCAGTGGCTGCGCGTCGGTGGCCAGCAGCAGTCTTCGGCCCGCGATCGGCTCGGCGCGCGCGCGCAGCGCCTCGTGGAGCTCGAACGAGCGGTTCGCGGCCGGGTGCGCGCCCTGGCGCGCGTCGCGCTCGAGGCGCTCACGCACGCTGGCCGGCGCGGCCGTGCACTCGATGAGGGCCAGCGGCGCGCCCAGCCGCACGGCCAGCGCGCGCAGCTCGCGCACCTGTTCCGCGCGCGAGTACGTGCGCCCGTCGAGCACCACCGCCGGCACGCGCGCGCGCCGCGCGTGGAACTCGACCGCCTGGTGGATGCAGGCGAGCACGAGGTCGTCCTGCTCGCGCGAGTACTCGATCTCCGCCGGCGCGAACAGCGCCGCGCGCACGCGGTCCTTGTCGAGGAGCGGCGCGCCGAGCGCGGCGGCCAGCGCGCGCGCGAGCGTGCTCTTGCCGGTCCCGGGCAAGCCAGCCAGGGCCACGAGCTTCATCGCGGAATGGAGCTCGCCTCGAGCGCGCGCTCGGCCTGCTCCTTCACGTTGCCCAGACTCTCGCGCAGCAGGATATCGCCGTGGATCTCGGCCACGGCGTAGGTGCCGAGCGCCAGCAGACACACGAAGGCGCCGCGCGAATCGAGCACCGGCAGGTACTCCTCGCGCCCGGCAAAGAAGCGGAACGAGCCGTCCGCGCAGTACGACTCGGCCACCAGCGCCGCGCCCTGCATGCATTCCCGTACCTCGACCACGAAGGTCGGCAGCCAGGCGCTGGTGAACTCGCAGCGCACGGCGTAGCTGAGCGCGTCGCCCGCCGGCGCGACCCATACCGACTCGGGCACGAAGGCCACGTCCGCGGGACGTGCGGACAGCCCGCGCCACTCGGCGCGCCCGGAAAAGCCACGCGCGGCGCCGCGCACCCGCGCCAGGGCGTCGGCCGCGTCGCGCGGTCCGCGGCCCGCGGGCACGGAATGGAACACGAGCGTCGCGACCTGATAGGCCGTGGGCTTCGTGCTGGAGTCGAAGGCCGGCCAGCGCGCGCCCTGCGCGTAGTAGCGATGCCACGGCCACCAGCCCGCGAGCGAGAGGAAGCCGTCGTCGCGGAAGTCCCGGCTGCCCTTCCAGCTCGCGGCGCGATAGCTCGCCTCGTGCAGGAGCTCGGGCAGGATCCAGCCGAGTTCGTCCGCCAGCAGGGGTGCGCGCCGCGCGAACTCGACCAGGCGCTCGTCCACACTCGGCGCGCCGGGCGCGGGCCGCAGCCAGGCGAGCACGTCGCCGAGATTGCGCAGGGGTGGTTCTCCCGCAGGCGCCTCGTCGTCGTGGCGTAGCGTCGTCAGGCGGCGGAAGTGCGCGGGCACGTCCAGCGCGCCGGCGAGCTCGTTGCGATCCGGCGCGAGCAACACCCAACCGGCGTCGAACGAGGACGAGACGCTGCGCTGCGCGGGGAGCCCGTCGAGGGGCAGCCTGGGATCGCCCGCATTCGGCAGCGCGCACAGGACCCAGGCCGCGCGCACGAGGCGCCTCATCCACCCTGCCCGACGGCCTGCCCGACGGCGGCCAGGTGCGGGCCGGAAGCCGCCAGGCGCTTCGCGCGTGGATCGACGCGCGCGCCGAAGCCCTCGAGGGTGCGCGCTCCGAGCAGCGCGAGGTCACCGGGCTGAGCGAAGACGACCTCAGCGACGGTCTCGAAGTCTCCAGCACGCAGCCAGGCATGGCCGAGCGAACGCGTGATCGTGCGCCCATCCGCGATCTGGAACACGAGATCCTTCTTCTCAGGCGCGATCCCGAGCTCGCGCAGGACGGACTCCGGAACCCAGGTGAACTCGGAGCCCGTGTCGAGGAGCAGCTTCGGCACGGTGAACGAGCGCTTCCTGTGGCGCAGGTTGGCCACAGCGCAATCGACGGTGAACGAGCCCATTTTTCGCCGCTTCATGGTGCTACGAGGATACCTGCTCGGCCCGCCTTCGCGCAGGAGGTCCGAAGACGGCGGCAGGAGCGCACCGGTTTCCAACAGGGCACGACTTCCGTAGGTCGTGCGAGCAGCGGAGGTTCCCTAGACTGCGCGCTCCTACTCCATCCCCTACCCGGAACCTCCATGTCACTCACGCTGCAGAGCGCGCTGCTCCTCGCCACCCTGTCCCTCTCCGCCGCGCCCGTGCGCGAGGACGTCGAGCTGCGCTGGCGTGGCAAGGTGGGCGACGTGCAGCGCCACCGCAGCGAGTCGAAGCAGGAGTTCAAGACGCCGATGGGGCCGATGACGACCACCTACGCGATGGTCGTGCGTCAGGAGGTCAAGGCCGTCTCGCCGGCCGGCGTGGGCTCGCTCGAGCTGCGCTTCGAGGCCTTCAAGATCTCCTCCGCGGGCATGCTGCCGATGGACTTCGACTCCACGCGCTCGGGCGAGGCCGCCCAGCAGAACCCGCCCGACATCAGCGGACAGTTCGCGACCCTGTCCGCGGCCACCGTGAAGCTCGAGATCGAACCCAGCGGGCGCGTGGCGAAGATCGAGGGCCTGAACGAGGCGCGCGACAGGGCCTTCGGCCTGGCGCGCCCCGCCATGGCCGGCATGGGCGGACCGGTGCGCGGGCTGTTCAGCGACGAGGCCCTGAAGCGCCTGGTCGAGGTCAACGCCTTTCCGCCCGCGAAGGTCGCCGTGGGCGCGAGCTGGCCGCGCACGCAGGAGCTCAAGGCCGAGATGCTGGGCACGCTCAAGTTCACCAGCGAGAACAAGCTCGTCGGCCTCGAGCAGCGCGGCGCGCAGGCCTGCGCGCGCATCGAGCTGAGCGGCGAGATCACCCTCGATTCGAGCGGCGGCGGCGGGATGTCGTTCACGCTCGACGACTCCGACTATCTGGGCAGCGCGCTGGTCGCGCTCGACAGCGGCTACCTGCTCGAGCTCTCCACCAAGAGCGTGCTCGACCTCGCCCTCGCCATGGGCGAGAACGCGCAGGAGATGACGGTCCAGACCGAGCAGAAGATCGTCGCCCTGACTGCGCACGCGCCGGCCTTCGAATAGCCAGAAGCGCAGCGAACTTTCGCGACCCGTCGCGGAGTCTACAGTGCCTTGACCGCCGCCAAGATCGAGCGCGTCGCGTGGCTCTTGTTGAGGGTGTAGAAATGCAGTCCGGGCGCGCCGGCCTCGAGCAGGCGCCGGCACTGGCGGATGGCGTGCTCGATGCCGATGGCCATGACCACCGAGGGATCCTCCTCGAAGCGCTTCAGGCGCGCGCGCAACTCGCCCGGGATCTTGGCCCCGCACATCTGCGTGAAGCGCTCGATCTGCGAGACGCTGGTGATGGGCATGATGCCGGGCACGATCGGCACGCGGATGCCGGCGTCCTGGGCGCGCTCGACGAAGCGGAAGTAGTCCTCGCTGTCGAAGAACAGCTGCGTGATCAGGAACTCGGCCCCGCACTCGACCTTGTGCTTGGCCCAGCGCAGATCGTCGTCGGCCGAGGACGCCTCGGGGTGCTTCTCGGGATAGCACGCGCCGCCGATGCAGAAGCGCCCGCGCTCCTTCACGAAGGCGGCCAGATCGCTGGCGTGGTCGAAGCCGCCGGGTGTGGGCTCGAATTTGCCGCCGCCGGGCGTGTCGCCGCGCAGCGCGAGCACGTTCTTGATCCCGCGGCTCGCCAGGCGCTCGAGCAGCGCCGCGATCTCCGCGCGGGTGTGCCCGACGCAGGTCACGTGCGCCATGGTCGTCAGGCCGAGCTCGGACTGCATGCGCGAGACGAGCTCGACCGTCCTGCCGCGGGTCGAGCCGCCCGCGCCGTAGGTCACGGACACGAAGTCGGGCTGCAGCATCTCGGCCAGGTCCTTCACCGTGGCCAGCATCGAGACCGCGGCCTCGTCCGTCTTGGGCGGGAAGAACTCGAAGCTGAACACGGGCCGGCCGCGGCCGAAGAGCTCGCTGATGCGCATGGGTGCTCAGTCTCCCGTCCGCGGCCGGCCTTGGAAAGCGCGCGCAGCGCTATCCCACGCCTCGCGCGCGTGATCGCTCAGCGGGACGCGCGCCGCGCCCAGCGGCCGAACAGGCCGGCATACAGCTCGGCGTGGCCATCCGTGTCCTGGTCGGCGAGGTACAGCACGCGCCGGCCGTCGGGATGCATCTGGAAGCGCGGCGGCGCGAGCACGAGGCCGCCGAGCGACACGAAGGGCCCGCTCACGCGGCGTGGACCGCGGCTGCCGTCCAGAGCGACGAGAAAGAGCTCGAACCGCTCGTCCAGCAGCGGATCGGCGGCGTAGACCAGGTCCAGACCGTCCGGCGTGAGCTGGAATCCGTCCAGCACGTCGCCTGCGGGTGGCAGAGCCGCGTTGAGCGCGAGCGCGGGCGCGCTGCCGTCCAGCGGCGCGCTGAAGAGCTCGTAACGCTCGTCCACCGCGGCGTCAGCCAGGAACGCGACTCGTCCGCCGGAGCCGAGCACGAGCGCGATACCGCCCGCCGCGAGCGTGGCCACGTCGCCGCCGGCGACCAGCGCGCCGTTCAGCTTCACGCGCGGCGCCGAGCCGTCCAGCGGCGCGCTGAAGAGCTCGAAGAGCTCGTCCTGCTCCTCGTCCGCCAGGTAGACGACGCGCGTCGCATCCGGGCTGATGCAGAACGCGCCCACGTCGCCGCCCGCGACCAGCGCGCCGTTGAGCTGCACGGGCGCGAGCGAGCCGTCGAGCGGGGCCGAGAAGAGCTCGATCTCGCCGTCGACGTCGCGCTCGGCGCGGAAGACGACGCGCGTAGAGTCGGGGCTGATGCGGTACTCGCCGCCCGGATCGAGCTGCACGTCCCCGCCCGCCACCAGCGCGCCGCTCAGCTTCAGCATCGCCAAGCTGCCGTCGCTGGGCCCGCCGTAGAGCTCGTTGACCCCGTTCACGTCCTGGTCGGCGAGGTACACGACGCGCGCGGAGTCGGGACTGAGCGCGAAGGGGTACTGATCCCCGCGCAGCACGTCGCCGCCCACGTCGCCGGCCGCCACCAGCGCGCCGTTCAGGCGCGCGGGCGCCAAGCTGCCGTCGAGCGGCACGCGGAAGAGCTCTGACACCCCGGGTGTGAGCTGGTCGATGAAGGCCACGAAGCTCGCGTCGGCCGCGACCTCGAAGAAGAGCTTGTTCTCTGGCGCGCCAAGGCTCGCCACCAGCTCGAGCTGCGGCTGGCCGGCGTCGAGCGCGCGCACCGCCAGGTGCAAGGCGCCGGGCGTGGCGCGGTAGCTGAACACGACCCGGCTCGAATCCGCGGTGAGCGCATGGTCCAGGACCTCGACCGCGCTGCTGCCGGGCGGGACGCTGCTCAAGAGCTGCAAAGGACCGCTGCCGTCGAGCGGCGCCGCTTGCAGCGTCGAGCTCGACGCGCTGGCCTCGAGCAGGGCCAGCACCCAGGTCGAGTCGGGGCTGATGTCGAGGCGCGTGACTTCCGGCTCGGCCGTGCCGAAGGTCGTGTTCAGGCGCACGGCGCCGCCCAGGCCGTCGGTGAGCACGCTGTAGAGCTCCAGGGCCTCGCTGGAGTCCTGCTCGGCCACGTACACGGCCCGCGCGCCGTCCGGCGCGACAACGAAGGACTCCACGTGCCCGAGCAGCGCGCCCAGCGACAGCGGGCCCGAGATCTTTGTCGAGCTCCCGCCCGTGTCGGCCACGTCGTACAGTTCGAAAGCCTGGGCATGGTCCTGCTCGGCCGAGTACAGCACGCGCCCGCTGGCGAGGTGCGCCGCCGTCTGGACGCGGCCGCCCGAGACGAGCTCGTCGTTGACGCGCAAACTCACGCCGCCGTCGATGGGCACGCGCAGGACATCGAGCACGTCGGTGCCGGTCCTCTTCCTGCGGTAGTACAGGTCGCTGCCCTGCGGCAGTCCGGTCAAATAATCGGCCGAGGCATCGATCAACACGGCCGGCTGGCTGCCGTCGATCGGCACCGTCCACAGGCGAAAGGGCGGCTCGAAGCCGCGGTCCTCGGTGTACACCACGTGCTGGCTGTCGAGCGTGACGACGCGCGCGAGGATGGCGTTGTTCGCCTGCAGCGCGGCGTTGAGCTTGCGCGCCGGCGCGCTGCCGTCGGTCGGCACCGAAAGGAGCTCGAGCACCTGACCGCTCTGCCTGGTGGTGTACACGAGCCAGGCCGAATCCGGGCTCAGGCCGAACCAGTCGACCTCCAGCCCGCCTAGCGGCGCGTTGAGCTTGAACGGCGTGCCGCCGCTCACGGCGGACGTGCGGTAGAGCTCCTCCACGAGCAGCGTGTCCTGGTCGGCGAGATACACGAGCGTGTCCTCGTCGGCGCCCAGCACGTACGAAACCACGCGCCGGCTGATTGGCAGCGGCGCGCTGCGGCGCACGGGCGCCAGGCTGCCGTCCGTGCGCGCGACGAAGAGCCCGTAGTTCAGGTGCACGTCCTGGTCGTGACGGTAGATCACGCCCAGGCCGTCGGCCGAGACCTGGAAGTCGCTCTGCACGTCGCCGTTGAAGAAGCTCCTGTCCAGGCGCACGGCCGGAGCGCTGCCGCCCACGGGCACGCCGTAGAGATCGAACACGCCGTCGGCGTCCTGGTCCGCGCGATAGACCGCGCGCGTGCCGTCGCGGCTGATGTTCGCCCCGCTCACGTCGCCCCCAGCGACCATCGTTCCGCTGAGCTGGATCGGCGCCGCGCTGCCGTCGATGGGCGCGGAGTAGAGCTCGAAGACGTCGTTCGTCTGCTTGTCGGCGAAGAAGACGAGGCGCAACCCCTCACGCCCGAGGTAGTAACCGGGGACCGTACCCCCCGGAACGAGCGGCCCGTTGAGCAGCAGCGCGGGTTCGCCGCCGTCGAGCGGGACCGAGAACAGCTGGCGCTGGTTCGGCTGGTCGCGCAGGAACAGGACGCGCTCATTCTGCGCGGCGATCCAGAAGCTCAGGATCGCCCCGCCCGCCTCCGTAGCGAGCAGCACCGGCGCCGCGCTGCCGTCCGTGGGCGCGCAGTAGAGTTGGTCGCCGCTCCCGTTGGCCGTGAAGTCGCCCGTGTAGACGACGCGCGTCTCATCCGGCGTGACCAGGAACGAGCCCACGCCGGAGGGCGTCGCGCGCGCGAGCGAGTCGTTGAGGCGATAGCTCTGCGCCGCGACCGTCGCCGACGACAGCGCGAGCACGCACGCAGCAAGCGTCACAGCTCGATACCTCATCGCGGGCTCCAGAGTGGCGTGGAACGCTTCCCCGCCAGCGCAGAGCCTACCGCCAGCGCGAGCAGTCCGGGAGGCCGCGCTCAGCCTTCCTCCAGCAATTCCTCGAACTTCTCGCGATACGCCGCGGGGATCGCCTTGGCCTTCAGCCCGTCCAGCTCGACGCACACGACCGTCATGTGCGCGTCCACGCACTCGATCTCGTCCACGTAGAACTTGTAGTGCAGCCCGAGCGAGCTCGTGCCGAGCTTGAACACGGTCACCTTCACGATCGGCCGGTCGCCGAAGTTCAGCGGGTGCTTGAACTCGACCTCCGAGTGCACCAGCGGGAAGCCCAACTTTTCCTCCGACAGGAGATAGAAGTAGCGCCGCCCCACGTGCACGTCCCACAGCGCCTCGGTCGCCTGGTGGATGAACTCGTAGATGCGCGGGTAGTAGGCGATGCCGGCCGGATCGACGTCGCCGAAGCGCACGTCGAGCTGGGTCACGAAGGTTTTCTTCTTGGTCACGGGGCTCATCGCGGAAAGAGGTCGGGCCAGGTTTCGCGCACGGAGGCGACGATCATCGCGGCCAGCGCGGCGACGAGTTCGCGCCCCTCGGAACTCGAGGCCGACGCCGGATCGCCGCAGTATGCCGCGCTGGCGCCAGCGTCGGCGAAGGAGCGCACGCCGTCCTTCATCTTGTCCAGCAGGTGGATGGCGACCGGCGCGAGCTCTGCGCGCTCGGCGCGCACGTGCCCCTCGTCGCTGGCCAGCACGAGGCTCGTCTCGTAGCGGCCCGCGTGGCAGTCGCCGCTCTGGAACTCCGCGCCCAGCGTCGCCGCCCAGCGCCGGCGCGTGTTGTCGGGAAACAGCACCTGCGCCTTCTCCTTGGTGCGCGTGGCGTGGTCCATGGCCACGCCGCGCAGCACATTCACGTGCGCCGGCTCGAGGTGCGCGTTGGAGAACACCACGCGGCGCACGCCCTGCTCCTCCAGCGACTCGACGATGTCGTCCAGCACCGCCCACAACGTGCCCGTGCGCAGCGTCACGCGGCCCTCGAAGCCGTCGGTGTAGTAGGTGACGCCGTAGGGCAGCGCCGGCAGCACCAAGACCTTCACGCCGAGGCGCTCGAACTCCGTCGCGGCCGCGCGCGTCTGGCTCAGCGCGATGGTGACGTCCGTGTCGAGCGGCAGGTGCGGCCCGTGCGGCTCGGTGGAGCCGATGGGCAGCAGCACCACGAGGTCGGCGTCGAAGCGCGCGCGCGCCTCGGGCCAGGTGAGCTTGGCGATCTCGGTCATGGAACGGCAAAAGGTAGCGATCGCGGGTGTCGAGGGACACGGGCGGAGCGCGCGCGCCCGCTAGGATGCCGCCCCCGGTCGGGCGCCCCACGCCGCTGCCGGATGAGGATCCGCCCATGAAGTCGTCTCTGTTGTCTGTCTTGTCCTTCTGCGCGTCGTCGGCCCTCGGCGCCTGCGCGTTCCACTTCTCGAGCTCCGGCGGCATGTCGCTGCACGCGGGGGCCCAGCGCGAGGAGACGCGCGCGCTCGAGCTCAGCGCCGGCGAGACGCTGACGCTGGACACCGGCTTCGGCGACGCCGAGGTGGTGGCCGTCGAGGGAGCGCAGCCTGAGATCCACGCGACGCTGCACGCCAACGGGCGCACGCGGGAAGAGGCCGAGGCCGTCCTGGCGCGCTACCAGCTCGCGATCGAGCGCGGTCCCCACGGGCCCGAGGTGCGCCTCGTCGGCGAGCCGCTCGAGATCCGCGACGGCGGTATGTCGATGACCCTCGCGGCCACCGCCGATTTCCACGCGGTCGTGCCGCCCGGGACGCGCCTCGTCGCGACCTCGGGCAGCGGCGACCTCGTCACTCGGGGCGCGCTCGGCGCGTGTCGCCTGGAAACCGGCTATGGCGACGTCACGATCGAGGAAGCGCGCGGCGGCCTGTTCGCGAAGAGCGGCTCGGGCGACGTCAGCGCACGGCGCGTCGCGGGCGAGCGCGTCGAGCTCGCGAGCGGCTACGGCGAGGTGCAGCTCGGCACGGTCCAGGCCCAGCGCGTCACCTGCCACAGCGGCTCGGGCGACGTCAGCCTCGAATCGGGCACGGCCGAGACGCTCGAGCTCGAAACGAACTACGGCAGCGTGCACGTGCGCGCGGCCAGCGGCGCGCTGAAGGCGCGCTCCGGCAGCGGCGACGTCCACCTGCTCGGCGTGAACGGCGCGATCGACGCCGAGAGCAACTACGGCACGGTCGAGATCGACGGCGTGCTCAGCGCGCTACGCGCCGCCAGCGGCTCGGGCGACGTGCGCGCGCGCGCCCGCGAAGGCAGCCGCCTCACGGACGGCTGGACGCTCTCCTCGAACTACGGCGAGGTCACCCTGCGCGTGCCCGAGGGCTTCGCCTGCGCACTCGACGCGCGCACGGCGTATGGCAACGTCACCTGCGACTTCCCGATCACGATCGAGGCGGGCAAGAAGGCCGGCGACCAGAAGCTGAAGGGCACGATCGGCGCCGGCGGCGCGAGCGTCACGATCTCCTCGCAGAGCGGCGACGTGGCACTGAAGAAGCTGTAGCGCGTACCCGCGGTGACGAGGGCCGAGGCGCCGCCACGCAGTGTCGGTAGAATGAGCACATGTTGCCTCCGTCCCTGGGCGCCTGCCTGTGCTCCCTCGCGCTACTGAACGCGTCCGTGGACGAGGTGCAGCACGCGACCATCCCTGGTCAGAAGGTCGAGGTCGCGCTCACGCTGCCCGGCTTCAAGGCCGAGGCGCCCGACGATCCGGCGGGCACGCTGCTGTTCGGCCGGCTGGGCGACGGCGTGGCCGTGTCGCTCCTGTACGAGGACAACTTCCCCTACCTACCGGGAGCCGAACGCGTGCGTCGGCGCACGAAGGAGCCGAAGTTCAAGAGCTTCCAGGCCGGCGAGGTCGCGTGCTGCGAGTACACGGCCGACATGCGCGGCCTGGCGAGCATCAAGCACTTCTTCGCCTTCCCCACGACCGAGGATTACAGCTTCGCCCTGCACGTCTCCGTGACCACGCCCGCGAAGGGCCCGAGCCCGAAGTTCGAGCGCGCCGCTTTCGTGGCCCTGCTGCCGTCGTTCGCCGCGCAAGGACGAGCCGACGTGAGCGGATTCGTGCTGCCGAGCGAGGTCTACGCCGTGCGCGACGAGGCCGCCGACTCCGGCATCGACGGCCTGACCTGGACGAAGAAGCGCATCCTCGAACGTCCCGACGACTGGCCCACGAACTACTACCTCGGCGCGCTCGGCTACGAGAAGCGCGACGACGACCTCACCGTCAAGGGCTTCGGGCACGCGGCCGAGCTCCTGGCAGCGCTCGGCGAGCGTCCGCCCAAGGCGACCTTCGCGCTGGCCAAGGCCTGCGACATGGCCGCCGTGACCAGCGCCGGGCGCAAGAAGTTCGCCGAGGCCGCGCCGTGGTGCGAGCTCTTGCTGAGCGCCACTCCGGTCGACGCGCCCGCGGACATCCAGAAGTTCCGCCATGAGGCGCTGTTCAACTTGGCCTGCTGCTACGCGATGACCCGCCGTCTGGACGAGGCCATGGACAAGCTGCGCATGGCGCTGGAGGGCGCGCCGGCCCTGCGCCAGCGTTTGAACAGCGAGCTGCTCGACCCGCTGCGCACGCGCGCCGACTTCAAGAAGCTGAGTCCGTGAGCGGAGCGCCGTCGCGCCGCGTCCCCCACACGTCCGCCAGCAGCGCCGCGCCGACGCACGCGAGCCCGAAGAACACCGCGTCGTAGCTCAGCGCCCAGGTGGCGAGCTCGCGCCCGAGCAGCGTCGGCGTGGTGGCGCCGATGGCCAGCACGGAGAGCCCCACCAGCCCCCAGCGCGCGCGCCGCAGAACCGGCACGAGCGGCGGCGCGCAGCCCAGCAGCACGGCGTAGGGCAGGACCAACCACACCATGTGCGCCTTGTGCACCAGCGGCGCCAGCGCCAGCGCCGCGCACAGCACCAGCGCCGCCTCGCGCAGGCGCGCCGCGGGCGCCGCGCTGCGCGCCGAGAGCGCCAGCGCTCCCGCCAGAGCGAGCAGGGTCGCCGCGCTCAGCGCGCGCACGATCCACTTCACGCGCTGCGGATCCAGCGCCACCAGGTTCGCGCGCGGCCCCGCGGCGCCGACCGAGGTCGCGGGCGTGTCGCACAGCAGGCGATAGGTCACGGCGGTCAGGCTCTGTCCCGGCAGGTAGGCGCGCGCGGCCAGCAGCTCGTCGCCACCGCGCTGGTACGGGCGCACTTCCTGCTGGTACCAGCGCGCGAGCCCCTCCGCGTTCGTGCGCCAGCCGAGCACGAGCGCGCTCAGCGGCAGGACCAGCAGCAGCGTGCTCGCGACGCCGACCGTGAACGCGCGCACGCCGCGCCGCGCCAGGAACGCCACGGCGAGAAACAGCGGCACGATCTTGAGCGCGCTGGCGCAGCCCAGCAGCAGCCCGGCGCGCCGCTCGCGGCGCTCGAACCAGGCCTCCAGCGCGGCCACGATCAGCGCCAGCACCAGCAGGTTCGCCTGGCCGTTGGCCAGGCTCGAGTCCACCAAGCGCAGCACGCACGCGAGCGGCGCCCAGGCGAGGTACGGACGCGCGCCGCCCAGCGCGCGCTCGCAACGCCGCTGGCAACGCGCCGTCACCCACGCCAGCGCCACCAGCGAGGCCAGCTGCCACAGCACCAGCGCCGCGGTGTAAGGCAGGGCCGCCAGCGGCGCGAGCGCGACGGCGAAGGCCGGCAGATAGAGATAGCGCTCGACGAGCGTCGGATCCCGGCCGGCGAGCACCGCGCGACCGGCGTCGTAGTAGACGCTGAAGTCCGAGCCCCGCTCGCGCAGCCCGGCGTGCACGCCGTGCCAGGCGAAGTACGCGCACAGGCCGAGCAGGAGCAGGCGCAGCAGCGCGTGCGGCCCGGGCCGGCGCCCGCTCATGCCTCGCGCGGCTCGCGCTCGCGGGCCAGCGCGATCAGGATCGCCATCAAAGCGATGTCGGCCCAGGCCACGACCGAGGCCGCCTGCAGCCAGTCGCGCAGCGCGTCGCCGACGATCTCCTTCGCCAGGAGATCGCACACCACCCAGTAGCCGAGCAGGAAGCCCAGCAGCCAGCGGGCGCGCCGCCCAGGCTCGAAGGCGCGGCACAGGAGCGCATAGAACACCGGCAGCAGCACCACGTGGTGCGCCTTCCAGGTGATCGGCGAGCACAAGAGCGCCAGCGGGAAGAACAGCAACGCGCTCAGCCACTCCGCCCGTGCGCCGCGCGCGCGAGCGGCCGTGACGGCGGCGGCCGCGACCAGCGCGAGCTCGAGCGCGCGCGCGATCCAGCTGGCGGCCGCGGGCGAGAGCTCGACCACGTGCACGTCGTACGCGCCCGAGTCCCCCGGCGGACGGAACAGGCGGTACACGGCCTCGCGCAGGTCCTGGTTCATGCCGTCCTCGGCCGGCGGCAGGCCGTCGGGCACGAGCGCGCTGGAGTTGAGCTCGTCCAGCTCCACGAAGCTCAGCACGTCGTGCGCCCAGCGCTGCGAGAGCTGCGCGTACTTCTCTGGCCCGTAGTAGAGCCCCGGCAAGGCGTAGAGCACGACGACCGCGAACAGCGTGCTCGCCACCGCGCGCCAGCGTCGCCGCAGCCCGAGGAACAGGAGGAACGGCGCGAGATTGGGCTTGAGCACCAGCGACAGCGCCAGCGGCCAGCCGGCGAGGAGCTCGCGCTCGCGCAGCGCGAGCTCCACGCTGCCCAGCGCCAGCGCGGCGTAGATCAGGTTCCCGCCGCCGCCGGCCGTGTCGCGCAAGAGGAAGCGGCTGGCGAGCAGCAGCGCGAGCCCGTACAGGGCGGGCACGTGCGGCTCGAGCAGCGGCCACAGCTCCACCGTGCGCCGCCGCAGCATCCGCAGCAGCAGCACCAGCGCCCCCACCTGCAGCGCGGCCCACAGGATGCGCGCCGGCAGCATCGGCAAGGCGGCCAGCGGCGCCGCGACCCAGGCCATCGACGGCGGATAGGGCCCGTGCTCGCGCTGGCCGTGCAGCGGGTCGTAGTACGGATCCTCGTGTGCCAGGAAGCGCGCGCCCCACTGCTGGTTGCGGCGCAGCACGCCACCGCCCTTGCGCGCCGCGCGCACCACGAGCACCAGCGCCAGCGCTCCAAAAAGGAGCGCCAGCCAGCGATCGCGTCGCGCGCGCGCGCGTGGGTCGTCGGGCAGCAACCAGTTCAGGCGGCGCGGACTCTAGCGGCTGCGGCCGGCGCTCACAAATGCGCTGGGCAGCCGGGCGCGATTCGAGTCCGTGAAGGGCGGGCTCGGGGGTGCCGGCCCGCAGTCGGCGTCGCCGCCGCGGAAGTCGAACGCCGCGCGCCCTGCGCGGCCGAGCGCACTACGCTATGCGTCCCGCATGAGCTCCCCCGAGGATCCGCGCCGCGCCGCGCTCGTCGAGCGCATCCTGGCCAATCTGCCGGGGCTGACGCGCTTCGTGCGCCGGCGCATGGGGCCCGAGCTCTGTGCGCGCGAGTCGGCTGCGGACATCGTGCAGTCCACCTGCCGCGAGCTATTGCGCAGCGCCTCGAGCTTCGAGGAGCGCGGCGAGGCGAGCTTCCAGGGCTGGTTGCAGTCCGCGGCCGAGCACAAGCTGGCCAACCGCGCGCGCCACTGGCGCGCCCAGCGCCGCGCCGGCGAGAGCCCGCTGCCCGGCGCGCCGCGCACGGAGGACGACGAGCCCATGGCCCTGGCGCCGAGCGCCGAGGGCCCCAGCGAGGAGGCCATGCTGCGCGAGGAGATCGAGCGGCTGGCGCGCGCCTTCCAGGCGCTGGAACCCGAGTACCGCATGGTGCTACGCCGCTCGCAGATCGACGGCGCGAGCCACGCCGAGCTCGCGCTGGAGATGGGCCGCTCGAGCGAGGCCGTGCGCAAGCTGGTAGCGCGCGCCCTGGCGCGGCTCTCGACTCACCTCGCGGGCGAGACCCCGCCGGACGCGAGCGAGCGCGCCGGACGCACGCCAGTGGCGTGAGGCATCGCGCCCGGCGGTTCGTTCAGCCGCACCGCGGGCCAACACACGTCCGGGCCGTCCTCGTAGCTGCCGCCGCGCACTACTCGTAGCTGCGCCGAAACGACCGTGGCGCGCAGGCCGTCGCGCGCGCGCGGCGCCAGCGTCGAGTAGCCGCGGCCCACGAAGTGGTCCAGGCACCACTCCGAGACGTTGCCCAGCATGTCGTGCAGGCCGAAGGCGTTCGCGCGCAGGCTGCCGATCGGCGCCAGGGCCGCGAAGCCGTCGTCGAACTCGGCCACCAGACCGTCCTGGCGCGAGCGCTCGCGACGCAGGGCCTCGCTGTGCGCACGATCGCGCACGTTGGCGTAGCCGGCGAGTTCTTCGCGCCCTTCGCCGGCGCGCGCAGCGTACTCCCACTGTGCCTCGGTGGGCAGTTCCAGGCCGTGCTGATTCAAGAGCGCGTGCGCGCGCTCCCAGTCCAGCACCAGCGGTAGGCGCCCGTCGGCGGGCGGAGTTTTCTCGGGCGGAAAGCCGCCCAGGCGCTCGGCCTGCGCCGCCGAGAGCTCGTGGCGCGCGAGGAAGAACGGCGCCAGCTCGACCTCGTGCAGCGGGCGCGCGGCCACGAGCGGGGTGCCCTCGTCGTCGCGCTGGCCCATGCGGAAGCGTCCGCCCGGCAAGAGCACCAGCACGATGCCGGAGTCTGCCTGCATGCGCCAGCTGCCCGGCTCGTCGCCCGGCGGCGGCGCCGCGCCGCTCGCCTCCAGCAGGAACTCCCACAGACCGCTGTACGCGTTCTCGCCCAGCGGCAAGAGGCCGAAGAGCGGCTCGAGCTCGAGCCCGCCGTAGCGCGGCGAAACGGCGATGGCCGCGCGCGCCCGTTCCCAGGCCGCGCGCCCCACGCGCACGAAGCGCTCCAGCTCGGCGGCCGAGCTCGCGCGCTGCGCCTCGACGCGCGTGACGAGCCGCGCCAGCTCCTCGAGGTCGGCCAGCAGGCGCCGCAGGGCGTCGTGGTGCCAGGCGTCGAGCGCGTCGGCGAAGCGGAACGTGGCGCGCACGGCCAGCTGGTGGCGCGCGCGCGCGAGCAGGCGCTCGAAGTCGTCGAGCTGCTGGCTGTCCTGACGCCACAG
This sequence comes from Planctomycetota bacterium, assembly GCA_009691855.1. GTDB lineage: Bacteria > Planctomycetota > UBA1135 > UBA1135 > JABFRZ01. The sequence continues at coordinate 44,753 of SIAI01000014.1, read as the reverse complement.
GGCCTCCTCGCGCAGCATCACCGCGCGCAGCGCCACCACGCGCGCCGCCAGGACCTCGACCAGCTCGCCGGGTGCGCGCGCCAGCAGCTGCTGGGCCTCGAGCTCGCGCGTGCGCACCTCGTCGGGAGCGGGCGGGAGCGGCGGCGCCGAGCGATCGCCCTTGCCCACGTAGGCCGCCAGGCCCTCGAGCTCGTGCGCCAGCGTGGCGAGCTCGGCGCGCAGCGCGGACTGGTCGCGCGCGCGCTCCGCCGGCGTAAAGGGCAGCGCGCGCCGCGTCAGCTCCGCGAACGCGGAGCGGTGCTCGGCGGCGCGTGCCAGCAGCGCCGCGGCGCGCGCCAGCCAGGCGCTCATGTCGGCCAGGCGCTCGGGATCGGCCGGCCAGAAGGCCTGCGCTTCGGCCGTGAGGCCGCGCACGAGTTCGGCGTCGGCCAGACGCGTCAGGCGCGCGGCCAGCGCCGACTCGCGCCACGCCACCGCGCTCGAGCCGCCGACGAACAGCACGGCGAGCGCCGCGGCCAACGCCAGCCGCGGTCGCCGGCGGGCCCAGCGCTGTAGGCGTACCCAGGGCGGCGGCGTGCGCGAGCGCGGCGCTTGTCCGGCGAGGGTGCGCAGGAGGTCCTCACCCAGCGCGCGGCTGCTGGCCGGCCGACGCGCGGGATCGATGTCGAGCGCGGCGAGGCAGACTTGTTCCAGCTCGCGCGTCACCGCCGCGTTCAAACGCCGCGGCGGCTCGAGGTCGCCGCTCGTGATGCGCCGGCGCACGACGCTCTCGGGACCGCCGAGGAAGGGCGTGCGCAGCGTGACGAGCTCGTACAGCGTCGCGCCCAGCGAATAGACGTCGGCGCGCGGATCGAGCGCGCGCGGGCTGCCCTCGATCTGCTCGGGCGCGGCGTAGGGCATGGAGCCGAGCCAGTTGCCGGTGCGCGTCATGCGCTCGGCTCCGCGCGGCAGGGCCAGCCCGAAGTCGGCCAGCAAGACACGCCCGGCGGGCGTGACCAGCACGTTGGCCGGCTTCACGTCGCGGTGCAGCACGCCCGCGTCGTGCGCGTGCGCCAGGGCCTCGGCCACGCGCGCCGCGAGGCGCGTCACGACCTCGACGTAGCTCGCGCCGGAAAAGGCCCCCGCGCGCGCGGGCTCGGCGTGCTGGCGCTCGGCGCTGGCCGCGCGCACGGCATGCTCGAAGTCCCCGGCCGTGAGCGTCTCGGGCGCGCGGCCGCGCAGGCGCTCGAGCACCTCGTCCAGCGACGCGCCGCCGACCCACTCCAGCACCAGGAACGGCACGCCCTGCTCCGCGCCCACCTCGAGGACGCGCACAATGCCCGGGTGCGCGAGCTCGGATCCGGCCTCGATCTCGCGCTGGAAGCGCGCGCGCGCGGCCTCGAACCACAGGTGGTCGGGGCGCACGAGCTTGAGCGCGGCCAGCGCCCCGCTCTCCGCGTGGCGCGCGAGATAGACCTCGCCCATGCCTCCCCCCCCGACGCGCTCGCCGCGCCGGTACGCGCCGAAGCGCTCGGGCAGACCCGCGGCGCGCGGCGGATGATCGAGCGCCATGCCGAGCTCGCCCAGCGCGGCCAGGCGGGTGCGCACGAGCTCGGCACGCTCGGCATCCGCGCGCGAGAGGTGCTGCAGCCGCTCGGCGCGCTCCTCGCTCGAGGCCTCGAGCAGCGTGGCGACGATCTCCTCGAGCGGCTCGAGCACGTCTTTCTCGGACTCCAGGGGTTCGGCCATCTCCAGTTCCTCGAGACCCAGAGGTTCGCCGCCCGGACGCACTTCCGCCACCTTCGACTAGAATCCCCCGCGGTGAAGCGCATCCTGCTCGGCGACAACCTCGAGCTGCTGCCCGCGCTGCCGGCCGGCTTCGCGCGCCTGTGCTACATCGATCCGCCCTTCAACACGGGCAAGGTGCAACGGCGCAGGCGCATGCGCGTGCGCAAGACCGACGGTCCGGGCGAGCGCCGCGGCTTCGCCGGGCGCAGCTACCGCGTGCAGAAACTGCGCAGCGCGAGCTTCGCCGATCGCTTCGACGACTACTGCGCGTTCTTGCTGCCGCGCATCGAGCTCGCCCTGCGCTGCCTCACCGCCGACGGCTCGCTGTTCGTGCACCTCGACGCGCGCGAGGTGCACCATGTCAAGGTCGCGCTCGACGCGCTGCTCGGCCGCGAGCACTTCATGAACGAGATCGTGTGGGCCTACGACTACGGCGCGCGCTCGAAGACGCGCTGGCCGGCGAAGCACGACTCGATCCTGTGGTACGCGCTCGATCCCCGGCGCTACGTCTTCCGCTACGAGGCGATGGATCGCATCCCCTACCTCGCGCCGAAGCTGGTCACGCCCGAGAAAGCCGCGCGCGGCAAGACGCCCACCGACGTGTGGTGGCAGACGATCGTGCCCACCGGCGGCAAGGAGAAGACCGGCTACCCGACGCAGAAGCCGCTCGCGATCCTCGAGCGCATCGTCAAGGTGCACAGCGCGCCGGGCGACGTCGTGCTCGACTTCTTTGCCGGCAGCGGCACCACCGGCGCGGCGGCGGCGAAGCACGGGCGCGGCTTCGTGCTGATCGACGCGAGCCGCGCGGCCGTGCGCGTGATGCAAAAGCGCCTGGCGGCCTACGCGCCCGAGTGCGTCGGCCTGCGCGCGCGCTGAGGCCACCGCGCGTCGGCTCGCGCCATCTTGGCGCCCCACCCGTTCCCGGAGACTCCACTGGCGCGCGCGGGTCGCTTGGCACGCCCTGACGCTCACCCCACCGTCAGCCACGCTGGCGCGTTCTTGGTCGCCGTGCCGCCGGTGACGACGACGATGCCGGTCTCGCTCACCGTGAAGCGCTTGCGGTCTTCCTCGATGTCGAAGCCGATACGCGCGCCGGGCGGGACCTGGATCCACTTGTCGATGATCGCGCGGCGCACGCGCGCGTCGCGGCCGATCGTGGCGCCGGCGAAAATGATCGAGTCCTCGACCAGGGCTTTCTCTTCGACGCGCACGCGGTTGGAGAGGATCGAGCGGCGCACCTTGGCGCCCGAGACGACGACCCCGGGGCACATGAGCGAGTCCACGACCTCCGACTTGCGCCCGTCGTACTCGTCGAAGATGGTCTTCGCCGGCGGATCGTTGTGCCACAGCGTGTAGATGGGCCAGTCGAGGTCGTACAGGTTGAACTGCGGCTGCACGCTGCACAGGTCCATGTTGGCGTCGAAGTACGCCTCCAGCGTGCCCACGTCGCGCCAGTAGGGCTCGAGCTCGGGGAACTGCATGTCCTGGAAGCGGTGCGCGTAGACGCCGGCCTCGTGGATCATGTTCGGGATCACGTCCTTGCCGAAGTCGTGGCTCGAGTCGCCGCCGCGCTCGGCGTCGGCCTTCAGGCGGCGGATGAGCTCCTTGGCTTCGAAGATGTAGATGCCCATCGAGCCCAGGCAGAAGCCCGCTTGGCCGGGGATCTCCTTGCCGAGCTTGGGCTTCTCCTCGAAGGCCTGCACGCGCTGCTTCTCGTCCACCTCGAAGATGCCGAAGCGCGGACTCTCGCTCTGCGGCACCTTGACCGCGCCGATGGTCAGCGCGGCCTTGGTCTCGAGGTGCTGCTCGAGCATGCGCCCGTAGTCCATCTTGTAGATGTGGTCGCCCGAGAGGATGAGCACGTGGCTCGGCATCTCGTCCTCGAGCGTGTCGATGTTCTGGTAGATGGCGTCGGCCGTGCCCTGGTACCACATGCCGGTCTTGAGGTGGTGCGGCGGGCGTACGCTGATGAACTGCGACAGGCGCCGGGGCAGGAAGTTCCAGCCGAAGCGGATGTGCTCCTCCAGCGAGCGCGCCTGGTACTGCGTCAGCACGTGGATCCGCCGCAGCCCGGAGTGGATGCAGTTAGAGAGCGTGAAGTCGATGATGCGGTAGGCGCCGCCGAAGGGCACGGAGGGCTTGGCGCGCTTGGTGGTGAGCGGCATCAGGCGCTCGCCCTGGCCACCCGCCAGGATGAAGGTCAGGGTCTCACGGAGCTCGGTCGGCAAGGACATGTCGAATCCTCTGGGCCCGGGCGCGCCTCAGGCCCGCAACCAGAGGTGGCCAGGGCGCGTCGGGCCACAGGATGCCGTCGCGAACTCGACGTGGATACCCCCCGCTGAGCGCCCACGATCCGGCCGGCGTGCTTGTGCCACGCCACGCGAGCCCTCTACCTTGTGCGGCGATGCGCGTGCTCATGCTCGGCTGGGACTTCTCGCCGCGACTCTCCGGCGGCGTGGGCAGCGCTTGCCAGGGCCTGGCCAACGCGCTGGCGCGCGCCGCCGAACCGCTCGCGACCGAGGTTCTGTTCGTGCTCCCGCGCACGCTCGGCGACGAAGAGCCCGAGCGCGTGCGGCTCCTGGTGGAAGCGGACGCGACGCGGGCTCCCGAGGTCGAGCGCACCGCGCCGCGCAGGGTCGAGGCCGTGCGCACGAGCGCTGTCCGCGCGCACGTGCTCGCGGCCCAGGCCAAGGAGGCGGCCGTGGCGGAGCTGGAGGGGCCGCCCCCGCCCCCCACTCTACCGCCGCCGAGCGAGGCCCTGCGCCTGCTGACGATCGACAGTCCGCTGCGGCCGTACCTGTCGCCGGAGGACTACGGCGAACTCGTGCACGCGCTGCTGGAGCGCGTGCGGCGCGCGCCGCCCGCGCCGGCGCCGGTCGTGGTGCGCAGCGTGGTGCCGCGCGCGGAGCCCGTGGTGGACGAGCCGGAGCTCGGCCGAGAGCCAGAAGAAGTCGCAGCGCCCAACGCCGCTTCGAACCCGGTCCCCGCGCTCGCGGCGGACGTGCGCGTGCCGCCCTACGGCCGCACCCTGCTGGCCGAGGTCGAACGCTACGCGCGCGCCGTGCTCGCCCTGGCGCAGCGCCAGAGCTTCGACGTGATCCACGCCCACGACTGGATGACGTTCCCGGCGGCGCTGCTGCTGCAGGAGCGCACCGGCAAGCCATTGATCGTGCACTTCCACTCCTGCGAGGCCGAGCGCCGCGGGCCCCTGGCCAAGGCCGACGTGCGCGCGATCGAGCAAGCCGCGCTGGACGCGGCGGAGCGCGTGCTGTGCGTCTCCGAAGCCAGCGCGCGCACGCTGCGCGCGCACTACGCCGTGCAGTTCGCCAAGCTGCGCGTGGTGCACAACGCCTACGCTCCGCTGGCGTCGGCCGGCCCCGCGCGCAAGAAGGACGCGCAGGCCCCGGTGGTGCTCTACGTCGGCCGCCTGAGCGAGCAGAAGGCGCCCGACGTCTTCCTGCGCGCCGCGGCCAAGGTGCTCGCGCGGCATCCGCGCGCGCGCTTCGTCCTGGCCGGCGACGGCGAGCTGTATCCGGAGCTGAAGGCGCTGGCGCGCGAGCTCGAGCTCGGCCGGGCGCTGCGCTTCACCGGCTTCATCGACGGCAGCGAGCTGGCCGAGACCTATGCCGACGCCGACGTGTACGTGCTGTCCTCGGCCGCCGAGCCGTTCGGGATCAGCGCGCTCGAGGCGCTCTCGCTGGGCGTGCCCAGCATCGTGCCGCGCACGGCCGGCGTGACCGAGGTCGTGCGCAGCGTGCTGCGCTTCGAGCCGGGAGACGTCGAGGGGCTGGCGGACAAGATCGTGGCCCTGCTGGAGCGCCCGGCGCTGCGCGGCGAGCTCGCGCGGGCGGGCCTGCGCGAGGTGAAGAAGATCCGCTGGGACCGCCCGGCGCGCGCGCTGCGCGCGATCTACGACGAGCTGGCGGGGCCACCCTCGTGACCGCGATCGTCTTCTACTTCCAGGTGCACCAGCCGAACCGGCTCGAGCGTTTCCGCTTCGACGACGTCGGGCGCGGCAAGGCGCTCGACTACTTCGACGAGCCGCTCAACAAGCTGATCGCCGAGCGCGTGGCCGAGCGCTGCTACCTGCCCATGAACGAGGTCCTGAGCCAGGCCATCGCCGACACGGGCGGGCGCTTCCGCTGCTCGTTCGCGATCACGGGCACGCTCTTGACGCAGCTCGAGCGCTGGGCGCCGAAGGCCCTCGACAGCTTCGTGGCCCTGTCGCGCACCGGCGCGGTCGAGTTCGTGTGCGAAACCGGCTACCACTCGCTGGCCTCGGTCGGCGGCGCGAGCGCGCGCCCATCCGCAAGCGCCCTCGCCGGAAGCGTTCCGGCCGGTGACATTCCGGCCGGCAACATGGACGAGTTCGCGGCCCAGGTCGAGGAGCAGCGCACGCGCCTGAAGGACCTGTTCGGCGTCACGCCCAGCGCCTTCCGCAACACCGAGCTGATCCTCGACAACTCGATCGCCAAGAAGGTCGAGGAGCTCGGCTTCACCTGCCAGCTGGGCGAGGGCGTGGACCGCCTGCTCGACTGGCGCAGCCCGCGGCGCGTGTACCGTCCCAAGGGCTGCAAGACGCTCAAGCTGCTGCTGCGCGACTACCTCTTCTCGGACGACATCGCCTTCCGCTTCTCGAACCGCCAGTGGCCCGAGTACCCGCTGATGGCCGAGCGCTACGCGCAGTGGCTGCACCGCGCGACCGAGGAGGACCAGTTCATCGGCCTGTTCATGGACTACGAGACCTTCGGCGAGCACCAGAACAAGGACACCGGGATCCTGGAGTTCATGCGCCACCTGCCGAAGTTCGTGCTGGCCGACGAGCGCTTCTCCTTCGCCACGCCCTCCGAGGTCGCGGCCGCGCACGAGCCCGTGGCCGAGCTCGACATCCCGCAGACGCTGTCGTGGGCCGACAAGGAGCGCGACCTGAGCGCCTGGCTCGAGAACGACATGCAGAAGGAGGCCCACCGGCGCCTCTACCAGCTCTTGCCGCGCGTGCGCGCCGCGGCCGCGGCCGGGCATGCCCAGTACCTCGCCACCTGGCGCAAGCTCTCGACCTCGGACCACGTCTACTACATGAGCACCAAGTGGCACTCCGACGGCGACGTGCACGAGTACTTCACGCCCTACGACTCGCCGCACGACTCCTACATCATCTTCATGCACGTGCTGGACGACCTGACGGCGCGCGTGGAGGGCTGCCTGGAGCACAAGACGCCGCGGAAGCGCTCGCCCTGACCGCGACCGACGCCGACTGCAGCCTCAATACCCGGCCGGCGGCGACGCGAGCGCGCTCCACAGCTCGACGTACTTCGCACGCACGTAGGCTGACTCGACCACGGGTGTCCAGGTTACACCTGCCGCGCGCGTTCTCCCCGCACGCTCCTTTCGGGCGCATCCCTGCCCTTCGGGCCGAAGTCACGGGCCCCTCGTCTGCGCCTAGGCTCTGGGACCGACGAGCGGATTCCTCCATCATCTTCCCGCCCGCGGCGGACGATCTATGCCGGTCCGGGCCCCGCCGGCACCCCCTACCCCCGAAAGAAAAGCCACCCACGTGACGAGCGCCTACACCCTCTTCGAGATCAGCTGGGAGGTCTGCAACAAGGTCGGGGGCATCCACACGGTCGTCTCCACCAAGGCGAAGTCGCTGGTGGCGCGCCTGGGCGACGACTACATCGCGGTGGGGCCGTGGCTCCTCTCCAGCGCCGACAAGAACCAGGAGTTCGAGGAGGAGAGCGGCTTCCAGGCCTTCTGCGAGTCCTGTCGCGGCATGGGCATCCCCGTGCGCGTCGGTCGCTGGCGCATCCCCGGACGTCCGCGCACGATCCTGATCGAGTTCTCGAAGCTCTACGAGAAGAAGGACGGCGTCCTCACCAAGCTGTGGGAGGACTTCAAGGTCGATTCCATCAAGGGCGGCTGGGACTACGTCGAGCCGGTCCTGTTCGGACACGCCGCCGGCCTGGTGATCGAGCGCTGGTGGGAGGAGTACCTGGCCGCCGACCACAAGCGCGCGCTGGTGCAGGCCCACGAGTGGATGACGGCCTCGTCGCTCCTGTACCTGAAGAAGAAGGTGCCCAGCGCGGGCACGATCTTCACCACCCACGCGACCGTGCTCGGGCGCACGCTGTCCTCGAACGAGCAGTCGCCCGACGACGGCCTGGGCGAGCAGACGCCGGAAGCCCTGGCCAAGCAGCACAACGTGGTCGCCAAGCACTCGCTGGAGAGCGTGGCCGCGCGCGAGGCCGACGTGTTCACCACCGTGAGCGAGATCACGGCCAAGGAGGCCACGCTGTTGCTCGGACGCACGCCGTCGCCGCTGACCACCAACGGCCTCGACGTCAGCGTGGTCGACGAGCTGGCCGGCAAGACGACGCGCGAGGAGGCGCGGCGCGTGCTGCTCAACAGTGCCTCGCGTTTCTTCGGCGAGGACGTCAACGACGCCGCGCTGCTGGCCATCTCCGGGCGCTACGAGTTCCACAACAAGGGCATCGACCTCTTGCTGGAGTCCATGGGACGGCTCAATCAGCGAGCGGGACGGCGCATCGTGCTGTTCGTGCTCGTGCCGGCCGGCAACTCCGGGTTGCGCAGCGAGTACCTCGAGCGCCGCGACAAGCCGCTGGACGAGCTCGAGGGCCCGCTGGGCCTCTCCACCCACAACCTGTTCGAGCCCGAGCGCGATCCGGTGCACGAGCGCTGCGCGCGCTTGAACCTGGCCAACGCCGGCGACGCGCGCGTGCGCGTGATCCAGGTGCCGATCTACCTGGGCACCAACGACGGCCTCTGGAACCTGCCGTATCAAGCGGTGCTACGCGCCTTCGACCTCTCGTGCTTCCCCTCGTACTACGAGCCCTGGGGCTACACGCCGCAGGAGAGCCTGGCGGTCGGCGTGCCGACGATCACCAGCGACTACGCCGGCTTCGGGCGCTGGGCCAAGGGCCTCAACCTCGGGCCGGAGCAGGGCGTGACCGTGCTCGACCGCGTGCACAAGCGCTTCGACGACGTGGTCGAGATCCTGGCCAACGCGATCGAGAAGCAGCTCGCCAGCCCGAAGAGCGCGCGCGAGCTGGAGGGCATCTGCCGCGAGACCGCGCAGCGCTCGACCTGGGCCCAGTTCCTGCCGCGCTACGACGAGGCCTTCAAGCTGGCCCAGGCCGCGGTGCAAAAGCGCCTCGAAGCCGGCGTGCTGCAGACGCGCAAGCCCAAGCAGCCGCTGACGGTCAAACCCGCGGTCGAGGGCAAGAAGCCGCACCTGTTCCACTTCGACGTCGCCGCCACGCTGCCCGAGTCGCTGCGCGGCCTCTTGCGCCTCTCGCGCAATCTCTGGTGGAGCTGGGACAACGAAGCCACGGCGTTGTTCGAGGAGCTCTCGCCGCGCTCGTGGGAGACGAGCGGCCACAACCCGGTCTCGTTCCTGCAGCGCCTGTATCCCGAGGACGTGGCCGCGCGCAGCGCCGACGAGGGCTACGTCGCGCGCCTGAATCGTTGTCTGGCGCGCTTCGACGCCTACCTGGCCGCGCCCTACGAGGCCAACACGTGGCGCGGTGCCGCCGGCGGCGCGCCGCCCAGCCCCGAGCATCCGGTGGCCTACTTCTGCGCCGAGTACGGCATCCACGAGTCGCTGCGCGTCTACAGCGGAGGTCTCGGCGTGCTGGCCGGCGACCACCTGAAGTCGGCCAGCGACATCGGCCTGCCGCTGGTCGCCGTGGGCCTCTTCTACCGCATGGGCTACACCAGCCAGCGCATCGGCCCGGGTGGCGAGCAGCTGGCGGTCGACATCGAGAACGACCCGCGCCTGCTGCCGCTCGAGCTGGTCAAGGACGACAGCGGCAACGCCCTGGCGATCGAGCTGCCGCTGCCTGGCCGCCAGCTCTTCCTCTCGGCCTGGCGCGTGCGCGTCGGCCGCGTGCATCTCTATCTGCTGGACGCGAACCGCCCCGAGAACCGCCCCGAGGACCGCGACATCACGCGCAACCTCTACGGCGGCAACGAGGAGACGCGCCTGTTGCAGGAGATCTGCCTCGGCCGCGGCGGCCGGCGCCTGCTGTTGCGCCTCGGTACCCACCCGTCCGTGTACCACATGAACGAGGGCCACGCCGCGTTCCTGACGCTCGAGCGCGTCGGCGGGCGCGCGCACGAGGAGGGGCTGACCTTCGACGAGGCGCGCGAGTTCGTGCGCGCCACGACGATGTTCACCACGCACACGCCGGTGCCCGCCGGCCACGACCGCTTCAGCGAGGACCTGATGCGGCGCTACTTCTCCGACGCCACCAGCTGGGTGGGCGTGCCCTGGGAGCGCTTCATGTCCTTCGGCCAGGCCGAGGGCGACAAAGGCACGTTCAACATGACCTACCTGGCGCTGAACTTCGCCAGCTTCGCGAACGGCGTCAGCCAGATGCACGGCACGGCCTCGAAGAAGCTCTTGCGCCCGTTCTGGGCGGGCCTGCTGGAGAGCGAGGTGCCGGTGGACGCGATCGTCAACGGTGTGCACCTCCCCAGCTGGACCAGCCCGGAGATCGCCAAGGCCCTGGGCGTCAGCGAGCGAGCGATCGAGCCCGAGGACTTCGCGCGGCCGCTCTCGACGCGCCAGTTGCTCGGCCTGCGCACGGCGAAGCGCGAGCTGCGCCTGCGCCTGATGGAGGAGATGAAGCGGCGCCTGGAGCGCAACTCGGTCGAGCGCGGCGACTCGCCCGCGCTGCTGGCCAAGCTGCTCGAGGGCCTCGAGCCGAACGCGCTGTGGATCGGCTTCGCGCGCCGCTTCGCGCCCTACAAGCGCGCCGCGCTCCTGTTCCAGGACCCCGCGCGCCTGGCCAGGTTGCTCGATGATCCCGCGCGTCCCGTACGCCTGGTGTTCGCCGGCAAGGCGCACCCGAACGACGCCCTGGGCAAGGAGCTCGTCAAGAAGGTCTTCGAGCTCACGCGCCGCGCGGAGTTCCAGGGCAAGACGTTCTTCCTCGAGGACTACGACGTGCGCCTCTCGCGCGCGCTCACCAGCGGCGTGGACGTGTGGCTGAACACGCCCATCCGCTGGCTCGAGGCCAGCGGAACCTCGGGCATGAAGGCCGCCGCCAACGGCACCTTGAACCTGTCGATCGGCGACGGCTGGTGGCCCGAGGCCTTCGACGGCGAGAACGGCTGGCAGTTCGGTGGCGGCGAGTACAAGGACCAGGAGCTCCTCAACCAGTTCGACGCGAACCAGCTCTATCACACGCTCGAGGAAGAGGTCGTGCCGAGCTACTTCGAGAAGGACGCCGAGGGCGTGAGCGCGCGCTGGCTCGAGCGCGTGCAGCGCTGCCTCGCCTCGGTGCCCTTGCGCTTCAACACGCACCGCATGGTGCGCGAGTACCACGCCAAGGCTTACTCGGTGCTCTCCGCCGGCTACGAGGAGCTGCTGCGCAACAAGCGCGCGAAGCTAAAGCTGCTGGTTCTGGAGAACCAGCGCATCCGCAAGGGCTTCGGCGAAATCCGCATCACTTCGGCCCAGGTCGGCGACCTCGCCAGCGTGCGCGTCGGCGACGCCGTCGAGGTGCGCGTCGAGGTCGACCTGGGCGCGCTCAAGCCCGACGACGTGGTGGTCGAGCTCGTCCTCGGCCACGCCGCCGGCGAGCTCGAGCTCAACGGCCGCACCGCCGTCGCCCTCGGCTACGTCGCCAACACCGGCGGCACGGTGCACGTCTTCGAGGGCGTGCGCGCCATGGACCGCTCCGGCAGCTTCGCCTACGGCATCCGCGTGCGCGCGCGCGCCGAGCGCGAGCACTCGGGCTCGCTGCGCGATCTCGTGCTGTGGGCGTGAAGCGCTAGATCAGGCGCGCGATGCCGGGCGCGGCTCAGGCTCGCTCGGCGAACGGCCGCTCGTGCGCTGAAAACGCTGCAGGGTGTCTGGTCGGAACAGGTAGACGAAACCGAAAAGCGCGATCGCGCTGACGAGGCCGTTCACGAGCGCGAGGCCGAACAGGAGCAACGCTAGGCGACGCGCCCAGAGTCGCGCGTTCCACAGGCCAACGGCGCACAGCAGCAGCACCGCGCCAAAGGTGCTGGCGAACCAAGCGTTCCATGGCGTTGGGAGCTCGACGCCGAATAGGCAGACGGACCCGCCGCCAACAGCCAGGGAAACTCCGCCACCCAGGCACAACGCACCGAAGATGCCGACGTACACCGCTACCCACCCTATGTCGGAGCGGACCTTCTCGCGCGCCTTCCATCGCTCCAGTTGCTCGGTCACGGATACCCCCGCGCGAGATGATATCACTCACGGCCGTTCCCTGTTACGTGTCGACGCGGGTAGCCTCCGTGGCGATGAAGCTCCTCCTCGCGCTCCTCGCCCTCGCTTCCCTCGCCACCGCCCAGACGCGCCCGCCGCTGACGCTCGAGGTCGATGCGCGCCAGGCGCCGCAGAAGATCCTGCACGCGCGGCTGACGCTGCCGGTCGCGCCCGGCGCGCTGACGCTCGTGTACCCCAAGTGGATCCCGGGCGAGCACATGCCCTCGGGCCCGATCCAGAACCTGGTCGGGCTGCACTTCGAGGCGAACGGCAAGGAGCTCGCGTGGCGCCGCGATCTCGTCGAGATGACCGCCTTCCACGTGGACGTGCCGGCGGGCGTGAGCGCGCTCGTGGCGCGCTACGACTTCGTCGTGCCGAGCTCCGCCGGGACCTTCACCACGGGGCCGTCGGCCAACGCGAAGTGCTGCGTGCTGAACTGGAACACCGTGTTGCTCGCGCCGCAGGGCGCGAACCCGGACGAGCTCCTGGTGCGCGCCTCGCTGCGCCTGCCGGAGGGCTGGAAGCACGGCGGTTCGCTGACGTTCGAGTCCGAGAGCGGCGCCGAGGTGCGCTACGCGCCGAGCTCGTTCACTATGCTGATCGACCACCCGGTCGTGCTCGGCGAGCACTACCGGCGCATCGAGCTCTTTCCCGCGGGCTCCGACGTCGGCGAGCACGCCATCGACGCGATCGCCGACAGCGCCTGGGCGCTCGAGTTCCCCGAAAAGCGCATCGAAGCCTACAAGCGTCTGGTGCGCGAGGAGCGCGCCGTCTTCGGCGGCGTGGGTCACTACACGCGTTACCACTGGTTGCTGACGCTCAGCGACGACCTCGGCAGCTTCGGCCTCGAGCACCACGAGTGCGCCGACGACCGCGTGAGCGAGAAGGCCTTCGTCGACGATGACGAGGCGCGCCGCGGCTACATCCTGCTGCCGCACGAGTTCTTCCACGCCTGGAACGGCAAGACGCGCCGGCCCGCGGGCCTGACCACCGGCGGCTACGAGAAGCCGATGCAGGACGAGCTCCTGTGGGTCTACGAGGGCCTCACCAACTACTACGGCGAGGTGCTCGGCGCGCGCGCCGGACTGGTGACGAGCGCCGATTGGCTCGAGACGCTCGCCGCCGACGCGCACGGCGTTTCGGGGCCCGGCCGGAGCTGGCGCCCGCTGCAGGACACCGCCGATTCGGCGCCGTTCCTGTACACCGCGGGCGGCGGCTGGGGCGGCCATCGGCGCGGCACGGACTTCTACGCGGAGGGCTCGCTCCTGTGGCTCGACGCCGACGTCGAGATCCGCGCGCTCACGAAGGGCGCGAAGAGCCTCGACGACTTCTGCGCGCTGTTCCACGGTGAAGGCGACAACGGACGCATCTACGTGAAGCCCTACACGGCGCAGGACGTCTTCGCCGCGCTGAATCAGGTCGCGCCTTTCGACTGGAAGGCGTTCTTCGAGCAGCGCCTGAGCGCGAAGAGCGAGGCTCTGCCGCTGGATGGCGTGCGCGCGGGCGGCTTCGAGCTCGTCTACGACGCGACGCCGAACGCGATGAGCGCGAGCGATGACGGCGGCGTAGACGCCACGGGTTCGCTCGGCCTCGCGCTCGGCGCGGACGGCTCGGTGCTCGACGCCTGGCCGGGCCGCCCGGCCTTCGCGGCCGGCATCGGTCCCGGGATGAAGCTCGTCGCCGTGAACGGCCGCAAGTACTCGGACGACGAGCTCGAGCGCGCGCTGCACAGCGCGAGCAAGAGCCGCGAGCCGCTCGCCTTCATCGTCGAGAACGGCACCTACTACTCGGTGGTCGAGGTCCCCTACCACGGCGGCCCGCGCTACCCGCACCTCGTGCGCACGGACGGCGCTCCCGATCTCCTGAGCGCGATCGTCGCGCCGCGCCTCCACTGAAGCGCGATGTCAAGCACCAGCCACGCTCTCGAACCGCGCCTCGCCGACTACCTGCGCACGCTCTCCGTGCGGCGCGAGGATCCGCTGCTGGCCGAGCTGCGCGCAGTGACCGCCGAGCTGCCGCAGGCCGAGATGCAGATCTCGGTCGAGCAGGGCGTGTTCATGAGCTTCCTCGTGCGCTCACTCGGCGCGCGGCGCTGCCTCGAGGTGGGCGTGTTCACCGGCTACAGCTCGCTGTGCGTGGCGCGCGCGCTGCCGAGCGACGGCAAGCTGCTCGCCTGCGACCTCTCCGCGGAGTGGACCGCCATCGCACGGCGCTTCTGGGAGCGCGCAGGTCTCGCCGCGAAGATCGAGCTGCGCCTCGGGCCGGGCGCCGAGACGCTGGCCGCGCTGATCGCCGCGGGCGAGCGCGGGCGCTTCGACTTCGCCTTCCTGGACGCCGACAAGAGCGGCCAGGCGGGTTACTACGAGCAGTGCCTCGCGTTGCTGCGCCCCGGCGGCGTGCTCGCGATCGACAACGCCTTCATGGGCGGCGACGTGGTCGACGCGCAGGAGGGGTCCGCCGCGCACGTGCGCGCGCTGACCGAGCGCATCTTCGCCGATGCGCGCGTCGAGCCCACGCTGGTGCCCATCGGCGACGGCCTGCTGCTCGCGCAGAAGTGCGGCGGCTGAGCTCAGCGCGCTGCCGGCGGATCCGAGCGCGCGAAAAGCCGGGCCGTCGATGGCTTCAGCAGGTAGACGAGCACCCACGCGCTGAAAATCGGCAGGGAGAGTGCGCGCTGCAGGACCAGCGCGACGAGACATTGCGCCAGGTGGCTCGCGAACAGCGCGATCGATGCCCAGCGTGCCCATGGTCGCACCAGCCACAACCCGCGTGCGCAAGCGAGCAAGGCGAGGCCGAAGGCGAGCGCGAGGGCCGGCGCCCACGCGGTTCCGGTGATGTCGATGTCCGCGATCCGGACCCTGCCCGCATCGAGGCCGAAGAGGTAGAGCACCCCTGCGGCGACCAGGACGGCTCCGCCAAGGCCGACCAGCGCGACGACCCAGCCGATGGCCCCGCGCACCTCCTCGCGTGCGCGCCGCTCCTCCAGGCGCTCGCTCATTCCGCCAGGCTCCCGTCCCTTCGATCCGCCGTCAAGAGCGCTGCCGCGCGCCTAGCGCGCAGATCGGCGCCCAACGACCCCACCGCAGCGGCGCAGCGGAACTGGAACGCCGCTCCGGCCAACCACACACTGTCCGCATGCCCTCCCTCTTCCAGAGCGCCGACCTCGCCGCCATCCAGAAGCGCCTCCAGAGCCTGCGCCCCGACTCGAAAGCCCAGTGGGGCAAGATGGACGTGGCGCAGATGCTGGCGCACTCCCAGGTCGCGCTGAAGATCGCGGTCGGCGACATGACCCTGAAGCGCGGCCTGATCGGCCTCCTGTTCGGGCGCCTGGCGAAGAAGAAGCTCACCTCGCCCGCGCCCTTCGGGCGCAACCTGCCGACGGCGCTCGAATTCCGAGTCAGCGACGCGCGCGTGTTCGCGGCCGAACAAGCGCAGCTCCTCGAGCTCGTGCAGCGCTTCGGCACGCGCGGCCCGGCGGGCGCGCCCAAGGCTCCGCACCCGTTCTTCGGGCCGCTGACGGCGGCCGAGTGGGACACGCTGCAGTGGAAGCACCTCGACCACCACCTGCGGCAGTTCGGGGCGTAGCTTCTCCCTGGGACCAGCGGGCTCCAGCCCGGCCTCCGCGGCGTGAGGCAGCGGGCAGAGTAAGAAGAACAAGCGGCCGGGCGGGAGCCCGGCGGTCCCAGGCGGGAAGGCCCATGGCTAGTGGTGTGAAGTCACGCAGAGGGGCCTTTATCCCGAGGTCGTCTGCGTTCGCCGCAAGGCGCGCCGACGACGCGACTTCGGTGCAAGTCTCGGAGGAGGCGCAATGCCGCGGTGCACACAGACGGCCGGGGATAGAGGCCTCTGTGCGCGACTCACGCCACTAGACCCAGAACAAGCGCTTGGCTTCTCCAGATCGCCTGGAATCGCCGTAGCCGTGGGCTTTCTCGGGCCTTCGAAAGCGGAGCGTGGTTCCTCCACGCGAGCATTTCGAGGGTTCGAGAAAGGCCGCGGATGCGGTGAGTCCGGGCGAAGCGCAGCGCTCTGCGGAGCCAAGCGCTTGTTCTGGGACTAGAATCGGCGCCGATGCCCGCCGCCTTCGCCCGCTCGCTGCGCTCGCTGGAGAGCGATGGGCGCGGCCTCACGCGCTGGATCGCGCCGCTGGCGCTGGCTTTGTTCACCGCCTGGGGGTTGTGGATGGCGCGCGCCGAGGTGCCCTTGTTCGCCGCCAGCACGAGCGCGCGCCTGGTGCGCGAGCGCGCCGTGCACCCGCTGCAGAGCGCGGTCGATGGGCGCGTGCGCGCGCTGCACGCGCGCCTCGAACAGACGGTCGCGGCCGGGGCGCTCTTGATCGAGCTCGACACCGACGCCCAGGAACTGGCCCTGACCGAGGCGCGCGCGCGCGACGGCGCTGGAGGGTGAGCTCGCGGCCGCGCGCGTCGAGCTGCGCGCGCTGGAGACGGCCGCCGAGGA
The DNA here is from genome assembly GCA_009691855.1 of Planctomycetota bacterium. GTDB lineage: Bacteria > Planctomycetota > UBA1135 > UBA1135 > JABFRZ01. The sequence continues at coordinate 28,273 of SIAI01000014.1, read as the reverse complement.
CGCGCGTCTGGCGGCGGTGGCCGGACGGCGCGAGGCCGAGCTCGAGCTCGAGGCGCGCAAGCTCGAACTGGGCTACGCCGCGGAGGAAGGCGCGCGTCTGTCGCAGCTGGAGCAGACCGGCGACGTCTCCAAGCTTGCCGCCGCGCGCGCGCGCACCGAGGCCGACAAGGCGCGCGTGGCGGTCGCGGCGCAGGCGGCCACGCTCGAGCGCCTGGCGCTGGACGCGCGCCGCGACGAGGGCGATCGCGCGGCCGAGCTGGCCCAGCGGCGGCGCGAGTTGTCCGCGAGGGACGGCGCGCGCGGTGTGCACACCGCCACCATCGCGCGCCTGGAGCAGGAACTCGACGCGCGCCTCATCCGCGCCCCGGCCGCGGGCACGGTGGCCGAACTCGGACGGCTCACTCCCGGCAGCTTCGTGCGCGCGGGCGAAGCCCTGGGCGCGATCGTGGCCGACGGCGCGCTCACGGTCGAGGCCGAGTTCGAGCCGGCCGAGGCCCTGGTGCGCGTGCGCCTCGGGCAGAGCGGCGAGCTCGCGCTCACCGGCTTCCCGCGCGCCGAGTACGGCACGCTGTCCCTGTCCGTGGCGCGCATCGCCAGCGAGGCGCGCGACGGCAAGATCCGCGTCGAGCTCGCGCTCGCGCACCCGTAGAGCGCGCGCATGCCGCTCGAGCACGGCCTGCCGGGCGCGGTGCGCATCGAGGTCGAGCGCAGCAGCCCCGCGCGGCTCGTGCTGCGCGCGGTGGGCGGCGCTCTGGGGCTCTCGCGCGTGCACGGTGATGGCTGAGGCACCTGCGCCGCGGCGCTGGCTCGCGCCCGAGGTCGTGCAGGCCTCGCCCATGGATTGCGGTCCGGCGGCGTTGCACGCGCTGGCCAGCGGCTTCGGCCTCTCGGTCTCGTACGCGCGCTTGCGCGAAGCCTGCCAGACCAACGTGGATGGAACCTCGATCGATGCCCTCGAGGGTGTGGCGCGCGAGCTCGGCCTCGACGCGCTGCAGGTGCTCGTGCCCTCCGATCACGTCGGCCACGCGCGCGCCGAGACGCTGCCGGCCATCGCCGTCACGCGCCTGCCGGCCGGCACGGTGCACTTCGTGCTCGTGTGGCGCCGCGTCGGACGCTTCGTGCAGGTCATGGATCCGGGCAGCGGGCGACGCTGGATCGAGGTCGAGAGTTTTCGGCGCACGCTCTATCAGTACGGCGTGGACCTGCCGGCCGAGCTGTGGCGGCGCTTCGCGGGCTCGGCGAGTTCGGCGGCGGTCTTGCGCGAACTCCTGGCCAGCCTCGGGCACCGGCGCGCGCGCGAGCGCGTGGCCGAGGTGCTTCTCGATCCGCACTGGCGTCCGCTGGCGGCGCTGGAGGCCGCCGCGCGCATGGCGCGCTCGCTGATCGCCGCGCGCGCGCTGAGCCGCGGAGCCGAGGCCGAACGCGTGATCGACGCGCTGTTCGAGCGCGCGCGCGCCGAAGAGCTCACGCGCCACACGGCCGTGCCGCCCGTGTACTGGAGCGTGCGCGCCCACGCCCCGGCCGCGGACGGCACGCAGCTCCTGCACGTGCGCGGCGCGATCCTGTTGCGCGGGCTCGGGCTGCGCGCGCCAATCGCGCCGGGCGCGGCCAACGCGCTCCCGGCGCTGCCGCGTGAACTCGCCGCGGCCTTCTCCGCACCGGCCCTGAGCGTCGGGCATGAGCTCGCGCGCGAGCTACGCGGCGCGGATCGGCGCGCGCTGTTCGGTCTGGCGCTGCTGGCCGGCGGCGCGGCGCTGCACCGCGGCGGGCTCGTTGACGCCCGAGGGTCGGCACGTGTTCCTGGAGGTCAACCCGGCGGGCGAGTTCTTCTGGCTCGAGCGCGAGAACGGCTTCCCGATCTCGGACGCGCTGGCCGACGTGCTGCTGGACCGCGCGCCGCGTCGCGAGCCGCCGCAGCTCGCCCACGATCCGCGCGGCGGGACGTCGAGCTGACGCGCACGGCACCCGGCCGCGGCTCTTGCCACCGTCCCGCGCCCTGGATTCGGCGCCCTTCCTGGGCCCCTAGCGCGGCCCCGCGGCAGAGATCCGGCCTCCACTCACCGCTGTCGGGCGCTTCGTGCGAAACTATGCGGCTCGACAGTGCCCATGGAATCCACCGACACCTCCGCGTCCGTTCCCACTCCGACTCCCGTGCGCTCCGGCTTCGCCGAGCTGGGCCTGGTGCCCGGGCTCGCCGCCACCCTGGCCGAGCTCGGCTACGAGGAGCCCACGCCGATCCAGCGCGAGGCGCTGCCGCTGCTGTTCGCGGGGCGTGACGTGCTGGGCCAGGCGGCGACGGGCACGGGCAAGACCGCGGCCTTCGCGCTGCCGCTGCTGCAACAGTGCGGGGACGACGAGCCCGAGCCCAACAAGCCCAGCGCGCTGGTGTTGGTGCCGACGCGCGAACTCGCCATGCAGGTGGCCGAGGCGATCCACCGCTACGGCAAGGGCAAGGGCACGCGCGTGCTGCCGATCTACGGCGGCCAATCGATCGGCCAGCAGCTGCGCGTCTTGTCGCGCGGTGTGGCCGTCGTGGTCGCGACCCCGGGGCGCGCGCTCGACCACCTCGAGCGCGGCACGCTGGTGCTGGACAAGGTGCGCTTCGTGGTCCTGGACGAGGCCGACGAGATGCTCGACATGGGCTTCGCCGAGGACCTGGAGGCGCTGCTCTCGCGCCTGCCGGAGAAGCGCCAGATGGCGCTGTTCTCGGCCACCCTGCCGGCGCGCATCCAGGCCATCGCCAGGACGCACCTGCGCGACCCGCAGCGCATCGTCATCGAGCGCGAGACCACCCGCGCCGGGGAAACTCCGCGCGTGCGTCAGGTCGCCTACATCGTGCCGCGCGTGCACAAGCCCGCGGCCCTCGGGCGCGTGCTCGACATGGAATCGCCCAGCTCGGCCATCGTCTTCTGCCGCACGCGCGTCGAGGTGGACGAGCTGACCGAGGCCATGAACGCGCGCGGCTATCGCGCCGAGGCCTTGCACGGCGGCTTCGCGCAGGAGCACCGCGACCGCGTGATGAAGCGCTTCCGCAGCGAGAAGATCGACTTGTTGGTCGCGACCGACGTGGCCGCGCGCGGGCTCGACATCGAGCACGTCTCGCACGTGGTGAACTACGACGTGCCCAGCGACCCCGACGACTACGTGCACCGCATCGGGCGCACCGGCCGCATGGGCCGCGAGGGCGTGGCCATCTCGCTGGTCGAGCCGCGCGAGCAGCGTACGCTCAAGAACATCGGCTTCGCCACCAAGCAGCGCATCGCCATCGCCACGCTGCCGACGGTCGCCGACCTGCGCGCGCGACGCCTGGAGCTGACGCGCGCCGCGGTGCGCGAGGCGCTGGTGGCTGGCGAGCTGGACGCCTTCCGCGCAGTGGCGAGCGAGCTGGCCACCGAGCACGACGCGCTGGACGTGGCCGCCGCGGCCATGAAGCTCGCGCACCAGGCCAGCCACGCCGAGACCGAGGCGCAGTCGGAAGAGCAGGACATCGAGCTCACGCCCGCGCCGCGCCGCGACAATTTTGGTCCGCGCGAGCACGGCGGTCCGCACAAGAGCTTCGAGAACTCGCGCGCCCCGCGGCGCGGCGGGCGCAGCTCGAACTTCGAGGGCGTGCGCCTGTTCATCGGCGCCGGCCGCTTCGCCGACGTGCGCCCCGGGGACCTGGTGGGCGCGATCACGCACGAGGCCGGCGTCACCGGCGACACCATCGGTGCGATCCAGATCGCCGAGCGCTTCTCGATCGTCGAGGTCAAGGCCGAGCACGCCGACGCCATCATCGAAGCCCTGCGCGGCACCACCCTGCGCGGGCGCAAGGTGATCGTGCGTCGCGATCGCGACTCGTAGAGCGGCGGAACGGGGGCGCGACCGGTGAGGCGTCCACCGCGCCTCGACGACGCACGCGGCGGGCTTTCTCAGCCTGGTGCTGGACGTCTGCTAGCGCCGCTCCATAACCTCCTCTTGCCGGTCGGGGAGGATCGGGACAATCGGGACAAGGGGAGGAAGCCAGACATGCAGAGCAAGTCGCCATTGATGAGCATCACCGTGCTCGGAGCGTTGCTCGCCCTGTTCACGGTCAGCGTGCGGAAGTCCAGTGACGCCGCGCCGGTGACTGCGAACGAAACCCGGAAGCCCGTAGATGAACGCCTGGCAAGGGCGAAGAAACGGGAGGTCGATCCGGATGGCCCGGGAATGCAACTCCTCAAGCGCCATTTCGCTGTGCCCGCCAAGGGCAGGCTCGAGCTCGGTGAGCAGCGCCTCGACGTCCTGATCGCGACGCTTCCCGATCCCTTCGACTCGCACCTGGATTGGGCCTTCGACCAAGCACTGGATGCGGTGCGCCGGGCGTACGAGAGCGCGGACTTCGTGCTCGATGGCTACAGCCTGCCCTGGAGCGCCCAGACGCGCGACGACACGCCCGCGAATCGGGTCCTGCGCGAGACGACTCCGGGGGCATTCCTGTTCCGCAATCACGCGGAGAAGAGACTCGAGCTGCTCTATGTCGTCGGGGAAGTACCCACCAGCGGTGTCCACCGCATGGCGCTGGAGGCAGCCCTGCAGGAGCGCGACGTCGTGCTCGCGGTCAAACCGCCACCTCCCGACACCCTGCGCATCCTGGGGCCGTTCTTCTCGGGCTCGGCTCCGTCATTGAAGGACGTCCTCAAGCACTGGCTAGCGGGCCACAAGGGGCACGTCGACGTCGTCACGGGTTCGGCAACGAGCGCTGACAACGAGCGCATCCTGAGCGGAAAGACGAGCCCCCCCAGGGGGGCCCCTTCGCCTCCGGCACCAGCAGCGAGTGAACACACGCCCTGGCCGCTGTCCGGCATCCGCTTCCGCGCCACGGTCCATCCCGACAGCACGTTCTTGTTGGTGCTAGAGAACGAGGTGCTGCCCGATCTCCACCTGAGGGTGGATCAAGTCGCGGTATTGAACGAGGGCTCGACTCAGTACGGAGCCAGCGCGGGACGTACCGAGGTCTCGCAGCCCGCCAAGGCGGGCCTCGACGGCAAGGGCAAGAAGACGGAGTGGTTCACCCTCCCGTTCCCCATGAACCTGACCAGCCTGCGCGCAGCGTATGCACGCGATTGGCAGGCGCAGCCCAACGGCAACGCGACCCTGGGAGCGACGAAGGCGGCGCGCGTCGAACTCTCCCTAGAAGAGCAGGACCGCACCCGCGAGACCCCTCGGCCGACCTCGCCGCTCACCGCGCCGGCGACGGACCTCGCCATGGACGAGATCGTGCGCACGCTGGAGAGCCGCCGCATCGAGCTCGTCGTGCTCTTCGCCACGGACGTGCGCGACAAGTTGCTGCTCGCCGCCGAGATCGCCAAGCGCTTGCCCGACATCCAGCTGGTCACGACCGAGAGCAACCTGCTCTACCTGCGCTCGGACTTCAACGCGGCCCTGCGCGGCATGCTCGTGCTTTCGAGCTACCCGTTGTTCGTGCGGGCGCCGGACTGGAACGATCAATCGACGGAACCCCAAGAGCTGATCTTCCAGAGCGACGGAGCCGAGGGCGTCTACAACGCGGCCCTGCTGCTGCTGGATCGGGCAGAGGCGTTGGCCGACTATGGGCCGCCGGTCGAAGGCGATGGGCCGCGCCTGCCGCCGGTCTGGATCACCACCGTGGGCAAGAGTTCAATGCTGCCGGTGGGACTGGGGCACAGCCTCGAAGAGACCATCGTCTATCCGGTGGCCGCGTCCCCAGCGCGGCGTGGGCGTCGGGAGACTCCAGCCAACCAGCCGCTCTCGGGGTTGCCCATCGGGCTCACGCTGGGCATCGGCCTGGCACTCGTGGTCTTGCTCGTCCGTGCTCTTCGTTCATTCGGTCGTCCCGAGACGAGGCCTGGCGCGGTCATCCAGCACTTGGCCCAGGTTCCGCCGGGAGCCGGACGAACGAACAAGTCGCGCATCGAGGCCATCTCGCTCGCGCTGCACTGGGAGATCTACGAGGGCCTGCTGATCCTCGCGCTGTGGTCGCTGCACATGCCGTGCGCATCGCTGCTTTTGAAGGTCGCGCTGGAGCATCAAACACGGTGGATCCGCGTGGCCTGCATCGGCATCCCGCTCATCGCGCTCATCGGCGTCTTCGCGCGTGGCTACCGTGCCCTGCGCATCGCTCTCCATTTTTTCGCCGAGGGCCTGTGCTTCGTCTCCTGCGGAGAGTTCAGGAATCCCACCGAACGCCTGATGTGGGCCTTGGAGAACCTCGCGCGCTTCGGCGTCGTCGTCATGGGCTTGTCGTATGCCTGGTACAGCGGGAAGTTCGCCATCGACATTGGGCGGCTCGCGCAGGATCGCACGGTGTTCGAGTTCTTCTTCCATCGATCCACCCTGATCGACCAAGGCGTCTCGCCGCTCCTGCCGTTGTTCCTGATCGGGTTCGGCCTGGCGACCTGGTGTCTCTGGCATTTGCGACGCCTAACGTTGCTGCGCGAGCACAAGCCCATCGAGCGACTCGCGGGAACGGCGGCGGACGAGGGCAGCGCACCGTCCGGCCCCAGCAGCGGAGTCTGCGCGGGAGGTCCGCGCGCCTGCTGGCGCAACGCATGGCGCAATCTGGCGAGCGCAGCGTGGGAATCCTCCAGGGGATCGCCCCCCCTCCCGAGGCTCCCGGACAGGACGGCGGACGTGCGCAACAGGCTCTTTCGCGCCGTGCCGGACACGGGGGCGCTGGCCCTGCTGGTCTTCCTGATGGTCGTCGGTTTCTGGCTGTATCTCCAATTCGGACGAAGCCTCGAGCGTCTCGTGCATGCCGGGTCGGACGCCGAACTAGATTGCTTCGACCGGCTGCTGCTGGCGGGAATCCTGGCGCTCCTGTTCACCACGGCCTGGGCTGCGTATCGCTTCGCCGCCGTGTGGCTCGCCCTGCGCGCCTACCTGAAGCAGCGCGACCACGAGGCGCTGCACAAGGCGTGGAAGAACCTGGAGAGCGCGCTCGGGAAGGCAACCACCCTGGACCTGTGGACGCTGGGTTCGGGTGCCAACCTGCGCGAGTTGCTCGCGCCACGCTGGCGCGCGCTACTCGGCCACGAAGGCGTACGCTGGACACGAGCGGGACACGAAACCGAGCGGGTTGCGTGGGCCGACATGGAACGCGATCCCGCGTTGCACGCCGAGCTCCTTACAGAGCTGCGCTCGAAGATCGCGCTGGCCCAGAGCCGCCATTCCCTCGCGCGCCCCGACGCCGACGCTGCGGAACCCGGCTTCCTCGAGAGCTGGCTGGACCTGGCGCACGAGACCTTCGCGCTCGAGCTCGTCGATTGGATCGAGTGGGTGTTGCGACAGATGCGAACGCTGGCCCTGTTCCTCCTGGTGTCGCTGATCCTGACCACGGCACTCCTGTCGTGCTATCCGTTCCACCCGCAGGGCGTGTTCCGACTCGCGTTCCTGTTTCTGCTGGTGGGCACCTGCGGCTCGCTCCTGTTCGTGATCATGCAGATGAATCGCAACTCGGTGCTCAGCCGCATCACGGGCACGGATCCAGGCCAGCTCACCTGGGACCGGACTCTGGTCACGAACCTGCTGCTCTTCGGCGTGCTGCCGCTGGCGACGCTGGCGAGCTCTCAGGTACCTGCGGTCAGGGATGTGCTGTTTGCGTGGCTCGATCCGCTGTTCAATGCCTTGGTTCACGTCTGATCACGGACCCACGGAGATCAGCGCCCGCCGCGGGCCGCGATCCGCTCCAGCGCGGCGGCGTTGACGAAGCGCTGGTCGTGGAAGCGCTCGCCCCACTGTCGGGGAGTCACGGCGCGGTACTCGTGCAGCGCGCTCGGTCCGTAGCCGGGGTGCAGCTGCTTCTTCAGCGAGGCCACCGCGTTCGGGTCGGCACCCTTCTCGAGCAGGAGCTCGGTCAACGGCGCCGTGGGCGCGCGCCGCTCGTGGTTCATCCAGAAGGCCGGCTGCGAGACGACCGTGGCGAAGAGCGCCGTGTGGCCGCCGAAGCCGTCCGCGTCCACCGCGGCGCGCGCGTCCGGGTGCATGCCGCGCGCGAGCAGCCAGCGCGCGAGCTCGAGCTCGTCGTAATCGACGCACAGGTGCAGCAGCGTCGCCCCACCCAGCGGGGTGCCGTGCGTCGCCAGCACCTCGTCGTGGCAGCCGAGCTCCGGCGGGTAGAGCTCCTCGTGGCGGAACGTGCGCCGCAGGAGCTGTGGGTCGCGGCGCAGGTGCTCCTCGAGCAGGTCGCTGCGTCCGCGGTGCACGGCCAGCGGCGCGGTGTCCGGGAGTTCGAGCCCGTGCTGCGCGTACAGCTCGAGGATGCGGTGCTTCGCCGCGGGCTTGCGGCTGTCGCTCTCCAGCACGACGTCGACCGGCGCGAGCCGCGCCCCGTGCTCGTCGCGCACGCGCGCGCCCAGCTCGAGCAGCAGCTCGGTCCCGGGCACGCTCAGCGTGTACGCGGGGCCGGCCAGCGCACCTTCGGGGACGGGCGGCTTGCCCAGCCACGCGTGCAGCATGCGCGCCGTCCCGATCTGGCTCTGCAACACGGCTCGGCCCAGCGCCGATTCGAGATCGCGCGCGCCGAGCCGGCGCAGGAGCTCGAGCAGCCGATCGCGGCCGAGGTTGGCGGCGTAGGTCAGCGGCGGCCCCCAATTGCTGTCGTGCGGCAGGACGGATTCGTGCAGCAACTGCGGGTGCGCCGTGAGCAGCTCGCGCAGCCGGTCCGCGTCGTCGCGCCAGATGGCCGCGCTCAACTCGCAGGCCTGGACCAGGCGCGCCCAGCTCGGCGCCGCGTAACTGCGGGCGCGGACGAGCTGGGCGTCGGTCAGCTCGGCCGCGGCCGGATCGACGCCCTCTGGACCGACGTTGCGTAGCTCTTCGAGCGCGCCGGGCTCACCCGCGCGGAGCGCGCGCAGCAGCTCTACGGCTTGCTGCTCCAGCTCTCTCAGCTCAGGACGAACGGGCAGACGACGAGCGGACATGGGCAGCCTCCGCGAAGGTGGAATGGACGGCTCGGCGCGGCATCGCGCTCACTTTCCGAAGCCGAGCACGAGCGTGAGCTGCTCGTAGTCGTAGTCCTGGCCGCTGAGCGCGCGCAGGTCCACGCCGAGCACGACCTCGGCGCCCGGGCTGTAACCGATGCGCCCCAGGCTCCACAGCACGCCGCCGCAGGCGTAGGGGCCTGCGCCGTGGTCGTCGGCGTCGGCGGGCGGCGCCTCGAGCGAGCGCTCCAGCCGCATCAGGCTGCCACCGAAGCCCAGGTAGGGACGCGTGCGGTCGTCGTCCGTGCCGAAGGTACGCCGCAAGCCGAAGGAGAAGTCCTCGAACTCGCCAGACACCGGCCGCGCGCCGTCCGCGCCGTCCTCGGTGCCGTAGGACGCGCCGAACTCGTAGCCCCAGCCGTTGGCGGGATCGCAGGTCGTGAGGGCAAGCGCGTAGGCGCGGTGTCCGTCGAAGGCCTCGTGCTGCACGCTGCGGTAGCCGCCCGCGAACAGCGTGTGCAGATCCACCGCGTCGCCGTAGGGCCGCGGCAAGGTGCAAGCGCTGGCCGCGCATGCCAGCGCGCCCGCGACGAGGATGCGCAGTGCCTTCATGGACCCATGGTTCTCGATTGCGCGGAGATCGGCAAGGGTCAGCGGCCTTGCAGGCCCTTGAAAAAAGTCCTGTCGCGAGGCAAAGCGCGCTTCGTCGGCGTTGGGAACGCGACGGAAAGAACGCGCAGGCGACCTTCCTGGCCGCCGAGCACGGCCTGGCTCGCGATGAGACGTCGAGCGTGACGACACACCGGCGAAGCGCGCGAAGCCGCAGCAGGGACCTCTTTCAACGGACTGCTAGCTCGAGCAGTAGCGCGCGTACGGCCGGGTCCTGGGGCGCGCGCTGGGCCAGCGCCGCGGCGCTGCTGGCCAGCTGCGGGTCGGCGGGATCGAGCGCGTGGACCTCCAGCAGCCGCGCGCAGGCCGCGGCCATCGCTCCGCGCTCGCTCAGCAAGTGCGCCAGGAACAGGCGCGCGCTCTTGTTGCGCGGATCGAGCTCGGCCGCGCGGGCGAGGTGCGTCTCGGCCTCGGCGCTCGCGCCGCGCGCGACCAGCACCTGACCGAGCTTGTTCTCGAGCTCGGCCGAGGGCACCAGACCCGCGGCCGAGGCGCGGGAGAGATGCCGCGCGGCGCGCTCGACGGCCTCGTTCCAGGCGCTCGAGCCGCGCGCCAAAGCCGCGGCCTCGCTCAGCGCGCGGTTGCCCTCGCGCGCCTGCCACTGCACGAAGGCGCTGTGGCCGGTGAAGGCGAGCAGGCCGGGGAACAGCGCGCAGGCCAGCGCGCCCCCGCGTGTGAGCCGGCCGGCGCGCTTGAGCGCGACGTGCTGCCACTTCAGCTCGCGCCGCCGGACGAGCCGCGCCAGCGCCACCGCGCTGCCCGCGGCGAGCAGCGCCAGACCGATCGCGAGCAGGAGCGGCACCGCCCCGTACAGCCCGCGGAAGGCGTAGATCGCGAGGCCGAACACGAGCGCCAACAGGAGCTCCTCGCCCCAGCCGAAATCGAAGCGCCGCTTGGCGCGCTGGCTCACCTTCGGCAGCGGACCGAAGCCGAAGTACAGCGCCTCCTTCGGGCACACGCTGACGCAGTCGAGGCACTTCATGCAACCCGCGTCGACCACCATGCCGTGCTCGCGCACCTCCTGGTGCACGCGCACGTTGCTGGTGCACACCGCGGTGCAGTGCCCGCAGCCCTCGCAAGCATCGGTGACGCGGATGCGGCCGGGCGCGACGCGCTCGGCGACGCCGAACAGGGCGCCGTAGGGACAGCCGTAGGTGCAAAACCCCTTGGCGCCGAAGAACCATACCAGCGCGAAGCCGGCGACGAGCAGGGTCGTGAGCGCGATCCAAGGCCCGGGAAAGCGCTCCCAGAAGGAGTCCGTGGTCAGGTGCCAGGAGAGCTCCGGGAAGCCGTGCCCGGCGAGGAAGCGCTGCAACGACGGCAAGGCGAACATCTCGAACGCGGCCAGCAGCGGCACGAACACCAGGAGGCGCGAGCGGATCGGCTTGGGCTTCCAGCCGAGCCTCGCCAGCAACCAGGCGCAAGCATCTTGGTAGGCAACGACGTGGCAGGCCCAGCCGCAGAAGAAGCGCCCCAGCACGAGCGTCGACAGGATCAACAGCACCAGCAGCACGAAGCCCGCGTTGATCGCGCCGGTGGTGAGCGTCTCGCCGGCCTCGGAGGGCTCGAGCGGCGTGAGCGTCGTGCCGTTCGCCTGCCAGTGCACCAGGTGCGCCGCGATCGCGCCGTGCACGGCGAGCAGCACCAGCGCGCGCTTCCAGGCGCGACTCGAGCGCTTCACCGGCCCGCAGCCCGCGGGCGCGACCTCGCTCTCGAGCAGCGGCAACGGGACGCGCTTCACGCCCCCAATTCTGGCGCGCGGGCCGCCGAGAAGCGCGCACTTCGCCTGAAGAAGCCGGCGGCGAGCGAAGTAAGGTGGCCGTCCTCATTCCAGGAGACCCCCCATGATCGTGACCACCACCCCCTCGATCGAAGGCCGCCCGATCCGCGGCTACCTCGGCATCGTCACCGGCGAGGCCATCGTCGGCGCGCACCTGTTCAAGGACCTCTTCGCCAGCATCCGCGACATCGTCGGCGGGCGCTCGGGGGCCTACGAGAAGACCCTGGGCGACGCGCGCAAGATCGCGCTCGACGAGCTCGGCCAGACCGCCGCGGTGCTGGGCGCCGACGCGGTCGTGGGCGTGGACCTCGACTACGAGGTCCTGGGCGCGCAGAACGGCATGCTGATGGTCACGGCCAGCGGCACGGCCGTGAAGCTCGGCTGATGCGAGTGCGCCGCGCGCGCGGCCTGGCGGGCGCTCGCGGAGCGCGCGGCACGGTCGTGGTCATCGACGTCCTGCGCGCCTTCACCACCGCGGCCTACGCCTGCGCCTCCGGGGCGCGCGCGATCGAGCTCGTCGGGACGCCCGAGGAGGGCTTCGCGCGCAAGGTCGCCGAAGCGAGCCTCGTGCTGGTCGGCGAGGTCGGCGGCCGGCCGATCGCCGGCTTCGAGCACGGCAACTCGCCCGAGCGCATGCAGCAACTCGAACTCGTCGGCAAGACGCTCGTGCTGCGCTCCTCGAGCGGCGTGCAGGGCGCGCTGGTGGCGCTGGCCAGCTGCGAGGCGCTGTTCCTCGGCAGCCTGGTGAGCGCGGCCGCGACCGAGCGCGCCGTGCGCGCCCTCGGCCACGAGGTGACGCTGGTCGCCATGGGCGCCGGCGGCAGCGAGATCGGCCTCGACGGCCCGGAGGACGACGCCTGCGCCGAGCTCATGGCCGCGCGCCTGGAAGGCCGCCCATTCGAGTGGGCCGCGCTCGAGCGCCTGGTGCGCTCCAGCCCCGCGGCGCGCGCGGCGCTCGACCCCGCCGAGACCTGGATCTCGCCCGGCGACCTCGAGCTCGCCCTGGCCGTGGACCGCTTCGATTTCGCGCTGCGCGCAGGGCTCGAGGGCGGCCGGCTCGTGGCGCGGCCCGCGCGCCCGGCCTGAGTCGCTACTTCGCCCCCACCGCGATCAGCTGTCCGCGCGTGCGCCAGAAGAGCACGCCGTCGGAGATCGCCGGCGAGGCCATGCAGGTCTCGCCGAGCTCGCTCTTGGCCACGACCTCGAAGGTCGTGCCGGCGCGGATCACGTGCACCGTGCCCTCCTCGCTCGTCGCGTAGAGCTTGCCGTCGCCGGCGACCATCGAGGCCGTGAAGCCCGTCTGGCCGTCGCCGAGGCGCTCCTTGTAGCGCTGCTCGCCGCTGGCGAGATCGAGGCAGCTCAGGATGCCGTCGTCGCCGAGCATGTACAGCTCCTCGCCGTACACGAGCGGCGTCTGCATGTAGTTGCCCCGCCCCGGGTGGCTCCAGACCATGGCCTCGTGCTCGCTCGTCAGCGTGCCCTCGGCCAGGACCGAGATGGCATAGGTCGCGGCGCGGTTGTGCGAGTGCGTGATCAGCACGACGTCCTCGGCCACGACCGGCGCGGGCACGGGCGCGTCGCCGGTGCTGCTCAGCATCCACAGCGACTTCCCCGAGGCCAGATCGTAACCGCCGATCTCCTTGTAGCCGTTGCAGATCACCTGTGCGCGGCCCTCGCGCACGTCCACGGTCGGCGTGCACCAGGTGGAGATGTCCGCGCGCTTCGTGCGCCACAGTTCCTTGCCCGTGGCCACGTCGAAGGCAGCCACGAAGCTCTGCGAGAGCACGTCGCACTGCACGAACAGCTGCTCCTCGTGCAGCACGGGAGAGCTGGCGTAGCCCCAGTACACCTTGTCCATGTTGAACGGCCCGGCGTCACAGTCGCCGAGGTCCTTCTTCCACAGGAGCTTGCCGTCGAGGTCGTAGCAGTACAGGCCCTCGCTGCCGAAGTTCACCACCACATGCTTCCCGTCGGTCGCCGGCGTCGAGGCCGCGAAGCTCGACTTCGGGTGGCGCGAGAACCTGGGCGTGCCACTCCACGCCGTCTGCTGCCACAGCACCTTGCCGCTCGTCTTGTCGAGCGCCATGACGACGAAGTCGTGCGCGCCCTCGCTCTCGACCGCGCTCGGGTCGCCGTACAGCCCGACCTTCAAATCCGAGGCGCCGTCCTTGCGCACCGCGCTGGTCACGAACACGCGCGTCCCCCACACGATCGGCGAGGAGTGCGCCAGGCCCGGGATGGGCGTCTTCCAGCGCAGGTTCTCGGCCCTAGCGAGGTCGAAGCGCTCGGGCAGCGAGTGCCCCTCGGCCACGCCGCGCGCGCTCGGACCGCGGAAGGAGGGCCAGTTCTCTTGCGGAAGCGCGGCGAGCAACGACGAGGCGAGCAGGAACAGAGGGACGAGCATGGGGGCACTGTGCAGCGGGGACCCGGATCCGGCAAGTTCGCAGGAGCGCGGCCGGGCGCTCGATATTCGCCGCAGGGGCTCGCGGAAGCCCCCGGCGCGAAACCGCCGCGCACGCTGGCGCTAGACTCGAGGCCATGCTCGCCCCGCTGCTCCTGGCCGTTCTCGCGGTGCAACAGGGCGGCCGGGAACCCACCGCGCCCGCCGGCGGCGCATGGAAGGGCACCTGCAGGGCGCCCCCGCCGTTTCCTCGCGAGACGACGGAGACGCCGGCCTGGCGCAGCTGGTGGGAGCGCAACAGGGAGGCGTTCGTGGAGCACCCCATCGGAACCGACTCCGAGGAGCGCACGACCACCCGTTCGGGTCCGCTGGCGGCTGACCTCGCACCGACGCTCGAGGTCTTGTTCCGGATCCTGGAGAACGAGAAGGAGCCCGAGCTGGTCGGTGCGGCGCTCCTCGCGCTGGCGAAGATCGGCGCGCTCGACGAGAAGACTCCGCCGCTGGTGCCGCGCATCGCGCGGCTGTTGCCCCACGCGGCGCCCGAGCTGCGACGCGATGCCGTGGTGGCGCTGGGCGTGCTCGCGGACGAGGCGGGCATGGCGCCGCTGCTCGAGCTGCTCGCCGACTCTGAGCGCGGGCGCGAACTCGTCGGCGGAGCGGTTCTGGACGAGCTACGCGCCTTCGCGGCCTACGGCCTGGCGCGCGTCGCCTGGTACAACCCCGCCACTGCGTCAGCGGTCGCCGACGGGTTGCGCGCCGCGCTGGTGAGGAAGAACGCGCCCGAGTTCGAGGTCGCCTGCGTGCAGGCGCTGGGTCTGGTTCCGTGCGCGGGCGCGGCGGAGATCGAGCGCGGCGAGCTCCTTCTCGCGTTGGCCGACGACGCCGCCCACGCGCCCTACGCGCGCGGGCAGGCCGCGCTCGGGCTGTGTCGCGGGTTCGAGACGCTGCCGCCCGAGCTGGTGGAGAGCTGGAAGCAGCGCGTCACTGCGGCCGAACTCGGCTGGAGCGCGTCGCCTCAGGCGCCACTGCCGTTGCGACGTCAGGCGACGTTGGCGCTCGGCGCGCTGAGCGCTTCGGTCGAACCCACGTTGCGCGTGTGCCTCGCCGCCGGACTGCGCTCGATCGCGACAGCCGAGGCCGACGCCACGCTGGCCGGCTACGCACTGCTCGCGCTCGCGGCGAGCACGCGGGCGATCCCCGCTGAACAGCCGGAGCTCGCGGCCGAGCTCGCGGCCTTCCTCGTCGCCGCGCTCGACGGCCCGAGCGCGCGTCGTCCGTGGGCCGCGCTCGCCTGCGGACGCATGGTCTGGGCGCTGTCGCATCCACCGAGGGCGTCAGGGCGCTTCGCGGAGACGCTCATGAGCCTGCGCTCGGCAATGAACACGCGCCTGCACGCGGCGAGCGGGAAGGAATCGGCCTTCGTCGTCGGCGCCCGGCTCGCCGCCGACGAAGAGGGTTTCGCGTGGGCGACGCGGGAGCTGCGCACGGCGCGGCCGTTCGAGGAACGGACCGTCGAGCTCGTGGACTGGCTCGGCTCCTGCCCGAACACGCCGCACGACGCCGCCGCCGCGCGCGAAGCCCTGGGCGAGCTCATGGCGCGCTCGCGCCGTGAGTCCGAGCTCTACCGACGCATCGCCGCGGCCCGTTCGCGCCTGGACGATCGCGCGTTGACGGGCGAGCTCGTGGGGGAGTTGCGAGACGCGGACACCTTCCTGCGCCGCGTCACGGTGCTCTACGCGCTCGGCGTGACCGAGGACAAGAAGTCCCTCGAGGCCGCCCTGGGCGTTGCGCGCGACGTGTCCTTCGACATGCGCGTGCGCGCCTACGCCGTCTGGGCCGTGGGCGAGCTCGGCGACAAGGAGGCGCGGCCGTGGAACGCGGCCTTCGCGCGCGACCTCGATCCGCTCGACGCACCGGAGACGCTGTGCGGCCCGAAGGGCGTGGGGCTGCTGGACTATCGCTGAGGCGAAGTCGCTCGAAATGTCGCCTCCAGGAGCGGAGCACAGCACTCGATACTCGGCAGCATGGGAATCAAGGACATCGTGCTGGGTGCCGCGGGTCGCAAGCTGGTCGATGTCGATGGCGAGGAAGAGACGGTGGCCCCTCCAGCCGCCGGCCTCGTCCGTGCGCGTGGCCGAGATCGGGCGCCAGCTCGGCTTCGCGCTGCCGCGCGAGCTGCTGGCGGAGACGGCCGGCCTGGAGCTGCTGGATAGCATCGACCTCGCCAGCATCGGCCCCTGCACGGTCCCGGAGCGGCCTCTTGCGGAGCGAGGCGCGCGCGGCTCAGAACTGGAAGTAGATGAAGGCCTTCGTCTCGGTCGCCATGAAGGCCAGCACCAGCGCGGCCACCGCGCCGACGGCGGCCGAGTAGACCCAGTCGTTGAGCGTGGCGAAGCGCCGGAACCAGCCGCGGTAGAAGGCGTAGTGCACGACGAAGAAGCCGGCCACCAAGAGCAGCCAGGCGGACTCGAGCTGCTGCGTGCCGCCGCGCTGCAGGCCGAAGAAGATGCGCTGCATCTCCCAGCCCTGCTCCCAGCCGGTCGAGCGGAACAGGATCCAGTTCCAGAACAGGAACAGCCACAGGAGCGGCGTGGCGAGCACGCCCATGGTGCGACCCGCCAGCGAGCCCTCGGGCACGAACGTGCTCCAGGCGCGCGAGACGATGATCGAAGCGCTCATCAGCACGCCGAAGCCGACGTATTGCCAGCCCGCGCCGTGCCACAGGCCCACGACCATCATCGTCGCCGAGCCGATCAGCGCGCCCTTGAAGTTCGAGCCCTTGCTGCCGCCCAGCGCGAAGTAGAAGTAGTCGCGGAACCAGGTCGAGAGCGAGATGTGCCAGCGCTGCCAGAACTCGCCGATGGACCTGGAGAAGAAGGGGTAGTCGAAGTTCTTGGGCAGCGAGTAGCCCAGCAGGCCGGCCGTGGCCAAGGCCATGTCCGAGTAGCCCGAGAAGTCGCAGTAGATCTGCACGTGGTACAGGAACAGGCCGATCCACGTGGAGCCCGACGAGTAAGCACCCGGGTGCGTGAACAGCGGCTCGATCACCGGCGCGATGTTGTCCGAGACGATGCCCTTCTTCACGAAGCCGATCAGGAACAGCGTCAGGCACGCGCGCACGTCGACGCGCGCGAACAGGCGCTTCTCCTCGAGCTGCGGCAGGAAGTGTGCGGCGCGCACGATCGGGCCCGCGACCATGGCCGGGAAGAAGGTGACGAACAGCGCGAAGTCCGTGAGCCGGCGGATGGGCTCGAACTTCTTGCGGTACACGTCGATCGTGTAGCTGAGCGTGTGGAAGGTGTAGAAGCTGATCCCGATCGGCAGCAGGATCGCCAGCGTCGGCGCGGCCGCCGGGATGCCCAGCCAGCGCAGGAAGCCCGCGCCCGACTCGACGAAGAAGTTGTAGTACTTGAAGAAGGCCAGGAAGCCGAGGTTCAAGAACAGGCTTAGCGCCAGCAGCGCGCGGCGCTGTCCGGAGGTCTTGGTGCGCTCGAAGTTCAGCGCCACGAAGTAGTCGAGCCCGGCCGAGAACAGGAGCAGCCCCAGGAAGCGCCAGTCCCAGGCGCAGTAGAAGGTGCAGCTCGCGCCCAGCAACCACAGCTTGCGCGGCCCGTTCGTGCGCAGCGCCCAGTAGACGCCGTACACGAGCAGGAAGAACACCAGGAAGCGCGGCTCGGTGAAGATCACTGCGCGGCCTCCTCCAGCGGACGCCCGGAGGGGCGCTCGACCTGCACGGCGCGCCCGCCTTGCCGGGCGTAGTCGCGCGCCAGCAGGCGCGAGAAGTACAGCGCGCCTTCGGCCGAGAGGTGGCCCGAGTCGTAGCGCAGGTCCGCGTTGTACAGCTCGGGCGTGAGCTCGGGCACGTTGTAACGCAGCACCAGCGCGCCCAGCTCGGCCGCCAAGCGCTCCTCGAAGGGCCGGTTGCAGCTCTGCGAGGGCAGGATCACGAGCACGAACTCCACGCCGCGCGCCTGCACCTCGTGCGCGATCGAGGCCAGCAGTTCGAAGTCGTCCACGCGCGTGAGCTCGCCGTCGACCCACTCCGCGTCACCGAAGGCCTGCGGCGCGGCGTCGAGCGTGTCCACCGCCGCGTGGTAGTCCGCCTGGTTCGCCAGGAAGCGCTCGCGGCGCACGCTGTAGGAGTTGCGCGCCTCGCCCTGGGCCACGAGCACGCTGGCGTCCTCCTCCAGCGAGACGTAGCCGTGGTTCGTGCGGTAGCGGCCCGACTGGCCGTGCTCGCGGCTGAGCAGGCCCTTCAGCACGTCCTTGCCGCGCCCGATCATCAGCCGTTCGGTCAGGAAGTGCTCGACGTGCTCCTCGGCCGCCAGTTGCCCGGGCGGGAGCCCGCGCTGCAGCACGTCGAAGATCGAGTGGCGCCTGGCCGGGTCCTGCAGGTGGTGTAGCTCGTCGCCGAGTTCCGCACCCCAGTGCAGCGCGCGCTCGACGGCCAGCACAGTCGTCGGTGCGTCGTGCCAGTACACCGTGCGCGGATTGAAGGCGTTCTCCGGCGCGATCTGCGGCGTCAGCCATTGGTACTCGAACAACACGCGCTTCAGTGCGCGCCCCTGGTCGAGGATCTGCCCGAGCAGGTAGCGCTGCTCGAGCAGGTGGATCGCCTGCACGCCGAAGTTGAAGCTCTTGGTGCCTGCGCCAAGATCGGCCGTGGCGCGATCGAATTCCGCCGGCACGAAGGCGCGCAACACATGGCTCGAGCCCAGGAACACGCTGTCGTACTCGCCGGCGTGGTCGCGCCAGTACTCGAGCTTGCCCCCGATCGAGCTGCCGCCGGCGGGCGCCGCCACGGCACGCAGCCCCAGACACACGAGCACGAAGGCCGTGAGTCCGACCCCCACCCGCGCCAGGGCGCCGAGGGCGTTGGGTCGATAGACCTTGGGGACGGGCGTGTCTGTGGGGGGCGCAGGCTCGTGCATCGGATGCGCTGAAACGTCGGAAAGACTGGATCGGCAGCACGCCCCTTCCGATGTAAGCGCCGCAGCTGTTCCTCTCCGCCGACTCCATGGAAGCGCAGGATCCTCGCCCGAGCACGCCCTCCGTCGCCCCACCGACGCTCGACCTCGCCCGCGGCGAGCGTCTGGGCTACAGCATGCGCGGCGACCGCGACCAGAATCCGCCGGGACTGTCGCTGCTCGCCCTGCTGCGCGAGGACTTGCGCACGCACGAGAGCCTGTTCGTGCATGGATTCGTGGCCGTGGCCGTCAATCGCTTTGGCAACTGGCGCATGGGCCTGCCCAAGCTGCTGCGCGCGCCGCTGCGCTACGTCTACGAGTTCCTGTACCTGTGCACGCTGTGGCTGGCGCGCATCGAGCTGCCCTACATCGTCAAGGTCGGTCGGCGCGTGCGCATCTGGCACAGCGGCGGGTGCGTGCTGGGCGCGCTGTACATCGGCGACGACGTGCAGATCCGCCACAACGTCACGCTGGGCCTGGCGCACCACGGCGCGCCGCTCTCCAGTTTGCCGATCATCGAGGAGCGCGTGCTGATCGGCGCGGGCGCGTGCATCCTCGGACCGATCACGATCGGCCACGACAGCATCATCGCCGCCAACGCCGTCGTCACGCGCGACGTGCCGCCCTTCTCGCTGGTCGGCGGCATCCCGGGCAAGGTGCTGCGCACGCTGGAGGAATGCGAGCGCATGACCAGCGTGAACGTGCGCGACTCGGTGGTGAAGAAGGCAGCCTGAGCTACTAGGTTCGAGAGTCCGCGCTCCGCGCGCGGATTCTCGGGAGTAGTAGCTCCGGCGCCGCCGGCGCCGCGCCGCGCATCAAGCGGCGAGGAGGGGGAGGCCGCGTGTCGCGCCTGGCCTGGAGGAGGAGTCGTGGGGGAGGGTCTGCCTCCCCCGCCAACAAGAACTCAGCGCGGGCGCATGAGGTCTCATTGGGTTGCGGGCTGCAGCCCGCGCTGAGAGCCTGCGCACGAGGCCGCGCCGTTCAGGCGCGGCCTCGTGAGCGGGCTCGAAGTCCTTGAGGCGCGAGTCCTCGCGGCCCCGTGCAGATCACGCCGGCGCCCGGCACACCCTTGCGCGCACGCGCGCGCCCTCGACCACCGCGCTGGCCGCGTAGCCGGACGGCGCGACGAGGTCGAAGCCCAGCGCGCCGCGTGCGAAGGCCGGGTCGGCGAGCACGCTCGGCACCAGCGCCTCGCGCGGCGCGAGGCCGGCCTCGACGGTGTCCGGTTCGCGCGAGAGCCCCAGGCCGAGCGCCTTGAGCCAGGCCTCCTTGCGCGTCCAGGCGCGCAGGAACGCGCTCACGCGCTGCGCCGCCGGCGTGCGCTCGAGCGCGGCGGACTCGGCGGCCGTCAGCACCCTGCGCGCGAGGCGCGAAAGCTCTTCCGGGTCCTCGAGGCGCGGCTCGCGGCGCTCGACGTCCACGCCCAGCTCGGCGCCGCGCGCCACGCCTAGCAGCACGCGTTCACCTGAGCGTGAGAGGCTGAAGCACAGCTCGCCTCCGTTGCAGAGGCGGGGCTTGCCCAGCGCTCCGCGCTCGAAGATCAATTCATGCGCAGCTCGGCCGGCGTACGCGCTCAGCACCGAGCGCAAGAACAGCCGCCGCTGGAGGAAAGCGTGCGCGTCGCGCTCCCTGCGGAAACGCTCACTTCGCGCGCGCTCGTCGTCCGATAGCCAGCGGCGAGACCCGTCCAGGATTCCGACTCTCCCCAGCTCGCCCCACCAGAGATGAACCTCGCCCGCTTCCAGGCGCAACCGGCTCGTCGGGGGTCGGGGATTGCTCACGGTGGGGTCGCTTTCGTAGCCGTCATCGTCCGCCGCGCCACGCGCGGTTGATGCCCTCGCAGACCTTCCCATGAGCCAAGTGAACGAGCGCCCTTCCCCGGGTGACGATTCGGAACGCGCGTACTGGAGTGAGAAGCTCGCCGGTCGGCCGCCGGCGCTCGAGTTGCCGATGACGCGCTCGCGCCCGCCGCAGCCGACCAGCAAGCGCACGCGTCTGGCGTTCAAGCTGCCGAACGAGCTCACGCGCGACCTGCGCGCCTTCCTGGATGCCAGCGACGTGCCGCTGTTCGATGGCATGCTCGCGGCCTTCGGCGCGCTGCTGTACCGCACCACGCGCCAGGGCGATCTGTTGCTGGGGCTGCGCGAGGAGGGTCGCCATGCGGCGCTGCGCTTCGCGCTGGAGGGCTCGCAGTCGTTCCGCGTCTTGCTGGGCAACGCCCGCCGCGAACTGCGCGATTGCCGCGCGCACGCGCTGGAGCTGCCGGCGCTGCTCAAGGCGGCGCACAGCACCCGCCCCGACAACCTGTTCCAGGTGCTGGTGACGAGCGACAAGCTCGGCGCGGCCGACGCGAAGGGCTACGACCTGCTGCTGGCCTTGACCAAGGGCGCCGCGGGCTCGCTGTACTACGACGCCGAGCTGCTCGACCCGCGCGTGGTCGAGCGCATGCTCGGACACCTCGAGACGCTGCTGCGCGGCGCGCTGGCGAACCCGGACGCGCCGCTCGGCCAGTTGCCGCTGCTGACCGAGGCCGAGCGCCACACGATCCTCGTTGAGTGGAACGCGACCGCCATCGAGTTCCCGCGCGACTTTTGCCTGCACCAGCTGTTCGAACAGCGCGTGCAGCGCTGCCCGGACGCGCCCGCGCTGGCTTTCGAAGAGAAGCACCTGACCTACGCCGCGCTGGACGCCAAGGCCAACCGGCTGGCGCAGCACCTGCGCTCCTTGGGCGTGGGCCCGAACGTGCTGGTCGGGATCTGCGTCGAGCGCTCGTTCGAGATGGTCATCGGTCTGCTGGCGATCGCCAAGGCCGGCGGCGCGTACCTGCCGATGGATCCGGCCTATCCGCGCGAGCGCCTGGCGTTCATGCTCGAAGACTCGTGCGCGGGCGTGCTGCTGACGCAAGGCCATCTGCGCGCGCTGCTGCCCGAGCCGAAGACCGACGTGCAGCTGGTGCTGCTGGACGAGGCCAAGAGCTACGCCGCCAACGCGGCCCAGCCCGACAGCGGTGTCGGCCCCGAGGACATGGCGTACGTCATCTACACCTCGGGCTCGACCGGCAAGCCCAAGGGCGTCGTGCTCGACCACCGCGGGCGCGTGAACAACTTCCTGGACTTCAACCGACGCTTCGCGGTCGGCACGGGCGACGCCCTGATCGCGCTGGCCTCGCTGTCCTTCGACATGTGCGCCTACGACGTGTTCGGCACGCTGGCGGCCGGCGCCACGATCGTGCTGCCGCGTCCGGACGAGATGCAGGACGCGCGCGCCTGGGCGCGGCTGATGCAGCAGCGCCGCGTGACCATCTGGCACACCGCGCCGGCCATGCTGAAGATGCTGGTGGAGCACTGCGAGTCCGACCCGAACCTGGTGCCCTCGGCTCTGCGTCTGGCGCTGCTGGGCGGCGACTGGATCCCGGTCTCGCTGCCCGATCGTCTGCGCGCGCTCGTGCCGGAGGCCAGAGTGATCAGCATGGGTGGAGCGACCGAGTGCTCGATGGACTCGACGATCTACGAGGTCGAAGAGGTGGACCCGAGCTGGCGCAGCATCCCCTACGGCGTGCCGATGGCCAATCAGCTCGCCTACGTGCTCGACGAGGACCGTCAGCCCGTGCCGGCGCTCGTGCCGGGCGAGCTGTACCTGGGCGGCATCGGCGTGGGCAAGGGCTACTACAAGCGCCCCGAGCTCAGCGCCGAGCGCTTCCTGCCCGACCCGTTCGCGGAGACGCCCGGTGCGCGCATGTACCGCACCGGCGACCTGGCGCGCTGGATGGAGGACGGCAACCTCGAGCTGCTCGGGCGCGTGGACAACCAGGTCAAGATCCGCGGCTATCGCATCGAGCTCGGCGAGATCGAGGCGCGTCTGCGCACGCACGGCGCGGTGCGTGAGGGCGTGGTCGTGGCCAAGCTCGACGCCTCGGGCGAACGCCGTCTGGTCGCGTACTACGTGCCGCGCGCCAGCACCGAGCTCTCCGAGCCGCGCTTCGCGCACCTGCTGGCGGCCGACCTGCGCAGGACGCTGGCCGCCGACCTGCCACACTACATGGTGCCGTCGCTGTACGTGCGCCTCGAAGCGCTGCCGCTCTCGCCCAACGGCAAGGTCGACCGCAAGCGCCTACCCGAGCCCTCCCACGGCCGCGCCGAGCACCTGGCCGAGTACGTCGCGCCGCGCGACGTACTCGAGGAGACCCTGGCCGCGATCTGGGCCGAGGTGCTCGACGTGGAGCAGGTCGGCGTCGAGGACGCCTTCCTCGACCTTGGCGGACACTCGATCCTGGCGGCCCAGGTGCAAGCGCGCCTGGCCGAGGTCTTCCCCTTCGAGGTCTCGCTGCGCGACCTGTTCGAGACCAGCACGGTCGCCAAGCTCGCCACGCACCTACGCAACCTCGCGCGCGGCGCCGGCGTCGACCTGGACGAGATCTGCACCACCTTGCGCACCCTCGCGAGCCTCAGCGACGACGAGGTACGCGCGCGCCTGGCCTCCAACTCCTGACCCCACCATGCACGCCATCCGCTCCGACGACGATCTCTCGCGCTTCCTGGCCAACGGCATCGAACGCCTGCGGCGCGACGACCCCGAGCTCTACGACCTGCTGCAGAAGGAGTACCTGCGCCAGGCGAACGTGCTCACCATGGTGGCCTCCTCGAGCATCGCCGATCCCTCGGCGCTGGTGTGCGAGGCCATGCCGACCATGAACGTCACCGCCGAGGGCTACCCCAAGGCGCGCTTCCACGCCGGCTGCCGCTGGATCGACGAGATCGAGCAGCTGGCCATCGACCGCGCCAAGGCCGCCTTCGGCGCGTGCTACGCCAACGTGCAGCCGATGTCGGCCACCTCGGCCAACGAGATCGTGATGTTCTCGGTGCTGGAACCGGGCGACACGTTGCTGGGGCTCGAGCTCGACTTCGGCGGGCACCTGACGCACGGCTCGAAGGCCTCGATCTCGGGCCAGGTGTTCAAGGCCGTCGGCTACGGCCTGACGCGCGACGAGCGCATCGACTACGAGCAGGCCGAACGCCTGGCCAAAGAGCACCGCCCCAAGCTGATCGTGTGCGGCACGACGGCCTACCCGCGGCAGATCGACTGGGCGCGCTTCCGCGCCATCGCCGATGCAGTCGGGGCCTACCTCCTGGCGGACATCACGCACATCGCCGGGCTGGTCGTGGCCGGGCTGCACCCCTCGCCGGTGGACCACGCGCACTTCACCACCACCTGCACCCACAAGCAGCTCTACGGCGGGCGCGGCGGCCTGATCCTGATCGGCAAGGACTTCCAGAAGACCGGGCCGGACGGCAAGCGCACGCTTGCGGAGCTGGTGCAGAAGAAGGTCTTCCCGTTCTTCCAGGGCGCGCCCAATCAGAGCGCGATCGCGGCCAAGGCGCGTGGCTTCGCCTACGTGGTCAGCCCCGAGTTCCAGAAGGTGGCCATGCGCATCGTCGCGCTCTCCAACGCGCTCGCCGCAGCCTTCATGAAGAAGGGCCACCGCGTGATCACCGGCGGCACGGACAACCACATCGTGGTCGTGGACGTCTTCAAGCGCGGCATCACCGGCGTCAACGCCGAGAAGGCGCTCGAGGAGTGCGGCCTGGTGGTCAACAAGAACCGCATCCCCTACGACGTCAACCCGCCCACCGTCACCAGCGGCATCCGCCTGGGCACGAACGGTCTGGCCATCCGCCAGATGGAGCCGGGGGACATGGTCGAATGCGTCGAGCTCATCGACGAGGTCCTGGCCGGCGTGCAGCAGCTCAACGAGCGCGAGTACAACCTCGACTCCAAGCTGCGCGCGCGCATCGAGGGCAAGGTCCTCGAGCTGTGCCAGCGCCGCCCGATCCGCACCTATCCCGCGCCGCAGCTCGCGACGCGCGCCGCCTGAGAGCGACGGCGTCCATGAGCCCGCTCACCAGCGAACGCCTGGCGCTGTTGCGCGCCACCCTGGCCGCCAAGGGTGTCGCGCAGCCGCACGCCGGGGCGATCCCGCGCCGCGCCGATGCCGCGCGCGCGCCGCTGTCGTTCGCGCAGGAACGGCTGTTCTTCCTGGAGCTCTACCAGCCCGGCACGGCGCTCTACAACGACGCCGTGCTGGTGCGCATCGAGGGTGCGCTCGACGTCGAGCGCCTGCGCGCGGCGCTGGCGCTCGTGCAGCAGCGGCACCAGATCCTGCGTACCTCGTTCGCGCTCACCGGCCAGGGCGCCGAGCAGCGCATCCAGCACTCCGTGGCGCCGCCGCTCGAGGTGCTGGACGTCGTCGATGAAGCCGAGGCCCGCGCGCACGCGGCGGCCGAGGCGCGCCGGCCCTTCGAGCTCGAGCGTGCTCCGCTGTGGCGCGTGCTGCTCGCACGGCGCGGGCCTGAGCTCGCCTGGCTGGTGCTGGCGATGCACCACATCGTCTCCGATGGCGCCTCGCTGGGCCTGTTCTTCGACGAACTCACGCGCGCCTACGACGGAGGCCCGGCGGCACTCGCGCCGCTGGTGCTGCAGTTCGGCGACTACGCGGCCTGGGAGCGCGCCTCGTTCCAGGAGGCACGCGCCGAGGGCGAGCTCGCCTACTGGCGCGCGACGCTGGGCGGCGAACGCGAGGCGTGCCGCTGGAACGAGGTTCGCGGTTCCACCAGCCAGCAGGGCGGATTCGTGGCGCTCGAGCTCGAGGCCCACACGCGCACGGGCCTGGCGCGTTTCGCGCGCGAGGCGCACGCGACCCCGAACCAGGTGCTGCTGGCCGCCTGGCTGGCGCTGCTCTCCGCCGCCGGTCGGCAGACGGACCTGTGCACCGGCATCGCCAGCTCGCTACGCCAGCAGCGCGCGCTCGAGCCGCTGATCGGCTTCTTCGTGCAGAGCCTGGCGCTGCGCTGCGACCTCGGCGGCGATCCGAGCTTCGCCGACCTCGTGCAGCGCGTACGCGCGTCCGCGCTGGCGGCCCAGGAGCACGGCGGCGTGCCCTTCGACCGCGTCGTGCGCGCGCTAGGCACCTCGCCGGGTGCAGCGCCGCTGCTGCAGACCTTCTTCGCGCACATGCGCGACGCCATCCGTGCCTCGGCCTTCGCGGGTACCCGTGCGACGTGGGAGTTCGTCGATCCGGGCGTGGCGCGCTTCGAGCTCGCGCTGGTGCTACACGAGAGCGCCGAGCGCCTGCACGGCTTCCTGGAGTACGACGAGGGCGTGTTCAGCGCCGAGAGCGCCGCCACGCTGGCCGCCGACTATCAACGCCTGCTGGCCACGGCCGTGACCGCGCCCGCCACGCGCCTGGCGCAACTCGTCGAGCGCTGCACCACGCGCACGCCGCGTCGCAACCTGCTCTCCTTCCCGACGCGCCTACGGCGCGCGGCCGGAGGCGGCGCATGAGCGGCTATCGACTCTCGCCGCTGCAGCTCGCGCACTGGCACCGCATCCAGGCCGAGCCGCGCTTCCCGTGGGCGAGCTCGCTGACCCTGAGCGTGCACGGCGCGCTCGACGCGCAACGCCTGCGCGCTGCGCTGGCGGCCCTGGTGGCGCGCCACGAGATCCTGCGCACGCGCTTCGTGTGCGCCGCCGCCGGAGCCGCGCCCGAGATGACGGTCGAGGGCCAGGGCGACGCTAGCCTCGAGTTCTACGACTGGAGCGCGCTGAGCCTGGTCGAGCGCGAACGCGAGTGCCGCCGCCTGGAGCGCGGCCTGCGCGCGAGCTACCCGCTGGACGGCGCCGCAGTCCTGCGCGTGGCCCTGGCGCGCACCGCCACCGATGAGCACGTGCTGATCCTGGCGCAGTCGATCCTGGCCGCCGACTGGCGCGGCCTGTGGAGCGTGGCGCGCGAGCTCGTGCAGGAACTCGCCGGTCAGCGCGCCGAGGACCCGGCGCAGGTCGCCGACCTGGCGCAGTGGCTGAACGACGTGCTGGAGAGCGAGGACGCGCCCGCGGGCCGTACGACCTGGGCCGCGCTCGACCTGCGCGCGGCCGCCGAGCTGCGCACCGCGCTCGAATCCGAGCACGGCGCGCGACCGTTCGAGCTCCACGAGGCGACGCGTGAACTCGCGCCGGCGCTGGAAGACTCCCTGGCAAGCGTGGCGAGCGCCAAGCACTTGCCGCGCGAGGCGCTGCTGTGCGCCGCCTGGCAAGCCTGGCTCGCGCGGCTCGCCGAGCGCGAGGAGCTCGTGCTGGGCGTGAGTTCGGCCGGGCGCGCGTTCCAGGGCCTCGACCGCGCGCTGGGCAGCTTCGAGCGCGCGCTGCCGATCGCGGTGAAGCTGGACGAGCGCACCAGCCTGGCGCAGCTGGCGCGCCGCAGCGACGAGCAACTCGCGCGCGGCACGGAATGGCACGAGTTCTTCCAGCCCGAGGCGGGCTTCGCCTTCCGCTACGCCTTCCAGCACCTGCCGCGCGAGGAGAACTACGCGCTCGGCGCGCTGGAGCTCGAGCTGCTGCGCCGCGACGGCTTCGGCGAGCCGAGCACCGCGCTCCTGCGCGTCGAGGAGAGCGCGCGCGGCTGCGAGCTGCGCCTGGCGCACGACCCGCGCTGCCTGGATGCGGCCGAGGCGGCGGCGCTGCTGGACGGGTATCTCGGGCTGCTGGAGAACGCGTTGGCCCATCCCGACGCGCCGCTCGCGAGCCTGTCGGCGGTGAGCGAGGCGCAACGCACGCGCCTCTTGGCTTGCACGCGCGGGGCGGAGCTCGTCCACGAGCCGCGGCGCCTGGACGAGTGGATCCTGGAGACGGCCCGCGCCCGGCCGACGGCCTGCGCGGTCCGCGCCGCGGACGGCACGCTGAGCTATCTGGAGCTGGAACAACGCTCGGGTGCCATGGCGGCCGAGCTGGTGGCGCTGGGCGTCGGTCCGGGGGCCTTCGTGGGCGTGCACCTCGAGCGTTCGCTCGAGCTCGTGGTGGCGCTGCTGGGCGTGCTGCGCGCCGGCGCGGCCTACGTGCCGCTGCCGCCGAACTACCCGCGCGAGCGCGTGCTGGCGATGCTGGCCGACTCGCGCGCGAGCGCCGTGGTCGGCTCGCAGAAGAGCGCCGCGGCCCTGAGCGGTTTCCGCGGCCCCATCGTCTTCGCACACGCGCCGCGCCCGAGCGCGCCCTCGGCGCCTCCGGTGCGCGGCACCTCCGCCGACCTCGCCTACGTCATCTACACCTCCGGTTCGACCGGCAAGCCCAAGGGCGTGCCGATCACCCACGCAAACCTCGCCTATTCGACCCGCGCGCGCGCCGCCTACTACGCCGAACGCGTCGAGCGCTACCTGCTGCTCTCGTCCTTCGCCTTCGACAGCTCGGTGGCCGGCATCTTCTGGACGCTGACGCAGGGCGGGACGCTGGTGCTGCCGCCCGAGGGCTTCGAGAAGGATCTGACGCTCCTGCCCGGGCTGATCGCGCGCGAGCGGCCCACGCACCTCTTGTGCTTGCCCTCGCTGTGGTCGCTGATGCTGGAACAAGCCAAGGCCGGCGAGCTCGACTCGCTCAAGACCGTGATCGTGGCCGGCGAGAGCTGCACGCCCGAGCTCGTGCGCCGTCACGCCGCGCTGCTGCCGAGCACGAGGCTCTACAACGAGTACGGCCCGACCGAGGGCACGGTATGGAG
>SIAI01000047.1 GCA_009691855.1 Planctomycetota bacterium | reverse complement strand
GGATGCGCGCTTCGCCGCTGCCCTGCCCCGTCCACACCCCGGCCGCATCCACGAACTCGCCCCACCAGACCTGGTTCAGGCCCAGGCTCTCGGCATCGAAGCTCAGATTGACGCCCAGCGGATAGCCGACGCTGATGCCGCGCTTACCGGTGTGCTGCACGCTGCGCCGCAGCAGCACGGCCTCGTCGGCGACCACCAGTGGAATCGGCTCGTGGCGCAGGCCGCTCGGTTCGCGCACGTTGCGTCCCTGCGCGAGGTAGAGCCACATGGCGTCGATCTGGTGTGCCGTGGTGCCGTCGCCGAGCTCGGGTCGCGACGAGACCTCGCCCTCGAAGTACTGCGGCATCAGCGTGCCGGCACGGAAGCGAGACGGCGCGCGCAGGAGGTGCGTGAACCACTCGCGGCGCAGACGCTGCGCGGTCGAGTCGACGAGGTCGATGCCGGCCAGCACGCCGACGCGCTCGCCGGCGAAGGCGTGACAGCTGATGCAGCCCATGCCCTTGTCGCCGACGAGCTCGCAGCCGAGCTGCACGATCGGCTCGGCCTCGTCGTGGTGCTCTTCGTCGTCCGCGGGCAGCGCGGCGAGCGCGAGCGGTGCGAGCGTGTCCGTGCGCGCGAGCAACTCGGCCAGCTCGCCCGCGCAGGCGAGGCCGAAGCCCGGCATGCGCGTGCGCAGGTACGGACGCACCGTCTGTCCGTGCGCCACGCAGTCGACCAGCCAGTCCAGCTGCAGCTTGGCGCCGACGCCGCTCAAGGGCGGCGGCAGGCGGCCTTCCTCGCCGAGGTTGTCGTCGTTGCTGGTGAAGTACGCGTTGCGCTCGGGCGTGACGCCACCGTACTCGCCGCGCGGGTGGCAGGCGCCGCAGTTGCGCGCCGCGAGCCGCTGGCGGATGCGCTGCTCGTCGGTCAGGGGCTCATCCAGGGTGCGCAGAGCGGCGCGGATGTCGGCGCGCTGCTCGTCCGCGAGCGCGTAGAACGGCCAGGGCCCGGATTCGGCGCTCAGGCAGCCGCGCCGCGGGTCGAGCTGGCGCAGCGGCTTCGAGCCGCGCGAGGGCGCGCGCGCAGGATCCTCCAGCCGGTGGCAGAGCGCACAGCCGAGCTCGGCGAACAACTCGCGCCCCGCCGCGATCTGGGCTGGGGCGAGGGGCGGCGGGACGAGCGCGGCTGCCGCGTGCGGCGCGCGGGCGAGCAGGTAGCTCGCGAGATCGTGCGCTTCACCCGGCTCGAGGTGCAGGTCCGGCATCCGTGCCGCCGGACGAGTCTCCTGCGGCGCCAGCAAGAACGCGCGCAGGCTCTGCACGGCGTACTTCGCCGCCAGGTCGCCGAGCGGCACCGAGCCCGGCAGCGGCAGCTCGTCGCCCTCGGCGGAGCGCGGCGCGTGGCAGGCGACACAACCGACGGCGTGGAAGAGCTCGCGTCCGCGCAGCGCCGCCGCGGGGTCGAGCGCTTCGGGCGTGGACATGCGGTCCGTGAACGAGCACAGGTACTGCGTCAGCGCCTCGGCGGCCTCGGCGCGCTCCGCGTCGCTGCGCTCGCTCAGCAGAGCGGGCATCGTCGTCCCCGGCTCGACGCCGCTCGGATCGGCGAGGAAGCGCGGCAGGTACTCGGCGAAGACCCGCCCGCCGACCCCGACGAGGTCCGGGCCGCGGCGCGCATCGATCCGCGGCTGTTCGCCGCCTTCCGCGTGACAGGCGACGCAGCCGAGCTCCCCGAGCAGCACCAACCCGCGCACGCGCGCATCCAAAGCAGAACGGGCGAGGCCCGCGACGACGGGCGGCGGCGCGGAGCGCGGCGAACGCTCCGCGCAGGCCTGACAGCCGAAGGCGAGGGCCAACACGCCGAGCACCTGGGCGCATAAGAGTCGGACGGGGTGCATGAGCGGGGGCCGGCCCACCGGTGCGGGAGCCTACACTGACCGACGGCTCTCAGAAAAGCGCGCAGCGGGACCCGCGCCGGCGGCGAGCTACCATGCCTGCATGGCGAAGTCTCCCTGTCCGTTGTCGCAGTCGCAGTTCCTGGCCAAGGCGGAACCCCTCAAGGTCACCATCAACGCTCAAGACATGCTGGCCGAGGTGAAGGCGTTCTCGACGGGATCGTTCGGTTGGTACCTGAACGGAAAGACGACCGTGATGGTCGACGGCAAGGCCGTATCGATCCAGATCGGCATGAACCTGACGATCGTGGGCAGCAAGGAAGCACCGCGCGACGGATGACCGTCGGCCGTGGGCCGCGGCGCGGGCCACCCGCTCAGCCGCCGTTTCCCCCGCCTTCTTCGCTGGACGTAGCGCTGACACCGTCGCGGCTGCGCTGGAGTGAAGCGGCCTCGAACGAGCGTGTGTTGGCACCCCGAGGAGAACGCCGAGACGGACTTGGTGCGCGTGGCATACTGCCGCCCTTCGAAGGAGAAGCCGATGCTCGACCCTCTCGTCTGGCCCGCCGCTCTCATTCTCGCGCTCGCGGCCTGCGTCGCGCCCGCCGAGCTTCAGCTCACGCAGGAACACGGCGAGGTGCTCGCGCGCCCGGGCCTCTACGCGCAGCTCACCGAGCCGCCCTGCGCCTATGGCATCGACCAGGACGCGAAGGGCTTCGTGCGGGACGACGAGCGCGTCATCGCCTGGCTGCGCGCGGCGCACCAGGGGGGCGCGATCCCGCTGCGGCACTTCCTCGCTGCCCCGCGCGTGATCAACGACACCTACGGGCTGTTCTTCTTCGACGCCGACGGCGGCTACGTCAGCGCCTTCCAGAAAGACTATGGCTTCGAGTTCTACGGCTGGCGGCGGGGCGTGATGGTCGTGCGCGGGCTGGACGGGAGCTTGTACTCGGCCTTGACCGGCCTGTGCTTCGACGGACCGAGCCTCGGACGATCGCTCACGCGCATCCCGAGCATGCTCTCGCAATGGGACTACTGGCTGCGCCTGCATCCCGAATCGACGGCCTACGATCTCTTCGACGGCCAGCGCTACCTGTTCGCGGAGCTCCCGGCCGAGCTCTCGAGCGAGGCGCGCCAGACGATGGGCAAGCCCGACGCGCGTCTCGCTCCGCTCGACGAGGTGCTCGGCGTGCGCGTAGGCGAGAAGACGATGGCGTTCCCGCTCGCCGGGCTCGAGGCGCGCGCCACGCTGCAAGCCACCGTGGGCGACTGGAGCGTGGCGGTCTTCTGGTACGAGCCCACGCGCACGGCCGTCGCCTGGCGGCGCGCACTCGAGGGCGCGAAGCTCGACTTCTACGGCGACCCGGTTTCGCCCGCCACGGCCCCGATCAAGGACCGCGAGACCGGGACGCGCTGGTCGCTCGCCGGGCGCGGGATCGACGGACTGCTGCGCGGCAAGGAGCTCGTCTGGGTCGACTCGGTGCAATGCCGCTGGTACGCCTGGGTGGCCGAACACCCCGACACCGAGGTCTTCACGGCGCAGACCGTCGCCCATGAGAAGCAGCCGTAGGAGCGCGCTCTGGCTCCTGTTCGCGCTCGCGGCCTGCGTGGCGCCGCGCGAGCGCAGGCACGCTCGGGTCGTCCTGTGCGACGCGGGTCAGGTGCTCGCTGGCGACGAGCGAGCTCTGGCCGCCGGACGCGTCGTGCTGCGCGTCGAGGAGCGCGATAGCGATCGCGACCTCGAGGCAGCGGTGGCGACCCTCGCGCGTCTCGGGATTCCCCACGCCTGGTGGCTCGAGGTCGCGCGCTCGCCGTCGCTCGCCGACGCGCATCCGGAGCACATGGCAAGCCTGCAGGGCCACGACGAGTGGCGCGTGCTCGCGCCGGACGCGCCGCGCGCGGCCGACGGTTCCGTGCTCAAGGTCCACCCCTGGGTCCCGCTCACCACCGCGGAGGGTTTCGAGCTGCAGCGCGCGCGCCTCGCGGCCCGGCTCGCCGCGCTTCCGCCCGCTGACGAGGTCTACCTCGCCGACCTGCAAGGGGCGCCCTCGGCCTGCGGCTGCGGCCACCCGCGCTGCCGCTGGGCGACCGACTACTTCCTCGCCACGCCGGACTCTCCGCGCGCGATTTCCTCCGGCACTCCGCTTGGCCCCGAAGCCGCCGCTCGCTTCGTCGCCGCGCTGCGCCCGGCCGCCCGTGGCGCGACCCTCATCCCGGTCTGGATGGCCGAATGCGACGAAGCGGACGAGCTGTGTCATGGCGTGCCCTGCTTCGCCGGCGCCTGCTGGCCGGCCCTCGCGCGTCAGTGGGCGCCGCTGGTGGCCGAGAACGAGCGCCTCGCCGTGCTCGTGCTCGAGCCCGCCCGCGTGGAGCGCGAGCTCGCCGCCCTCGTCCACCTCGAGCGTCCGAACTCGCCGCCAATCGCGCTCGACAGGACGCGCCTCGTGCCCGTCGTTGCGGCCGAGCTCCCAGGAGCCATCCAGCTCCTGACCGATCTCGAGCAGAGCTTCGACGTGCGCCTCTGGCGCTGAGCACGGCAGGGTGGTTGCCGATGGAGCCCGCTCCGCCCGCATCGAGAAGAGAGTCCTGCTTCGCGCGCCTCGCCGACGAGTGTGGCGTACGCGCACGAACGCGTGCCGAGCTCGGCACCGCAACCGCTTGGCGTCGAGAAGCGCTCCGACGGACCCATCTCCGCAGTCGCCTCGAACATCGAGGCGCAGCCCCCTATGCAGAGCACGTCTGAGCGAGGAGACTCCGCGGCATGCACGTACCCCTGACCGTTCGCGACTTCCTCGACCGTGCGGAGCTCGTCTACGGCGAGCGTGTGGGCCTCGTCGACGAGCCGGACCAGCCCGCCACGAGCTGGGGCTCGATCACCTACCGCGAGCTCGCCCGGCGCGCGCGGGGGTTCGCGGCTGGCCTCGACGCGCTCGGGATCGAGAAGGGCGAGCGCGTCGCGATCGTCGCGCACAACGGGGCGCGCTTCGTCGCGGCGCTCTATGGCACGTGCATCTCCGGGCGTGTCCTGGTGCCCATCAACTTCCGCCTCCACGCGCACGAGGTCGCCTACATCGTCGCGCACTCGGGAGCGCGCGTGCTGCTCGTCGATCCCGAGCTCGACGGCGCGCTCGGGGAGCTGCCGGTCGAGCACAGGTTCGTGCTCGGCGCGAGCACGGACGAGACGCTCTTCGGCTCGCCGCGGGCGCCCGCGGCCGTCGAGATCGCCGAGAACGAACTGGCCACGCTCAACTACACCAGCGGGACGACGGCGCGGCCCAAGGGGGTGAGGCTCACGCACCGCAACCTGTGGATGAACGCGACGACGTTCGGCTGGCACGCGGGCGTGAGCGACCGCGATCGGTTCCTCCACGTCGTGCCGCTCTTCCACTGCAACGGCTGGGGCATGCCCTTCGCGCTCGCGGCGATGGGCGCGACCCAGGTGCTGCTGCGCAAGGCCTCGGGCGCCGAGGTCCTGCGCCGGGTCGAGGCGCACGGCATCACCTTCCTCGGCGGTGCGCCCGCCGTCGTGAGCGGCGTGCTCGACGCGCAGCGCTCGCGCGCTGGGCATGCGCCGGGGCACGGCACGACGCGCATCCTCGTCGCGGGCGCCCCGCCGCCGACGAGCCTGATCGAGCGCGTCGAGAGCGAGCTCGGCTGGGAGATCATCCAGCTCTACGGTCTCACCGAGACCTCGCCGCTGATCACGATCAACCGACGCCGCGCGGAGTTCGACGCGCTCTCGCCGGCCGAGCGCGCGGCGAAGCTCGGTCGCGCGGGCGCGCCCGTGATCGGCACAAGAATGCGCATCGACGAGCACGGCGAGGTGCTCGCGCGCGCGAACGTCGTGATGGACGGGTACTGGAACGACCGCGCGGCGACCGACGCGGCCATCGTCGACGGCTGGTTCCACACCGGCGACGGCGGGTCGATGGACGAAGGCGGTTACCTCTCCATCTCCGACCGCAAGAAGGACGTCATCATCACGGGCGGCGAGAACGTCAGCTCGATCGAGGTCGAGGACTGCCTGATGGCACACGCCGGCGTGGCGGAGGCGGCGGTCATCGGCGTGCCGGACGCGAACTGGGGCGAGAGCGTGAAGGCGCTCGTCGTCCTGCGGCCGGGCAGCGCAACGAGCGAGAGCGTGCTCATCGAGCACTGCCGCGCGCGCCTGGCGCACTACAAGTGCCCGAAGTCCGTCGAGTTCCGCGACGCGCTCGCGCGCACCGCGACCGGCAAGCTGCAGAAGTTCGTGCTGCGCGCGCCGTACTGGACGGGTCGCACGCGCCAGGTGAACTGACGGCGGGCGCGCGAAAGAGAGCGACGGGGCCTGGCAGGTCACCCGTGACCTCCGCCCGGCCCGCGCCGCGCACTTCGCGAAACCCAAGAGCGCCGTGCTGGCGAGAACGTAGAATCGCCGCGGAAAAGCGCGACAACAAGAGAAGCACAAGAAGGAGAATCCATGGTCCTCGCAGCAACGGTTCTGCTCTCCGCTCTGGCGACTGTCCCGGCGGGCGGGCCGCAGGCCGCAACGTCCGAGTTCTTTGCCGCGCACCGCGAGAGGCTTCTTGCCCGGCTTCCTGCAGGCTCGATCGCAGTCTTTCACGCCGCGCCCGCGCGCACAGGGGCTGCGAGCGATCCATACCGGCAGGACTCGGACTTCTGGTACTTGACGGGCCTCGCTGAGCCCGACGCCGTTGCGGTGCTCGTGCCTGGCGCGAACAAAGAGGGCCGCTACGTGCTCTTCGTCCAACCCAGGGATTTCGCGGCGGAGCAGTGGACCGGCTGGCGCGAGGGCGTCGAGGGCGCAGTGAAGGACTGCGGCGCGGGGCAGGCCTTCTCGGTCGCGGAGTTCTGGACGCGCTTCGCCCCCATGGCCGCTGCCGCCTCGAGTCTGTTCTACGAGGCGGGTGGGGACGAGACGTTCTCGAGTCGGTTGCTCGAGACCTGGAACGCCGCCAACGCGAACGCCGCCGTGCCGCGGCCGGCAGCAGACGCTTCTCCGGCGCTGGCCGCCCTGCGCCTCGTCAAGGACGAGGTCGAGAAGGGGTTCCTGCGCCAGGCGTGCGCCATCTCGGCCGACGCCCATCTGGCCGCCATGCGCGAGACCGCGCCCGGCCGCCACGAGTACGACCTCAAGGGCGTGATGGTGGGACTGTGCCTCGCGCGGGGAGCCGCGCGCATGGCCTATCCACCGATCGTCGCCGCGGGCCGCAACTCGGTGATCCTGCACTACGAGCGCGACGACAAGCAGCTCGTGGACGGCGAGATGATCGTCAACGACACCGGCTGCGAGTTCAACTCGTACGCCGCGGATGTCACCCGCAGCTACCCGGTGTCCGGGCGCTTCTCGCCGGCCCAGAAGCAGCTCTACGAGATTGTCCTGGCCGCGCAGAAGGCAGGCCTTGCCGCGGTCAAGCCAGGCGCCGCCTTCCATGAAGTCTACGACGCGACCGTGCGCGTCGTCGTCGATGGCCTGCTGGCGCTGGGCATTCTCGCGGGAGATCGAGCCGAGATCATCAAGACCCGCGCGTACCAGCGGTTCTATCCGCACGGGTCGAGCCACTGGATCGGCCTGGACGTCCACGACGCGGGCAACTACGGCAACCCGGACGGCGTGGCGCGCCTGGAGCGCTACGGCCTCTCGAAAACAAAGCTCGAGCCAGGCATGGCCCTCACGGTCGAGCCCGGCATCTACATCCCCGAGAACTCGACGGCGGACGCCAAGTGGTGGAACATCGGCGTGCGCATCGAGGACACGGTGCTGGTCACGGCCGAAGGCTGCGAGTGCCTCTCGTGCGGCGCCCCGCGCGAGATCGCCGACATCGAGAAGGCGCTGGAGAAGAAGCGCTGAGCGGGACGGGTTCTTCGGCGCCGTCGTCCCTGGCTCGACGCCATTCGGATCGGCGAGGAAGCGCGGCAGGTACTCGGCGTAGACCCGGCCGCCGACCCCGACGAGGTCCAGGCCGCGGCGCGCATCGATCCGCGGCTGTTCGCCGCGCGCTCAGCGGCCTTTCGCGTCCTTCTTTTTGTCGGGCTCCTGCAGCTCGATCTCGCTGAATCCGCTCGAGGACTCGCCCAGCGTGCCGCCGGTGAGGGCCACGAGGCGCAGCTTGAAGCGTGAAAGCCGCCGTGGTGGATCGAACTCGATCGCGGTCTTGGTGCGTGGGTCGGGGTCGACCTCGATGACCCGCGGGGTCTTGTCGTGATCGAGCCAGAGCTCGAGGCGCGTTGGCCGCGGGTTCGCGCCCTCGTTCTCGGCCTGGGTGGTGCGCGCGTGAGTCAGGAGCAGGCGCGAGGCCACCAGGCTTTTCGCGAGGTCGACCTCGATCCACGGGTCGGCGTCCTTGGCGTCGCACAGCCAGCGCGTCCAGGTGTGGTTGTCGGTGGCATTCACCGCTGCCTCGGCCGCGCTCGAGGCGCGCGTGCTGGGCTCTCCGGATGCGAGGTGATTCCTCAGCACGTCGCCGGCCGCCGCTCGCTGCGCCGGGCTGAGGCCCTCATCGTGCGCCACGCTGAGCGTGGTCGAGACCAGCCGCTCTCCGTCGGCGAGCACGGCCTCGGCGCGCACCTCCCAGGTCCCGGGTCCGCCGAAGGCGTATTTCATCGCCAGACTCTTGTCGCCCTCGCCGACGCGCGCCCAGGCATCTCCGGCGCGGCGCACGAAGAACTCGACGTGCGCCAGCCCCTGCCCGCTCGCTAGTGTCGGAGGATCGATCCACAGGGTCGCCGGAGTCGCGTTGCGCACGCGCAGGCGGATCGGATCCGGCGACGTGGCCAGCAGCCGCGCGTCGTGGACCTCGCCGGTCACCGGCCCTGTCGCGCGCGCGAGGAAGAGCAGCGCGAAGCAGGTCTCGGCCTGGGTGCCTGGCCAGGCCCCGCTCGCCTCCTGGGCATGAACGAGGAACTGCGCGCCCTCCGTGTACCAGGCGTGCGACCCGAGCTTCTCGCGCTCGAGCAGCGAGCCCACGCGCTCGAGGCCGTACAGATAATAGAGGTGGTAGTCGCCCTTGTTCGGGTTCTGGGTCACGGTCCAGTGTTTCTCGAGCCAGGCGACGCCGGCCTCGATCCCGGCCTCGGTTGCCTGTCTTTGCTGCGGCGACATGCGCTCGCCATGGGCCGCGCGGCAGATCGCGAGCATTCCGATCCCGGCCGTGGTCATCGAGCCCGTGTAGCCCGCGTCGTTGCCCGGCGTGTAGCTGAACCCAGCCTCCAGCTCGCTCTTGCGCCGCGACTCCTGATGGCGCAGAGCAAAATCGGCGAGCTCGGTCCAGGCAGCGGCCGGAATCTCGACCCCCGCGCGCAACGCAGCGCGCAGGGCCAGCGCTGCATACTGCGTGTTCGAGAGGTCGGTTTGATCTCCCGGGTAGGACCAGCCGCCATCCGCTTGTTGCCAGGCGAGGAGCTGCTCGGTCATCTTCGCGAGCCAGCCCTGGCGCGCGGGGTCCTGCAGCGCGGCAACGGCGAAGACCTGGCAGGCGAGCGAGTAGGTCCTGTCCGCGGGCCGGGCCTCGAGCTGCAGCAGGGCCTGCTGAACCGCGGCATGCTGCGCGGAGACGCCGCTCTTCAACAAGGCGTAGAGCGACAGCGCTGTCTGGCCACTGGGGTAATCCCCCTGACGCTCGCCCCAGGAACCATCGACGAGCTGCTGCGCCAGCAGCCAGGCGACGCCGCGGTCGATGGCCTGGTTGATCTCCAGCGGCTTGGTGGGCCGCGGCTCGACCATGGCAAAGGCCCAGGGGCCGCCGGAGTTCGTGACCTTGACCAGCAGATGGTTCGTGCCCGGGGCCAGCGTGAGCGTGAGCCCATCGTCGTAAGCGTTCAGCGCACGCATGCCGCTCTTCTCGAGCAGGAGCTCTCCGTCGAGCCACAGCCGCAGGGCGTCGTCGCTACCGCAGCTGAGCTTGAACTCGCCGGCCTGCTGCGCGACGATCTCGCGGCATAGGTAGGCGACAGCGTTGTCGCCCGCCGCTCCGCTCGCCCCGAGCAGCGCCCGCAAGTCCAGGGTGCCCGTCTCGAAGACGGCCCCGTTCGCCGGCGGAGGGATCTCGTCGGCACGCGTCCAGCGCCAAGAGAGCTTCGCCTTGCCGCGTCCGGGAAAGCTGCTCTCGAGCGCCGGCCAGGGCTCGCCGGCCTTCATGCGCTTGAGGAACTTCTCGACTCCCGTGTCCACACGCACATCGGCGCCCGGGCAATCGAACGGACCGAGCACGGCCCAGGGCCCCACCTGCACGGCAAGAGCGCTGCTGTCCTGGGGACTCTGGGTCACGAGCGCCGCTGGCAGCGCGAGGCTCGCAAGGATCGCCGGGGCAAGGAACATCGGCGTGTCGGGGCCGAGAGTGTCACGCGCTCCACTCCTCCCGTCCATCCTGAAAAGAGCTGCCGTGGGCCAGTGAGGTGCGCCTCGGCCGCGCGCCGCAGGCGGAACGAGTACCATGGCCTGAGCGTGGAGCGGGCGAATCGGATCATGAAAACGCCGGGGCATGGTCGCGTCCCACGTGTCGGCCTCGGCGTGCTGAATCAATGGCTACGAGCGAGGCTCACCCTGCAGCC
Organism: Planctomycetota bacterium; assembly: GCA_009691855.1. Classification (GTDB taxonomy): domain Bacteria; phylum Planctomycetota; class UBA1135; order UBA1135; genus JABFRZ01. The sequence goes on along the minus strand of SIAI01000047.1, from coordinate 21,117 downwards.
GAAGAAGCGCATCTCCTCCCACCCGAGCGAGATCTTGCGGGAGGAATTGCCGTCGCCGCTCGCCGTGCCCCAGGAGTCCTGCCCATGAGACGCATTCGACCGCACCACGTGTTCGCACTGGTCCCCGCGGGCCAGGAGCGCGTGACGCTGGACCTTCCGAAGCAGTTCGCGGGCGAGCCGCTGATGCTCGAGAAGGCCTTGCTGCTGGCGTTGCTGCGGATCTCGCGGGCGCGCAGCATCTTCGAGTTCGGGACCTACCTCGGCAGCACGACCGCGATGCTCGCCATGAATGCGCCGGAGGCTGAGCTGTGCACCCTGGACCTCCCCGCGGGAGCGACGGGCTCCTCGGCGGTCGAGGAGGATCGAAAGCTCAGCCTGAGCCGAGCGCCCGTCCGCAAGCTCGATGGACGCATCCGGCGGCTGCTGTGCGACTCGAATGAGTTCGAGCCGACCGGCCTCGGCGAGTTCGACTTCATCTGGATCGATGGCGGGCACGACGAGCGGACGGTGACCTCCGACACCGAGAACGCCTATCGCATGCGCCGTCCGGGCCCGACCTCGGTGATCGCCTGGCACGACTACGACAATCCGAAGTACCCCGAGCTGACGAGCTATCTGGACCGCATTTCCGCGACCAGGCCGCTCTTGTTCGTGGAGGAGACGCTGATGGTCGTCGACTGCCAGGTCCTGAGCGAGTCCGTCGCGCGGCTCCTGTGACGGGCAGCTCGCTTCAGCGCGAGTAGGCCCGAACCCGTTCGCTGAGCACGAGCGCGTCGGACCCGTTGCGCAGCGGCCAGTTCACGCTGCCGGCTGCCGGTCTGGCCCGTCACCCGCGCGTCCAGTGCATGATCCAGCTCTCCTCCCAGGTCTGGCCGTCGTCACGCGAAGCGGCCTGGTACCAGCGGCAAGACTTCGGCGTGATCTGATCCCAGGCGCCGCGCACGATGATCGCCGTCTCGCCGTCCATGTCGTCGGAATCCCACAGGCCGACACCGTCCACGAAGCTGCCCCAGGATGGCGGCGGGGTCAGCACGCCGCTCGCGCCGGGGACCCAGTAGTCGGCCCACAGCTTCTTCTCGAGGTCGAGGAGGCGCAGGCCCATGCCGCTGAACTTGCGCGCGGGGTTGCGCAGCTCCTCGACGCTGGCGAGGCCGTCGAGGAGGCCGAAGACCGTCGCCTCGCTCTCGAACTCGTCCCACTTGCCGTTGGAGAGCCAGCGGTTCTGGATCTTCCAATCGCCGCTGAGGAAGTCGAAGTCGCCGGGTTTTCCCGTGGGTTTGGACGGGATCGCATCCGCGCGGATGCGGCCGAGGCCTACCGTGCTCGCCGCCGCCAGCCCTGCCGCGAGCTGCAACACGCTGCGCCGCTCGAACTCGTTCGTGCCCTGGTTCATGGAGTCGTCCTTTCCGGTTGGCGCTCGTCGCGGAGCGCGTGAACACGGAGGACCAGCTTGGGAACGCAAGCCCGACACCGAGTGTCAGCCTTTCGCGGAGCGTCGCGAAGTCGCACCGTAGACCGCGTGGAGCTCCTTCACCGCCTTGCGCAGCGCCGTGCGCAGTTCGGGCGGCCCCAGGGCCTCGACCTCCGGTCCCAGGCGCAGCAGGTCCCCCACCGCGACCTCGATCGATTCGATGGGGATCGTCAGCACGTGCCAGCCCTCGCGATCGCAGGGCCCGGCCGCGGCCACGGCCTGCGCCATGGCGTGGCTCAGGCGCGCCAGGGGCCGCAGCAGCGCGGGCCGAGCGCGCACGCGCCACGCCGGCCTGCATGCGCGCCTCGTAGTCGCGCGCGAAGCGCTTCCAGTATTCCTGCAGGTCGAAGCGGCGCGGGACCTGCGTCGGCGCGTCCCCCACGTGCAACGTCTGGATGTAGCCCACGCGATAGGTGCGCGGCTGTCCTTCGGTCGCGGCCACGAGGTACCAGACGCCCGCCTTCAGCACCAACCAGCGGCGCGACGCTGCGCTCGACCACGCCCTTCCAGCTGTCGTAGCGCAGCTGGACCTTGCGGCCCGTCCACACCGCCGCGCCCAGCTCGGGCAGCAGACGCTGCTCGTCCGGGCCCTGGAACCAGGCCACGGGATCGAGGTGAAAGCGCGAAGACACGCGCTCGGCCTCGCGCGCCGTCGCCTCGGGCAAGGAGGCGAGGAGCTTCAGGCGCATCGTCTCGAGCGCGGCTCCGAGGCCGAGCTGTGTGGCGGCGTAGGGCGCCCCGGCGAGGAACAAGCTCTCCGCCTCCGGCCGATCCAGGCCGGTCAGTCGCGTGCGATATCCATCGCGCAACTGGAAGCCGCCGCGGCGCCCCTTCTCGGCATACACGGGCACGCCCGCCGCGCTCAGCGCGTCGATGTCGCGGTAGATCGTGCGCACCGAGACCTCGAAGACCTGCGCCAGGGCGCGCGCCGAGATCCGGCCCTCGAGCTGCAGCCGCAACAGGATCGAGAGCAGCCGACTCGCCTGCATCGGCCTAGGGTGCCACGGAGGACGCAGCCGGACCACGGACCGGCGTGACGCTACTCATCGCGCATGCTCCTGGCGGCCTGAGCGATCTTGTCCACCAGCGCGTCCTCCTCCGTCTTTCCGTTGGTGGCGAAGACGATCAGCAGGTCCTCGTCGATGAAGTAGCGGAAGGCGGCGTTGCCGCCACCCGAGTGGCCGACGGAGCGCTGGCCCGCGCGCGTATCGACCATCACGCCGCAGCCGTAGCTGGTGCTCGGCGCGAGGCTCACCCTTGCTCCGGAAACGAGCTCGGCGGGTTGCCAGAGGAGGTCGAGGTCGGACTGCGGCAACACGCGCGCGTGGGCCCAGGCGTCGGCCCAGCGATACCACTCCTCGACGCTGGTGTTCACGCCGGCCGCGCCGCGCACGAACTCGGGAAAGCGGCTCTGCCGCGGGCGCAGCGCGCCGTCGCGCGTCTCGTACATCGTGGCGCGCCCGGGAATCACGTCGTCGGAGTCGCCGAAGGTCGTGGCCTTCAGGCCCAGGGGCTCGAACAGGCGCTCGCGGATGAAGGTCTCGAAGGGGCGCTCGCCGTACTTCTCCACCAGCATCAGGAGAAGCATGTAGTTGGTCTGGTTGTAGCTCCAACGAGCACCGGCCGCGCAGCTGAGCGGCAGCGCACAGACCCTCGTCAGCGCTTCCCCTCTGGTGCCCGCGATCAGCTGTTCGCGCCCGGACGTGATGGCGATGTCCGGCAGGCCCGAGGTGTGCGTCAGGAGGTGGCGCGGCGTGACCTCGAGCCACGCCGACGGGAGACCCGGGAGCAGCTCGGTGATCGAGTCCTCGAGCGCGAACTTGCCCTCGCGCACGAGCAGGAAGATCGCCGTGCTGGTGAACGCCTTGGTGGCCGAGGCGATCGGGTAGACGGTCTGCGGCGTCGCGGGCACGTGCAGCTCGAGGCTCGCTTCGCCGTAGGCAGCTTGCTTCAAGACCTTGCCCGCGCGCCCGACGACCAGCGCGACGCTGGGCAGATCGTCCGCGCGCATCGTGGCCTCAATCACCTGGTCGATCGCATCGGCGGGCGCTCGAGCGGTGGCGCGCGCGGCGATCGGACCCGGCCTCGGACCGAGGAAGGACTCCTTCCAGGGCGCGCCAACGAGGACGGAGAGGACTGCGAACGTGCCCGCGCGGAGAGTGGAGCTCGACATCGAGCAGAATGCTACGAGCGCTCCTCCCGGTGACCCCCTCAGGAGTCCGGACCGGCCGCAACCCTTACCCTGGCCCTGGGCGGGCACCCGAGAGGCTCAGGGTGATTGCGACCCCGGACGCCAAGAGCTCCGGCGACCGAGTCGCGAGCCCGCGCGCTGAAACCGCGGGGTTGAACGCGCCTAGACTGTTCGCCGAGACTCGTGCTTGGGCTTGCCCCCCGCCCAGGTCTCGCCTTCCTTGACTTTGCTGTAGCCTGTCCCGTCCGTCTCAGGAGGATCGAACATGTCTCGTCCGTACTTGCTCGCCCTGTCGCTTTCGTCCGCCGTGCTGTTGAGCGCCTGTGGAGGTTCGTCGGGAGCCGCGCGTAGCAACGAGGCCAGCGCCGTCGAGATCGATGCGCTGCGCCACGAGCTGTTCGCCGCTCAGGTCCAGCCCCTGCCTGCTCCCCCGCCGGTGTCGGACGAGCTCTTCGCGCTGGGCCAGGCCCTGTTCTTCGACAAGGTCCTGTCGGGCAACCAGGACATCTCGTGCGCGATCTGTCACATGCCCTCGTTCGCCACCAGCGACGGGCGCAACCTGTCGGACGGCGTGCACGGCTTCGGACTCGGACCGAACCGCGGCGGAGGCGAGATGATCCCGCGCAACAGCCCGGCGCTCTTCGCGCTGCACGCGAAGCGCGAGCTCTTCTGGGATGGCCGCGTGCAAGACGACGGGAGCTCCATCACCGTTCCGCCGGCCGTGGATCTGACCGCGACGATGCGTGCGGCGTTCTCGCCGGGCCTCGAGGTCCTCGCGGCCCAGGCCATGCTGCCGCCCGTCTCGCGCGAGGAGATGCGCGGCATGGTGGGCGAGAACCCGCTCGGCGACCTGGGCGATGGCTACAACTCGAACGGCGGCTCGCCCGATAGCACCACGGACGTGTGGGTGAAGCTGACCGAGCGCCTGCTCAACCTGCCGGGCTACATGCAGCTCCTGCGCGCCGCCTATCCCGGCGTCGCGCTCCAGGACTTCAGCTTCGCGCACGTCGGGAACGCCCTGGCCGCCTTCGAGGCGCGCGCGTTCGCACGCACGGACAGCCCCTTCGAGCGCTTCGCGCGCGGCGACGACAAGGCGCTCAACCGTGACCAGGTGATGGGCGGACTCGCGTTCTACGCCGCGGGTTGCGGCCGCTGCCACTCTGGCTCGCTGCTGTCGGACCAGGAGCATCACAACACCGGCTTGCCGCAGATCGGCCCCGGGGTGAACAACATCGGCCCCATCTCTCTCTTCGGCTGGGACATCGGCCGCGAGAACGCCACGCACGAGTTCACGGACCGCTTCAAGTTCCGCACGCCGAGCCTGCTCAACGTGGCCCTGACCGGTCCCTATGGCCACGCGGGACAGTTCGCCGAGCTGCGCGACATGGTGGCTCACTACCAGGACGTCGAGCTGAGCAACCAGCAGTACGACATCCAAGCGAACGTCTTCGACCCCCAGCTTGTGTTGATGCTCACGCACAACTCCGATCAGGTGCTGTCGACGCTCGATTCTCGCGTGCAAGCCGTGAACCCCTTCGACGTCGACGAGGTCGTGGTGTTCCTCCACGCACTCACGGCCCAGGATGCGTCCGTGGCGGACATCGTCCCGGACTCGGTGCCGAGCGGGCTGCCGCTCTTCTGATCGGGACCGACGGGTTCCGTCAGCGTACCGACCTCGGGGCGCGTGCCGCGTCCCGAGGTCGAACGCAGATTCGAGCACCCGGGTGGGACGCCGGCCTCGACTTCTGGCGGAAGAGGAGCAGCTTCACCCTCGTCCCTCGGTGTCCTTGCGAGCTGAATCGCCCTCCGGGGGAACCGTCCTGAGGCGCACGATGACCGTGGCGCCCACCAGCGCGAGCGCGATCAACACGCCCCGTAGCCACGGCGTCAGATCGCCCCATCCCAGGCTCGCCCCACCGCGAGCGCGAGCACACCCAGAGCCGACAGCTTCACGTGCAGACGCACGCCTCTATGCCGTTCCCAAGCGGTGATCAACGGCCCGAACAGCGGCTAGTGTTCCTTCCCCGAAGTAGCGCCAACAAGGCGCCGTGATGGATCGTCGCTGGCCAGGCGCGCCGACGACGCGTATTCGCTGCAATACTAGGGAGGAGGCGCAACGCCGCCAGCGGCGATTCAGTGCGCCGGATTGTTGGCGCTACTTCGGGGAAGGGACACTAGCGACGCAAGCGCGCGTGCCACGTGGGTGGCGAGCGCGCCAGACACCAGCTGGTCAAGAGCAGGAACGGCGTGGTCGGCAACACCGGCAGCACCGCACCGAGCGCGGCCAGAGCAAAGAACAACGCGCCGACAGACAGGTAGAGCGTGCGCACGGGGCGCCCATGGTGCTTCTGCGATTGCGCGGGATCCAACGTCTCCGCGCGGCGTCGGACCGCACGCTACTTCGATCGCTCGCACTCCAGCGCGTAGGCCCCGCGCAGCGCCTCGACCCGCGCGCGATTCACGCCGAGGTTCGAGTGGCCCAGCCGGGAGCACGAACGCACCTCGACGCGCTGGTGCGCGGCGTCCAGGGCGAGCTCCAGGTCGTCCGCGAACCCGAACACGCGCGAGCGGATCTCCAGCCACAGGTAGCCATCGCGCTCCTCGACCACCGAGGCGCGCGGCAGCGCCTTGGCGGCGCGCACGGCGGCACTCCAGGCGCGCGCGGGGTCGCCCTCGACGGAGAGAGCCGCGACGAAGTGCTCGTCCAGCTCCGCCTGAGCCTGGCTGTTGACGCAGTTGGGCGAACTCGGACAGGGACTGAGCCGGCCCCCGTCGACCCCGAGCTTCGTCGGCCGGATGCCCGCGCAGCCAACGCAGGCGACGACGCCCAGGGCGACCAGCAGGAGGATCGAGACGACCGTGAGCGTGTAGCGCAGCGCTTTTTGGGGCATCGCCGGTGGGGTCGGCCATTCGGCCTGGTTACCCCGCCAGGACTCGAACCTGGGATGTCTGAGTCAGAGTCAGACGTGTTACCGATTACACCACGGGGTACAGCTCGAATGGCGGGCCAGGATATCAAGCCGCGTCGGATGGCGTTCCATGTTTGCGGCGTCCAGCGCCGCTCGGACGTGATCTGCTAGGCTCCGCGCCCATGCTGCGAGATGTCGATGCGAAGCCGAAGCGCGCCATCGTGGCGGCCGTGCAGCTGTCGGGCGTGAGCGAGGTCGAGTTCCTGGCGTCGGTCACCGAGCTGCGCCAGCTGGCGAAGACCCTGGGGTTCGAGGTCGTCCACACGTTCACGCAGAAGCGCCGCCGGTTCGACGCGGCGGCGTACCTCGGCCTCGGCAAGCGTGAAGAGATGCGCCGCTTCGTGCGCAACGAGCCCGAGCCCGCGGATGGCGCCGCGGCGGCGGACGAGGACGATGGCGTGGAGGGCGATGGCGTGGAGGACGACGAGGAGCGTGGGGCGGCCGAGGCTGACGCTGGCGGCCGCGCCGAGCGCCCGGCTCCGCGCGCCACGGGCAAGGCCGCGAAGCGCGCGGCAGCCGAGGCCAAGGAAGCCGCCGAGGCCCCCCTCGCCGCGGAAGCGCGGCGCGCCGACATCCTGCTCGTCGATCACGAGATCTCGCCCTCGCAGGGGCGCAACCTCGAGCGCGCGGTCGGCTGCGAGGTGATGGACCGCACCATGGTCATCCTCGAGATCTTCCACCGCCACGCGCGCTCCCACGCGGCGCGCGCGCAGGTCGAGATCGTGCGCCTCGGCTACATGGCGCCGCGCCTGCGCGAGGCCGCCAAGATCGCCGGACCCCAGGGGCGCCAGCGCAGCGGCATCGGCGGCCGCGGCGCGGGCGAGTCCCAGGACGAGCTCGACCGGCGCAAGATCCGCGACCGCATCGCCGAGCTGCAGCAGGAGCTCGTGGCCATGGACGTCGAGCGCAAGACGCAGCGCGAGCGGCGGCAAGGGAGCCAGGGTCACGCGCACGTGGCGCTGGTCGGCTACACGAACGCGGGCAAGTCCACGCTGATGCGCGCGCTCACCGGGAGCGAGGTGCTGGTGGCCGACAAGCTCTTCGCGACGCTCGACACCACCGTGCGCGCGCTGCAGCCCGAGAGCATCCCGCGCGTGCTCGTCAGCGACACGGTCGGCTTCATCAAGAACCTGCCGCACGGGCTGGTGGCCTCGTTCAAATCCACGCTCGACGAAGCCCTCGAGGCGTCCTTGCTGGCCCACGTCGTCGACGCCAGCGATCCGGGATTCGAGCGCCAGCTGGCGGTGACCGAGGAAGTGCTCGACGAGATCGGCGCCCAGGCCGTGCCGCGCATCCTGGTCTTCAACAAGATCGACCGCGTCGGCGACGACGCGGCGCAGGCCGAGCGCGAAGCGGCGCTGCGCGCGCGCTACCCCGACTGCATCGTGATGAGCGCGCTGCGCGAGGGCGACCTGGCCCAGCTGCGCGAGGCACTGCGCGCCTTTTTCCGCCGGCACCTGGTCGAGGCCGAGCTCTTCCTGCCCTGGTCGGCGCAGCAGCTGCGCGGCGAGGTCTTCACGCACTGCGAAGTCCTCGAGGAGCGCGCCGACGGCAAGGGCGCGTTCTTCCGCGTGCGCGGCGAGCGCGAGGCCGTGAAGCGCCTGCGCGAACAGCTCGAGCACCTGCCCGAAGTCGGCAGGGGATGAGTCGAGCCTCCGCCGCCTCGCCGGCCTCCGGCCCGCCCTTCAGTCAGCTCGCGCTGCCGCCCGCCACCCTGGCGAACCTGGAGCAGCTCGGCTACCACGCCATGACGCCGATCCAGGCGGCGAGCTTGCCGATCGCGCTGGCGGGGCATGACCTGATCGCGCAGGCAAAAACAGGCAGCGGCAAGACGGCGGCCTTCGCGCTCGTGCTGCTTTTCAACTTGAAGGCGCCTGGCCCCGGCGTGCAGGCGCTGGTGCTGTGCCCGACGCGGGAGCTGGCCGACCAGGTGGCGCACGAGATCCGCCGCCTGGCGCGCGCGGGCGAGAACCTGAAGATCCTCACGCTGTGCGGCGGCGCGCCGCTGCGCGCGCAGCTCGCCAGCCTGGAGCACGGCGCGCACGTCGTCGTCGGCACTCCGGGCCGCGTGCTGGACCATCTGGCGCGTGGGACGCTGAAGCTGGACGCGCTGAACACGCTGGTGCTCGACGAAGCCGACCGCATGCTCGACATGGGCTTCCGCGCCGACATCGTCAGCGTGGTGCGGGCCTGCCCGACGGAACGGCAGACCCTGCTGTTCTCGGCCACGTACCCCGAGGGCATCGCCGAGCTGAGCCGCCAGTTCCTGCGCCAGCCCCAGGAAGTGAAGCTGCTCGAGCAGCACGCGCCGACCAAGATCCGCCAGGTCTTCTACGAGGTGGACGAACGCGAGCGTCTGGAGGCCGTCACGCGCCTGCTCGAGGCCTACCGCCCCGTCAGCACGCTGGCCTTCTGCAACACCCGCCAGCAGTGCCGCGACCTGCTCGCGCTGCTGCAGGCGCGCGGCTTCGTGGCCCTCGCCCTGCACGGCGAGCTCGATCAGGTCGAGCGCGATCAGGTCCTGGTGCAATTCGCCAACCGCAGCTGCTCGGTCCTGGTCGCCACCGACGTCGCCGCGCGCGGGCTCGACATCGCCCAGCTGGAGGCCGTGATCAACGTGGACATCACTCCCGATCCGGAGGTGCACGTGCACCGCATCGGCCGCACCGGACGCGTCGATGAGCAGGGCTGGGCGCTGAGCCTGGTCGGAGCGCCCGAGCGGAGCTACGTGGAGCGCATCGAAACGGCCCAGGGCGCCCCGCTCGTGTGGCAGCGCCTGTCCGCGCTGAAGGCCGCGAGTCGCGAGCCGCTGGTGCCGCCGATGGTCACGCTGCAGATCCAGGGCGGCCGCAAAGAGAAGCTCCGCGCTGGCGACGTGCTCGGCGCGCTCACCGGCACGGCGGGTTTCCGCGCCGCGCAGGTGGGCAAGATCCACGTGAACGAGTTCTCCACCTACGTGGCCGTCGAGCGCGCGATCGCCAGCTCGGCGCTGCAGAAACTGGCGGCGGGCAAGGTGAAGGGCAAGAGCGTGAAGGTGCGCCGGCTCGATCGCTGAGCGGACCCGTTGAGGCGACCTCTGCGTGGACGTCTTGGCGCTGGTGCAACGAGCCGGGCCACCGGCGCAGGTTTGCGGCGGTGGCCCGGCGTCTACGAACTCATCCAGGCGAGCGGCTCAGGTGGTGGGCGCCTCGTCGCTGTCCGAGGGGTATTTCAGCGTGTAGTTGGGGCGGCCGGCCTTGACGTCCGTCTGCACGGCGAGAGCCTGCTGCTGCTCGAGGAAGCGCACGAAGAAGGGCTGGACGGGCTTGGACTCTTGGGCTTGCGGAGTGTTCATCACGTACCTCGATGGGTTTGAGGATGGAAGGCGTGCGCGAGCTCACGCCCGCGTGCTCGCCTCGTCGCCAGGTAGCGCAGAGCCTCGGCTCGGGCCAAGACCGACTGCCGAGTGTCTTCCACAGAACCAGTTGTTCAGCGCGCGCCGCCAGCAACCCAAACGCAGCGCGGAGACGCGCAGAGCGCGGAGAGCGCGGAGCGCCACGGAGGAAGAACGGGCAGCGGGGCGGAGGACCTGCGGAGCGTCGGATTCCAGCAGGCTGAACCGCGGAGGCCCACGCTCCTTCCTTCTCCGCGAGTCTCCGCGCTCTCTGCGTCTCCGCGCTGCGCTTTTCTCCACTCCAGGAGTCTTGCTCGCCGTGCAGGCGGCCGACGAATAGAAGCTCAGCGGACCTGCGCAGTCCGTTCTTTCCTGACCAGGCCCGCCTGCGGCGGGTGAGCGGCTCAGAGTGTGAGCAACCATCCAACCATGGCGAGCTTCGAGGCCTTTGGGGCGCGAGGGACTCGCGCCCAGGGGGTTCGAGGGTGAGCAAGAACGCCCGCGCGGAACGGCGCGGGATTCTCGCTCACGCTCTCAGCGCGGGCGAAGCCCGCAACCCAATGAGACCTCATGCGCCCGCGCTGAGTTCTTGTTGGCGGGGGAGGTAGACCCTCCCCCGCGACTCCTCCTCCAGGCCAGGCGCGCGCCACGCGGCCTCCCCCTCCTCGCCGCTTGATGAGCGGCGCGGAGCCTGCGGCGCCGGAGCTACTACTCCCGAGAATCCGTGCGCGGCGCGGACTCTCGAACCTAGTAGCTCAGTCCCCGCGCGGCTCTCTATTGTCGCGCGGCTCTGCGGCGAGGGCCGCGCGGGCCCGCCGCAGCGCGTCCTCGATCGCGGCGTTGCCGGGCGCGAGTCGCTGCGCGGTCTCGATCTCGACCAGCGCCTCCGCGGCGTGCCCGAGTTCCAGGTGGCACAGGCCCAGGTTCAGGCGCGTGTCGGCCGCCTCCGGTCCAGCCGACAGCCGCTGGCGCAGCAGCCCCGCAGCGGCCGCGAACTCCCCCGCCTGCATCGTGCACAGCGCGAGCAGGTCGAGCGCCAGCAGGTGGCGCGGATTGTCGCGCACGATCTCGGCCACCAGCGGCCGGCACTCGGCGTAGTGTCCAGCCTCGTACAGCGCGTGGGCCTCGAGCAGCGGCACCAGCTCGCCGGCACGCTGGCCGGGACTCGGACGCTCGCTCGGCGCGAGCGGTGAGGGCAGCACGACGTCGGCCGTCAGCGCGCCGCGCGCGTAGCCCAGGGCTGCGAGCGCGGTGTCGAGCTCGGGATCGGCCCCGTGCGGTACCGATTCGAGCGCGGGCCGCGCCAGCAGTTCCGCCAGGTGCGCGCGCGCCTGCTCGCACTGCCGCGAACGCGCGTGCGCGAGGTCGGTGCGCTCGGCCGGATCCTGCAGGCTGGAGTAGAACTCGGGCCGCGAGCTGTGCAGATATTTACCGCGCCCGTCGAGCCAGCCGGCGAGCGGACTCCAGCCGTAGTTGAAGTAGCCCGAGTAGCTCTCGAAGTACACGCCGCGGTCCACGGGCGCGTCGGCTGCGAAGAGGTCGAGGCCGTCGAGCCCGGCCGGCACGGGCAGGCCGAGGCGCGCCAGCAGCGTCGGATAGAGGTCCACCAGGCTGGCCAGGTGCGCCGCGCCGGGCAACGGCGGCGCGCCGGGGAAGTGCAGCACGAAAGGTATGCGCATCGTCGCCTCGTAGCACAGCGCGCCGTGCGTCGGCTCGCCGTGCTCGCCCAGACTCTCGCCGTGGTCGGCGGTGACCACGATCAGCGTCTCCTGCGCGAGCCCGCTGCGCTCCAGCGCGTCGAGCAGCACCCCCACCGCGTCGTCGAGCGCAGCGACCTCGCCGCGGTAGGCGTTGCCCGTGGCGCGCTGCAGGTGCTCGAGCGCGGGCGCGTAGGGCAGGTGCGCGTCGTAGAAGTGCGTCCACAGGAAGAATGGCCGCGACGTGGAGCGCGCCTCGAGCCAGGCCGCCGCCGCGCGCGCGGTGTCGCGCGCCGGGCGCTCGGCGAAGGCCTCGCCCACGACGCGCTCGGCCAGCGGCGGCTGGTCGTAGAGCGCGAAGCCCTGGTCCAGGTCGAAGCCGCGGTCGAGCACTAGCGCCGACACGAAGGCCGCGCATTCGAAGTCCTGCTCGCTCAAGACCTCGGCCAGCGTGTGCGCCGATTCGGGCAAGGCGCCGTGGTGGTTGTCGCGGATCCCGTGGCGCGGCGGCACCAGGCCGGTGAGCATCGAAGCATGCGCCGGCAGCGTCAGCGGGGCGACGGTGTAGGCGCGTGGGAAGCGCACGCCCGTCTCGGCCAGGGCCGCGATGCGCGGCGCGAGCACGCGGCTGGGCGCGTCGCCGCTGAGCACGTCGGCGCGCGTGGTGTCGAGCGTGATCAAGAGCACGCTGCGTGGCGCGCGCGGCGCCGCCGGCCCGCAGGCCGCCAGCAGAGCCAGGGCCGTGAGCAAGAGACCCCCTGCGGCGACGCGCGTCATGCCGCGCCATGGTAGCGCGGGCTGCTCGCGCTTCAGTCGCGCTTGGAGTCGCGCGTCCGGCCGCGCAGCGCGGCCACGCGCGTCGAGGAACCGAGCTGGCGCTCGTCCTCGGTCCGCGCCGCGCTGCGGCTGGCAACGCCCGTCGGCTGCGCCGCGACCGAGCGCAGGTGCTCCACGCGCCCGCGCTCGGCTGCGGAGACCTTGCCGTCGCGATTCAGATCCGCCGGCGAGCGCGCCGGAATGCGCGCGCTCGGGGCGGCCTTGTTCTGAGCCACCTGCGGAGCGCGAGCCTTGGCCGCCGCCGGTTGCGGAGCGCGTCCCCGCGCTCCCTGCCCCCCGTCCGCGTTGGTCGCCGTCAGGACCAGCATCCCGACACACAGCACTGCGAAGAAGATTCTCATGCCCTCACCCCCCACGCAGTGAATCGGCATCGGCGCCCGTCGCGCTGAAGCTCGGCTTGCGCTTCCATTACGCGCGGCCAAGAGACGCCGAACTGGGCGCGAGCAAGCCTGCGCCCGCTGGGAGGCAAAGACGGACGCGCTGAAGCGCTCGGTACGCCCGCCTCGAGTTGATCGGCGGAATAGAACACGCGTCCGAGCCGGCGCGCGAGGACGAAGAGGTTCATCCCCGTCGGCACCGACGCGCTGATCCGTAGGGCCGCCGCGCTGCCATCGATCGGCGCGCTGTAGATCTCGGCGACCACGTCCGTTCTGACCAACGGTCTGACGCTGAACACCCACGTTGGTGCGGGCCATCGAACAGAAGGTCCGCCGCGCGCCCATCCGGGCTGCCGAACGGATGCACCGGGACCCCGGAGTGCTTCAGCTGAGAGAACTCGAGCGCCGCAGCCGAGGTTTCCTGGCCAGGCCCGCGTGCGCGGGTAAGCGGCTCAGCGAGCTCCCGGTTGCAACTCGCTGCGGGCCTTTTCGCCGCCCAGCGCGAGCCCACGAGGCTCGCGTTCCCTGCCGGTAGTGCTCCCCGACGAGGACGACGCAAAGCGCCCACGCAGCCCATAGAATCGCCGCGATGACCGCCCCCCTGCTGCCGATCGCACTGCTCACGCTCACTCCTCTCTGCTCCGACGGTTCCTTCGAGCGCCTCACGCTCTCGACCGACTTCCTGTGCGAGGGCGCGAGCTGCGCCGACCTGGACCGCGACGGGAAGATGGATGTGATCTCGGGCCCCTACTGGTATCGCGGGCCCGACTTCGCGACGCGGCGTGAGATCTACGCGCCGAAGGCCTTCGATCCTGCCGGCTACTCCGACAACTTCTTCGCCTTCCCGCGCGACTTCGACGGCGACGGCTGGATGGACGTCTTGTTCGTCGGCTTCCCGGGCGAGGCCGCGACCTGGTACGCGAATCCGCGCGGCAAGGACGAGCACTGGGCCGCGCACGTCGTGCTCGAGCACGTCGATGGCGAGTCGCCCGAGTGGGCCGACCTCAACGGCGACGGCGTGCCCGAGCTCGTGTTCCTGAACGGCGGCAAGCTCGGCTGGGCCGGCCCGCAGGGTGCCCCCGAGAAGCCGTGGGTCTTCCACGCGCTGAGCGAGGACCTCGGCGCGCAACGCTTCACGCACGGCCTGGGCGTCGGCGACGTGGACGGCGACGGGCGTGCAGACGTCCTGCTCAAGGACGGCTGGTGGCAGCAGCCGAGCGCGCTCGCCGGTGATCCCGTATGGACGAAGCACGCCTTCGCCTTCAGCCTGAAGCACGGCGGCGCGCAGATGCTCGTCACCGACGTGGACGGCGACGGCGACAACGACGTGATCACCTCGCTGGCCGCGCACGAGTTCGGCCTCTCGTGGTGGGAGCACGTGGCGAAGGACGGCGCGCTCGACTTCGTCGAGCACGTCGTCATGGGCGCGACGCCCGCGGACAACGCCGAGGGCGTCAAGTTCGGCGAGCTGCACGCGCTCGCGCTGGCCGACATCGATGGCGACGGCCTGCAGGACATCGTCAGCGGCAAGCGCTGGTGGTCCCACGGCGCCAAGGGCGATCCCGACGGCGGCGCGGTGCCGGCCGTGACCTACGCCTTCCTGCTGCGGCGCGAGGCCGGCGGCGCACGTTACGTCGCGCAACTACTGGACGACGGCTCGGGCGTCGGCACGCAGGTCGTCGCCGCCGACGTCAGCGGCGACGGACGCAGCGACGTGGTCATCGGCAACAAGAAGGGCACCTTCGTGCTGCGCCAGCGCGGTGGCCAGGCTCCGCCCGCGCCGCAGCGCGGCGTGCGGCCGGCGGATCGCTCCGGGCGCGTGTTGAACCTCGACCTCGAGCGCGGCGACCTCGGAGACTGGAGCGCCACGGGCGACGCCTTCGCCGATCAGCCGGTGCGCGACGATGCGCCGCGCGCACGGGGGCGCGAGCCGGCGCTGCAACAGGGCGACGTCTGGATCGGCGGCTTCGAGCGCCACGGCGACGAGCGCACTGGCACGCTGACCTCGGCGCCCTTCGTCGTCTCCGAGCCGTGGGCGAGCTTCCTGCTCGGCGGCGGCGGCGGCGACGGCGAGCGCCTCGAGCTCCTGCGCATGGAAGACGGCCGCGAGCCCGTGCTCGTCTTCAGGACCTCGGCCGCGAACTTCGAGACGCTGCAGCGCGTGGTGATCGAGCTCACGGCTGAGCGCGGACACGAGCTCGTCATCCGCCTGCTGGACGAGGAGAGCGGCAGCTGGGGCCACCTCAACTTCGACGACTTCCTGCTGCACGCGACGAAGCCCAGCTTCCCACCGCCGCCGAACACCCCGCCGATCCTGCTCGCCGACGTGGTGCAGCACGCCGGTCTCGCGCCCGAGGAAGCCG
Organism: Planctomycetota bacterium; assembly: GCA_009691855.1. Classification (GTDB taxonomy): domain Bacteria; phylum Planctomycetota; class UBA1135; order UBA1135; genus JABFRZ01. The sequence goes on along the minus strand of SIAI01000047.1, from coordinate 5,839 downwards.
TGCGCGCGATGACGCTGCCCGAGGGCTTTCGCGTCGAGCGCGTGGCCTCCGAACCCGAGCTGCACCAGCCGATCACGATCACCATCGACGCGCGCGGACGGCTGTGGGCGGTCGAGGCCTTCACCTACCCGCAGCGCGCGCCCGAGGGCCAGGGCAAGGACGACATCCTCGTGTTCGAGGACGCCGACCACGACGGCGAGTTCGAGAAGCGCACGGTCTTCGCGCACGGCCTGAACCTGGTCAGCGGCCTCGAGGTCGGCTTCGGCGGCGCGTGGGTCGGGGCCGCGCCGTACCTCTACTTCATCCCCGACCGGAACGACGACCTCGTGCCCGACGGTCCGCCCGAGGTGCTGCTCGACGGCTGGGGCTACCAGGACACGCACGAGACGCTCAACGCCTTCACCTGGGGCCCGGACGGCTGGCTCTACGGCTGCCATGGCGTGTTCACGTACTCGAACGTGGGCAAGCCCGGCGCGAGCGAGGCCGAGCGCACGCCGCTCAACGCCGGCGTGTGGCGCTACCACCCGCTGCGGCGCGAGTTCGAGGTCTTTGCCTGGGGCACGAGCAACCCCTGGGGCGTGGACTTCGACGCGCACGGACAGTGCTTCGTCACGGCCTGCGTCATCCCGCACCTCTTTCACCTGACCCAGGGCGGACGCTACCAGCGCCAGGCCGGCGCACACTTCGACCCGTACGTGTTCGAGGACCTCGGCACGATCGCCGACCACCGCCACTACCTCGGCGACACGCCGCACGGCGGCAACCTGCGCTCGAACGCGGTCGGCGGCGGCCACGCGCACTGCGGCGCGCTGATCTACCAGGACGACGCCTTCCCGCCCGAGTGGCGCGGGCGGATCCTGATGAACAACATCCACGGCAATCGCATCAACGCGGACGCCCTCGAGCCCGTCGGCTCGGGCTTCGTGGGCAAGCACGCCAGCGACATGATGCTGGCCAACGACAAGTGGTTCCGCGGCATCGCGCTGGAGCTCGCGCCCGAGGGCTCGCTGTACGTGTGCGACTGGTACGACCAGCAGGCCTGCCACTGGACCGAGCCGGGGCGCTGGGACCGCACCAACGGGCGCATCTATCGAGTGAGTTACGGCGCGCACCAGCCGCTGAAGGTCGATCTGCCGGCGCTGCCCAGCGCCGAGCTCGTGCGCCTGCTGTTCCACCCCAACGAGTGGTTCGCGCGCCGCGCGCGCGTCTTGCTGCAGGAGCGCGGGCCGAACGTGGAAGTGGCCGCGACGCTGCGGCGCATCCTGCTCGAGAGGGGCGCGGTCGAGCGCGACGAGCGCAGCCTGCGCGCGCTGTGGGCGTTGCACGCCATCGGTGGCATCGACGAGGACCTCGGCCACGAGCTGTTCTCTTCCAGCGACCCGTACCTGCGCGCCTGGACCGTGCAGTGCCTGCTCGAGCGTCGCGCTGCCTCGAGCGCGCTGGTCGATCGCCTCGCCTTGCTGGCGATCAAGGAGAGCTCGCCGGTCGTGCGCCTGTACCTCGCCTCGGCGCTGCAACGGCTGCCGGTGGGGCAGCGCTTCGGCCTGGCGCGCGCGCTGGTCGCACACGGCGAGGATGCGGGCGACCTGAACATCCCCTTGCTCCTGTGGTACGGGATCGAGCCGCTGGTCGTCGCCGCGCCGGAGCAGGCGCTCGTGCTGGCGCGCGAGACGAAGATCGAGAAGCTGGCGCGCTTCGTCTACCGCCGCGCGGCGGGCGAGCCGGCGCTGGCCGCGACGCTGGTGCGAGCGCTGTCGAACGAGCGCGAACCGGAGCGGCGCACGCTGATCCTCGACGAATGGGTCAACGGCGTGCGCGACGCGCGCGGGCTCTCCGCCCCGGCCGATTGGCCCGAGCTGTTCGCCACGCTCAGGGCCGAGGCCGACGCGCACGTACGCGACCAGGCCCTGGAGCTCGCCATCGCCTTCGGCGACGCGAGCGCGTTCCCGGCCCTGCGCGCGACCGTGGCCGACGCCGCGGCCGACGCAGGACGCCGCGCACGCGCGCTGGACGCGCTGGTGCGCAGCCGCGCCGCGGGCGCGGACGAGGTGCTGCTCGCCGTACTCGACGACGCCGGCCTGCGCGGGCCCGCGATCCGCGGTCTGGCAGCCTTCGACGCGCCGCAGGTCGCGCCGGCGCTGCTGGAGCGCTACCCCGGCTTCGACGCCGGCGCACGACGCGACGCGGTGGCCACGCTGGCCGCGCGCGCGAGCACGGCGCGCGCGCTGCTCGTCGCCGTGGGCGACGGCCGCGTACCCAAGAACGAGCTCTCGGCCTTCCAGCTGCGCGCCCTGCGCGCGCTCGGCGATCCCGAGCTCGACCGTCTGCTCGACCAGCACATCGGCCAGGTGCGCCTGCCCGACGCGAGCAAGGAGTCCGAGTTCGCGCGCCTGCGCACGCTGCTCGAGGCCGGCGGCGAGCGCGACCTCGCGCGCGGCCACGAGGTCTTCGCGCGCACCTGCCAGCAGTGCCACACGCTGTTCGGCACGGGCGGCACCCTCGGCCCGGACCTGACCGGCTCGAACCGCGCCGAGCGCGAGTACCTGCTGTCGAACGCGCTCGAGCCGAGCGGCGTCGTCGCCAACGAGTACCGCACCACCGTGGCGCGCCTGAAGGACGGGCGCCTCGTGACCGGGATCGAGCGCGCGCGCAGCTCGAGCTCGGTCACGCTGCAGAGCGAGCGCGAGACGCTCGTGCTGGCGCTGAGCGAGATCGACGAGCTCGAACTCTCGCCGCTCTCGACCATGCCCGAGGGTCAGCTCGAACCCATGGCGCCCGACGAGGTGCGCGACCTGTTCGCCTACCTCGCCAGTCCGACGCAGACGCCACTCCTGGCCACGCCGCTGAACGCCAGCGCCTTCTTCGACGGCAAGACGCTCGCCAACTGGCACGGCGATCCCGCCGTGTGGAGCGTGGAACCTGGTCCGGGGAACAACGCCGCTTCGGGAAACAACGGCGAGATCGTCGGCCGCAGCGCCGGCCTCGAGCACAACGCCTTCCTGGTCAGCGCCTACGAGCTCGGCGACTTTCGCCTGAGCCTCGAGCTGCGCCTGGTCGGCGACCAGGGCAACAGCGGCGTGCAGTTCCGCACGCGCGAGCTCGAGGGCGGCGAGGTGAAGGGCTACCAGGCCGACGTCGGCCCTGGCTGGTGGGGCAAGCTGTACGAGGAGAACGGGCGCGGCCTGCTGGTCGACAAGGGCGCCACCAAGGTCGCGCTCGACGGCTGGAACCACTACGTGATCGAGTGCCGCGGCGCGCACGTCCGCACCTGGCTCAACGACGAGCCCTGCGTCGATCTGGACGACCCGGACGGCGCGCGCCGCGGCCAGGTCGCGCTCCAGCTCCACTCCGGCGGCGCGACCGAGGTGCGCTTCCGTGCTCTGCAGCTCGAGTTGCTCCCTCAGCAGTAGGCAGGAGGCTGGCGTTCCCCGACGGAGCGTCGGGCGCAGGCGCGGCCGGTCAGTCCGGCTTGCCGAGGTCGATGGCCAGGATGCGCTTCTGATCCCGCAGGTAGAGGGTCTGGCCGGACACGGCGGGAGGGGTGAAGGCCTGCGCCTCGAGCACGCTGGCCTTGGAGTGCACTCGGAAGCCTTCGGGGCCGGCCGTGCCGAGCGCGAGCACGCCATCGTAGTCGAGCAGCAGGAGCTTCCCGTCGGCGGCGACGAGATTGGCCGGCGAGAAGCCTCCCTGCTGCCACGCGACTTTTCCGGTCGCGGCATGGATCGCGGTCACGAGGAACGGGTCATAGCCGGTGGAGCCGTAGAGGTAGTCGCCGGCGCGCACGACCGTGGTCTGGGCGATCTGCTTTTCGTTCTGCCACGCCCGCTCGACCTGGGTCTTGCCGTCCACCTTGGAGAATCTCAGGCCGACGCTTCCGTGCGTTCCCGAGGTCACGCAGAGCAGCTTGTCCGTGCACCAGACCGGCGTGGCTATGTTCTGTCCGCCCTCGTTTTCGATGGGTTCGCTCCACAGCAGCTCGCCGGTCTGCGGATCCAGTCCGGCGATCCGCCGCCGTGAGCACGACCACCTGGACCTCGCCTTCCACCTCGATCAGGAGCGGGGAGGCGTAGATCTCCTCGAAGTCGTGCGCGTGCCAGAGGAGCTTTCCGTCCGCGAGGGCGAAGGCCGCGACGCCGAAGCCCGTTCCGCCGACGGGGACGATGAGCGACTCGCCGTGGGCCAGCGGGCTGGTGGCAAAGCCGTACTGCGGCTGCTTCGCCGCGTACTCCGCGACGAGGTCGTGGGACCACACGAGCTTCCCACTGCTCTTGTCCAGGGCGCACAGCAGGCCGGAGAAACCGAGCGCGTAGAGCTTGTCCCGCGCGGCCGAGATCCTGCGAACGGAAGGCTCGTCGCGATCCCAGCCGATCTTGGAGCTGGGAGCCTTCCCCGGCGCCGCGCTATCTTCTGCCGGATGATCCACCACCTCGTGCTCCTGCGCTTCAAGAAGGACGCCAAGAAGCCGGCCATCGCTGCGCTGTTCGCCGAGCTCGTCGCGCTGCAGCAGAAGATCCCCGGCATCCTCTCCTTCGCCGGCGGGCCGTACTCCTCGCCCGAGGGCTTCAACAAGGGCTACACGCACGGCTTCGCGATGGTCTTCAAGGACGCCAAGTCGCGCGACGCCTACCTGCCGCATCCCGAGCACGAGAAGGTCAAGGCCAAGATCCTGGCCCTGCTCGAGGGCGGACTCGACGGCGGTGTGGCCTTCGACTTCGAGGCGTGAGCGGGATTCCGCGAAGGATCAAGCCGCGCGAACGCACGGAGAGCCGATGAGCGCCCTCCTCCTGTGCCTCGCGTTGCTGCAGTCCCCGCCGCCGCTGGCCATCGAGCACGTCTCCGTGCTGCCGATGGAGCGCGAGAGCGTGCTCGCCGACCAGACCGTGCTCGTGCGCGATGGGCGCATCGTCGCCCTCGGGCTGGCGAGCTCGGTCGCCGTGCCGGCCGACGCGCAGCGCATCGACGGCCACGGCCGCTTCCTCATGCCGGGCCTGGCCGACATGCACGTGCACGTGTGGGACGAGAACGATCTCTATCTGTTCGTGGCCAACGGCGTCACGACCGTGCGCAACCTGTTCGGCACCCCGCTGCACCTCGACTGGCGCGCGCGCATCGAGGCGGGCGAGCTCCTCGGTCCGCGGATCTACACCGCCGGGCCGATCATCGATGGCAAGCCGGCGGTGTGGCCGGGCAGCGTCGAGCTCACCAACCCCGATCAGGCCGCCGAGATCGTGAGCGCGCAGAAGGCCGCCGGCTACGACTTCCTCAAGCCGTATGCGCGACTCACGCGCGAGTGCTACGAGGCACTGGCGATCGCCGGCGAGGAGCAGGGCCTGCGGCTGATGGGCCATGTGCCCGATGCCTTGGCGCTGGCCGACGTGCTCGAGGCCGGGCAAGCGACGATCGAGCACCTGGGCGGCTTCGCCGAGGCCGCGCAGCGCGCGGGAACGCCGCTGCGCGCGATCGAATTCAGCAACGAGACCCTGGCCTGGAAAGAGGTCGACGACGCGCGCCTCACGGCGGTGGCCAAGCAGATCCGCGCGGCGGGGGCGTGGAGCTGCCCGACGCTGGTGGTGATGCAGAAGTGGAGTCAGGGCGAGGCGGCCCAGGCGCTGCTCGCGCGCCCCGAGATGCGCTACGTCTCGCCGGGCATGCGCGCCTACTGGGACCCGAGCTCGTCGGCCAACTACCTCGCAAGCATGCCGGCCGCGAGCGTGCAAGCGGCACACGACGCGCTGCCCTTCGAGCAGAAGGCCGTGCGCGCGCTGCGCGACGCGGGCGCCGGGATCCTGCTGGGCACCGACATGGGCAACCCCTACGTGCTGGCCGGCTTCGCGCTGCA
>SIAI01000013.1 GCA_009691855.1 Planctomycetota bacterium | reverse complement strand
CTCCGCGCTGCGCTTTCCGCCACTCCAGGAGTCTTGCTCGCCGTGCAGGCGGCCGACGAATAGAAGCTCAGCGGACCTGGGCAGCCTGTTCTTTCCTGACCAGGCCCGCCTGCGGCGGGCAAGCGGCTCAGAGGCTGTCGGAAAATCCCAGACCCCTGCGGGCCCGGTTTTCGAAGGAGTGTTTTCGCCCTTTAGGAGCGGGCTCTTGCCGACGAATCGCTGCGCTGCAGGTCGGCAGTGGGATTTTCCAACGCGCTCTCAGCGCGGGCTGCAGCCCGCAACCCAATGAGACCTCATGCGCCCGTGCTGAGTTCTTGTTGGCGGGGGCGGCAGACCCTCCCCCGCGACTCCTCCTCCAGGCCAGGCGCGACACGCGGCCTCCCCCTCCTCGCCGCTTGATGAGCGGCGCGGCGCCGGCGGCGCCGGAGCTACTACTTCCGAGAATCCGCGCGCGGCGCGCGGATTCTCGAACCTAGTAGCTCAGCGCGCCAGACGCCCCTCGACCAGCGGCAGGAGCGTCTGCAGCACCGCCTCGGCCGCCACGCGATGCCCGGTCGTGTTCCAGTGCGGATCGTCGTCCATGCAGGTCGGGAACTCTTGGTTCTGCTGGAAGGTCTCGAGCAGCGACACGATCGGGAAGTCCACCTCGGGACGGATCTCGTCGAACCAGCGGAAGGCCTCGAGCGCATACGGGCCGAGCGGCACGTACATGTCCTTCTCCCAGTTCTGCGGGCACTCACGGCCGCTGTACTGATATGAGCGCGGCAACACGAACACGACGAACTCGGCGCCGTGCTCGTGCGCCCAGGCCTCGGTCTCGCGCAGGTGTCCGAGCAGCGGCTCGAGGAAGCGCCGACTCTGCTCCAGCGGTTGCAGCGAGTGGAAGAAGCGCTGCTCGGGCATCCCGCCGACCGTCCACGAGAGCACGCGCACGTAGGAGTCCGGCGCCAGCGCGTGCCACACACGCAGCGTCAAGGGCAGGACGTCGTAGAGTGCGTACATGCCGCGGCGGGGCAGCATGTTCTCGGTCACGACGTCGTCGAAGAAGTCCGTCATGTCGAGGCACTCGACGACGATGTCGGGCGCGTACTTCTCGCCGAGCTCGCGCAGGCGCCGCAGGCTGAGGAACGGGCACGAGCTCACCCAGGCGAAGTTGGCGACCTTCACGTCCGCGCCGCGGAAGCGCTCCTTCAGGCGCGCCTGGACCACCGAAGGGAAGGCCTTGGTGGGCAGGACCAGCGCACCGAAGGCGAAGGAGTCGCCCAGGAACAGGAGGTTGGTGCCCTCGGCGTGGAACTCCGCCGGTGGGCGCGTCCAGCGCAGGGAATCCTCGTTGAACTGACCGCCGGGGCCGTTCGGACGGTGATCGACGTCGCGGATGATCGCCAGCTGCCACAGGCCGAAGAGGTCGATCCAGTGCGGCGCGGCGAAGAGCTCGACGGCGAACCACCAGACGAGCAGCGCGAGCGGGAGCTTGAGGCGCGTGCGCGTCGTGCGCACGGTGAGCAGGAACGCCAGGCACAGGCCCCAGCCGCTCACCACCAGCGCCATCACCGCCGGCAAGCGATCGCGCGAAGCCAGCGTGGCCTTCGTCATCTGCCAGGCCGGACGGTAGCCGGTCGGATCCTGGCCCGACGCCGGGCTGTTCGCTGGCGGCGGAGTGGGAGGTGGCGTCGAGCGCAGCCAGAAAAAGAGCGCTAGCAGGGAAAGCAGACCCGCGGTCGAGAGCGTGAGCGCGAGGATGGCCTTGCGGCGCGCCGGCCAGGCGGGCGCCGGCACTGTCGCGGTCACGAGCGCTCGGCGACCTCGCGCCGACTGCCCAACGAGCCGGTCAGGTGATCGACGAGGTCCATCTTGGTCAATATGCCGAGCAAGCGCTTGTCGTCGTCGACCACCAGCGCGACCAGGTCCTTCATGAAGAGCTCGGTCAAGACGCGCGCGTCTTCACGCGCGTTCACGGTGCGCACGTTGCGGAACATGACTTCGGCCACGGACGAGGACAGAGTGTGGCCTTCGACGAGCTTCGAGAGCAGGTCGGACTCGGTCACGATCCCGACCAGGCGCCCGTCGTCGAGCACCGGCAGCTGGCTGATGCCGTGCTCCTTCATCGACAGGACCGCGTCGGCCACCGTGTCGGCGCTGCCGGCGTGGACCATCTCGCGTCGCGCGGGCATGGCGCGCAGGAGTTCGCCCAGCGTGCTCGTCTCCCACGAGGCCTCGGTGAAGCCGTTCTCGCGCATCCAGCGGTCGTCCAGGAACTTCGTCATGTAGTTGCGCACCGAGTCCGTCAGCAGCGTGACGATGCGCTTCTTCGGCCCGTACTTCTTGCCGATCTGCAGCGCGGCCCACACCGCCGAGCCCGAACTGCCGCCGACCAGCATGGCCTCCTGGCGGATCAGGCGCCGCGCCATCAGGAACGACTCGCGGTCCTCGGTCTTGACCCACTCGTCGACCAAGGAGCGGTCGAGCACGTCGGGGATGAAGTCGTAGCCGATGCCCTCGACCTTGTAGGAGCCGATCGGGCCGGGTCCGGCCAGGATCGAGCCCACCGGATCGACGCCGATGATCTTGGCGCTCGGCACGTGCTCCTTGATGTAGCGCGCGACGCCGGAGACTGTGCCGCCGGTACCGGCGGTGAGCACGACGAAGTCGAACTGGCCGCCGGTCTGCTCGACGATCTCCTTGCCCGTGCCGTGGTAGTGCGCCAGCGGGTTGTCGGGGTTGGAGTACTGATCGAGGATGTGCGAGTTGGGGATGATCTTCTGCAGCTGGCGCGCGACGCCGATGTGGCTCTCGGGCGCGTCCCAGGCGGCCTCGGTCGGCGTGCGGATGATCTCGGCGCCCAGCGCCTCGAGCACGACCTGCTTCTCGCGACTCATCTTCTCCGGCATCGTGATGATCATCCGATAGCCATAGACCGCGGCTGCCAGGGCCATGCCGATGCCGGTGTTGCCGCTGGTAGGCTCGATCAGCGCGTCACCGGGCTTGATTCGGCCCTTCTTCTGGGCCTCCTCGACCATGCGCTTGCCGATGCGATCCTTCACCGAGCCGCCCGGGTTCAGGTACTCGCACTTGGCCAGGTACTCGCAGCCCGTGGCGCGACCGACGTTGCGGAGGCGGACCATCGGCGTGTTGCCGATCGCGTCGAGGATCGAATCTTTGATCTGGGTCACCGTGGGCTCCTGAGGACGTTGTGCGGGCCCCAAGTCTCCCGCCCATGCCTCCCGCTGGCAACCTCGAGCGCTGGGGCCCGGCGCCAAATCGGGCCCGTGGTCCCGCGCTTGCTGGCCGTCGCCGTCCTCCCGTCGAGCGCGCGTCGTCCCACGCGTCTGGTCCCGAAAGGAAGTGAGTCTTGAAGCTCCGAGCCCCCCGTCTGTCCTCGCTCTCCCGTCTCGTCGGCGTGGCATTTTTCGCCGCGAGCGTCTCCGCCCAGACCATCGGCAGCTTTCCGAGCGTCGCTGTTCCGCCCGGGAACCCGCTGACCCCGGACAAGGTGCTGCTCGGCAAGGCGCTGTTCTTCGAGGAGCAGGTGTCGTCGGACGGCACCATGGCCTGCGCCACTTGCCACTTGCCCGAGGCGGGCGGAGCCGACATCCATGCCGGCACGCGTCAGCCGGGCAACGACCACCAGTTCTTCACGGCGGACGACGAGTTCGGCTCACCGGGGATGGTGCGCCAGGATCCCACCGGCGCCTACCTGCGGGATCCGGCCTTCGGCATCGCCCGCCAAGCGACGAACCGTAACGCGCCCACGGTTTTCGGGGCCGCCTTCTTCGACGCGGTGTTCTGGGACAAGCGCGCCGGGCAGATCTTCCGCGACGAAGCCGGGCAGGTCGTCCTGCCCGCCTTGGCCGCGCTCGAGAGCCAGGCGGTGTTCCCGCCGGTGTCGCCGATCGAGATGGGGCACGACGCGCGCCCGTGGTCGGAGGTCGTGGCCAAGCTGGAGCGGATCCGGCCGCTCGACCTGGCGCGCGACCTGCCGCAACCGCTGGCCGATTTCATCGTCGGCGCGACCTACGGCGACCTCTTCCAGCGCGCCTTCGGCAGCCCGGGCATCACGCGCGAGCGCTTCGCGATGGCCATCGCTTCCTACGAGCGCACCCTGGTCCCCAACCACACGCCCTACGACCTCAGCACGATGACACCGCTGCAGACGACGGGCTTCACGATCTTCCAGATCCAGGGCAACTGCTCGCAGTGCCATACCGTCTCGAACGGGCTGTTCAGCAGCGGACTTCTGGCGACGATCAACGTCCCCGGCCACCAGCGCAACGTGAAGATCCCCACCCTGCGCAATGTGGGGTTGCAACGGCGCCTGACCAGCAGCGGCTTCTTCGCCAATCTCGACGAGGTCGTGACCCACTACGAGAATCAACGCTTCTTCCCGAGTCCCTTGACGGCGGGTGAGCGCCGCGCCGTGCTGGCGTTCCTCGGCAACGGCCTGACCGACGAGCGCGTGCTGCGCCGCGATCCGCCCTTCGATCGCCCGACGCTGCACAGCGAGGTCGAGCCGGTGGGCTCGAACCAGTACGGCCAGGCTTGGCCGGGGACGGGCGGCTTCCTGCCCGAGCTCGTCAGTCACGTGCCCGCGATCCTCGGCAGCCCGGACTTCAAGCTCGGCTTGGGCAACGCCTTGGGCGGCTCGACCGCGTTCCTGATGATCGGTGCGGCGCAGAGCGCGAGCGGGACGACCTTCCACGGCATCCCACTGCACGTCGCGCCGACGCAGTTCCAGGTGCTCGCGCGCCCGCTCTCCGCCGGCGGTGCGGGCCAGGGTGTGGCGACCTTCCAGATGCCGCTGCCGGGCACCGTAGCCCTGATCGGTCTGCCGCGCTACGTGCAGGCCTTCGTGCCGGATCCCGACGCGATCGGTGGCTTCGCGGCCTCGCGCGGAGCGCGCATCGAGCTCGTGTCGGAGCGCCTCGCGCCGTGAACGCCTGACGCGCGCCGCCGCGGCGCCTGCGCGGATCGTAGAATCGGTGCGCATGCCGCAGGAGACTCTCGTCGTCCAGCTCGCGCCGACCGCGCAGGAGCGCCTCGCGCGCGAGCTCGAGGGCGGGGACTTCGAGCAGCGCTCGGTGGAGCACACGCGCTTCAGCGTCAAGGGTCAGGGTGTGATCGCCACGCTCTACCGCTCGGGCAAGCTCGTCGTGCAGGGCAGCGAGGTGCAGCTCTTCGCCACGCGCTACCTCGGCGAGGACGCGCGCGCTCCGGCCGAACCCGCCGGAGCGCTCGAGGTCGGCCAGGCCACGCTGATCGGCAGCGACGAGGCCGGCAAGGGCGACTACTTCGGCCCGCTGGTGGTGGTGGCCGTGCGCGCGGACGCGCGCGAGCGCGCCGAGCTCGCGCGCTCCGGCGTCGCCGATTCGAAGACGCTCTCGGACGAGCGCGTGCACGTCCTGGCGCCGGCGCTGGAGCAGCGCTACGCCTGCGCAGCGGAGGTGCTGCTGCCCGCCGACTACAACGTCGAGCACCCGCGCTTCGGCAGCCTGAATCCGCTGCTGGCGGAGCTGCACGCGCGCTGCATCAAGAAGCTCCACCAGCCCGGCGTGATGGTGTTGGTGGACAAGTTCGCCGACGACAAGCTGATCGCCGATCGGCTGCGCGGGCTGGATCTCGAGCTCCATCAGCGCACGCGCGCCGAACGCGAGCCGGTCGTGGCCGCGGCCTCGGTCGTCGCGCGCAACCTGTTCCTCGAGGGCCTGCGGCAGCTCTCGGAGGAGTTCGCGGTCGAGCTGCACAAGGGCGCCGGCGAGCCCACCGATCGCTCGGCGCGCGAGTTCGTGAAGCTGCACGGGCGCGAGCAGCTGGGACGCGTCGCCAAGCTGCACTTCAAGAACACGCAGAAGATCCGTGGCTGACGTGCGCCTCTATTCGGCGGCCGGCAACCGCTTCGCCGTGCTGGATGCGTTCGAGCACATGCCTGCGGACCCCGCGCAGCTCGCGCGCTTGACCTGCGACCGTTTCGGGCTCGACGGCCTCTTGCTCGGCGCACGCCCGAGCGCGGGCGGTGACTGCCGCATGCTGGTCTTCAACAAGGACGGCAGCCGCGCCGAGGCCTGCGGCAACGGCCTGCGTGCGCTGGCGCGCTGGGCGGTCGAGAGCGAGCACGCGCACGACTCGCTGGTGATCGAGACCGACGCCGGCGCGCGGCGCGTGCACTGCCTGCGCCGCGGGAACGAGATCGTCGCCGCGCGCGCCGAGCTCGGCGTGCCGCGCGTGATCGAGCGCGAGGCCGTGCTCGCGCACGACGGACAGGAGCTCCGCGCCACGCTGGTCGACATGGGCAATCCGCACTGCATCCTGTTCGTGCCCGATGTCGGCCGCGCGCCGGTGTCCGCGCTCGGCGCGGCGCTGGAATGTCACGCGCGCTTCCCTGGCCGCACGAACGTGTCCTTCGTCGAGCTCGCCGGCAGACGCCTGCTGGTGCGCACCTGGGAGCGTGGCGTGGGCGAGACGGCAGCGTGCGGGACGGGCGCGGGCGCTTCGGCCGTGGCGGCGCTGGTACACGGGCGCGCACACTCGCCGGTCGAGGTCGGGATGCGCGGCGGGCGCTTGCAGGTTGACTGGGACGGTTCGGGCGTGCTTTTCCTGGCCGGACCCGTCGAAGCCCTCACACAGGCGTGAGCTACATCTTCCCCATCCTGTTCGCGCTGGGCACCCTCGCTCTGAGCGACCTCGGCTGGGTGAACACGAGCGAGCTGCCGTGGGTCGTGCCGAGCCTCGTGCTGGCGCCCTATATGCTCGGCTGGTTTGCACGGCGCGCGTTGCTGGCGGGACGCTTCCGCATCGGCGTGGTGCTGGAGCGCTTGCTGTCGATCGCGCCGGTCCTGCTGCAGGCGGTGGCCATCGGCGCCTGCGGCTGGCTCACGAGTCTGGAGCGCTGGGGTTTCGCCACGGCTTCGGTGGAGGACTGGCCGGGCGTGGCGCTGCTCGCGCCGCTGGCGCCGTTCCTCGTCTACCAGCTGGCGACGATCGACGCGCGTGCGCGCGCGCTGGCGTTCTCGCCCGACAGCGCCGGCAAGGTGCGTCCGTTCCAGCTGCGGATGTTCCTGTCGGCGTTGCTGCCGTTGTGCGTGTTCCTGTGCGGCTCGACGCAGGTGGCGCGCTCGCCCGAGTGGCGCGTGCGCCTCGAAGAGGTCGGTCTGCTGGGTGGAATCGTGGCCACGGGCCTCTTGGCGCTGTTCCTGTACACGATGCCGTTCTTCCTGCGCTACGCGTGGGACACCGCGCCGATCGAGCGCGGCTGGGCGCGGCGCATGCTCGAGGACGTCGCGCGCACGGCGGGCTTTCGCTATCGCGAACTACTGGTGTGGAACACCGGCCAGCAGATGTCCAACGCGGCCATCGTCGGCTTCAGCGCACGCTCGCGCTTCGTGTTCTTCTCGGACCAGTTGCTGGCGCAGCTCGGTCCGCGCGAGCTCGCGGCCGTCTTCGCGCACGAGATGGGGCACGCGCGCCGCGCGCACGCGGCGGTGTTCGGCGCCTTCGCGCTGGGCTTCTTCCTCGGCGCGCAGCAATTGGTCGTGCACTTCGAGGTCAGCGACCCGCTGTGGGGCGGAGTGATCCTGGTGACGGTCGTGGGCCTGTGGTACCTCGCCTTCGGTTACCTTTCGCGGCGCTTCGAGCTCGAGGCCGACCTCGAGAGCCTGCGCGTGGTGGGCGAGAGCGCCTCGCTCATCCGCGCGCTCGAGCTCGTCACCGGCGCCCACGCCCACGCGCGCTCGTCCTGGCGTCACTTCTCGACCAAGGACCGCGTGACCTTCCTGCAGGCGGCCGAGCGCGACCCGCTGGTCGGGATCCGGCTCAAGCTGAAGCTGGCGCGCTGGCGCAAGCTTGGTTTCGCGCTGTTCGCCGTGGCCGCCCTGCTGCAGGTCCGCGACCTGGCGCGAGCCTGGGACAAGGACTGGCTGATCGCCGACCTGCGCCTGGGGAACTTCGAGGCCGCCGCCGCACGCGCCGCCGCTCCCGGCGTCGACGAGGAGCTCGCCCGTCTGGCTCAGCGCGCGGCGGGGATTCCGGCCGAGAAGCGCGGGGTCGGCGACCTGGGCGTCCGCGCCCTGGACGCCTGGAAGCGCGGCAACGTCAAGGCGGCTCTGCAGTGGCTCGAACTCGCCCGCCTGCGGGGCGGAAGGCAGTTCGAGCCGCTCATCGAGGCCCTGGAGGAGGGCGCGACGCGCCCCGAGGACCTGCAGCGCTACTGGCAGGAAGCGCTGGAAGCGATCGAACCCTGAGCCCGCCGAACTCGCCGCGCCCACCGCGCGAGAATTTTTCAGAAAGATCTGGCAGCTCGACGGCAAGGCACGTTCATCAGGGTGAGCGAGTCAGAGATTGACCTTCCGACGACGAGCTCCCCGCGCGCGGGCCTGCGCCGCACGCGGGACAGGGTGAAATCAGGGTGACCAATGGCTCGGCCGGGGCGATGCGCAAGGCATCGAACCGGCCGGAGCTGTTTTCGGGGCCGCTCAAGCTTTCTTGCCCTTCCTGCGCTGGGCCTCGAGCATCCGCCGCAGCAGGAAGAGCTGCCCGAGGTGGTAGGAGTTGTGGTTAGCCACCAGCGCGATCTGCCCCAGCCAGGTCGTGGTCGTAGCGGGGATCGGCGCGGCGAGGTCGCGCTCGAGGTCGCCGGCGATCGCCCGCAGCGCCTTCAGGTCGGCGAGAAAGGCACGCACGCTGCGCTCCCAGGCGTGCGCGTCAGGCGGCCTCGCGCTCGTCGGCCAGTAGCCCTCCGGCCAGGGCGGCGAGGGATGCTCGGGATCGGCGCTGAAGTCCAGGATGTCGCGCTGCGCGATGCGCAGGTGCTCGAGCAGTTCCCAGGGAGTGTGCGCTGCGCCGCGCGGCTTCAAGCCGCGGAGCGCGCTCGGCATGGAGCGCAACGCCTCGGCCAGCGGCGCGTGCGCGGCGCCGCCCTCGAGCATGCGCACCAGGGCGCGGCGCTGTTCAGGTTCGTGACGACGGTGACGGGTGTGGGCGCGCGACATGGGGACTCCTTGGGTAGCGGTTCGGACGAGGTTAGCGCGCTGCGAGCTGCCGCGGGGCCGTGCTAGGCTCCCCGACTCGAACCGAGGATCCACTGATGAAGCTCCTGATCGCTGCGCTGTGCCTCTTTCCGCTCGTCTGCGCCTGCGCCGCCGTGGACGCGCCGGACGCTCGCGCGGCGCCCACGCTCGCCGTCGCGCCGCGCGCCGCCTCCGCCCACGGCAAGCGCGCCTTCGAGCTCGCCGACTTCTACCGCGTGCAGCAGGTCGGCAGCCCGAGCCTGAGCCCGGACGGCGCGCGGATCGCCTTCCAGGTCCGTCGCTACGACCTGCCCGGCGACACGAGCTGGAGCGAGATCTGGCTGGTGGACGCGGACGGCGCGAACGCGCGCCAGATGACGCAGGGGAAGCACCTCGACACCGCGCCGCAATTCACGCCCGACGGGAACGCGATCCTGTTCAGCTCGAACCGCGCCGGCGCGAACCAGCTCTACGTGATGCCGATCGACGGCGGCGAGCCGCGCCAGTTGACGAGCTTCCCGACCGGCGTCGCCGATCCGGTGTACACGAGCGACGGCAAGTTCCTGGCGGTGAGCGCCGACGTCTACCCCGAGGCCGGCATCGACGCCGCGAAGAACGTCGAGCCCGAGGGCAAGCTCAGCGTGCACGTCGCCGACGAGCTGCTCTACCGCCACTGGACGAGCTGGCGCGACGGGCGCGTGACGCACGTGCTCTTGGTCGACGCGGCGAGCGGCGACGTGCTGAAGGACCTCACGCCCGGCCCCTTCGACGCGCCGACCTTCTCGCTCGGCGGCGAGCGCGGCTACGCCTTTTCGCCCGATGGCAAGGAGCTGTGCTTCGTCTCCAACCACGACGCCAAGCAAGCCGAATCCACCAACGCGGACCTGTGGGTCGTGCCGCTCGACGGCGACGTGACGAACCCGCGCAACCTCACCGACGCCAACGACGGCTGGGATGGCGCGCCGCTGTACTCGCCCGACGGCCGCCACCTCGCCTTCGTGAGCCAGGCGACACCCGCCTACGAATCCGACCTGCGGCGTCTGGCGGTGCTCGACCGCCAGACGAACGAGGTGCGCTACCTCACCAGCCGTGAACACTTCGACGACTGGATCGGCGAGCTCACCTGGAACGGAAACGACGAGCTGTTCTTCAACGCCGACGTGAAGGGCCGGAACCCGATCTACCGCCTCGCGCTCGCGGGTGGCGAGCCCGTGCAGGTCCACGCGCACGCGCAGATCGACCACTGGGAGCTGACGGACGGCGGCGCGGGACTCGTCTACGCCGCGCGCTCGGTCGGCGATCCGCACGAGCTCTATGCCGCCGACACGCGCGGCGGTGCGCCGCGACAGCTCACGCACTTCAACGACGCGCTCGAGGCCGAGGTCGACATCCGTCCCGCCGAGGAGCTGTGGGTCGATGGCGAGGACGGCAACAAGCTGCACGTCTTCCTGGTGAAGCCCCACGGCTTCGATCCGGCCAAGACCTACCCGCTCATCCTGAACGTGCACGGCGGCCCGCAGCAGCAGTGGACCGACGCCTTCCGCGGCGACTGGCAGGTCTACCCGGGCGCGGGCTACGTCGTCGCCTTCGCCAACCCGACCGGCTCGAACGGCTACGGCCAGGCGTTCTGCGACGCGATCCGCGGCGACTACGGTGGACGCGTGTACCGCGACCTGATGAAGGTCACCGACGAGCTCGAGAAGCTGCCCTTCGTGGACAAGCAGCGCATGGGCGCGATGGGCTGGTCCTTCGGTGGCTACATGATGATGTGGATGCAGGGCCAGACCGACCGCTTCGCCTGTCAGGCAGCGATGATGGGCATCTACGACCTCGACTCGTTCCACGGCGCGACGGAGGAGCTGTGGTTCCCCGAGCACGACCTCGGTCTGCCGTGGAAAGACGCGGAGACCTACGCGCGCTGGTCGCCCTCGAGCTACGTCGCGAACTTCAAGACGCCCGCGCTGGTGATCACCGGCGAGCTCGACTACCGCTGCCCGTACACGCAGAGCCTCGGCTACTTCACCGCGCTGCAGAAGAGGAGCGTGCCCTCGCGTCTGGTCGTGTACCCGAACTCGGGGCATTGGCCGAGCTGGCGCGAGATGGCCTTCTACTACAACGCGCACCTCGACTGGTTCCACCGCTGGCTCGGCGGCGCGCCGGCACCGGCCGATGTGAAGGCCTACCAGCGCAACAAGGGTTGGCCGCGCGAGAAGCCGGCGCTCGGCGCGTCGGCGGAGTAGCGCGCGCTCATTGCGGCGGGCGGAAGTCCGCGTCGCCGAGGCCGGCCGCGAGGTGAACGTCGCGGTACAGGTACTCCTCGATCAGCGCCGGACCGTCGGGCATCAGCTCCGCCAGACCGTAGTAGACAAGCAACCCGCTCTCGTCGTCGAAGCCAAAGCGATAGAGCAGCGCCGAGTCGGGCAGCTCGCGCGGCACCGCGACCTCGCACATCTGCGCCGGACGCCCGCCGAGATCGGCCGCGAAGCCGCGCACGCGCGCGATCCGGCTCGTGGCGGGCCGGGGCGCGAAGAGCGACTCCTCGGCCTGCTCGACCAGGCGCAGGAGGCCGATGTCGGTGATCGGATGGCGGCGGTTCTCGAGCGCCAGATCGCCCTCGGGATCGAGCGACAGCCGCCCGACCAGCGAGCCCACGAAGCCCGGCGTCTCGGCCAGCATCTCGCCGTGGTTCCAGGCCACGGAGTACCAAACACGCTGGCCCTTCTCGTTGGCGGGCTCGTCGGTCTCGATGGCCACGCCGAAGGGCCGGTGGCGCACCTTCAGGCGCATCACGCGGCGTGGATAGAGGTCGTCCTCGATGCGCTCGCGCGTCTCGAGCACGGCGGTGTAGTCGGCGATCGTGTCGAGCTTGGCGTGCGCTCTGGCGACGCGCTGCTGGAGCTCGTGCGGCGAGAGCTCGCTCGACAGCGAGAGCTGGATTGGCACCAGCTCGAAGCCGCCGATCGGCTCCCAGGCCGGCGCTGCGCGGCAGCCGATCAGCAGGCCGACGCACAGGAGCAGTGCACGCATCACGCGCGCAGGATAGGGGGCGACAGGTCGCGCGCACAGCCGCTCAATAGGGCACGCCCGCGTTGCCCGCGTGCTCGACGCGGGCCAGGAAGCCGCTCCACAGCTCCCAGTGGCGCTCGTCCAGCGCCCACAGGTCCCGGTGATCGTGCGCATCGAGCACGGCGAGCTCGGCGTCGGCGCTGCAGGTCTCGGTCAGGAAGCGCACGTCCTCGACGGGGGCCTGCTCATCGTAGGCCCCGGCCACGAACAGCACGGGGACGCCCGCGGAGAAGCGTCCGACCTGGTCGATCGGCCGCACGGCGTCGAGTGCGGTCGGCAGGAAGCACGGCGCCCACAGACGCAACCCGAGGAACGCCAGCGAGGCGAAGGGGGCGAAGAGCTGCCGATCCAAGCGGTCGTGGCAGGCCTTCTCGAGGTCTCGATACGGACCCTCGAGCACGTAGCCGCTCACGCGCCGGCCCAGCTCGGGTGCGGCGAAGATGGCCGCGGCCGCGCCCAGCGACTGGCCGACGACGATCAACGGCGCGCCAGGCTTGTGCGCCTCGACGAACTCGACCGCCGCCAGCACGTCCGCGCGCGAGCTCCAGCCGAAGTCCAGCGCTCCGCCGCTCGAGTCACCAAAGGAACGCAGCGACACGGCGAGGTAGCCATCGCCCTCCATCGACACGCGCTGGGCCGAGAGCGCCAGCGACGAGCGCGAGCCGCCCATGCCGTGGAAGAAGAGCACCACCGGCTTCCCAGGCGCGCCCGGATCGAACCAGGCGCCGAGCTCCTCGCCATCGCGCGTCTTCAGGCGCACGTCCTCGGCCCGCAGCCAGGTCGGCTGGCGCTCCGCGCGCAGTGGATTCGGACGATCCGTGAGCTTCCAGGCCGTAAACGCGCCCGACGCCAGCCAGCCGAGCGCGACCAGGGCGCTCGAACGCAGAACGAATTGACGCAGCCTGCCGGTCCGCCGTTGCATGGACTGCCGGCCTGCCACCGGCGCTTCCGAGTGTATGTCGAGGAGAGGAAGTACGGCGTCTCGTTTGCCGACGTCAAACTTTGCGAGCAGGGTTCGACGGGGCCCGACGAGAACGCGTTCCCTTCCTCTATTCCTTCTTCGGGCTCGGGTTTCGTAACCGGGGCCGGCGCTGACAGCCTTCTTACCCCGCGCTCTTCAGCGCTTCTTCACCAGCGCAGGCGCGCGTCCTCGCCGAAGCGCACGACGAGCGGCAGCCGGCCGAGCTCGCGCTCGCCCGCGTAGAGCACGAGCCAACGAGCGAGCTCGCTGACCCGTCCGCGCACCTCGCCGGAGGCCGGCACGGGCACGTCGCGCGGGTTGCTCGTGCGTCCCGGACCGCGGTCGAGTTCGATCGGCAGGCGTTGCTCGTCGCCGTCGAGGACGCGCAGCGTGTCCGCGGCCCGGCCGGCGCCGTCGCGTTCCAGCACGAACGTGCCGCTGCGCACCAGCTCCACGCGCAGCCCGCAGCCGGGATCATCGGTCGGCAGAACGAGCTGCTGGTCGGTGCCGAGGCCCTTGAAGCGGATGAAGAGCTCGACCGGGGGCACGTCGACGAAGGCGAAGTGTCCGAGCCCGTCGGTCACCACGTTTGCCCCGAGGTCATCCACGTTCCGCTCTCGCTCTTGTACTCGTTCATGCTCAAGCGACAGGTGACGTCCGCCAGAGGGAATCCGTCCAGGCCGACCACGACTCCCTCGACGCGCGCACGCCAGGGCTCGTCCGGGACGCGCCGCACGTAGCCGCGCGTGCCAGCCAGCATCTGCTCACTCACGTCCTGTTCGAGGGTCTTCTGGTTCCAGCCCCGCACTCGATACGCGCGTCCCTCCTTCAGACCGCGGAAGGAGAAGGCGCCGTCGGCGCCGAGTTCGAGGTGTGAGCTCGCGCCCGAGGCGAGCTCTTTGGTCGTGAAGGGCCGGTGGTCGTCCGAGTAGGCCGGCGTGCCGTCCAAGAGCGCCATGCGCCAGCCCGCGGCGAGTCCGCCGGTTCGGTCGAGCAGCACGCCGTCGATAGAGAGCGCAACGTCCTGCAGGACGAGCTCGACCGGTTCGAGCTCCCACCTCGGTCGCGTGCCCGCCGCCCGCCCGCAGCGCCAGCGCGAGCACGGCGAGCCGCGCTAGGCGCCGCGCGACGGCTTGGTGCGCGAGCAGCTCGGGATCCGATCGAGCGCGAAGGACCCATGGCCATGCCCAGAATAGCCCGCCGCCATCGGACGGGATGTTCTCCACCCGCGAAGACCCACGGAAGGGAACAACTGCGTTTCCTCGGCTTGACTGGGATAGATGGATGGCGGTGGCCGGCGCGATGCGCCGTTCCCCTTGCATGAAGAAGACCTGCCCCATCAACGGTTCTGCCCCCAGCGCCCCATGACTCGCCGATCCACCGCCGAGATCAGCCTCAGAATCGCACTGGTCGTCGCCCCGCCCGTGGTCCTGCTCATCTTGGAGCTGCTCCTGAACAAGACGAACCTGGACGGCTGGCAGCTTGCCCTGTGGTCCATCCTCTTGGCCGGGCTCGGCGGCGTCCTCGGGCAGCAGATCGAGATCGAGAAGCGAATCCTGCTGAGCGACCAGGATCGCAAGGAGGGTTTTGCCAGTTCGAAGGAGGAGGTCGCCGCTCTGATCAGCCGTTACGAGCATGACCGAGACGACGTCCTGTCGCGGTACGAGGAGAGGATGGGGCGGCTGTTCGACACGGGTCAGGCCAATCTGAGGGCACACGGCAGCATGACGCGCGTGATCGATCACTACGCCGGCGTCGTCAAGCACGCCGCCGGGACCGGCTTCGACAAGGACATCGAGATCCTCTTTGCCCAGCGCCTCCTGCACGACACGGAGGAGGCAATGAGGCTCCTGGCGGAGGAACACCGCTATCAGCTGGAGGTTCGTTCCCCGGCCAATCAGTTCTCCAGCCGCTGGAGCGAGATGCTCGATTCCCTGATGGGCGCAAACGGCGAGTTCAAGACGATCACCAACGCGGTCGTCTGGTCGGCGGATCACCTCGGCTTCCAGCAGGGCTCGAGCGCATACCTGAACAAGCAGGTCAAGGCCGCGAAGAGCAGCGGGTTTCGCGTGAAGCGGCTGTTCATCGTGCCCGACATGAGCGTGCTGCGGTCCGAGCCGGGCCTCGCTGGCGCTCTCGAGTTGCTTTTCCGTCGCTATCAGGCCGCGAGCGACGCGGCCGGCGAGCGCATGCAGGCGCGGGTCCTCGAGGTAGGCCGCGACGATTATGCGAACCACTTCGCGAACGCGCCCAAGGACTTCCAGGACGCCATCGGCAACGGTTGGAGCGGGAATTTCGGCGTCTGGATGAGCGATGCGGCGAAGACCGTCAACCTCGTGCGCTACGACCGGGATCCCCTCGCGCCGATGGATCCGGCGATCGAGGCCATCTGCTTCCTTTGCAGCGAGAAGGTCGCCCGCCAGTGCTCCGACTACTTCGAGCTCCGCTGGGTCGATGAAGTCTCGCCCCGCTTGTCGGAGTACTTCCCGCGGCTGGTGAAACTGGTGGCCGACCTGCAGGCGCCTACGGCCGCCGAGCCCGTGCGAGAGGTCCAACCCGCGCCCCGCGCGAAGGGCCTCGTAGCTCCTCCCTCGTCTCGGGTGGCCGAGCGCGCGGGTGACTCCGAGGCGCAATCACCGACTTCTCCTGCAGGCGCATGACCATCGGGAACCCACCATGAAGGACTTCCAGATCTCCGGCCCGATCGAGTTGCCCGACGCTCCTGGGGTCGAGCTGTGGGAAGGGAGGAGCAGCGCCGCAGGCGCCTTCTCTTGCGTGGCTGTTTGCCGGAGCCCCAGCCGTTCCGACTGGCCGGCGCTGGGTGGAACGCGTTGGATCCAGGAGCCGTCTGCCGATCCCGAGCGAGGCGTTCGCCAGGCCGAATCCGAATCCTCGCGGCTGGCCCAAGCCATGCTCTCCAAAAACCGCCTCCTGCAGAGAGCGGAACGCGAGCTGCGCATCCAGGATCCACGCTGGGCGAACCGCAGGACCGCCTTCGGTTGGCAAGGAGGCAAGGGAGTGATCCTCACGAGCGGGCCCGGCCAGGAGCTCACGCCTGCGCGCCTGATCTGCCACGGACTGCTGGTGGAGCACCTGCGGGGGGAGTACTTCGCCTCCGAGGACCAGGGCGTCGGCAAGGGCGAGCTGCGCTGGATCGCGCGCAGCACGCACTTCACGGTCGGGCTGGGTTGCGCCGTGGACACCGGAGATCCGACTGCGATCGGAGTGCTCGCCGCCATCTACCAGGCGGCTCTCACCACCAGACTCGTGCGCGGTCCGGAGCTCAGCGCGCTCGAGGTCCTCTCGCCGGAGTGCCCGCCGATCCTGGAGGGTCTCAGCGTGCTCGTGATCGGTGCGGGCAAGGTCGGTCTGCCGCTGCTGGGCTTCCTCGCGCGGCGCGGGGCGCGCTGCTTCGTCTTCGATCCGGCCCTGGCTCCGGACCGGATCCCCGAGTTCGTGCGCCAGAACCTCGAGCGCGGCGCGGCGATCGATCGCTATCACACCGAGCTGCTGGTGCGGCTCGCGAAAGAGGGCCGCATCCTCACCGACGAGCGCAGAGCCTTGCAGCTCGAGGAGGTCCAGATCATCAGCCCGAATGGGGGTCGCACGGACTGGCTCAAGCACGCGGTCGACGGGAAGACCTCGACGGCCGGCTTCCTGGCCGCCGCGAAGGCGAAAGGCGGCACGGCCCTGCGCCTGATCGTCGGGGCGGGCAACGCGCAGCTCGTCGACGACCCGCGCATCCGTGGCGACGCCGAGGAAGTGCTGGAGGTCCTGCGCAAGGAGGAGATCGACTGGATCCCCGACCCGGCGGTCAGCCCGGGCGGAGTGATCGCGGTGAGCCACGAGCAGCAGGACGCCTGGGTGCTCGAGAACGTGCGCGCGGACGCTTTCGATGTCGTCCGTCACAACGTGCGCAAGCTGTACGAGGGTGCTTCTCTCCTGGGGGCCGTGGATTCCGTGACGCTGTACGAGGCCTTCCAGGTCCGGCTGCAGGCCCGTGATCCGGAAGAGTGACGTCGGGCCGGATCACGGCTCTTCGGGTGCGCCCCCTCTGCCGACAGAAATGGAAGCGCGTCCGCGAGTGTGTCGAACTGCGCCCGCTTCGACGATGGCGAGCGGGTGTGCCCCGCCTCGCGTTCACTCCAGCGCCAGCAGGTCGAGCTGGAAGCTCACGCAGTGCTGCCGGTCGGCGTTGGCGTAGACGTAATCGTTCGTCTCCAGGCGCACGTTGATGCCGCCGTCGCGGCGCAGGTCGGCCGGCAGCGGCAGGCGCAGCTCGAAGGGCTCGCCCGGCACGAGTTCGTGCTCGCCCAGCGGCTGGCCCTCGACGCTGACCTGGACGCGCGCTCCGGCGAGCTCGGGCCGCGCGAAGGCGCGCCCGCGCAGCACCAGGTACTGCAGCTCGCCCGGCGCCAGGTAGAACGAGGCGAAGGGCGAGACCCGCGCCTGATCGTCGAGGCCGGTGTAGACGTGGCGCCACTCGAGGTCGGTGAAGTGCGCCGGCTCGAGGCGTGACACGGCCTCCTTCACGGGCATCCACACCGGCTTGCGCTGCTTGCGGGTCGCCTCCCGCCAGGCCGCCTCGAGCTCTTTCAGCGCCGTTTCCTCGACCTCCGGCCAGGGCGTGAGCGCGAGCTGGGGCAGCAGCCCGCGCCCGCGGATCAGCGCGAAGAACAGGCGCGCGACCTGTTCGTGTCCGGTCACGCTCCAGTGCGCGTCGGTCGGACCCAGGCGCAGGTCGGGGTCTGTCATCAGGCGCGTCGGAAGCGGGGCGTACTCCTCGCGCGGGAGATGGGGCTCGAGGAAGCTCCACAGGCGCGCGCTCATCCCGGACCATTGCGCAACGGCCACGTAGCGTGCTCCCGAGCGGCGCACGCAGAGCGCGAGGCGTCCGAGCGCCTCGGCGAGCTCTTCGTAGCGCTGGCGACTCTCGAAATCGGCCGCCTCGAGCAGGTAGTTCGTGTTCAGCGGCGAGGAGAAGCGCGTGGGATACGCGTGGTACACCATGGCGTCGGTGCGTGCGCTGACGAGCGGCGCGAAGGCCGACAGCGCGCCGAAGCCGCGCACGCCGCACTCGTCGTCGAGGTCGTTGGTGACGAGCACGTGCAGCACGAGGTCGGGCGCCAGCTCGCTCAGCATGCGCCGCAGGTAGGCACACTCGTTGACGGCGTTCCAGCCGCCGACGCCGATGTGCAGGCACTCGATGCGGCCGCTGAAGCCGGTGGCGTGCTCGGTGAGATAGCGTTCGAGCAAGACGCCCATGCGCTGCGCCTCCAGCACGCCGAAGCCCTGCACGAACGAATCGCCCAGGATCACGACGCGCAGCGTGCCGGGCGGCTTGGGTAGCTCGAAGGGACGCTCGCGCAGGCCGTAGACGTTCGTGCTCGTCGGCACTCCGGTGGCCTGCACCTCGCGCAGGTTGGGTTGGAGCATGCGCCCGACCTCGGGATCGTTGTGCGAGTCCCAGATGGCGGTCGCCTGCGTGGCCAGGCGCTGCACGACGGCGTTGCGTAGCTCCGGGTCGGCCAGCGCGGCGTTCGTGTCGAAGGCGACCGGAGTGGCGCGCAGCCGCAGCACGAGGAACACGCACGCCGCGAGCAGCGTCAGGGTCGAGCTCGCGAGCAGCGCGACGAGTCGCTTCTCTCCAGGAGTCATGCGCGTCGGGTTGCGTTGGATGCGGGACTCCGCCAGCGCCTACGTCAGCTCGCTGAGAACGTCCATCTGCTCGCTCAGGTACTCGTTGGCGGTGGCGGCCTCGGGCGTCAGCCCGTTCACGATGAAGTCGTAGGCCTCCTCGGGATCGTCCGCCACGCGGTAGAGCTGATGGATGTACTGGATGGTCGGATCACCGAGCACGTGATCGGTGACCGTGCGGATGTACTTGTAGGTCCCGTCGGTGAGGCTGCGTCCGTGATTGGAAACGCCCACGACCGAGGAGTAGGGCCCGGCGGGCCCAAAGAGCTGTGAGAACGACCAGGCTCGCGCTCCGCTCGCCGACGGATTCTTGAGCAGAGGGAGGAAGCTGACGCCGTTGACTTCAGGTGCAGGATTCAGACGCGCTCCCGAGATCGCCGCGATCGTGCTCCAGATGTCCACGGTATCGACCAGGGCCGGACACACATGACCGCCGGGCGGAATCGGCCTACGGACCAGCGGGCCCGACGCGATCATGGGCACGCGAATCCCGTGCTGAAAAAAGGTCGTCTTGCCGTGATTCGTGTCGTGCGGGGGCGTGATCACGCGCAGCGGCGTTCCGTTGTCGCCCACGACGAAGACCATCGTGTGCTCCAGCCGCTGCTGGATGTCGTCCAGCAAGTAGCCGATCTCGGCGTCCACGGCCTCGATGCCCGCGCGATAGAAGAGCTCGCGCTGGAACGGGTTCATGGGCTCGTCCCCGGGCTGCGCACCCGCGAGTTCGGCGCGCGTGTCCGTTGACAGCAGGGGCCGACCGTCCTGCGTCTGGAAGGCGGGCACCTGGAACTTGTCGTGCGGTGGGTTGAAGGCGACGTAGGCGAAGTAGGGGCGGTTGAACGTCCTGGAGTTGACCCAGCTCGCCGCATCCGCGCGCACCACGTCCGCGCTCCAATGATTCGAGATCGCGACGAGGTTCGCGTTGGCCCACCCTTGGTTGTATTCCACCTTCGTCCAATTGAAGTGGTCGGACGTGTTGCTCAAGGTTCCGAAGAAGCGGTTGTAGCCATGGCGAACCGCGTGCGTCCGATACGCTTCGTTGGACAGGTCCGAGGGTGTCAGGTGCCACTTGCCGAAGGCGCCGCAGGTGTAGGCCTGCTGGGGCGGCAAGCCCTCCTTCAGGAGCTTGGCGAGCAACACCTCGGAGTCGGGCAGCAGATAAACCTCCGCATTACCGCCCATGCCCGTACGGAAGGGATAGCGGCCGGTCTGGATGCACGCCCGCGTCGGGCTGCAAATCGGGTTGGCATGGACGCTCGTGAACCTCATGCCGCTCTCGGCCAAGGCATCCATGCGCGGCGTGCGCGCGTAGGGAGGCGCCACCTGGCCGGCGTCGAAGAGGCTGAGCTTGTCCACGCCCACGTCATCCAGAACGATCACGAGGATGTTCGGCGGGATCCGGTGGGGGCTAGGGTCCGTGGGTGCCATGGTTGCGGACGACGACGATTGCGCTTGCCGTCTATTTGACTCGGGTGAGCTGGGCAAGCAAGTCTGCCCATGCAACCACTCACGTCCTGCCCTCGGCGTAGGCGCCAGGGATCCGAAGTCTCACGCACCCTCAGCCCTTCGGGCTCAGCCGCGGACGCTGAGCGCATCTTCGCTCGCGCGCCCGCTGCGCTCCGGTGCCTGGCTGCCCACCGACAGCTCTCGCTCGCGCGCCAGACCTTCGAGCAGGCTCGCCACGAGCGCCGTCCAGCCGGTCTGGTGGCTCGCGCCGACGCCGCGGCCGGTCTCGGCGTGGAAGTACTCGTGGAACAACACGAGCTCCTTCCAATGCGGGTCGTCCTTGTAGCGCGCGTCGCCGCCGTGGCAGGGGCGCGCGCCGCTCGCGTCGGGCAGGAACAGGCGTGACAGGCGCGTGGCGAGCTCGCGCGCGATCTCGTGCAGCGTCATGCGCGTGCCCGAGCCGGTGGGGCACTCGACCTCCAGGCTGTCGCCGTAGAAGTGGGCGTAGCGTTCCAGCGCTTCGACCAGCAGGAAGTTGATCGGGAACCACACCGGCCCGCGCCAGTTGGAGTTGCCGCCGAAGAGCGCGGTGTCGCCCTCCCCCGGAGCATAGTCGACGCGGTACTCGCGGCCCTCGAGCGTCAGCACATAGGGCTTGCCCTCGTGCACGCGCGACAGCGAGCGGATGCCGAAGGGCGAGAGGAACTCCTTCTCGTCCAGGAGGTAGGCCAGCACGCGCTCCAGGCGCGCACGCGAGGGAATTGAGAGCAGCTGGTGGTCGTGGCAGTTGCGGCACTCGAAGTAGCCGATGTGCTTGGCGAGGTCCGCGCGGTTCTCGATGAACCACTGCATGCGCTTCTTGAAGCCCGGCAGGGCGTCGATCGTCTCCTTCTCCAGGATCTCGACCGCCAGCAGCGGGATCACGCCGACCAGCGAGCGCACACGCAGCGGGATCGTCTGGTCGCCGATGTGCATCTCGTCGTAGTAGAAGCCGTCCTGCTCGTCCCACAGGCCCGTGCCGCCGAGCGTGTTCATCGCATCGACGATCGACACGTAGTGCTCGAAGAACTTCGAGGCCAGGTCCTCGTAGGTGCGGTCGTGCTTGGCGAGCTCGAGCGCGATCGACAGCATCGTGCCGCAGTAGAACGCCATCCACGCCGTGCCGTCGGCCTGGTCCAGCGTGCCGCCCGAGGGCAGCGGCGCCGAGCGGTCGAACACGCCGATGTTGTCGAGCCCGAGGAAGCCGCCGGCGAAGATGTGCTTGCCGCTCTTGTCCTTGCGGTTCACCCACCAGTTGAAGTTCAGGAGCAACTTGTGGAAGACGCGCTTCAGGAAGCCGATGTCGCGCGCGCCGGCCTTGCCGGACTTCTTGTACACGCGCCACGCGGCCCAGGCGTGTACCGGCGGGTTCACGTCGGAGAGCGCCCACTCGTAGGCCGGGATCTGACCGTTCGGGTGCATGTACCACTCGCGCAGGAAGAGCTCGAGCTGGTGCTTGGCGAAGTCCGCGTCGAGGCGCGCGAAGGGCAGCATGTGGAAGGCGAGGTCCCAGGCCGCGTACCAGGGGTACTCCCACTTGTCGGGCATCGACAGGACGTCGCGGTTGTAGAGGTGCGACCAGTCGGCGTTGCGCCCGCTCTTGCGTTCGTCGGGCGGCGCGGGCTGCGAGGGATCGCCCTCGAGCCAGTGCGGCACGATGTAGTGGTAGAACTGCTTCGACCACAGGAGGCCGGCGTAGGCCTGACGCGCGACGGCGCGCTCGGCACTCGAGAGCGCGGCGGGGATGCGCTCGGAGTAGAACTCGTCGGCCTCGGCCACGCGCGCGCGGAAGACCTCGTCGAAGTCGCGTCCGAAGGGCTTGGCCGGGAGCACGTCGCTCGCCGCCAGGCGCAGGTTCACGACCGCACTCTTGCCCGCACCCAGATGCAGGCGGTAGAGCGCCGCGGCCTTCGTGCCCGTGCGCGCGGGGTTCACGGCCTCCCTGCGGCCTTGGATCACGTAGTCGTGGAAGGCGTCCTTGACGTAGGGCGTGGGGTTGGGCGAGCCCCACAGGCGCTCGACGTTGGTCTCGTTGTCGGTGAACAGGAGCTCGGGCCGCGCGCCGCCCGCCGCAGCTTCGGCGAAGAACTGGTAGCTGCCGAGCTCCTCGTGCTCGGCGATCAGCTCGCCGGCGCCGGTGGCGCGCAGCACGGGTTTGGGGCCGTGCTCTTCGCTGGCGCGGCCCCAGCTCCAGTGGTTGCGGAACCACAGCGTGGGCAGCAGCACGAGCTCGGCCTCCCCTGGACCGCGGTTCGAGACCGTGACGCGCACGAGGATGTCCTCGGGCGACCTCTTGGCGTACTCGACCTGCACGTCGAAGTAGCGCCCTTCGTCGAAGGCGCCGGTGTCGGCGAGCTCGTACTCGGGCTCGGTCTTGGCGCGCTTGCCGTTCTCCTGGATCAGCGCCTGGTAGGGGAACTCACGCTGCGGGTACTTGTACAGCGCGCGCGCGTAGGAGTGCGTCGGCGTGGCATCGACGTAGTAGTAGAGCTCCTTCACGTCCTCGCCGTGGTTGCCCTGCGGGCCGGTCAAGCCGAACAGGCGCTCTTTCAAGATCGGGTCCTTGCCGTTCCACAGCGCGAACGAGAAGCACAAGCGGCACTGGCGGTCGGTGAGCCCGAACAGCCCGTCCTCGCCCCAGCGATAGGCGCGCGAGCGCGCGTGCTCGTGGGGGAAGTAGTGCCAGGCAGAACCGTCCGGCGAGTAGTCCTCGCGCACCGTGCCCCACTGACGCTCGGAGAGGTACGGGCCCCAGCGCTTCCAGTTCTGCTCGCGCGTGCTGTCCTCAGCCAGGCGTCGCGCTTCGACGGTCGGTTTCGTGCTCATGGGGCTCTCAGCTGTTGGCGCCGCAGAAGATGCAGCGGCGCGGATTGTCGTGGTGCAGCTTGGCACAGCGCACGGCGAGTGGCGCGCGCGTGTGAACGAAGGCGGCCAGGCCCATGCCCGCGACGGGTGCGGCCAAGTAGATCCAGTAGCTCATCCAGTCACGCGCGCTCAGCGCCGAGCCGAAGCTGCGCGCGGGCTTCATGCTCATGCCGGAGAGCGGGGCCTCGAAGGTGATGTACAGCGCCACCAGCGTACCGGCGCACAGGCCCGTGTAGCTCGCGCTCCGCGGCGCGCTCGACACGCGCAGCACGACCGCCAAGAGCACGAACGAGATCACCAGCTCGGCCGCGAAGGCCACGCCCACGCCGTGCTCGCCCGGACGCGTGACCACGTAATCGACGTGCGGATCCGCCAGCAGCCGTCCGTAGAGCAGCGCCGCCAGGCCCATGCCCGCGGCGCCGCCCGCGAACTGCGCCATGACGTAGCCGGCGGCGTCGCCCGCGCTCACCTTGCCCAGATGCAGGAAGGTGAGCGTCACGGCCGGGTTCATGTGCGCACCCGAGCGCTGCCCGAACGGCGAGTAAACCAGCGCGATCGCCGTCAGGCCCATGGCGCAACCCATCAGCGCGCGGCGCAGGAAGGCGTCCGTGAGCGCGGCGCGCAGCGGCGAGCCGGGATGCTCGAGCAAGAGCGCGAACGAGCTCGCCGAAAGCATGAAGAGCCCGACCAGGGTGGCTTCGATCAGGTACTCGGGCCAGTGGCGGCGCAGCAGCGACATGAGAGCTCGGGGCACCGAAGCGCTCGGTTTCTGGGGCGCCCAGACCAATCCGGCTCAACAGCCGGGGCATTCGTCCCACCGCCGCGCCGAGGCCCCCATCGCATTGACAGGAGATCCGCCGACGCGGACACTGACTCTTCGCCGTTCGTCCCGGTAGGGCCGCTTCGAGCGGCGCATCCATCTCTGTCCAACAGCCGGCCCGGCGGGATGCGCGAGGTTCATCGTGACCTGGACGCTGATGACCGGGCTAGGAGGAACCATGAAACCGCTCGCAGTTCTGCTGGCGCTGGGAGTGCTGGCAGGTCTTGCACGAGGCTCGATCGACAGCGTCACGCTGAAGGTGAGCCCTTCCAGCAATACGGTCCCTGGGACCGTGAAGGCGACCCTGCGCAACCAAGTGATCTCGGTCGGGATCCCGCCCATGGCTTCGGCGTCGACGAAGCGCGACCTGATCAAGGCGGCGCTGGCAGGGGCGGGGTACGCGGTGATCGACGACGGTCCGATCGGCTCGTCCCTGACGATCCTGGGCTTGACCAAGAAGGACACGGTCAAGTTCGAGACGAGCGACACCGGTGAGATTCTGGACACCCTGCGCCACAGCACCTGCGGCCACGGGGAGGTGGGTTACGTCAATGCCCACTTCGATCCGTTCGATTCCAACCTGCAGCCGGCGATCTTCTCCGCGGGGATCGTGACGGACGTGGGCCAGCTGTCGGTGCAAGTCTCCGCCCAGGAGCTCAACTTCCAGACGGACGGCCCCATCATCTGCCAGGCACTGTTCCAGCGCCTGGCTCCGCGAGCTCCACAGTACGGGGCTCAGATCAACTACGCCGGCGACCGGCTGGAGGTCTACTTCGACCCAGCCTACACCGTCACGCAGGGCGGGATCCTCTTCGGAACCACCTCGCCGACCCCCGGGTGTGCTGGGTCCGTCGAGAGCAGGGAACTCCGGGAATCCCTCGAGCTGAAGCTGGGCGACAGCACGAATCTGCTCCCCGAGCTCCTGAGAATCGTCATCGCGGGAGAAGACGGGCAGACCACCGACGCCCAAGTACCGCCGTTCACTCCGGCGCCATCCCTGCGCTCGATCCTCCTGAATGCACTGCAGGCCGACGGCCTTCCCGCGTTCGCGGACTTCGACCCTTCGACGCTGAAGATCGTCGATCTGAGTCCGAAGAGCATCGTCACCGTCAGACCCCGGCAGACCGGCCAGGCGGAGCTCGAATTATGGGGGCCACACGTCCAGGGTGGCCGCGTGCTCTTCACGGACGTGTTCGTGCCCTTCGATTCCGGCGGCCAGCCGGCGCTCTTCACCGGCGGAATCGTCACGGACGTGGGCATCCTGCGAGAGCAGATCTCGGCGGCCGACCTGAACTTCCAGACGGATGGCCCGATCATCTGCCAGGCGCTGTTCCAGCGACTGGCTCCTCGAGCTCCGCAGTACGGGGCTCAGATCAACTACGCCGGCGACCGGTTGGAGGTCTACTTCGATCCGGCCTACACCGTCACGCAGGGGGGCGTGATCTTCGGGACCACCAGTCCATCCCCCGGTTCTGCGGGCTCCATCCTCTACTTCGACCGGCTCAAGAGGCACTGACGGCAGGAGAATCCGGCGAGAACGAAGCAGCGAGCGCGGTCTTCGAAGTCGCCGCTGCAGGACGCATGCCCGGCGACGTCCATCGCCGGGCATCGTCTCCGGCCGCGCTCATCTCACGGAGTCCTGAGGCGGCACAGGATCGGCAACTCAGGAACCAGGACGCACGTTTATCAGTTCGGAGAGGCTCGGCGCCGCGAGCACCACGCGCTCGAGGCGCAGGAGCTCGCCCAGCGACCAGGCCTGGAACGGACAGCCGCCCGGCACGTGCGGCGCGTCGCCGTCGGCGACCTCGCTGACGTGGCCCAGGCCGGCCTCGGCGAGATGCGCGAGCAGCGGCGCGACGAAGCGCGCGCGCGCCATGCGCTTCGCCTCCGCGCTCGAACCCTGCTGGCGCACCCAGGCCTCGACGAACGGGCCGAGGAGCCACGGCCAGACCGTGCCCTGGTGGTAGGCGCGGTCGCGTTCGTAGGGACTGCCCGCGTAGCGGCCTTGGTAGCGCGGATCCCAGCTCGGCAACGTGCGCAAGCCGAGCGGCGTCCACAGCTCGCGCTCGACCACGTCGAGCACGCGTCGCGCATGTGCGTCGGACACCAGCGTGCGCGCGAGCCCGCCGATGGCCAGCACTTGATTCGGCCGCAGCGAGGTGTCGGCCGTGCCGCGCACGTGCTCGCAGTCGACCACGTCGTTCAGGTAGCCAACGGTGTCGTTCCAGAAGCGCGGCTCGAAGCCCGCGCTGGCCTTCTCGACGAGCGCGCGGAAGCGCTTCTCGAAGCGCGCGCCGAAGGACAAGGCCTGGATCCACAGCGCCTGGATCTCGACCGGCTTGCCGGTGCGCGGCGTCATCACCTGGCCATCCACCTTGGCGTCCATCCAGGTGAGCTGTAGCCCGGGCGCGCCGCAGGCGAGCAGGCCATCGACGTCGGCGTGGATGCCGAAGCGCGTACCGCCCGCGTAGCCGGCGAGGATCTCGAGCGCCGCGCGCTCGAGCACCGCGCGCTCGGCGCGCGCCAGCGACTTGTGCGCCGCCAGCGTCTCCTCGACCGCCACCACGAACCACAGCGAGGCGTCCACCGAGTTGTACTCGGGCTCTTCTTTCTTGTCCGGACCAGGGCTCTGGTCGGGGAAACGGTTCGGCAGCATGCCCTCGGACACGTGCTCGGCCCAGGCCAGCAGGATCTCGGCCGCCTCGGCGGTCTTGCCGCGCGCCAGCAAGAGGCCGCGCAGCGCCAGGAACGTGTCGCGGCCCCAGTCGGTGAACCACGGATAGCCGGCGATGAGCGAGCGCCCTGCACCGCGCTTCACGAGGTAGCTGTCGGCCGCGCGCTCGAGCGGCGTCGCCGTCGCGCGTCGCGCGCGCTCGCGCTCGAAGAGCTCCGCCACGGAGCTCCCGACCGGCGCGTTGCCCGGCACGGCCGAGGTGGAGGCGCCCACGCCTTCCGCGCTCAGCACGAGCGCGGCCTCCCCGCTCCCGAGGTCGTGCTCGAAGAACCCGGGCGAGGCCAGGTCCTCGACGAAGTCGTAGCCGCGCGCGCGCTCCTCGAGATAGAGGAAGTCGCGGTACCACTGCGGCTCGGCGCGGAACACGCCGCTCGTGTGCGCGACGATGCCCGGCAGCGCAACGTCGGGCTTCCAGCGCACGCACCCCCCGTCGATCGAGCTCGTGAGCGCGAGCTCCACGCTCTCGCGCCGCAGCGTGTGCACGTCGCGCGCGGCGAGCAGCGGCCGCAAGGTGAGCTTCGCCGGCCTCGGCGCGCCTTCGAGGCGCCAGCGCTGCACGACCTGCGCCGACCCGCGCGACACGAACAGCTCGTGCACGACGCGCAGTTCGTCCTCGAGCTCGTACGTCCACGTCGGAAACGGCTCGCAGGTGAACGACAGGAGGCGCGAGGCCCCATCGGGATGCGTCACGGCCGGCAGGTAATGGTGCGAGCTCAACGCGCGCGGCCCGCGCCCCGCATCGACCCAGGCCTCGACCGCGCTCACCAGCAGCACGCGTCCGGTGGGCGGCGTGCGCGCGACGCAGAGGAGCCCGTGGTAGCGCCGCGTGCGGATGCCGCTTGCCGTGCCCATGGCGAAGCCGCCCAGGCCGTCGGCCTCGAGCCATTCGATGGACAGGTCGTGGATGCGGGAGCCTTGGATCAAAGTCGGACCTCGTTTCGTGTCGGGAGAGAAGAACGGTAGCGCGGACGAGTGCCCGCAGCCCAGGAGGTCCTTCGCGGAACGACTCCGCCCCGCAGCTCCGGGCCGTACACTGGAGTTCACCTGGAGTCGGGCATGCAACGCTCGTGGTTATGCGTCACCCCGCGGGTTCGCACCTCGATCGTCGAGTACCACCGGGATTCCAATGGACGTAGAAAGCGATGAAGTGCGAAGGGGCATCGATTCTCTCCAGGCTGAAGCTCCGGAGAGCTGCTCACGTGCTTGCGCTACAGCTGCTCGGGGCCGTCGTGTCGCCCACCTTCGGAGGGGAGCCGTCCGCTCTGCCGCAGCTGTCCACGAAGACCTACACGTCCTCTTCGGGTGAGTGGAGCCTCTCTGTCTACCCCTCGAATCTGGAGGGCACAGGCAAGGCGCGCTACGCCATGAAGAAGGAGGGCGCCCCCGTGTGGGGCAAGACCCTTCCGTTCGCGCTGCGGGAGGCGAGTGTCTCCGAAGAAGGGGACGTGGCCGGCTACGCATACTCTGGGGCCGGACTGGGAGCCCAGGAGGGCGGGAGCCTCCACCTCGTGATCCTCTCTCCCACCGGCGAGGTGCGGCTGGACGAACAGCATGCGCGACAGGTCGATCCCCATCCGGATGCGCGCCAACCGATTCCCACGGGGGCAGGCGCGTTCTTCCTCGCAGCCTCGCCGTCGCGCGTCGTCATGCGCGTGCAGCGTGTGCCCGGAAGTCGCGCGGCCGAGGAGTGGTGGACCTATGAACTCGCCACGGGCAAGGCCCTCGCGCGCGAGGATCCACGCATGTTGCTCCACGCCGACGAGTTCATGCCCTTCGTGCTGTACGCGTCCGCCGTACCGGGGACTCCACTCGTGCTCGTCCAGTGGTGGCGCGCGGATTTCGATCGAGATCCTTCCCAGCTGGGC
Source organism: Planctomycetota bacterium (assembly GCA_009691855.1). Taxonomy (GTDB): domain Bacteria; phylum Planctomycetota; class UBA1135; order UBA1135; genus JABFRZ01. The sequence continues at coordinate 65,791 of SIAI01000013.1, read as the reverse complement.
GCCGTCTTCCAGCTCGTGGACGCCGACTGGGAAGTCGTCTGGACCATGAACAGGCCCACGGATTACTCATCTCGGGACAAGGCGACGCAACCAGGGCTCGTGGACGACGTCCGCGCGCACAGCGCGGTGCTCGCGATGACGGAGCGGCGTTTCGAGCTGCGCTTTCCTGAGGAGGGCGTGTGCGCGGCCTTCGGCATCGAGCGCGTCGAGGGAGAGCAGCCCGGCTGGATCGTTACGGAGCTCTCGCGTATGCCCTGCGGTCCGGCCTCCGGACGCTGATGAGGCTTCGCGCGTGAACCTCGAACGACGAGCGGGCATGAAAGGAACCGCGAACACGTCCGGGTAGCGTGCAGAGCGTGCTCAGAAGTACTTCGCCGGCGTCGTCCCCAGGTGGCGCCGGAACGCCTGGATGAAGGCGCTCGTGCTCTCGTAGCGCAGCGCGTGGGCGACCTCGGTGACCGAGCGCTTGCGCGCCAGCAGCTCCAGCGCGCGCATCAAGCGCAGCTGCGCGCGCCAGGCGCCGAACGAGAGGCCCGTCTCGCGGCGAAAGGTGCGCGCCAGAGTGCGCGCGCTCTGGCCGGTGGTCTCGGCCCACTCGGCCAGGGTGCGCTTGTCGGCCGGGTCGCGCTGCAGGCGCGTGGCGAGGGCGACGAGGTGCACGCTCGTCGGGCTCGGCAGGTGCAGCGGCACCACACTCTGGAACGAGACGTTGTCGAGCAGCACGCGGAACAGGCGCTCGTCCGCTCCGCCCAGCGGATAGGGCCGCGGCCGGCGCAGCGCTTCGAGGATCAGCTCGCCGAGGAGCGGCGTCACCTCGACCACGGCGGCCGTGCTCGGCGCCGCGGGCAGCGCCTCGGGCACGACGTACACCGTGCGCATCGCGACCGAGGAGACCATCCACACCTCGTGCTCGAGCGCGGGCGGGATCCACACGGCTCGTCCTGGAGGAACGACGAAGGTGCCGTCCGCGGTGACGACGCGCATCACGCCCGCGGCGGCGTGCACGAGCTGGCCGAAGGGGTGCGCGTGCAGGCCGGTGCTCGCGCCCTGCGCGAAATCGAGGGCGAAGACGGCCACGGGCCGCTGCGGCGCTCGGCCCTGTCCGGTTCGTGGCTGTCCGGTTCGCGACATCGGCTGGCAGCTTAGCGGGAGCGCACGCGCGGGCGGGGCGCGAAGCTCCTCCTCGTCCCCGGCGATCCGGAGCAGGCGATGCGCACGACGATCCTCACGCTGTCCCTGGCGTGCCTGGCGGGTTGCTCTTCCCTGACCCGCGAGACGAGCATGGCCAGCATGAATCCGCACCCTACCGTCCTCCACCCTACCGTCCTCAATCCTGCCGAGATGGTCGGCTTCCTGGTCACGAAGGACGCGGCCCGCTGCCGCGCGTTCTTCGTGGACCGGCTCGGCTTCCGCTTCGTGGGCGAGGACGCGTTCGCGCTCGTGCTCGAGGCCGACGGGCGCATGCTGCGCGTGCAGAAGGGCTCGACCCACGAGCCGCGGCCGTACACCGTGCTCGGCTGGAACGTGGCCGACGTCGAGGCCTCGGTCACGCGCCTGGAGTCGGCGGGGGTGAGCTGCGAGCGCTTCGGCTTCCCGGGTCAGGACGAGCGCGGGATCATGACCTTCGCCGACGGCGCGCGCGTGGCGTGGTTCAAGGACCCGGACGGGAACGTGCTCAGCGTGGCGCAGCTGCCGTGAGTACTCGAGGCGGGGCCCGAGGAGGATTCCGCGCTCGCTAGGATGCGCACCGATCACGGAGGAGCTCCATCCCGCTCGACCCCACGACCCCCGGCCGCGCGCGGAAACTCTGCGTCGGCGTGATCGGCCACCGGCCCGATCGCCTGCGCTCGGCCGACCTCGGCCGGCTGGAGCGCGTGATCGGCGGGATCCTGGACGCGATCCGGGACGAGAGCGCGCAGGGATCCGCGCCGTCGCCGGGCGCAATCTCGCCGCTCGCCGAGGGTGTGGATCGGATCTTCGCGCAGGCGGCCGTCGAGCGCGGCTACGAGCTGCGTTGCGTCCTGCCGTTCGCGCGGGCGGAGTACGAGAGGGACTTCGCGCCCGGCACGGCGCTCGAGGAGCGCTCGCTGGAGAGTTTCCGTAGGCTCGTCGACGGCCGGCCGTGCCTCGAGCTCGACGGCGATCGCCGGGACGAGGCCGGCGCGTACGGCCGCTGTGGCCAGTGGATCGTGGACGCGTCCGATCTCCTGATCGCGGTCTGGGACGGCGAGCGCGAGGGCAAGGCCGGCGGCACCGAACAGACGCTGGAGGAGGCCGTGTTGCGCGGCGTTCCGGTGGCGTGGATCGATGCGCACGACCCGCACGATTGGCAACTCCTGGTCGCGACCCGGCGCTTGCCGCGGAGACCCGGAGGGCGCGCCGAGCCGCAGGGCCACGAGGCGTCGGGCGAGCTGCGCGACCTCGTGCGCGCGCTCCTCGCGTCGCCGGAGCGCTGAGGACGCTCGAGCGTCGGCGAGCTTCCGTCCACGACAGCGCGCACGCTGCGCGACCGCTGCGCTCGAGGCCGCGCGCATCTGCCGGCGCCCGTGGATCGGTGCTACCCTCGGCCGCGAGTCCTCGACCCGCCTGCTTTCGTCCTTGCCCCCGGATCCCATCTTGAACGGCACTGCCCGCCCCGCCCGGATCGTCGCCACGCTCGTCGCCGTCTCCTCCTTGCTCGTCGCACAGAGCATCCCGCGCAGCGGACTGCGCGCCAGCGCGCGACCCACCCGGCTCGGTACACCGCCGCTCGAGCGCCTCGACTTCGAGGAGTTCCGGGCTGGGCAGGTGCTGTCGGAGGTGTTCGCCTCGGGCGGCTCCGGTCCGATCGCGCTGCGCGGCTACAACCCGTTCCTCGGCGCGGCCGCCAACGCCGCGCTGGTCTTCGACACGACCTTCCCCACGGGCGGGGACTGGGACCTCGGCACGCCGCACATGAACTTCGGAGGTCCGGGCTTCGGCGTGGGCGGCGCTTCCGGTCCGTTCCAGAACGACGAGTCGCAGGGCAAGGTCCTGATCATCGCCGAGAACCTGGTCGACTGGGACGGCGACGGCTTCGTCAACAGCCCGGACGACCTGAACGCCGCGGCGACGACGAACGCGACGCTGCTGTTCGACTTCGCGGCGTTGGGAACGGTGACGATCCACGGGATCACGATCCTCGACGTCGAGGCGGGCGAGCTGCCGCCGCTGATCACCTACTTCGGTCGCGACGGCAGCGTACTCGGCACGTTCGCGGTTCCGGCCACGGGCGACAACGGCGTGGCCGAGGTGGATCTGGGTGGCGTCACGGGTGTGAGTCAGATGCGCATCCAGATGCGTGGTTCCGGCGCGATCGACAACCTGCTGCTGCGCCGCGAGAGCTCGGCCAGCATCGTCTTCGTGCGTGACCTCGTCAGCGTGGACGTGACCCCCGACGGCGGCACCGCGCTGCTCTTCGACCAGGGCTCGAGCGCGGGCGCCACGTACTTCTACGACACGGCGAGCGACACGCTCACGCTGAAGACCTTCGTCGGCTCACCTGCCCGCGCTTTCCCGACCGGCATCTCGGCCACGAAGCGCGTGAGCGCGATCCACGGCGATCCGAACGAAGCCGGTCTGTGGATGCAGGCCGGCGGCTGGCTCGACCTCGGCAACGTGTACCCGAACGGCTGCGGGCCGGATCAGGGTGCGGGGTGGGACCTCAGCGCGGACGGCTCGGTCGCCGTCGGCATGCTGTGGAACGAGTGCAACGGCGTGGCCTTCCGCTGGACGAGCGCGAGCGGGCTCGTGCCGCTGCAACTCCTCGGCGCGAGCTTCCCCGGCAGCCCGAATCCGCCCACCAACCGCGCCACCAAGATCGCGGACGACGGTTCGACCGTGGTCGGCTTCGCGCAGACGGATCTGGTGGATCGCTGGCCCGCGATCTGGCGCGCGAACGGCGACGCCTTCCTGCTGCCCGGCGGCGTGTTCCCCGTCGACGCGCCGGGCGAAGTGCTCTCGGTGAGCGCCGATGGCACGCGCGTGGCGGGCATCTGGAACCTCGAGGGCTTCACCTGGACCGAGGCCGAGGGCGTCGTGCCGCTCGGCTTGCTCCCCGGTGCGCTGCCCGGTGGTCAGACCTTCCCCAACGCGATCAGCGCCGACGCTCGCTTGATCTTCGGCAAGGCCTCGCCGGGGTTCTTCGATCCGCCGACCGTGTTCGTGTGGACGGCCGCGCAGGGCATGCGCGACCTGAGCGCGCTCGCCGTGGCCAGCGGCGCCGTGCTCCCCGCCGGCGTGACGCTCGACAACGTCCTCGCGGCCTCGGCGGACGGCTCGGTGCTGGTCGGCACGGCCTTCGACGAGCGCTTCCGCTTCTACGCCTTCGTGCTGAAGATGCCGGTCGCCGCCTACGGGCCGTGAGCCGAGCGCGCGCGCTCCGCTAGACTGCGCGCGATGGCTCTGCGCGAACGGGAACGCGACCTCGACCTGCCGGCACGCGCCGGTGAGGCCCGCCTGCGACCGCCGGCGGTGGAGGAGCTGTGCGCGCTCGTACGAGCGCACCTGCTGCGCCCCGAGGCGCCCGCGCTGGTCTCGGCGCGCTGGGACTACGCGCGCTGGAAGCCGGGCGTCTCGATCACCTCGGTCTTCATGCTGAGCTTCGCCGATGGCAGCGAGGAGCCGGTGGTGGCCAAGCGCTACGTGGACGGCAAGGACCGCACGCTGACCTTCAAACCGCGCAACGAGGAGAACCTGGAAGAGCTGTGCCCGCGCCTGAAGCCGCGCGCGCTGCTGGCCGAGCAGGCGCTGTCCCTGTGGGTGCCGGCGGCGGACCGCGTGCTGCGCGGGCTGCCGGTGCTGCTCGACAAGAAGAAGCTGGGCGAACTCGTCGTGCGCAGCGCTCTGGCGCCCGCGGGCTCGATCAAGAAGCGCAAGAGCGAGTACACGCTGCTGCGCTACAAGCCCGAGCGCCGCGCGGTCTACCGCATCGACCTGCGTCTGCGCACGGAGGAACGTCCGAAGCTCGCGCTGGCCGCGCGCGCACTGCCGCCGCCCGAGGCCGCGCGCGTGGTCGCGGCGCGCACGGCCCTGGCCCAGGCCGGCGGCGGCGAGCTCGTCCCGCCGATCGCGGGCACGAACCTGCGCCAGGGCTTCCTGCTCGAGCCGTGGCTCGCGCTGGAGAGCTTCGCGCCCGACTCGTTCACCCACGCGCACGAGGCCGGCGCCCAGCTCGCGCGCCTGCACGCTCTCGCCGCTCCGGCCGGGCTGCGCAAGGTCGCGACCGGCATCCCCGGCGACCTCGACGAGCTCTTTGCCGGCGATGCCGCGCTCGCCCAGCTCCCGCGCGCCAAGGCGCACCCCGCGCCCGAGCGGCTCGTGTTCCTGCACGGCGACTTCCATCCCGATCAAGTGGTGAAGCACGCCGACGGACGCTGGCTCTTGATGGACCTCGACGTCCTCGGCGCAGGCGATCCGGCCTTCGACTTCGCCTGCTGGGCGGCCGACTGGATCGTCGAGCACGAGCGCGCGGACCTCGAGCGCGCGCTCGGGCCCCTGCTGGAGGGCTATCGCTCCACCGGCGGCACGCCGCCGAGCGCCGCGCGCCTCGCCGCCTTCACCGCCGCCGAGCTCGTCAACCGCGCGGGCTCGACCTTCCGCCGCCTCGAGAAGGGCGCGAACGAGAAGGCACGCTTCGCGCTCGAGGCGGCGCAGGATCTCGGGCGCGCGTGAAAGAGGACGATGAATCGCGCGCGGCTCGGGCGTAGGCGCCGCTCCATGAGCGACCGAGCCTGCAGGCCGTGTGGAGCCGAAGAGATCGTCTCGGGAGTTCGGGTCAGCACTCGCCAGAGCGCACGGGAAACCAGACCCTTCGGTGAGGTCTGCCTGGCCATCTTCCGCAAGCCCAGTGCATGGTTCTTCAAGGGCACGTCGCGCCACTCCCTGCGCGCGCGCGTTTGCGGTCGCTGCGCCTTCACCGAGCTCTACGCGGACGATCCAGAAGAGCTCTACCGGATCGCGCGCGAGCTAGCGGACGACTGAAGCGCGGCGCGCCCGCCCTGTCTTCGCCCTCGCGCACTCGGCACAATCCGCGCGACATGATCCGCGCCGACGAGGTCGTCCAGCTCTTCCACCGCGCCGGCTTCGGCCTCTTCACGGGCGTGCCGTGCTCGTACCTGACGCCGCTGATCGACGCGGTCATCGACTCGAAGGACATCCGCTACGTCGGCGCGGCGAACGAGGGCGAGGCGGTCGCGATCGCGGCCGGGGCGCGGCTCGGCGGGCGCGAGTCGGTCGTGATGTTCCAGAACTCGGGCCTCGGCAACGCGGTCAATCCGCTGACCTCGCTGACCTACTCGTTTCGCCTGCCGGTGCTGGTGGTCACGACCTGGCGCGGCGAGCCGGAGGGTGAACCCGACGAGCCGCAGCACGAGGTGATGGGCGAGATCACGCCGCGGCTGCTGGAGCTGATGAAGATCCCCTGGGAGCTCTTCCCGAGCGACGCCTCCGCGCTCGAAGCGGCGCTGGCGCGCGCGCAGGCCTACATGGCCGAGCAGCGTCTCCCTTACGCCTTCATCGTGCAGAAGAACGCGATCGAGGCCGCGGCGACCGGCAAGCACCGAACGCGCGAGCGCCTTTCCTCCGGCAGCGTGCGCGGCAGCCTCGGCGCGCGCCTCGATCCCGACGCGACGATGCGTGCGCTGGTGGCCGGCGTCTCGGGCTCGGACGTGGTCGTCGCCACCACCGGCTACACCGGCCGCGCGCTGTACGCCGTCGGGGATCGGCCGAACCAGCTCTACATGGTGGGCTCGATGGGTTGCGCCTCGAGCTTCGCGCTCGGCCTTGCGCTGACGCAGCCGCAGCGGCGCGTGGTCGTGCTGGACGGCGACGGGGCACTGTTGATGCATCTCGGCGCGCTGGCGATCGTCGGCCACGAGGCGCCGCCGAATCTGGTGCATGTGCTGCTCGACAACGGCGTGCACGACTCGACTGGCGCGCAGGCGACCGTGGCGCCGGCCGTGGACCTCGCCGGGGTGGCGCTTGCCTGCGGCTATCCGGACGTGCGCCGCGTGGCCAGCGCGGGCGCGCTGACCGAGGCCGTTGGGCGCGCCGGCCGCGAGCGCGCCGGCGGTCCTGCGTTCCTGCACGTGCGCACCGAGCCGCGCACGAACCGCAAGCTCCCGCGCCCGAGCGAGACGCCGCCCGAGGTGGCCGAGCGCCTCGCGACGTGGATGCGCACCCACGTCTGAGGCGCGCTCAGCAGCGGGCGCGTCGGCCGTGTTGACGGACTCGAGCCAGCCCGTTCGCGCGGCGTCGGGTCGAAGATCTCACTCCAGAACCCGCCGCTGTCCAAGGCCTCCGTGAGCAGCGCTTCACGCTCGCGCACACGTCACGATGACGGGCACTGCGCGCAGGCCCAGGCGCGCTCCGCCGAGCATCTGCACGCGCTGCGCCGCGCGATAGTGAACCAGGCGCGCCGCCGCCAGGCCGCGGCGCTCGAGCGCGAAGCCGATCGTGCGCCAGGAGAGCCCGAGACCCTCGCGCAGCACGTATGCCAGCTGCTGGCTGCGCGGCATGTGGTTCAACGCGTTGCGCACGAAGAGCAGGCTCTCGCGCGGCAGGTTCTGCGCCGTGTCCTCGGCCTTCTGGTTTTCGAGCTGGGTGTCTTCGACGGGCTGCAACGGCGCATGGCTGCGCTCGCGCCGCAGCGCACGACGCACGCTGTTGCGCGCGATCGAGGCGAACCAGTAGCGGAAGCCGACGTAGTTCGTCGCGCGCAGCGAGCCGAAGTCCTTGGCCACCGCCAGCAACGATTCGGCGTACACGTCCTCGACCGGCAGGCGCTCCTGGACCTTGTGCCCGACCACGCCCGCGGCCGCGGCTTGCAGATCTGCGCCCGCGGCCTCGAGCAAACGCCCGAGCGCCAGCGCATCGCCACCGCGCGCGTCCAGCAGAAGCTGATCCCATTCCACTCGGAAGAACATGCTCCCCTCCTCTCCGTGATCGGTGAGCACAGGAGAAGCGCGCGCGAGGAAACCGTCAAGGTGCTGCGCGCGAGTTTTCGTCGCGCGCGCACGCAGCGCAGAGCCCGCAGTTTTCGCGAGAAACCCCGTACATCGATAACCTGCCCAGCCGCGCCGCCTGGAGCGGGCGACGCGGCGCGCAGCGCTTGGCCCGAGCAGCCTGTCGGGGTAGTCCCTGCCGGCGCTTCGCGCTCTGCGCCGATGCAGCGTCGCGCCAGGAAAGCCATGCTCGGTGGCCAGGAAGGCCACCTCCGCTGTCTTTCCGTCGCGCTCCTTGCCTGGCCGCAGAACGCTTTGCCTGGCGACGGGACTACTCCGACAGGCTGCTATCCCGAGTCCGTCGGGTCCTGCCAGACCTGCGGGTTCGCGGCCCGCGCCTGCGCCTCCTCGAGCGTGAGCTGCAGCTTGCGCGTGGCGAAGGTCCACACGTGGCCGAAGGGGTCGCGCAGCGTGACCGTGCGATCGCCCCAGAACTGGTCGGCCAGCGGACGCAGCACGACGCAGCCCGTGGCCACGGCTCGCGCGCACAGCGCATCCACGTCGGAGCAATAGACGAACAGCATCGCCCCGGCGCCGCCCAGCGTCTGCGGGCCGGGGCAGTCGATCTCCGGGGCCTCGTCCGCCAGCCACACCAGGTTGCCGCACAGCTCGAATTCGGCGTGGCCGATGCGCCCGTCGGCGAGCGCCATGCGCACGCGCTCGCGCGCGCCGAAGGCCGCGGCGTAGAAGGTGAGCGCGGCCGGCGCACCACGCACCATCAGGTACGGGATCACCGTCTGCGGACCGGGCGTGAATGTGTCGGGTTTCATGCGCTCCTCCGCGGTTCCCGCGGCACGCCGATGCCCTGCGCCAGCGCCGCGCGCCGCTTGGCACACAGACGCGCGTGCGCCGCGGCGTCGAGCGGGCGCACGAGGTCGAAGCCGATCGCCTTCCAGTCGGGGTCCTCGGGCTCGAGCCCGAGCGCGCGGATGCCCTCTGCCTCGGTCACGAAGCACTGCTCGCGGAAGGGCAAGAGGTAGCCGCCGAGTTCCTGCAACGAGGCGCGCGCCTCGGCGTGACTCGTGAACCAGCGGTTGAGCAGGCTCTCTAGGCGCGGAGCGTGGAACGGCGGCAGGGCCGCGCTGGCGGCGCGCGCCTCGAGCCGGCGCTTGAGCTCCGGCCACGAGGAGGCGCCGTTCTCTTCGGCCACCACGGCCAGGGCGTGCTTGAGCCGCACGCGCTCGCGCGCGGACAGCAGGCCAGCGACAGCGGTGGCGAACGAGCGCAGGCGGGCGAAGCGCTCAGCCGCGGCGCGCACGCGTTCGGGATCGACGCCGCGCAGGTGGTCGAGCAGGCGCCGCGCCTCGGCGCGGCAAGCGGAGATCGTCGCGGGCGTACGGGATGGCGTGCGGGATTCGGTCACGGAATGCTCCTTTGGTCCTCGCTGCGCGCCCGACTGCTGCAGCCACCATGGAGTTCGCCGACGAGCCCCGTGGATCGCGTGGAGGGTGAGCGTCGCTCTTTCTTCGGGCCGCGACACCCCTCGGCACCGCGCACGGATTCTCGCCCGAGGTCCGCGCAGGCGTCAAGTCGGAGCGTCGCGCGGGTAGCCTGCGCGCCCTCAGCGAGGATCCAACCATGGCCGAGAAGCTCCACGCCACCAAGAACGATCTGCCCTCGAAGAGCCGCGCCCAGCTGGGCGAACTCTTGAACGAGCGCCTGGCCAGCGCGATCGACCTGCAGTACCAGGCGAAGCAGGCGCACTGGAACCTGAAGGGGCCGCGCTTCTACGCGCTGCACCAGCTGTTCGACGAGGTCGCGGAGATGGCCGAGGAGGCCGTGGACGAGCTGGCCGAGCGCGCCGTGCAGCTGGGCGGCACCGCGCGCGGCAGCGTGCGCCTGGCGGGGAAGGCGCGCGCGCTGGCGGAATACCCGCTCGAGGCCGTGAGCGGCGACGAGCACGTCGGGGCGCTGTCGCGCGCGCTGGCCGCCTTCGGGGCACAGATCCGCGCGGGCATCGAGCTCGCAGCCTCGCTCGGCGACGCCGACACCCCCGACCTCTTCACCGAGATCTCGCGCAACACGGACAAGCACCCGTGGTTCGTCGAGGCACACGCCGAGGGCAAGGCCTGAACCGCGCCGCAGCGGCGCGGCCCCCTGGCTCACCCGCTCAGCGCGTCTGCAGGCTGCGCTCCAGCGGATCGTCGAGCACCGCGCGCAGCTCCGCCACCTGACTCGCGAAGGCCGGGTCGTTCACCGAGATGGGCGCGGCTTCGCGCGGATCGAGGGCGAGGTCGTAGAGCGTCTCGACGCCGTTGATGCGCCGCAGCTTGTAGCGTTGTCCGATGGCCGCCGATTCGAACTTCATCGCGTTCCCGCCGATGAACAGCGGGAACTCGCCGAAGATCTCGGTGAACAGCATGCGCCGAGCAGAGAAGGTCGGGTCGAGCAGGCTGGGCCGGAAGCTGACCGAGTCCTCACCCAGCGAGGGCACTCCGACCAGCTCACACACCGTGGCCATCAGGTCGACGCAGGACACCAGCGCCTGGCTCTCGCTGCCCGGTACGACGTCCGGGCCGGCCACGATCATGGGCACGCGCACGCCGGGCTCGAAGACCGTGTGCTTGCCGCACTCGAAAGGCGTGAAGGGCTCGCTCGGGCGCGGCGGGCAGTCGTCGATCGAGACGCCGAGCGGCGAGCCGTTGTCGCTGAGGAAGAACACGTAGGTGTTCGTCAAGTCGACCTCGGCCAGCATGCGCCCGATCATCAGGTCGAGGCTGACGATCATGGCCTCGAACTCCTGGCGTGCGCCGACTGGCGTCGGGTAACCGGGCGGCAGCAGGTCCGGCGGCGGAGCGTGGTAGTTGGCGTGCGCGTTGTGGAAGGCCACGTAGGCGAACTTCGGTCCCCGCGGTGTGTGCCACCAGCTCAGGAACTTGTCGAGCACGAAGCGCTCTGCGTACTCGGTGCTCGGCACGTAGGCGCCGTTCACGACGCTCGTCCAGGACGAGTAGTCGCGCAGGTTGCCCATCGAGCCGTACCAGCTGTCGAAACCATGCAGGCGCGGCGTGATCGCACCCCAGTCGTAGGGACCGAAGTCGGGGGCGGGATCGCCGTCGTAGAACACGTTCGAGCCCAGGTGCCACTTGCCGAAGATGGCACTGCGGTAGTCACCGTCCGGATGGGCGCGCAGGCACTCGGGCAGTGAGAAGAGGTCCAGGGACGGCGTCGGATTGTCCGGCCCGGGCGGTTCGAGCGTGACGATGTCGCCGATGCCGTCGCGGCGTGGGTAGCGCCCGAAGAGCAGGGCGGCGCGCGTGGGTGAGCACACTGGCATGGCGTAGGCACGAGCGAAGGTCATGCCCTGCGTGGCGAGTTGATCCAGGTTCGGGGTCGGGACGCTGTCGAAATCGGTCCAGTTGAAATCGTCGCCGAGGATCACGAGCACGTTGGGCCCCTGAGCAAGGCTCACGCCGACGTCCTTGCCGCGCAGCGGCGCATTCGCCCCCCGCGTGCTGCCCTGGGCCGCGCTCGCCGTCGCAGCGCAGACCGTCGCTCCGGCCAGCGTGATCAGCAGCACGGGGATCGTCAGGGGTTGCAAGGCCGCGGTGGACAGGTTGCGCACCCTGTCAGGCCTCGATTCTCGCCGCAGGCCCGAAATTCGTCAACACATCGGCCGCTCGAACCCTCGCGCGCAGCTCGGTCGACACGCGGAAAGACATGCACGCAGGCGTCTCGGGGGGAGGCCGGGCCCGCGTGCGTACCACGCGGCGGGTTCATTCTCACGCCAGGGCGCTACTGCGGGGAAGGGACACCAGCTCATCTGCGCGTGACGAGCACGTTCACTGCCCGCAACTTGCTGCGGCTCACGAGGCAACGCAATGGAGCCCGACCTGCGGCCTGCGCGCCCTCAGCTCCCGCCCGCGTACTTCGCCAGCTTGCTGTACAGCGTCTTCGGCGACACGCCGAGTTCGGCCGCGGCCGCGCGCTTGTTGCCGGCGTGCTTCTCGAGCGCGGCGTGGACGGCCAGGCGTTCGAGTTCCTCGATGTCGAGGGTGGGCAGGGCGCCGCCGCTGGCGGCCGGGCGGCGGCGGGTGACGACCAGGCGCTCGACGTCGGCCACGCCGATGGCGGCATTGGCCGAGAGCGTGGCCAGGCGCACGACGGCGTTCTCGAGCTCGCGCACGTTGCCCGGCCATTCGAGGCGGGCCAGGGACTCGAGGGCGGGCGGATCGAAGCTCAGCGTGCGTCCGAGTTTGGCGGACTCACGCTGCAGGAAGGTGCGCGCGAGCAGGGCCACGTCGCCGGGGCGCGCGCGTAGCGGCGGCACGTCGATCAGCAGGGTGGAGAGGCGGTAGTAGAGGTCTTCGCGGAAGTTCTTCTTCTCGATCTCGGCCAGCAGGTCGCGGTTGGTGGCCGAGATCACGCGCACGTCGACGGTCTGCACGCGGTTGCCGCCCACCGCGCGCACCTCGCCGAACTGCACCGCGCGCAGCAGCACCGGCTGCACCGCCAGCGGCAGCTCGCCGAGCTCGTCCAGCAGCAAGGTCCCGCCGTGCGCGGCCTCGAACAGGCCCGTGCGCTTGCGATCCGCGCCGGTGAAGGCGCCGCGCTCGTGGCCGAAGAGCTCGCTCTCGATCAGGTTCTCGGGGATCGCGCCGCAGTGCACGACCACGAAGGGGCGCTCGGCGCGCGGACTCTGGGCGTGGATCGCGCGCGCGACGAGCTCCTTGCCCGTGCCGCTCTCGCCCAGCACCAGGACGCCCGCGTCGCTGGGCGCGACGCGCGCGATCAGCTCGCGCAACGCGCGCGTCGGCTGCGCTTCGCCCAGGATCTGCGGCGCGCTCTCGTCCGTGTCGGTCAGGCGCCGCAGGCGGCGGTTCTCCTGCAGCAGGTCGCGCTGGCCGAGGGCGCGCGCCAGCGTGCGCTCGAGCACCTCCAGCGACACCGGCTTGGTCAGGAAGTCGTGCGCGCCGCGGCGCATGGCCTCGACCGCCTCGCGGATCGCGCCGTGCCCGGTGAGCATCACCACCGGCAGCGCGTCGTCGATCGCGCGCAGGCGCTTCAAGAGCTCGAGCCCGTCCATGCCCGGCAGGCGCAGGTCGATCAGGGCCACGTCCATGGGCTGGCTGGCGAGGTGCGTCAGGGCGGCCTGCGGCTCGCCGAAGGCCGCGACCGAGAGACCGAAGTCCTCCAGCTCGCGCTTCAACACCTCGCGCAGCGTGTTGTCGTCGTCCACGAACAGGATGCGGCGGCCCTTCACGTCATGACCTCCGTCCAGTGCGGCGAGTCGAGCGGGATGCGCACGCGGAAGCGCGCGCCACCGGAGGGCGCGGGCCCGACGGTGATCGTGCCGCCGTGGCCCTCGACGATCGCGGCCACCAGCGACAGGCCCAGGCCCGTGCCCTCGCCCGGTTGCTTGGTGGTGAAGAACGGCTCGAAGATGCGCTCGACCAGCTCGGGCGGCACGCCACCGCCCTCGTCGTCGACGTCGATCACCGCCGCGCTGCCCTCGCGTCGGGCGGCGATGCGCACGGACTTTCCGGCCGGGCTGGCGTCGCGCGCGTTCAGCACCAGGTTGACCAGGGCCTGCAAGAGCTCGCCCGAGTTGCCGCGCACCGCGAGCGCGGGCGCGGACTCGACCTCCAGCTTCACGCTGCGGCGCTCGAGCTGGTGCTTGGTCACGCGCTGCAACTCGGCCAGCAGCGTGGCCAGCACGACGCGCGTGGCCGGTCCTGGCTCGGGCCGCGCCAGACTCAGCAGACGCTGGGTGATGTCGCGCGCGCGGTAGGCCTCGGAGGCGATGGTGCGGAAGTACTCGGTCTCCTGGCCGCGCTCGAGCGTGCCGCGGTCCATGCGCCGTTGCATGCCCTCGGCGCAGGTGGCGATGGTGGCCAGCGGGTTGTTGATCTCGTGCGCGATGCCCGCCGCCAGCACGCCCAGGTCGGCGTAGCGTGCGGCGCGGGCCAGCTCGCGCGTCTTGGTCGCCACGCGGTCCTGGAGCGCGACCTGGGTGGCCGCGACCTTCTGCGCCATGTCGTCGAAGGCGCGCGCGAAGTCGCCGAGCTCATCCTGGCTGTGGATGCGCGCGCGCGGGGTGAAGTCGCCCTGGCCCACGGCGTCGGCGCGCTCCTTGAGGAGCCGCAGCGGCTGCACGACGGTGCGCAGCACGAACCACAGCGTCGCCAGCAGACCCACGATGGCCACGCCCACCGTGGCCAGCATGATGGTCAGCGCGTGCTGCGAGCGTTTCTCGAGGTCGCGATGGGCGTGCTCGGCCTCCTCCAGGCCCTCGTTCTCGAGCTCCTTGCCCTGGGCCGCCATGTCCTGGACGCTGGCGCGGTCGACGTCGGTCACGGCGGAGCGCGCGACCTTGACGTGTTCTTCGAGCGCCTTCAAACGCTCGCGAAGCATCGCGGTCAGCTGTCGTTCCTCTGCCTGGTGACTGGCGCGCGAGGGATCGATCTCGCCTTGGGGACCCGCGTCCAGCTCGCGCAAGAACTGGTACATGTCGCGCATCTGCATCTGCAGGTACTCGCGCGCCAGCGAGCCCTGGATGTCGGCGTCCACGAGCTTCAGCAGGATGCCGATCGACTCGAAGTGCGCGTCCAGGTCGTGGGCCAGGGCCAGCTCGCGCGATTCCTCCAGCAGGCGCTTGGCGTCGGTGCGGATCGCGGCCAGCTGCAGAATGCCCACCACGGACGCGGCCGCGAGCAGGAGCACGAGGCCCAACGCGAACAGGCCCAATTTGCGCCGCAGCGGAAAGGGGACGGAGCGTTCCAAGGGGCGGGATTCTGTCACAGGGCGCCCTGCGATACACGGCGCTTGCGCGTTGCCCGCAGCCAGCGCGCGAAGAGCAGGAACGAGGGGATCAGGAACACGTTCGCGGCCCAGGCGGCGAGGATCGAGCCGGCGGCGAGCACGCTGAACTCGCGCGTGGTCGTGAGCACGCCGGCGAGGCCCGTCAAGAAGCCCAGCGCCAGCACCAGCGTCGTCACCGTCATCGCCTGGGCGCGCGTGCGCAGCGTGCGCGCCACGGCCAGGCGCATCGAGCTTCGGCCGCGCTGCTCGCCATAGCCGTGCAGGAAGAAGATAGCGTCGTCCACGACCAGGCCCAGGATCACCGAGCCGATCATGGCCGAAGCCACCGACAGCGGCCGGCCGGCGAGGGCCAGTCCGCCGTGCAGCAACAGACACGGCAGCGCGTTGGCGAGCAGGCCCACCAGCGTGAGCCGCACCGAGCGCAGGATCAGCACGCACGGCACGAGCGTCAGCAGCGAGGCGAGCATGCCCCAGGCCTCGCCGCGCGCCAGCGCTCCGGAATCGCGGGCGATGCGCACCGCCAGACCCGTGGCGTGCACCTCTGCCCAGCCGAGCTGGTGAGCGAGGCCTTCGGCGGCGGAGAACAGCTCCTCGCGCGCGGTCGTACCCGAGGGACGTAGCAGGCTCGCGAGCAGCGCCGTGCCGTCCGCGGCGTGGCGCGGCGGTCCGGCGGGGCCGACGATGCCGTCGAGGCCGAGGAGCTTCGTCTGCAGCTCGAGCAACTTGAAGCCGACGAGCGGCGGCGTGGGCGCTTCGAGCAAGAGCTCGAACGTCTCCGTGCCGCCCAGGCGCGCGCCGATCTCGTCGGTCGCGAGGCGGAAGGGGTGGCTCGCCGGCAGGATGCCGAGCGGATCCGTGTCCACGCGGATGCGCGTCCAGGCCCAGCCGAAGACGAGCGCGACCACGAGTGCGGCGAGCGCGGTCAGCGGCGCGGCGCGGGCCAGCGCTCGCGCGATGGGCGCCGACCAGCGCGGCCACGGGCCCTCACCCGCCGAGCGCTGCACGAGGCGCGGCGCGCGCGCGAAGAGCCGCAGCCAAGGCGGCATGAAGGTGAACGCTATCAGCGCGGTGAACAGCGTGCCGGCGGCCGAGAGCAGCCCGAAGCGCTGCACCGCGGGCATCGGACTCGTGAGCAACGTGAGGAAGCCGATCACGGTCGTCGCCGCGCAACCGAGGCCTGGGACGAGGATATGGCGCCACGCGCTCTGCGAAGCCTGCACCGGATCCTGGTCCTTGCGCCGTTCCTCGAGATACGACTCCACCAGGTGCACGGACGCCGCCACGCCCACCACCAGCAGCACCGGCGGCAGCAGCGAGGTGACCGGATCGACGGCGTAGCCCAGGGCCTGCTGCAGCGCACCGGTCAACGCGATTCCGCACAGCGCCGGGAGGATCGAGCCCAGGGCCAGGGCGAGGCTGCGGTAGAAAACCCACAGCAGTACGAGCAACACCAGGCCCACCAGCGGCACGACGCGCGTCTGCTCGGCGTGCAGCGCCTCGGCGATGGCGGCCTCGGCCGCCGGGACGCCGGAGATGGAGAGGTGCGTCGCCGGCGGGCGGCTGGCTTCGGCGTGCTCCGTGAGCGCGGCCAGCGCAGCGCCGAAGCCGCCCGTCTCGTCAGCGCCCAGCGTGAGCGCGAGCAAGCGCTCGCCTTCGCGGGCCTGGGCGAGCTCGGTCACGCCGCGCACCTCGGGCCGCGTGCGCAGCGCTGCGACCCAGCTGTCCGCCGCCTCGTCGTTGTCCGTGGAGCCGGCCTCCGGCGTCAGCAGCAACACCAGGGTCGCATCGCGGCCGAAGCTCGCCTCGCGCAATTCTTCGGCGCGCGCCTCGGGCGTGCCCTGGGAGCGCATGGCGCGGTTGTCGACGTCGAGCTCGAGCTTCGCCGCCCGCGTGGCCGCCCAGGCGCAGACGAGGAGCAGCGCGAGGAGGCGCGGGAGGTCCGACGGGAATCGCACGAGCGCGGTGGGGAGCGCAGAGCATGCCTGATGCCTACGCCGGAGTGCGAGGGGCGAGTCCGATGGCCGGCCTGCAATCCGGCGGGATTGGAAACGGGGCCGTGGAGAAATGAAACGGCTCCCGCGCCCGCGAACCCCCTCCGCGAGGTGGCGCGAGTGGCCCGGCACTTGCCAAGCTGCGCGGCGTGAAACGCCTGCTCGCCACCGCGGGCGCTGTGGCTCTCCTGGCCTGGACGGGGCTCGGCCTCATCGCCTGGATGAACGTCGCCAAGCGCATCACGATCACCTCCGCCGACGCAGAGCGTCCGGCGCAGCCGCCCAGCGAGCTCCTTTCCCTGGCCGACGAGGTCGGCGCGCTGCACCAGGACGTGCGCGCCCTGGCCAAGGGCTTCGGCGAGAGCTTGCAGGCGCTGCACGACGAACTCGCGGCGAAGCAAGACGAACACGCGGCTGCCATCGAACTCCAGGTGGCCGCGTTGCGAGACGAGGCCGGCTCGCGGACGACCCTTTCCCCCTCCTCCGCGGACGAACTGGCCGGCCTCCTGCGGCGGCTGGAACAGCGCTTCGACGCGCTCGACGCGTCGCTAGCTGCCCACCCCGCAACCCAGTTCGTCCCCCCTTCCACCACGGAGCTCGTGGCCAGCGCGCCGCTCGAGAGCGAGCTTGCTGTTCAGGCCGAGGCACCGGCCGCCGAGCTGCTTACCGTCGCCGCGCCCGAGGTCGTGCCGACGCCCGCGCCGCTCGCGAGCGCCCCGACTGCTCCGGCGAAGAAGAAGAGCTTCCTCGCCTTCCAGCTGCCCTCCGACGACTTTCGCTTCGACGAGCGCCGCACCTGGAGCGTCCTGCCCGCGCTCTCGCGCGTCGGCTTCGACGCCAAGACGACCCTGCACGACTTCTCAGGTGTCACCTCGGCGCTCGAGGGCGAGCTCGAGGCCGACCTCTCCAAGCCGGGCGAGAAGCCGCGCGCGCGTCTGACGGTGCAGGCGGCCAAGCTGGCGAGCGGCGATGAGGACCGCGACGAGGCCATGCGCGAGCACCTGGCCGTCGCCGACCATCCGACGATCGAGTTCGAGCTCACGCGCTTCGAGCCGGGCGCGATCGATGTGGCCGCCCAGCGCGGTGCGGGCACGGCCCACGGCCGCATGACGATCCGCGGCAAGACGCACGAGGTCTCCATGCCGGTGAAGCTCTCGCTCGACGACGCGCGACGCCTGTGCGTCGAGGGCGAGATGATGCTGGACCTCGAGACCTTCGAGGTGCCCGTGCCGAACAAGCTCGGGCTGATCACGATGGAGAAGGACGTCAAGGTCTGGCTGTCCCTGCGGCTGCGCGCGAACCCGCGCTCGGGGGACTGAGCGTGCTCACCCGCCTGCTCGCGCTCGCCGCGCTCACCTGCGCCGCGAGCTGTGCCTCCACGGTGATCTCCGCCAAGGACCGCGTGGTCGCGGACGAGTTCGCGGGCCTCGCGTGGCATCCGGCCACGGCCGCGGAGCTCGCCGGCCACTGGCGCGTGCGCCGCATCCAGGGGCCCGCCGCGGCGGTGCTGATGGACATCTCCTACTGGATCGACGCCGACGGTCGCTTCAGCGGGGCCGCGCTCTTCAGCGGTCCGCCACCGACCTATCAGGTGCTCTCCGGCACCTGGACCCTCGCCGCCGACGGCCTGTTGCAGCTCGGCGAGGACGCCGAAGCGGCCCAAGCCGAGGTGGCGTCGCGCGTCGCGCCCCTGCGGGAAGTGCTGCGCCTCACGGGCGCCGAGGGGAGTCTGGTCTTCGAGCGCGCCGAGGTGCAATGACGGAGACGAGCTTCCAAGGAACAAGCGGTTCAGAACGCTCGCCCGACTCGGGCCTGACGAGCCGTTGCTTGTTCTTTCCGCACCAGGCCCGCCTGCGGCGGGCAAGCGGCTCAGAGTGTGAGCAACAATCCAATCACGGCGAGCTTCGAGGTCTTGGGGGCAGCGAGGAACTCGCGCCCAGGGGGTTCGAGAGTGAGCAAGAACGCCCGCGCCGGAGCGGCGCGGGATTCTCGCTCACGCGCTCAGCAGACGTCGCGGGCCTCCTTCCTTCCTTGCGCCGCCGCGCGCTGGCGCTTGGCATCGGCCTGACGACGCACCTCACCTTCCTGGTGGCCGTTTCGGCGATGTTCCTGGCGCTGTACGACGGGCTCGCCTTCGGTCGCGGGACGCTGCGTGGTGCCGCGGCGCTGGCCGCGAACGCGCTGCTCGCGCTGCAGTTCCCGTTGCTGCACTCGTTCCTGCTCACCGCGCGCGGGCGGGCCGGGATGGCGCGGCTCTTCGGGCGCCATGGCGCGCGCTTGGCGCCCACGACCTACGCCTGGAGCGCTGCGCTGCAGATCCTGGTCACGTTCCTCCTGTGGTCGCCGAGCGGGATCGTGTGGTGGCAACCGCAGGGCGCGTGGCTCGTGGCCTCGACCGTGCTCTTCTTCGGCGCTTGGCTGTTCCTCGGGCTAGCCTTGCGCGACGGCGGCCTCGGGTTGCAGACGGGTTGGATCGGCTGGACTGCTCTGTGGCGCGATGGACGCGTGAACTTCCCGCCCCTGCCGCAGGCGGGCCTGTTCGCGGTCTGCCGCCAGCCGATCTACCTCGGCTTCGCGCTCACGCTGTGGACCGGGCCGGTGTGGACGCCCGACCGGCTGCTGCTGGCGACGATCTGGACCACCTACTGCGTGCTCGGGCCGCGGCACAAGGAGCGCCGCTACCTGCGCCAGTACGGCGAGGACTTCGCGCGCTACCAGCGCAGCGTGCCCTATCTGCTGCCGGGCCGCCGTCGAGCTGCGTGAGCCTTTCGACCCGCTCCCTTCAGCTCAATCCGCCGGCTCGAGCGTCAAGGTCAGCGGAAAGCCCTCCGCGCGCGCCAGCGAGTGCGCCTGATCGCGGCGGAACTCGGCCTGTTCGAGCGCCAGCACGTCCACCAGCGCCGAGCCCGTGTCGTGCGCCTCGCGCGTGATGCGCCGCGCCTCGCCCGGTGGCTTCGCGAACACGCGCCGCAGCACGCCGAGCACGAAGTCGAAGGTCGTCACCGGATCGTCGTGCACGATCACCTTCCAGCGCGGAGCGAGCTGGGTGGAGTTGCGCGGTTTGCTCTCGACTACGGTGCCGGACACGGACTCATTGTGCCCGGATCCGCCGCCAGCGTGCGAGGTGGCTCAGTAGCCGACCACGACGTCGAGCGCGTTGGAGAGGCGTGCGCCGGGCGCGCCCGTGCTCAGGCCCTGGACGAAGAGCTGCAGGTTCAATAGCCCGAAGGAGTTCGGCACGGCCTGCTGGAACGTCGCCGTGCCGCCCGTGTGCGGCAGGATGCTGTGGAACAAGCGCACGGCGCTGGAGTCGATCAGCAGCTCGCCCTGCGGCAGGAACACGCCGGCGAGTGGGCGGTCCGAACCCAGCAGGAGCGCGAGGCCGCTCGCGTGCGCGCTGCAGTCGAGCGTGGTGGTCCACGTTCCGCCGAGCGTGGGCTCGGCGAGCTGCGTGAGCGCGAGCGGATTGCCGCCCGCGCCGTTGCGCACGGCGCTGCCGCGCGGGAAGAGGATCCAGACCGCGCCGCGGTCCGAACCGGCGTCCGAGTCGGCCACCGCGCCCACCGCGAGCTCGGTCGTGCCGTCGCCATCGAGGTCGCCGAGCGGCGCGATTCCCCGACCGAAGTAGGTGTCCGCGGGCAGCGGGCCGAGGCCGCCGTGATCGCTGGAGAGCAGCACGCCCTTCAGCATCGTGCCGTCGGCGCGGAAGGAACCGACCGTGACCGCGCCCGTGTAGATTCCCTGGGCGTTGCGATGCCCCGGCGTGGCGAGCGCGACCTCGGCGAAGCCATCGCCGTCCAGGTCGCCGATCCCGGTCCAGTCCGTGTTGTAGAAGACGCCCAGCCGGCCGAGCGCGCGCAGGAGCCCGCCGCCGATGTCGATCTCGTGCGTCTCGCGCACGTGCTCGTTCGCGTCAAGGAAGAGGAGCCAGGTCTGAAACGGATCGCCGGCCACGCCGAGCTCGACGTTGCCGTCGCCGTCGAGGTCGCCGACCACGCCGAGGCGCTCGCCGAAGTGCTCTTCCACCGTCAGGGCGCCGGTGAAGCCGCCCTCCGTTTGGCTGATCTTCTGCGTCGACTTCGCGCTGCCGTCGGCGTTCAGGCGCAGGATCCACAGCGCGCCCACGTCGAAGCCGGGGCCGTCGTCGTCGAGCGGCGCGCCCAGCACGAGGTCGCCGATTCCGTCTCCGTCGGTGTCGCCGACCGAGGCCATGCCGCCGTCGTTGAAAGTGCGCGGGAAGGTGGGCGGCTGGAAGGCCGGAGCGGAGAACAGGAGCTCGCGCTGGCTGCGCACGGTCCCGTCGGCGTTCAGGAACAACACCCACAGCCTGTTCGGACCTCCGGCGGTCGCGACCAGCTCGCTCCTACCGTCTCCGTCGAGGTCGCCGAGCGCCGCGAGCTCGCGCCCGAAGAGCGCGCCGTCGGAGAGCGCACCCGCGAACCCGCCCTGCGTCTGGCTGATCTTCTGGCTCGCGCTGACGTGGCCCGTCGCGTCGAGGAACAGGATCCAGAGCGCTCCGCGATCGGGCCCGCCGTCGTCGTCCTGATGGTTGCTGACCGCGAGGTCGGGCACCCCGTCGCCGTTCAGGTCGCCGAGCGCCGCCAGCGACCATCCGAAGTAGCCGTCGTCGCTCAGCACGCCGGTGAAGCCGCCGGAGACGTCGTTGATCTTCTGCGAGCGCGTGACCGCGCCGACCTGGGCGTGGACGGTTCCCGCCGACAGAGCCAGCCAGTACGGCAAGAACGAGCGCGCGAAGCGACGAACGACCATGGGACCTCCGCAAGGACAGGGACGCGAGTGGGACCTCAACGCCGGATAGGAACCGGTAGGCGCGAGGTTACGCGAAATGACTGCGCCTTGGGGCCGGCCGAGCGCGCAGCGACCGAGGCCGCGCAGCCTGCCTCAGAACAGCGGGATCCGCGCCGAGTACGCGAGCTCCGTGTCGCCGCGCGCGCCGGTGGCCACGACAACGCCGAGCGACGGTTGCGGGAGGCCGCGGAAGAGCTCCTTGTCGCCGAGGAACACCACGAGCTCCTTCTTCGGGTCGAGCAGCTTCTCGTCGACGAGCACGTACAACCCGCGCGTGCTCTTGTCGCAGGTCACGTGCACGGTGTTGGTCTTCTTGTCGGCCTTGGCGACAACCAGCGCTTCCTTCACGGGCTCGTCCCAGTACAGCCAGTACGACTGCTGCTTCCACGCGAGCGTCGGCTGCCACACGACCGTGTCGGGGTGCGTGGTGCGCGTGAGCTTGGCGATCTTCGCGAGGTGCGCCTCGTAGCCGCCGGGTGGTTCGGTGTGCTGGCGGCCGGGCACTTCCCAGTACTCGTAGTCGAAGCCGCCCCAGCGCTCCTTGGCTTCCTTCAACTGCTGCGCGGCCACGCGGTTCGCCTCGGGCGGCACCTGCGGGTCGTCGTCGCTCTGGTAGATGCGGATCGGGAGATTGCGCAGGTTCGGGATGATGCCGGCGGAGACGCCGGTGAACTTGCCCTCGCGGTTCATGTAGGGCGTCGGCGCGCCGGCCGAGGGCGCGACGGCGGCGAGCTGGTCGGCGTGGTGCGCGCCGAGCGTCCAGCTGCCGTAGCCGCCCATCGAGTGCCCGCACAGGAAGACCTTGTTCGCGTCGATCTTCCACGTGCGCCGCGCGCACTCCAGCAGCTCGAGCACCCACTCCTCGGTGCCGGCGTCGGTCCAGCCGTGCTCGGTCTTCTCGAGCACCTCGGGATAGATGGCCAGCCAGTCGAGGCCCTTGAGCGCGGGGTCGTAGCCACCCTGCGCGCTCCACGCGTCGCCCGAGCCCGCGCCGCCGCCGTGCATGCAGATGGCGAGCGCCTTGGGCTTCTTGACGTTGCCGCCGACGATGTAGAGGCCTTTCTTCTCCTGCTCCCAGAAGAAGGCCTGGCCGTTCGACTTGTCGAGCTCGCGGCCTTTCTCCCAGAGCTTCTGCACCGCCTTCTGCGTCGCGGCCACGGCCGCCGGCGTCGCCGGCACGAGCGCGAATTCCGCCAGCACGCGTTTGCGCTCGGCGAGCCCTTGGGGCGTGGTCGCGCTGGCGGCGAAGTACGCCTCGAGCAGCGCCTTCTGCTGTTCGGCCGATGGGCCTTTGTCCTGCGTTGCGAAGACGAGGGTGAGCGTGGCGACGAGGGCGAGCATGCCGCCGGAGCTTACGACATGGCCTACGGCGGGCCGGCGGAGACGTCGCTCTTCGTGGTCTTGACCTCGATCGCGTTCGACCAGGCCGAGACGCCGAAGGCGTTGAAGGCGCGCAGGCGATAGAAGTAGCTCGTGCCCGGCGTGAGGCCGATGTCGTCGTGCGCGTCGTCGCCAGCGGCGAGCGTGACCAGCGGGGCGAAGACGAGGCCGTCGGGGGAGCGCTCGAGCTCGAAGCCCTGCTCGTCGAAGGACTCGTCCTGGAAGGAGAGCCCTGCGCGGTGCGAGGAGGCGCGCCCGCGCAGGTGGCTGGGCGCCGCGGGCGGCGTGGTGGGCAGCTCGGCGCCGGTGACGACGAGCGCGAAGTCCACGTCCTCGGCGGGCGTTTCGAGGTGCGTGTCCTGGTTCACGTCCGTCGCGGTGACCGTCACCGTCCAGGGACCGACCTCGGGCGTCTGCAGCAGCACGTTCTCGACCGTGTTCTTCGTGTCGGCGCTGCCGCCGGGCGGGCTGAACATGTTGGCGAGCAAGCCGTTGTTGCCGCCGTACACGACGTTCGAGGGCGAGGTGAGCACGAGGTCGAGATCGTTGATGCGGTGCTGGCTGGCCGAGGTCGTGCCCGGCGGATCGCGGTAGACCAGCGTCGCGTGCAGCTGGGCTTCGCCGGGGACGACCACCAGCACGTAGCTCTTCGATTGCAGGTTGGCGAGCACGTCGGCCTCGTCCACCACAAAGATCGGCGTCGTCACCAGACGCTCGAGGTTGGCTGCGCCCCAACCCTGGTGCACGCGCGTGAGGTCGTGCGCGGCGCCGTTGAACGTCCACTGCTTGGCACCGTTGATCAGCAGCGCCTTGGCGGTCGTGTTGTAGGGCGCGTTCTCGAACACCGTCGCACCCGGGTGCGCGTTGCCGAACAGGCCCTGGTTCCACATCTGGTAGATCAGCGCCAGGTGTCCGGCCACGATCGGCGTCGCCCCGCTCGTGCCGCCGAAGTCGGTGTAGTAGTTGGTGGTGGAGTAGCCGGCCACACCGACCATGTCGGGGCACAGGATGCTGTCGTAGAAGCTGGCCACGTCGGGCTTGATGCGTCCGTCCGCGGCGGGACCGATGCTGGCGAAACCGGCCCAGTCGTCGTCCACCATCGTCGTGGTGTTGCGGTGGAGCACGGCCCCGACGGAGATGATGTTCTTGGCCCAGGCCTCGGGCCGCGAGTTGCGGTCGCCGTTGTTGCTCTGCGACTGGCAGATGCTGATGCGCGCGTGGTCGAACAGGATCAGATCCATGTTCTGCGAGCTCGAGTTGTAGGCCGTCGTCAACCCGCTGCCCCAGCTGTTCGACTGCAGCACGCACTTGTAGGCGAGCGCGGGGTTCACCAGCTGTCCGGTGTGGCTGTAGCGGCTGCCGCCGGCGTAGGCGAAGTCGTAGTCGGCCACGACCAGGAACGCGTCCGGCGCCGCGCCGCGCGCGTTCACGTTGCCCAGGCCCTTGCCGACCACGATGCCCGAGGTGCAGGTGCCGTGCTCGACGGGCGAGTTGTTGTTGTGGATCAGGAAGTCCTGCATGTCGGGGTGGGTCGTGTCGAAGCCCCCGTCCATCACCTCGACGCGCACGCCCTGGCCGGTCAGGCCGTAGGTGGCCTCGACGTAGTCCGCGCCGTGCAGCTGGCGCGCGTGGTTCATGTCGGCCGCGGGCGCGAACCAGCGGTCGATCCACTGCACTTCGTCCAGCGCAGCGAGGGCGGGCAGGCGCTGGAAGTCGAGCGTGGCGCTCATGAGGTACGTGGGTTCGGAGACGTGCTCGATCGTGCCGCCGTTGGCCTCGATCCAGCTCACGACCGGCGCCTGGCCACCGCGGCGCAGCGTCAGGAGGTTCACCGTGATCGGCCCGCTGCGGCCCTCGCCCAAGCCCGCCAGCAGCTCCTCCTCGAGTTTGTAGGCCGGATGGAACGGCGTGAGCGCGCGCACGAAGGGCAGCGCCGCGACGCGCACCCGGGCGGCCGCGTCCAGGCTCACGACCTCGGCATGGTTGGGCAGGAAGAGATGCACCTCGGCTCCAGCCTCGCGCAGCGCCTCGCGCCAGTCGGCCAGCACCTGGGTCCAGCACTGCACGATGAACAACTGATTGCCGACGGAGGCGCGCAGCGTTGCCGGCACGGCGCTCGTGACGGCGCTCGCGGCCGTGCGCGGATCGAAACGCGCGAAGCGCAGGCGCAGGCCGTAGTCGGTGGCCTGCGCGCTGCTGAAGTGCTCGCCGTCCGTGCTGACGCTGAAGTGCGGCACGAGCTCTCCGCTCGGTGCGCGCTCGTTCCAGACGCGGCCCACCGAGCGCTTGCCGGGCACGCGCAGCTCGCGCACCTCCGACGCCTGGGCGGGCCCGCGCGCGGAGGCCTGGGCGGCGGCCGGAAGGACGATGGCGGGGGAGACGCAGACGAGCAGGGACAGCAGGCCGAACCGCTCAGACAAGGGGGCTCCTCGAAAGGGTCGCGGGAAAGACGCGCCGATCCTAGCGGTAGCGTGCGTGCGCGGGTGGCGCCCGCCTCTTTCAGCTTCCGGCGCCGCGCCGGAAGCTCGCCACCAGCCGCTCGAACACCGCCAGATCGAGCGCGAAGCGCACGCCGTCGGCGGCCTCGAAAGACAGCGCGTACAGCGTGCTGCCGTCGATAGCGGCGTACAGCAGCGCCTCACGCTTCGGCGGCGGGCCGGCCTGCGGGGCCGCCGGGTCCACGGGCGGTTCATGCGTGAAGTGCATGCGAAAGCCGGCCAGGCTGTCGAGCGTGGCCGCGCCGAGTTCGAGCACCTTGACGCCCGGCTGGCTCGCCAGGGTGTCCTCCATCGCCGCCAGCAGCTCGGACGAGGACGGATCGAGGGCCTGCGAGGGGTCCATCACGTCGCCGGCGTTGAAGGTGATCGCCTGCAGCTCGGCCCCGTCGCGCGTGAGCAACTGCCCCGAGCGCCGCCAGCCCTCCGGCAGCTCGAGCGAGAACGAGCCGTCTTCGGCCACGAAACGCGTCGCGTCCACCGGCTCCCACTGCTCGATCGTGGTCGTGCTGGAGCACGCGAGCAGGAACGACGCGGCCAGCGCGAGCAAACTCCGTGAGCTCATGGGCGCTCAGTCTAGCGGGAGACGTGCACGGATCCGCGCGACGCGCCCCTCACTCGCCCTCGTCGGCCTGGAGCGCCTCGCGGATCTTGCGCGGGATCGTGGCGCTCGCGCCCTTCACGCCGCGCAGGTACTCGTAGGGTTCGTAGCGACCCTCCAGGCCCGCGCGCAGGGCCGCGAACACGACCGCGTTGCCGCGCCCGTTGTAGTGGTTGATGCCCCAGCCCTGCTTGTTGAAGTACTCGGCCAGCGGGGTCTTGGTGGCCAGCAGGTCGTCGATCAGCGCGCGCTTGGAGGACACGAACGACAGCCCACGCGTGCGGAACTCGTCGTACAGCAGCGGCTCCTGCCACAGGAAGGGCCGCGGCGTGGCGGCGGACTTCTTGCTGTGGAACAGGAGGTAGAAGTGCGGCACGCCCACGAGCTCCTGCTCGATCGCGGTCAGCAGGCGCGTGGCGAGTTCCTGCTTCTCCTCGACGTGCGCGCCCTCGCCGATCCACCCGGGGATGTTCCAGGGCTTGACCAGGCCCGACTGCGTCAGGAAGAAGCGCCAGGCGTAGCTCGTGATCGCGGGCGGATCGCGCTCGACGTGCTCGAAGCGTGTCGTGCCCTCCGGCGGGTGCAGCGCGAGCTCCGCGCCCGCCAGCGTGAAGTACGGCCGCGGGATGTCGCGCAGATGCAGGTAGCAGCGATCGAGGTCGTCGTCCACCAGGATGCCGATCACGACCACGGGCGCGCGCTCGGCGTACAGCCCGTGCGTGGCGCGCAACAAGAGGTACGCCTGATCGAGGCCGAAGCCGGGCACGCCGTAGTTGAGCAGCGCGAACTCTGCGCCGAGCTCGGAGTGCTCGAGCAGCTGCTGCCAGCAGTCGCCCTCCTCCAGCAGGCACGCCGCGTAGGAATCGCCGTACAAGAGCACGGGCCGGCGCGCGCCGAGCGCGGCCTCGTCGGCGTGGCGCAGCGTGTCGGGATCGATCTCGGCCTTGAGCCAGCCGAAGCGCGCGTCGAAGGGCGGCGTGTGCGGGTCGGGCGGCTTGCCGCGCGCGAACAGCGCCTCGAGCTTCCAGTAGTCGCGTCCGCTGCGCACGCTGGCGTAGAGCTCGGAGCGGCGGAAGCGCGCGCCGGCGCGCTGCGCCAGGCTCGCGTCGGAGAACAAGAGGAAGCGCAGCACGCCCTCGAACAGGAGTCCGGCGGCGAGCAGCGACAGGCCCGCCAGGAACACGATCCGCAGCGCGCGCTTCGTGCGCGGACCGGCCATCAATAGCCGAGCCCGTTCTTGCGCAGGTGGATCGCGGGCTCGCCGCTGCGCAGGCACTCGCCGTGCTCGACCGTGCCGAACACGACCACGTGGTCGCCGCTGGCGTGTTCGCCGCTCACCTTGCACTCGAACCAGGCCAGCGCGCCGGTGAGCAGCGCCAAGCCGTTCGGCGAGAGCCGGTGCTCGAGCGCGTCGAAGGGCGAGGTCCCCGGCTCGTAGCGCTTGAAGAACGCGCCCATCAGGTTCTGGCTGGCGCCGTCGAGCACCGAGACCGCGAAGCGTCCCTGGGCGCGGATCGCCGCGAGGTGCTCGCGCCCGCTGGCGACCGCCACGCACACGCAGGGCGGCGCGAAGCCGACCTGCATCAGGAACGAGCCCACGAAGCCGAGTGGCCGGCCGTCGGCGAGGGTGGTGACGACGTAGAGCCCGGTGGGGATGCGCCCGAGGGCCTGGGCGAGCGGCGAGGGAGCGGTGCTCATGGGCCGAGCGAGCTTAGCGATCGACTTTGCATGGCCCGCACCGGAGCGCGCGGCCCCTCCGAGCCACAAAGGTGCCGAGGAATCGACCTCTAGGCCCATCCCAGCATGGATTCGGGCCCCGTTTCGGGGGATAATGCCGCCCCGTTCGGCCGGCTGGAGAGGGTCCTCGAAGCGAGTCCTGCGACCCCCGGCCACGCCACCCGCGGAGCCCCATCGACCGCTCGCTCCGCGCCTCCGACCCAGCTTCCGACGACGCCAGCCCAGCGATGACCGACACGAAGGACCCCAAGACCGACACGCCCGCGCTGCCCCCCGGGGGCGACCGCATCGAGCTGCGGCGCATCGAGCGCGAGATGAGCGAGTCGTACCTGAACTACGCGCTCAGCGTCATCCACTCGCGCGCCCTGCCCGACGTGCGCGACGGGCTCAAGCCCTCGCAGCGGCGCATCCTCGTGGCGCTCAACGACCTCAAGCTGCGGCCGAGCGCGAAGTACCGCAAGTGCGCCAACATCGCCGGCCACACCTCGGGCGAGTACCACCCGCACGGCGAGTCGGTCATCTACCCGACGCTGGTGCGCATGGCGCAGCACTTTTCCTTGCGCTACCCGCTCATCGACGGCCAGGGCAACTTCGGCTCGATCGACGGCGACCCGCCTGCGGCCATGCGCTACACGGAGGCGCGCATGGACGGGGTCACGGTCGAGATGATGGCCGACCTCGAAAAGGAGACGGTCGACTTCCAGCCGAACTACGACGAGCGCCTGATGGAGCCGACGGTGTTGCCGTCGCGCTTCCCGAACCTGATCTGCAACGGCTCGGACGGCATCGCGGTCGGCATGGCGACGTCGCTGCCGCCGCACAACCTGCGCGAGGTCTGCACGGCGATCCGCGCCGTGCTCGACGACCCCAAGGTCACGCTGGGCGAGCTGTGCGAGATCGTGCGCGGACCGGACTTCCCGACCGGCGGCATCATCATGGGCCGCAGCGACGTGCTGCGCGCCTATTCGACCGGCCGCGGGCGCTGCGTGATCCGCGCGCGCCACCAGGTCGAGCAGGTCAAAAACCGCGAGCAGCTGGTCTTCACCGAGATCCCCTACCAGGTACGCAAGTCGGCGATCATCGAGAAGATCGTCGAGCTGGTGAAGGAGGGCGACCGGCTCACCGGCATCTCCGACCTGCGCGACGAGTCCGACCGCGACGGCATCCGCCTGGTGGTCGAGCTGAAGAAGGGCGAGGACCCGCAGGTGGTGCTCAACCAACTATTTCAGTTCACGCCGCTGCAGACGACGTTCTCGATCATCAACCTCGCTATCGCCGACGGGCGCCCGAAGACGCTCACGCTGCGCAGCCTGATCGATCACTACATCGATCACCGCAAGGAAGTCATCCGCCGTCGGACGAAGTTCCTGCTGAAGAAGGCCGAGGAGCGCAAGCACATCGTCGAGGGCCTGCGCATCGCCATCGACGCGATCGACGAGGTCATCCGCATCATCCGCGCGGCCTCCGATCCGGACGAGGCCAAGGCCGGGCTGATCGTGCGCTTCGGGCTCTCGCCGGCGCAATCACAGGCCATCGTGGACATGCGCCTGGCGCGCCTGACGGGCCTGGAGCGCGAGAAGCTCGAGGAGGAGTTCAACGCGCTGATGGCCGAGATCAAGGACCTGTCCGACATCCTGGCGCGCGAGGCGCGTGTGGTGGCGATCCTGCGCGAGGACATCGACGACATCGAGAAGAGCTACGGCGACGCGCGCCGCACCGAGATTTCGCTGGAGGAGATCGAGGGCCACTTCGACATCGAAGAGCTCATCACCGAGGAGATGATGGCGGTGACCTTCTCGCGCGCCGGCTACGTCAAGCGCACCTCGCTCGAGGACTACCGCGCGCAGGGCCGCGGCGGCCGCGGCGTGAAGGGCTCGGAGACGAAGGAGGGCGACGTCTT
Organism: Planctomycetota bacterium; assembly: GCA_009691855.1. Lineage (GTDB taxonomy): Bacteria > Planctomycetota > UBA1135 > UBA1135 > JABFRZ01. The sequence goes on along the minus strand of SIAI01000013.1, from coordinate 36,095 downwards.
GCGCTCGATCTTCGTGGCCCTCACGCACGATTACATCCTGTGCTTCTCCAACAAGGGCAAGGTCTACTGGCTCAAGGTCTACCAGGTGCCCGAAGGCTCGCGCACCTCGCAGGGCCGCGCGATCCGCAACCTGTTGCCGATCGAGACGGACGAGGAGATCCACACCGTCCTGCGCGTCAAGGCCTTCGACGCCGAGAGTTCGGTGTTCTTCGCCACGCGCAACGGCACGGTCAAGAAGACGCCGCTGGACGCCTTCTCGCGCCCGCGCACGGCGGGCATCTGGGCCATCGAGCTGAACGAGGGCGACGAGCTCGTCTCGGTGGGCATCGCGCGCCCCGGCGACTCGATCATCCTGGGCACGGCGCGCGGCAAGGCGATCCACTTCGACGAGAAGGCGGCGCGCTCGATGGGCCGCCAGGCGCGCGGCGTGCGCGGCATCAAGCTGCGCAGCGACGACAAGGTGGTGGACATGCTCGTGGCCCACGACCCCGAGGGCCTGGTGCTGACGGCGTGCGAGCGCGGCTTCGGGAAGCGCACGCCGGTCAAGGACTACCCGATCAAGAACCGCGGCGGCCAGGGCGTGATCAACGTCAAGACCACCGACCGCAACGGGCCGGTGATCGGGCTCTCGCTGTGCAAGGACGGCGACGACGTCGTGTTCATGACCAAGAGCGGCATGATCGTGCGTTCGCCCGTCCTCGACATGCGGCCGATGGGCCGCAACACGGCCGGCGTGCGCATCATCAACCTCAAGGAAGACGACGCCCTGGTGGGCGCCGAGATCGTCGATGCCAGCGACCTCGAGCTGGTGGACGGCGGCGAGGTGCAGCACCTGGCGATCGATCCGGCCGAGGAGGCCGCGGCTCTGGCCGAGACGCCCGAGCCCGAGGAGGACGACGAGCTCGGCGACGACGCCGACGAGACGGAGGGCGACGAGCCCGAAGCCGAGGACGAGCAATGAGCCTGCCCACGCTGCTCGCCAAGCTGCAGGACGACATGAAGGCCGCGATGAAGTCCGGCGACACGCTCACGCGCGATACCTTGCGCCTGGCCATCGCCGACCTGAAGAAGAAGGAGCTCGACCTCGCGCGTGATCTGAAGCCCGAGGAAGAGCTCGCCGTCCTGCATAAATGCGTCAAGAGCCGCGAGGACTCGGTCACGCAGTTCGACGCCGCCGCGCGCAAGGACCTGGCCGACAAGGAGCGCGCCGAGATCGGCGTGCTCCAGCGCTACCTGCCCAAGATGCTGCCCGAGGACGCCACGCGCGCGCTCGTGCAGCAGGCGATCGCCAAGCTCGGCGTCACCTCGAAGAAGGACCTCGGCCAGGTGATGAAGGCCGTCCTCGCCGAGCACAAGGGCAAGGTCGCGGGCTCGCTCGTGCAGAGGATCGCCGGCGAGCTGCTCACCTGATGCTCGATTGGGGCATCCCGCCGTATCTGGAGCAGCTCCAACGCACGCGTCGTTGGCTCGTCGGGATCCAGGACCAGAATCGGCAACAGGACAAGTACCTCGACGACCTCTACGCGTTCTTCAACGCGTGCTGGTCGCTGAAGGACTGGATCAAGAAGGACGAGTCCATTCCGAAAGAGAAGCGAGAGACCATCGTCCGCGCCGCAGAGAATGGTCCAACCACTGACAACATCCAGATCTGCGCGGATGTCGCAAACCTCGCCAAGCACCTCGTTCGCGACCCCAAGAGGTCACCATTCAAGGATGCGACGATCGCGGGTGCACACGTCGTCCTGTCGGTTGGAGCAGAGACTACTGTTGCTTGGAACTACTTCATCACTCATCGAGATGAGGTAGATCCTGTGGCCGCACTTGCCATTGCGGCGAGTGCCGTCGACGAATGGACTCAGCTTTTTCGCGACAACGACGTGCGCGTCGACTGATCGAAGCGCCTAGCGCAGCAGCAGCAAGCTCGACAGCGGCATCGCAACGATGCGCGGATCGGTCACGACATCCGTGTCCGTCTGCGTCACCAGGAGGCCGAAGGGCGCGTTGTTCGGGCTGCGCTCGATGAACCGGCGCAAGCCCTCGGTATCCGCCAGCGGCTCGATCTTCCGCTGGTACTTGACCTCGAGCGGGATGCGCTTCGTGCCGATCGTCAGCACGAAGTCGACTTCCGGCTCGTCGTTGCGGGCGGGGAAGTGCGCGAGATCGAGCTGCGAGATCGTGGCCAGGGCCGCTCCCGCGACGCTCTCGGCCAGGTGCCCCGCGAGGCCTGTCAGGTGCGGCTCACGGGCGAGCTCGTCCGCGACGAGCGGCACGACCTCCTGTAGCCAGCTCGCACGCAGGCCATGGTCGGCGAGGCAGATCTTCGCGCTCGCCCGACGCTTCTTGAGTCGGATCTCGAGCGGCTCGACCACTCGCCCGCTCCCCCTTCAAGTGGACTCGCAAGGGGGCGATCCGGCAGGCGGTACTCGCAGAAGTCCTCGTCTGGCGCGAACGTTTCAGCACCGGAAGAGCAAGACGCACCGCGGAGGACGCGGAGGAAGAAGGACGGGGGCCTCCCGGGTTTCACCCTGTTCGCCTACTCGGCGTTCTCCGCGGTGCGCTTTTCCTCCGTTTGGGTTGCGGGCAGGGCCCGCTCTGAGGCAGCGCGAGCACAAAGATGCCTCCTCGCCAGCGGCGAAACCACTGGCGAGGAGGCTAGACAAGCATCGATAACGAATTCGTCGAGAGGGGGGAGTTGGGGGGCTCCTCCAGAACGCTTGCGCCCTGCGTTTCCGCAAGCGGTACGGACACCCTCTTCCATGCAGCTTGTGGCCGTTCGTTGGCAGGAAAGTGGAGAAAGTTCCGCCGGTCGCCGGGGGCTCAAGGGGGGCTGCGACCGCCCCCCGCGAGCGCGCCTAGTACAATTCGGCCAGCTGCGCCCTTGTGGTCGGGCCCGCGTTGCACATCCGTTCGCCGAGACATGAGCTCGCGCTCCTCGCGGCCCTTGCCGTGGGGGGGTGGGCATGCTCCGGACGCCCGCAGAGCGCTCCGGGCTTCTCGGCAGCCAGCGGGACGGTCGTGGCGAAGCCGGGGGGCGGGTTCTTCCTGGCCGAGCCGCACTTCAGTGGCGAGGCGACGCGCCTACACCTCCTCGAGGTCAGCTCCGGCCGCCTGGTGGACGTGCACGACGTGGACGCGTTCGGCGCGGTGAGCCCGCTGCCGGTCCTGCGCGACGTGGTGGTCGGCGAGAACGAGCTCTCCAACGGCACCGACCTGCGCTTGGAGACGCACCCGATCACGCACGACACGCGCCTGATCGTGCTGTACCCGCACGACACGCCCCAGTTCCGCGCCACGCTCGAGCGCGTGCAGCGCAGCCAGGCTGCCCTGCTGCCCAAGAAGGACGACGGCAGCGCCACCTTGCCGGTGTCGCTGGTCGCGCGCAACGCGACGCTGGTGCTGCGCTTCGACGACCTGCTGCGCGACGGAGCGGAGGAGCGCGAAGCCCTGCACGAGGCCGTGCGCCTGACGAGCGGCTACCCGCCGATCGTGCCCGAGGCCGCGCGCATCGTCTTCGACCCCAGCCACGGCGGCGTCGTGCGCGGCGAGTTCCACTCCACGCGCGTCTTGATCGACTTCACGGTCTCGGAGCGCGAGGCCCTCGAGCTCCCCACGTTCGTGCCCATCAACGCCGGCGGCTTCCCGGCCAGCTCGCGCAGCTCGGACCAGCCCAACGGCTCGCTCCACATCCCCACGCGCACCGACGAGTTCACCGGCCGCTTCGTGCAGCTGCAGAACCTTGCCGGCCATCCGGTGGATCCTTCCGGGCCGACCGAGGCCGCGACGCGCGACATGGTGCGCGCCTTCCGCAGCGGCAACGCCTCCGACGCGAACTCCGGCTTCCTGCTCGACCTGGCGCGCCCGAGCGTGGTCGGTGGCTGGAACGTGCAGGTGGGCGAGGCCGCCGACGATCCGCTCGGACCCGCGGGCCTGGGCTTCGTGCTGGGCATCAGCTTCGAGACCGAGTGCCGCGCCGCGCCGCGCGTCGGCGACACGCTCGAGCTCGGCGGCGAGCTGTACGAAGTGCGCGCGCAGGCCGTCGAGCCCGACCTCGACGGGCACGTGGCCGGCGTGCGCGTGCTGCGCCTTGACGGCGAGCCGCTGGACGTGCCAGCGGCGCTGCTCGGCCGCGCGCGCCTGTTGACGCCCTTCCGGCGCGAGGGCGCGCTGCACCCGGCGTGCTGGCTGACCTTCGTCCCGCCACCGGGCCTGCCGCCCTTCGACGGCATCGCCAGCGACTCACGCGTCAGCGTGCGCTTCAGCGAGCCGATGGATCCGGACACGTTCCGCGCCTTCGACACGTTCCGCGTGTTGCGTGGGGTGGAGAGCGACCGGCCCATCAGCGCGCGCGACCTGGTGGTGGGCGCGGTGCGCGCCGAGCAGAACCTGCAGGAGTTCAGCTTCCTCGCGCGCCTGCCGTTCTCGACCACCGACGGCGACGACTACCGCTGCGAGCTCGTTGCCGGGCTGGCGGGCGTGCGCGACCTCTCGGGCACACCGCTCGACGACGCCTTCGGCCGCGCCGGGTTCCGGCTCGACGCGAACCAGCTGCCCAGCGCCAACGGTGGCTTCGCGCTGCGTTTCCAGAGCACGGACGAGCTCGATCCGCCGCTGTTCAACGACCTGCGCGGGCAAGTCACCTACGACGACCAGGGCGGCATTCTGCGCCCGCGCCCGACGGCCTTCGCCTCCTACGCTGCGGACCGTGGGAACCCCGTCCCCAGCCTGATGGTGACGTTTCCCTACGGCGTGCAGACGCCGCTGTCGGCGCTGGGCTCGAAGCTGCAGTCGGTGTGGCGCCACTGCGACTTCGGCTGGCGCGTGCGCGACGAGAGCTTCCACAACATCGACGTGATCGGGCTCTCCTGGTCGCCACTCGGAGGCGCCTTGATCGCCGACTTCTTCCCGCAGTTCGAGATGCGCATGGGGCACTCGGCCTTCGTGCCGGACGAATCGACCGCGAACGGCGGCCAGCCGAAGTACGGCAGCTCGGGCCTGATCAGCTTCCCGCGGCCGTTCACCGACAACCTGCTGGTGGACCCGCGTGGGCCGCAGGTCGTGGTCCACCCGCGTGGCCTGGGCTACCGCGTGCGGCCCGCGGACATGCAGGTCAGCGGGCGCGGCACGCCGTTGCTCGCCTTCCCCTGGAACCGCGCGAACGCGCCGCTCACGACCTTCACCTGGCGCGACACCGCGATCCTCGCCAAGGGCGGCCTGGGCTCCCCCGGCGTGCCGCTCGACATCGAGGTCGGTCCGCCGCTCGGCTTCGACATCGGCCAGGGTCAGGTCGGCGCCTCGGGACAGGTGCCGAGCATCGGCCTGCCGCTCTTGTGGGAGATCCGCTGCTATCCCTCGGGCGTCAGTCTCGGCTTGAACTCGCTCGACATCCTGCTGCCGGTGCCGGGCTGGGCGCAACCGAACTTCCGCAGCTTCTCGACCGGCGGCATCGATCAGTCGGGGCGCCCGGCGATCAAGGACCCCGACCTCGAGCTCGTGCCCAGCGGCGGCTACAACCCGACCTCGCGTCCGCCCGGCTTGCCCACGCCGCTCGTGGCCGACAACTCCTTCTACATCGGGCAGATCGACACCGTGGTGCGTCTCTCGCGCGCGGTCACGATCTGGATCGACACGGTGACGGTTGCGCCGCGCTTCGTCGAGCCGGTGGTCGAGCCGCGCGTGCAGATCGCGGGCACCTCGCTGCGCATCGAGTACCGCGGCGCCGACGCGCTGCCGTTCGGCGCCGGCAACGCGCCCTTCGATTCGGCCGCGCTCGACGCCTACGGCGACTTCGTCGGCGGCCCACCGACCTACCACGGCGACGGCACGTGGAGCGCCGATCTCCGCTCCGTCGCCGGCGCGCGCTTCTTGCAGGTGCGCTTCACCTTCGTCAACGACGAAGACAGCAGCCTCTCGCCCGAGCTCGACTCGTTCGGCATCGCCTTCGAGGAGTAGTGCGGAGTAGGATCCGGCGATGAAGCTCGCCTGGCCCGCGCTGGCCTTGCTCGCGGCCTGCGCGCCCTCCTCTGCGCCGCCCGGGCTCACCGTCTACGCCGCCGCGAGCCTGCGCGACGCATTGGCGGAGCTCACCCCGGAGCTGGAGCGCGCGAGCGGGGCAGGCGTGTGCTTCAACTTCGGCTCGAGCGGCGATCTCGCGCGCCAGATCGTGGCCGCTGACCAGGCGGACGTGTTCTTCTCGGCCGACGAGGACGAGCTCGAACGCGTGGCCGCGGCGGGTCTGGTCGAGCCGGGCACGCGCCGCACGCTGCTCTCCAACCAGTTGGTCGTGATCGAGCCCGACGACGGCGCGCCGTCGCGTTTTCGCGAACCGTTCGAGGCGCTCCAGCTCGCCGACCCGGAGCTGGGCCTGCTCTCGCTCGGCAACCCGGACGCCGTTCCGGCCGGAAAATACGCGCGCGCCTGGCTCGAGCAGCGCGGCCTGTGGGCGCGCGTGCAGGCGCACGTCCTGCCCGGGGTCGACGTGCGCGCCGCCCTGGCCGCGGTCGAGTCGGGCGTGGTGCGCGCGGGCATCGTCTACCGCACCGACGCGGCGCGCTCGCAGAAGGTGCGCGTCGTCCATGCCGTGCCGCTGGCCGATGGGCCGTCGATCGCCTACCCGCTGGCCGTGCTCGCGCACCGGCCGAACGCGCGCGCGGCCGCGCTCCTGGTCGAGGCGCTCGCGAGCGAGACGGCCCTGGCCGTGTTCACGCGTCACGGCTTCGCCGTGGCCGCTCGCGCGCAGTAGACTCCGTGCCGCGGATGGCGGGCGCCGACACGATGGACGTGCTGGGGGTGACGCTGCGCGTCGCGGCTGGCTCGACGGCGTTGCTGGCGCTGCCGGCGCTGGCCCTGGGCTGGCTGCTGGCGCGGCGTGAGTTCGCGGGCAAGAGCGTGCTCGAGACGCTGGTTGCGCTGCCGCTGGTGTTGCCGCCGACCGCGATCGGGTACCTGTTGCTGGAGCTCTTCGCGCGCCGCGGCCCGCTGGGCAGCGAGAGGCTCGGCTTCGATCCAGGCGTGTTGTTCACGGCGCGCGGCGCGACGCTGGCCTCGGCCCTGGTGTCTCTGCCGCTCGCCGTGCGCACGGCGCGCGTGGCCTTCGAGGGCGTGGATCCGCGGCTCGAGCGTATGGGCCAGAGCCTCGGCCTCTCGACGCGGGCCGTGTTCACGCGCATCACCCTGCCGCTGGCGCGGCGCGGGCTCCTGGCGGCGCTCCTGCTCGGCTTCAGCCGCGCGCTGGGCGAGTTCGGCGCCACCGTGATCGTGGCCGGCAACATCCCCGGGCGCACGCAGACCCTGGCGCTGGCGATCTTCAGCGACATCCAGCTGGGCGACACGCGCGGCGCGCTGCGCCTGGTCGGGCTGTGCGTGGTGTTCGCCTTCGCCAGCGTGTTCGTGGTCGAGCGCCTGCTGCGGCGCGCGGAGTCGCGTTCGTGAGCGCGCGACGCTTCGCCCTGCGCCTGCGCGCGCCGCTGGCCGGGTTCGAGCTCGACGTGACGCTCGAATCGAGCGCGCGCCACCTGGGCCTCTTCGGCCCCTCGGGCGCGGGCAAGACGACGCTGCTCGAGCTCGTCGCCGGCTGGCGCACTCCGCGCGAGGGCCGCATCGAGCTCGACGGCGAGCTCTTGTTCGACTCGGCGCGCGGAGTCTCGCTCCCGGTGCGCGCGCGCGGCCTCGGCTACGTGCCGCAGGAAGGGCTCCTGTTCCCGCACCTCGACGTGTGCGCGAACCTCGCCGCCGGCCTCGGGCGTGCGCGCTCGCGCTTGGGCGATCCGCGCGCGCTGTTCGAGCGCGTGTGCGCCGTGCTCGAGCTCGGCGCGTTGCTGGAGCGCTTCCCGGCCACGCTCTCGGGCGGCGAGCGCCAGCGCGTGGCCCTCGGACGCGCGCTGTGTTCCGGCCCTGACGCGCTCTTGCTCGACGAGCCGCTGGCCGGCCTCGACCTCGCCCTGCGCCGGCGCATCCTGCCGTACCTCGTGCGCACGGCCGAGGAGTTCGTGCTGCCGATGCTGTACGTCTCCCACGATCCGCGCGAGCTGGCGATCCTGTGCGACGAGGTCGTACGCCTCGAGCGCGGCCGCGTCACGGCCCAGGGCCCGCCGGCGGACGTGTTCGCGGCCGTGTGGCGCGCCGAGGCGCTCGAGGGCGCGCCCGAGAACGTGCTGCGCGGCACGGTGAGCGCGAGCTCCGCCGACGTGGCGCAGGTCGCGCTCACGCCCGCGATCGAGCTGTCCGTCTCCGCCGCCGGCCTCGCCCCCGGAGCGCGCGTCGTGCTCGGCATCGCCGCAGACGAGATCCTGGTGGCGACGGCTCGGCCGGTGGGCCTGTCGGCGCGCAACGTGCTCGCCGCGCGCGTGCTCGCGCTCGACGGTTCGCGCCCCGGCGTCGTCTTGCGCGCGGTGCTCGAGCCGGACGGGCCGAGCCTCGACGTGCTGCTCACACGCGCCTCGACCGAGGCGCTCGGGCTCGCGCCGGGCGGCGCGCTGTTCCTGGTGCTGAAGTCGAACTCGGTGCGCGTGCTGTCGGTGCTCGGCGGATAGGACGCGGCCGGAGAGTCCGGTCCAGGCGCACGCCCTGCACCCGTTCCGGAGAGAATGCCGCGATGCTCGCCGCCCTCGCCCTGTTCGCTCTTGCCCAGTCGGAGTCCAGACCCATGCTGCTGCCGCCGCCCAGCGGCTGGCGCCCCGAGCGTCTCGAGTTCCCGCTCGACTTCGCGCCCGAGATCGAGCTGCGCGGCTTCGAGGAGCTGGCGTTCGCGCCCGGCATGTTCGTGGCCGACTCGGACTCGTACTTCTCCTACGCGCTCGCCTGGCATCTCGAGGGCGACCTCGCGGTCGACGAGGCGTTCCTGGGCTCGTTCCTCGAGCGCTACTTCCGCGGCCTGTGCCGCGCGGTGGGGGCGGAGCGCAAGCTCACGCTCGACCTGACGCAAGTGCACGCGAAGGTGAAGAAGGACGGCGCGCGCTTCACCGCCGAGGTCGAGATGTTCGACCCGTTCGTGACCGGCGGTCCGCTGACCCTGGCGCTGGAGCTCGAGAGCCGTTCCGTGCCGCGCGCGACCGAGGTCCTCGGCCTCGCCTCGCCGCTCGAGCGCGCGGCGCCGGTGTGGAAGGAGCTCGTCGCCCTGGCCGAGCGCTGGCGCGCAGAGCGCCCCGCGCCGGTGCTGCTCAACCACGTGTTCTTCGTGGTCGAGCGCGCGACCTACGACGCCTTGGCGCACGCGGAGTTCCTGCGCGGCGAGTTCGCCGTCGGCGAGGAGCGCGAGACGGTGCGCAAGGACACCTCCTACAGCGGCCTGTACCTCTACGGAGAGCGCACCTACCTCGAGTTCCTGCCGGCCGGCGCGGCGGGGCTCGCGGCCGGGACGAGCGGGCTCGCGCTCGGTCTCGAGAGCGTCGGCGCGAGCGATGCGCTCGCCCAGCGCCTGCGCGCGAGCAACGTGAACGTCTTCGACGCGCCGATCACGCGCGCGCTCGGCGCGGAAACGCTGCCCTGGTTCCGCATGCTCGGCGTCGAGATGCCCAGCGCGCCCTTGCAGCTCTTCACGCTCGAGTACGACCCGCGCTTTCTCACGCGCTGGCATCCCGAGCTCGCGCCCGCCGCGCCCGGCATCGCGCGTGGTGACGTCCTCGCGCGCTACGCCGCGAGCCTGGGCGCGCTCGAACGCCGGGCCCAGGCGGCGTTCGGCGACGTGAGCGCGGTCGAGCTCGCCCTCGACGAGGCGCAGCAGCAGCGCGTGCTCGCGGCCTGCACCGCGTTCGGCTACGAACGCGAGGGCGACACGCCGCTCGTCCACGCGCCGCAGTTCCGGCTGACGCTGCAACGCGCCCCGCAGCCCGCGGGCGTCACGGGCGTCGAGCTGACGCTGCGTCACGAGTTCACGCGCGCGCCGCTCGAGCTGGGCCGCGTGCGCCTCGAGTTCCGCGGCCGGAGTGCGCGCCTCGAAGTCCGTCGCTGATCGTCCGGGTCAGCACTGCGCCTTCCTCGGGCCGGTCCCTGGGAGCGCTGCATGCACAAGCGCTGGGGGCTCAGCGGTTGAGCGCGGGCGAGAGGATGACTCCGCGACTCGCGGCATGGGGGCGAGGTTCGAGGCTAGCGCGGCGGATCCTGGACGGTCCGCCGCGGCTCTTTCGAGGGCGCGATGTATGAAGACCTGTTTGCTCAATCGACCGCGCCAGCCCCGAGATGGCGTCCGCGAAGCGGACCTACGCGCTGCGGGCGAGAGCGCGACGATCCGCCGCCTTGTCACGCCCTTGATCTCCTCTTTATCTTCCGCGTCCCCTCATGGCGCGTGATGCGTCGCCGTGTTCCGACACGACGCGATCCGCCTTGAAGATTCGGCTGGCGAAACTGGTCGCGCTCCGATCACGGGCACACGCCTTGTCAAGCCGCACGACGGCGCACAGCCTCATCACGAACCGCTTCCACATCCAACCAAGGAACCCATGACGCTCCACCCTCGCCCTCGACTCGTCCACGTCTTCCCGTGCCTGCTCGTGCTCGGCGCGAGCTCGGCCGCCCAGGAGAAGTGCGCCGACAAGCCGCAGAAGTCCGTCGAGGAGCGCCTGGCCGACCTCGAGAAGAAGACCGGCGGCGACACGCTGCGCGCTTTCTGGAAGGACGGCCTGCGTCTGGAGACGGCCGATAAGGCCTACAAGTTCCGCCTCAGTGGCCGGTTCCACTACGATGCCGCCTTCTTCGATCCGGACGCCGACACGAAGGCCGCGGTCGAGACCGGCACGACGCGCATCGAAGACGGCTCGGAGTTCCGCCGCGCGCGGATCGAGCTCTCCGGCGAGGTCGCCGAGCGCACCGAGTGGGAGACCTCCTTCGACTTCGCGGGCGGCAAGGCGAGCTTCAAGAACATGTTCGTGGGCTTCAAGGAACTGCCCTTCGGCAACCTGCGCGTGGGCCAGTTCAAGGAGCCCTTCAGCCTGGAGCAGTTGACCAGCGACAACTACACGACCTTCCTCGAGCGTTCGGTCGTGAGCGCCAACGACCCCTCTTACAACGCGGGCCTGATGGTGTTCGACACCGCAGCCAGCGAGCGCATGACCTGGGCGGTGGGCGCCTTCCGCGCCGGCAGCGACGATGGCGAGATCAGCAAGGGCGACGGCGAGTGGGCGATTACCGCGCGCGTCACCGGACTGCCGCTGATCGACGAGGACGGCAGCGACTACGTCCACCTCGGGCTCGGCTTCTCGCGGCGCAGTCCGACCGGCGACCAGGCCAGCTTCAGCTCGAAGCCCGAGGCCAACCTGGCTCCGGCCTATGTCAGCCTGACGAATCTGCCCGCGGAGACCCTGGACCTGCTCGGGTTCGAGGCGGCCTGGGTGCGCGGCCCCTTCACGCTGCAGGGCGAGTACAAGACGGCCGCGGTGGACACGCCTTCGGGCGGCGGCGCCGACCACGACTTCGGCGGCTACTACGTGCAGGCGAGCTGGTTCCCTACCGGCGAGCACCGCCCCTACCGGAAGGGCCGCGGCGTCTACGACTTGATCAAGCCCGCGCAGAACGCGCTCGGCGAGACGCACGGCCTAGGGGCCTGGGAGCTCGCGGCGCGCTACTCGGCCCTCGACCTGACCGACGGCGCGGTCGACGCGGGCGAGCTCCACGACGTGACGCTGGGCGTCAACTGGTACCTGAACCCGAACACCAAGGTCATGACCAACTACGTCGTGGCCGAGCTGGATCCGGCCGGCGGCGGCGACGAAGGCACGACGAACATCCTCGAGTTCCGCGTGCAGTTCGCGTACTGATCCCGCGCCGCGCGTCGTTCTCCCAGGGAGTCTCCCGGCTCCCTGGGACGCGTCGCCAGGGCGCTCGGTTCGCGGTCAGAGTTGCGCGCCGAGGACGATCGGCCGGTAGCCGTATTCGGCCAGCAGCTCGTTGCGGAAATCGAGGCGCAGCGCGCGGGCCGGGACCAGGAAGCCATAGCGCTCGGGGAGGTAGACCCACACGTCCGCGCTGGAGTCCATCTCCGCTGGCGAGCCCAGGAGCATCAAGGCCTGCGCCTTGGTCAGCCCGACCTGCAGCTTCTCGGCAGCCTTTTCGACGTCCGCGAACGGGTACTTCTGACCCGCGCGAGGGACGGCCTTGCCCGTCGTCGTGTTGTGCGTGACGCAGCCGGCCAACACGCAGATCAAGACGAGCTGCGCAGCGAGTGCTGACGACCGGAATCCGGATCTCCCCGTGGGACGCAGCGTTTGGGCGCTCGAACGCATGTCGTGTCTCTCTGACGAAGGCGAGATCCCGGGGCGAGTGCCGACAGGTCTCTCGGGGTGGTTGCGCGGAAAGCGGCGCTCGAGGTGCCTGGGCGTCCCATGCACATCGCGCCAGCGAGAGTCTAGCCGCGCGCTCGAGGAGCACATGGTCCAGCAGCTCGAGGGCGCTTTCGGCGAGCCTGCGCGACGGCCGCGATGGTCGCGGTGACGGTCGTGATCCCGGAACGACTCTCAGCGCGGGCTGCAGCCCGCAACCCAATGAGACCTCATGCGCCCGCGCTGAGTCCTTGTTGGCGGGGGAGGCAGACCCTCCCCCGCGACTCCTCCTCCAGGCCAGGCGCGCCCCGCGGCCTCCCCCTCCTCCCCGCTTGATGAGCGGCGCGGCGCCGGCGGAGCTACTACTCCCGAGAATACGCGCGCGGCCCGCGGACTCTCGAACCTAGTAGCTCAGCGCGCGCGTCGAAGGTCGACCGTCACGCTGTGGTCTCTGGCTCTCGGGAACGACTGGAGTCGATTCTGCGCATCCGGTCGAGGATGCTCGCCAGAGATTGCTTGCCCATCCTGTGACCGGCAGAGTGAGTTCACCATGCAAGCTGGGCGAAACCTCGTGCAACGCTGTTCCCTTCTCCTTGGCTCGGCCCTGTGCGCCGCCTGCGCCTCGAGCCTCGGACCCGCGACGATTCCCCGCGACCGCATCGACTACGGGGCTTCCATCGCGCGCGCGGGACAGGAGCAGTTGCTCACCAACCTGGTGAAGCTGCGCTACGCCGAGATACCTGTGTTCCTCGAGGTTTCCTCGATCATCAACCAGTACTCGCTCGAGGGGCAGCTCAGCGTCGGTGGCGCGTTCCCCGGGATCACCGACCGGACCGCGTACTCCGTGAACGCCGGAGCGCGCTATGCGGACAAGCCGACGATCAGCTACGCCCCGCTCTCCGGGGAGAACTTCATCAAGCGCCTGCTGACGCCCATCCGCCCCGAGGCGCTCCTCTCTCTGGTGCAGGCCGGTTGGCCGATCGATATCGTGTTCCTGACCACGGTCAGGGCCATCAACGGCGTCTAGAACCGTTCACGGGCCCCGGTCTTCCGGCGCGAGCCGGACCCCGAGTTCATGCAGTTGCTGGCGGCCCTGCGGCGGATCCAGTCGGCCAACGCGGTCGGGTTCCGGCTCGATGACGGCCAGAACGGGACGAAGGCCCTCTTCATCTTCCGCGGCTCGAAGGTGTCGCCCGAGATCGAGGAGGACATGCGCCTGGTGCGCAAGATCCTGGGGCTCAAGGCCGACGTGAGCACGTTCCAGCTGAGCTTCGGGGTGGTGCCAGCGACCGATCAGGACCTCGTCATGCTCAGCCGCTCGATGCTCGAGATGATGACGGAGCTGGCGGCGACCATCGAGGTACCCGAAGAGCACGTCGCACAGAAGCGCACCAACCCCACGAACCGCGAGCAGACCGAGGCCGAGAAGAGCATCGGACCATTGATGAGCATCCATGCCTCCGAGCAGAGGCCCGAGGATGCCTTTGTCTCGGTGTATTACCGGGATAGATGGTTCTGGATCGACGACCGCGACATGCCCTCCAAGCGCGCCTTGGGATTCCTCTCGATCTTCTTCGAACTGGCCCAGGCGGGCGTGGTCCCGTCTGCGCCGCTGGTGACGATCAGCGCGGGTTCTTGAGCCCAGCTGCTTTCACGAGCCCTCGGCTGCAACGTCGCGACTGCCGGCATCTACAAGCGCTTCGCTCCCTGCGAGGTCCTCACCGACAAACGGAAGGTCGGTTCCGGGCCCCTCGATCGCTCATCGCTGCATCTTCCGGCATTCGCGACGTTTCGCTCGAGGTCTCGTGAATCAGCTGGGTTGAGCCGCCGCGCTCAGAAATCCACCGAGAAGCCGACCACCATCCGGAAGTCGTCCTTCTCCGGGGTGATCCCGTCGGCGTCGGTCTGCGGATCATCGACCCGGTCCCAGATGAGCGAGATATCCAGCTCGAAGCGCTGCGTCAGGTCGATCTTCAGCAGGCTCTCCGCGTGGTGGAGAGTGGATCCGAGGTCGGAGTTCGTGAACTGTCCCTGGTACTTGAGCTCCAGATCGACGCGCCGGGAGGCCTCCCAGATGAAGTCGCTGCCGAGCACCAGCGCTCCCTGAGCGCTGGTTTCGTCCTCTCCGACCTGGACCGAATCGAAGCGCGTGCGCTGGAGGGAGGGCAGCGCGGTCAGGTTCCATTCGACCGCCTTGCGATCGACGAGGTCGTAGCCCAGGCCGGCTCCCAGGGTGATTCGATCCGCGATGTTCTGGAACTTGTCCGCGAAGTACTCGGCGTACGGAACCACCAGATAGAGCCGGTTCGACAGCCACAGGTCGAACTCCGAGCTCAGGCGGTGATTGGCGCTGCTCTCCACCCCGGAGCTGCTGCTGATGTTCCCGAGGTAGTCGAGCTCCAGGCGCGTGCCGGGCGTGCGGCGCCGCAGCGCGGCCTGGGCGTTGTACTGCAGCTCCCGGGTGTTGCCCGCTCGCGCCGTCAACCCCAGCATGAGGTTGCCAGACCAGTAGTTCTTCTCCTGCGAGCCGCCGCGCGTGATGCTCTGCAGCTGTGCCCGCGGAAAGGTGCGTGTCGTCGCGCCCGTGACCGTCACCGATTCGCCCGCGATCGAGAACGCGCCCGAGGCCTTGTCCTTGTTCAGGAACAGGAGGTCGTAGGTGTTCGGCGAGCGCACCTGGGTGATGTCCTCGAAGTCGAAGCTGAGCTCGTCGAGTTCCTCGCTGTCGAACTCCAGCGTGTCGTCCTGCATCGCCTTCAGCCGGCCCTTGAGCCACTCGCCTGACTCGAGCTGGATCCAGTCGAAGTCGTCCTTCGCGGGGATCGTCGGCGCCCAGGCGCTCGGCTGGCCCGGCATTCCTCCGCGTGACGCGTCCTGAGCTCGAGCGGCTCCCAGGGATCCGCAAGCCAGGAGAGCGAAGACGAGAAAGCTGAGGGTCTTCACAGGTCGCTCCAGTAGAGCATCGAGACGCACGCTGGCAAACCGGGTCACGCGCGGGCTCGCACCGTCAGAAGACCCACTGCAGTCGCACCTGGAAGCTGTCCGTCTCGCCGGTCGTGGCGAAGCGGTCCAGCACGGTGTGGCCCCAGCCGAGACCCAGCTTCCAGCGCCGCGTGGCCCACCAGTTGAGGCCGAGATACCACTTGTCGAACGCGCCGCCCTGCACCGCGCCGTCGTCGAGGTCCTCGCGCGACACGCGCGCGACCAGCTCGGGCGCGCCCCGGGGCCCCTCGGGCATGACGCGCCGCGCATAGCCGACGGTGCGATCGTAGGGCCGCGTCTCGCCCGTCAGGATCCAGCTTCCCGGTGACGTATCCGCCCCAGAACTCCGGGTCGCCCGACGAGGGCGCGTCCACCCACGCGCGATCGTATTCGGCGAGCACCGAGTACGGCCCTTCGTTCCACAGCGTCTCCAGGCCGAGATGCCAGGCGTGATCGGAGGCCAGATCGCCCGTGTCCACGTAGTTGTCGGTCACGTTCGACTCGGGCCGGCCCTTGTAGCGCAGGGTGTCGTCGTCGGCGCCGACGTAGCGGCCCGAGACGCCGAGGTGCAGGAAGCTCTTCCCGTCCGGCTGGTCCCAGGCGAGCCCCGTGATGCGCGTCGAGACGTCGGTCCCGCTGTCGGCGAGCGAATCGCCCGTCGTGAACCAGTCGTTGAACACGCCGGCGGACGCGGTCATCCGCTGCGCAGCGCCGATGACACGCGTGACCTTGACGCCGATGTTGCGCGAGACGAAGAAGGGACTCTGCACGCGCTCCAGCTGCGGGAGATTGGCGGCGTCACCGACCATCTCGTAGGCGAAGGTCTCCTTCGTCTTGCCGAGCGTGAGCTTCGTCGCCGGACCGTCGAGCGGGAACGTGAAGGAGAGATCGGTCAGGCTCCACAGGTCCTCGGGCTCGGTCTCGAAGCCCTTGTACTCGGCTGCGACCAGGTAGCCGACCTTGTGGTCCTCTCCGAGCGTGCCGCGGAACATCAGGCGCGCGGCGCGGGCTTCCAGCTGGTCCTCCTGTGTGCCCACTTGCCCGAGGCTGTCCGCGTCCTGGTCGAAGGCCGTGTAATCGGCGATCAACACCAGCCCCATCTTGAGCGTGAACCAGCGCTCCCTGAGCTGCGTCTGCTCGAGCAGGGAATCCGGCACGTCCGGAAGGAGAAAGGGCTCCTGCGGCGGAGGCAGCGGCGCGGCCTCGAAGGCGCCCAACGCCGGAGCCGGATCGGACTCCTCCGACTGCGCGCTGGCAGTCCGTGACCCCAGCGAGCCGAGCGCGGCGCCGAGGAGGACGAGCCAATGTCGCCTGCACCGGCGCACAGTGGAGTGTTCCATGCTCATCCGAGAGGCCGAAGAGCCTAGAGATCCGCCCTGTCTCCGTCGATCTCGAGGCCTGGAGAGTTCACCGCCCCGCGCACGAATCGAGCAGGCTTTCGAGCGTGGCCGACGCGCATCGCGGAGCGCCGGATGACACGCACTACGGACACTCGAGCCCATACCCCACGCCCGCCTCCGTGCGCAGGATGCTCTTGCCGGCCTCGCCGAGTTTGCGGCGCAGGTGCGTCATGTAGACGCGCAGGTACTGCGTCTCGCTGGTGTGCTGCGGGCCCCAGACCTCGAGCAGCAGCTGCTTCTTCGTGACGATGCGTCCCGGGTGCGCGGCCAGCGCGGCGAGCAGCTTGAACTCGATCGGCGTCAGGTGGATCTCGGTGCCGTCGACGTGCACGCGGCGCGCGGAGGGGTCGAGACGCAGGGGGCCGCACTCGAACAGACCGGTGGGGTCGGAGCTGGCGGAGCGCGCGACTCGACGCAGGGCGGCGCGGATGCGCGCGACGAGCTCCTGGATGCCGAAGGGCTTGGTGAGGTAGTCGTCGGCGCCGGCGTCGAGCAGCGCGACCTTCTGGCGCTCCTCCCCTCGAGCAGAGAGCACCAGGATCGGCACGCGGCTCCACTTGCGCAGCGCGAGCGCGACCGCGCGGCCGTCCATGTCGGGCAGACCGAGATCGAGCAGCACCACGTCGGGCACGTACTGCTCGGCCATGCGCAGCGCCTCGGCGCCGGTCGCGGCCTCGACGAGGCGGTAGCCGGCGGCGGGCAGCGCCGTGCGCAGGAAGCGGCGCACCTGCGGCTCGTCATCGACGATCAAGACCAGCGGGCCGGGGGGCGCGGAGCTCACGCGCGCTCCTCGAGCGGCAGGCGCACGCGGAAGAGGGCCCCGCCGCCCGCGCGATTCGTGGCCTCGATGCGTCCGCGGTGCGCGCGCACGATCGCCTCGCAGATCGTCAGGCCCAGGCCCGTGCCGCGCGCGCGGTGGCTGTCGGCGGCGCGGTAGAAGCGCTCGAATACGCGCGCCTCCTCGCCGCTCGGCAGGCCGGGGCCGCGGTCGGCGACCTCGAGCACGGCCTCGCTCTCGGTACGCGCGATACGCACCTCGATCGGGCTACCGGCGGGCGTGTACTTGCTGGCGTTCTCGAGCAGGTTGACCAGCACCTGCTCGAGCAGCACTGGATCGACCGGCGCGACGAGGACCTCTTCGGGTTGCACGCGCACGATCTCGCGGCCGGTGAGCGCGTCCGTCAACCGTTGCACGGCCGAGTCCGCGATCTCCTCCAGCGGATAGGGCTCCTTGGTGACGGTCAGGTCGCCCGATTCGAGGCGCGTGAGCTCGAGCAGGTCGCCGATCAAGAGCGTCAGACGCTCGGCCTCCTCGCGGATGGTAGCGATGAGTTCGCTGCGTGCGTGCTCGTCGAGTCCGGGCGTGGCCAGCGTGCTGGCCGCGCCGGTGATCGAGGCCAGCGGCGTGCGCACGTCGTGCGACACGGCCGACAGGAGCGCGCTGCGCGTGCGCTCGGTCTCCAGCGTGACACGCGCGCTGGCGGCGCGCTCGACCAGCAGCGCGCGCTCGAGCGCCAACGCGGTCTGCGCCACGAAGGTCTCGACGATCTGCCACTGCGAGGGCGTGGGCGGATCCTTGCGCTTCCCGAGCGCGATGCCGAACGCGCCCAGGTGTCCGCCGCTGCCGACCAGCGGGATGAACAGCGCGTCCGTGCCGGGCAGGGTGTCCGTGCCGTGGCCCGCGAGACGCCCTTGCTGGAACGCCCAGCGCGCGGCGGCGAGGGCGTTCTCGTCCTGCGCCAGCGCGAACTCGGCTCCGCCGCAGGGCGTGAGGTTCCCCCGGCGGTCGGCCAGCAGCACGAGCGCCTCGACGCCCAACAGGTCGCGCACGTGCCCGACCGCCACGCGCGCGATCTCGGCCACACCGGTCTCGATCACGAACTGGCGGCCCATGGCGTAGAGCGAGGCCGTGCGCCGCTCGCGCTCGTGGGCCTCGGCCGTCTGCTCACGGAGACGGACGGTGAAGGTGCTCACGAGGAGCGCGACGACGAGCATCACCAGGAACGTGACCATGTAGCGCAGGTCACCGACGGCGAAGGTGAAGCGCGGCTCGACGAAGAAGAAGTCGAGCGCGGCCACGCTGGCGACCGCCGCGAACAAGGACGGCCGGCGCGGCAGGCGGCTGGCGACGACCAGCGTGCCGAGGAGATAGAGCATCGCCTGGTCGGCGAGCGAGAACCACGCCGCGCCGGCCCAGCACAGTAGCGTGCTCGCGACGACGGCGAGGAGCGCCCAGGCGTAGTTGCGCGGCTCGTGGCGGCGCTGCGCAGCGACCCCGCGCGCGCCATCCTCGCCGCCTTGCTCGCCGGAGGTGACGAGCACGTCGATGGACCCAGAGTGCTTCAGGAGCTCCGGCACGAGCCCGCGAAAGCGCTGCCACGGCCAGCGCATCGGCCCGGGCTTTCCGATCAGGATCTTGGTCGCATTGCGTTCGCGCGCCAGCACCAGGAGCTCTTCGCTGGCGCGCAGGCCGCGCACGACCACCGTCTCCGCGCCCAGGCGCTGCGCCAGGGCGAGGTTGGCGCTGACGCGCTCGCGTCCCTTCTCGTCCAGACGTTCGAAGGCGGGCGTCTCGACCGAGACCGCCAGCCACGGCGCGTGCAGTCTGGTGGCAAGACGATAGGCGGCGCGGATGACGTCGGCCGAGCTCGGCGCGGGACCCACGGCGACCAGCACGCGTTCGCGCGTGCTCCACGGCTCGGCCACGCCCTGCTGGCGGCGCCACTCGAGGCCCTGTGCGTCCACGCGCTCGGCCACGCGCCGCAGCGCGAGCTCGCGCAGCGCCAGGAGGTTGCCCTTCTTGAAGAAGCTCGCGACCGCGCGCTCCGTCTGCGCGGGCACGTAGACCTTGCCCTCCTTCAGGCGCGCCAGGAGCTCGTCCGGCGGCAGGTCGACCAGCTCGATCTCCTCCGCTGCATCGACGAGCGAGTCGGGCACGGTCTCGCGCACGGTCACGCCGGTGATCGAGGCCACCACGTCGTTCAGGCTCTCGACGTGCTGCACGTTGAGCGTGGTGAAGACGTCGATGCCGGCGGCCAGCAGCTCTATCACCTCTTGCCAGCGGCGCGCGTGGCGCGAGCCGGCGGCGTTCGTGTGCGCCAGCTCGTCCAGCAGCACCAGCGCGGGGCGGCGGGTCAACGCGGCGTCGAGGTCGAACTCGGCGAGCTCGAGGCCGCGGTACTCGACCTTGCGCGGCGCCAAGCGCTCGAGGCCGGCGACCAGCGCCTCGGTTTCGCGCCGCCCGTGCGTCTCGACCCAGCCCAGCACCACGTCCACGCCGGCGCGGCGCTTCTCCTGCGCGCTCTCCAGCAGCGCATAGGTCTTGCCCACGCCCGGCGCCATGCCGAAGAAGATCTTCAGCCGCCCGCGGCGCTCGCCCTCGGCGGCGGCGCGCGCCAGCAGCGCTTCGGGGCTCGGGCGGGGGACGTCCACGCGCAGACTCTAGCGAAGGCGGTCGAGTGCCAGATCGAACGCGAGCACGTTGACGCGCGCTTCGCCGAGCACGCCGAGGAGCCGCCCTCCGACGTGCTCGTCCACCAGCGTGCGCACGTCACGCGTGCGACCTGCGCGCGCGCCGCGGCAGGGCTGCTGTGCGGGTCGACCGGCAGCGCTCCCGCGCTGCCCTGCGCGCGCAATTCGTTTCCGTCTCGCGCACGGCGTCTGCATGGTGCAGGGCCAGGGCTTCGGCGAATCGAGCTGGGAGCCAAGCTCGCGTTCGCGCCGCTCGCGCGTGGACCGCTGGCGATTCGAGCTCGAGGCCTCGGGCCAGATCTACCGGGAGGGGAAGACGGCGTGGCCCGAGACGCAGGGGCGCTACGTCACGACGTAGCTCGTCAGCAGCGAGGCCTGCCAGCGCGACCACACCGAGCTCGCCAAGAAGTTCGTGAGCGCGCACGTCGAGCTCACCGCCTGGATCCACGCCAACGCTGATGAGGCCAAGAAACGGCTCAACGCCGAGATCCAGGCCGAGATCAGCACTCTCCGGAGGCGGCGCCCCGTGGGGCTGCGTCGCCTCTTTCTGTCGTGGGCGGAAAAGGCGCGGTTCCTCCCCTGCGCGAACCGTGGCCGGCCATGGACGGATCCCTGGGGCGCGCGCTCAAGACGGACTCCGGGGGAACCGAGGAGTTGGCCCATGAGCCCCTGCCCGAGCTGCAACTCCGCCCACCTCGTCCTGCGCCGCGTCTACCGACGCGGCAGCCTGGCCGTGTTCTTCGGCTACTGCCTGCTCTTGTCGTCGAGCCTGGTGGGGGTGCTCGGGACAATGGGCGTGGTCGCAACGGGCTCGGACGGCGACTTCGGCGCCGCGCGGACGCGTTCCGCGCTGGAGGCCGCCGGCGTCCCCGAGCAGGTGGCCGAGGAGGTTTTCACGCGTCAGGAGGTGTTCGAGACCGAACTCTCGAGCCTGGGCGAGGCCCAGCGGCGCCTGGTGCGCGAGGCCCAGATGGCGGTCGCCGACAGCGGCGCGCGCGACACGATCGAGCGTTTCACCGGCGGCAACGGGTTCCGTGCCCTGGTCGTGGCGGCCGTGACGAGTGGCCTGCTCGGGTGGATTCTGGTGCGGAAAGAGCGCGTGGCGCAGTGCTCCAGCTGCGGTGCGTTCGCCCCGGGACGAGCGGCGAGCTGACGCGCGGACGGGCGCCCGCGCTCGGACGCCCGGCGCGCGCTGCCCGGTGATTCAGGGCCGAATCGAGTGGGTTGGAGCCCGCGGGCATGGGCGTTGCAGAGCTGGGCGCGCGCGCTTCCCGGCGCCGGCTGCAACTCTCGCACACCATGTCGATCCTCGTGCTCTTCCTGTTCGGCTCGCTGCTGGGCGTGCTGGGCCTGCTGTGCGCGCTCGCCTTCGCCCGCGCCGCCCTGTACGCGAACGTTCTGACCGAGCTGGAAGGCGCACCTCAGGGCCGCGTGGTCCGCGCGCGCAGCCGCTGGAGCAACCCGGCCAGCTCGCTCAGCCCGATCGTGAGCCCCAGCGCGATGCAGGCCGCGCTGGCGCCGAGCACGAGCAGCGTCGCGCGCGCCAGCGTGCCGACGAGAGTCGTCGCTTCGGGCGTCACGCGCCGCAGCCCGAGTCCGACCGCGCAACCGACGCCGAGCAAGAGCACGCTCTTCAGCGCGAACAGCGCCAGCTCGCGCGGCTCCTGACCCTCGAGCGCCAGTCCGCGCCGCTCCAGCGCGAGTCCCAGGGCCAGCGCGTAGATCAGGATCGCCAGCGTGCTCGCCAGCGCCAGTCCATCGACGCCCGAGCGCGCGCCGAGCCAGACGTACAGCGGATACGCGGCCAGCGCCACGCCCGTACCGAGCAGCGCCGGCAGCCAGGTGTTGCCGAGCGCGTAGAAGGCGCGTGCCAGCAGCGTCTGCGCCGACCAGGCCGCGAGGCCGAGCGAGATCCAGCTCAGCGCGGCGGCGATCTCCTGCGCGCGCTCGGGCGTGAGCTGACGGCGTCCATAGACGAGCGCGACGATCTCCGGCCCGGCCACGACCAGCGCGACCTGGGCCAGGAATGAGAGCAAGACCAGCGCGCGCAGCGCGGCGAGCAGCGTGCGCTTGAGCTCGACGCGTTTGCCCTCGCCGGCCAGACGCACCAGCGTCGGGTAGGCCGCGACGCTTGCCGCCAGGCCGACCACGCCGACCGGCACGCGCATCAAGCTCTTGGCGTAGGAGAGCACGCTCACCGCGCCCGCGCCGAGGCGCGAGCCTTCGCGGCGCAGGAACCAGTCGTCCACCACGACGATCGAGAAGCCGAGCATGATCGGCAGCGAGCGCACGAGGTAGGCGCGCAGATCGGGGTGCGCGAACTCGAGGCGCGGCGTCCAGCGCAGGCCGGAAGCGAGGCAGCCCGCGAGCGGCAGCAGGAACGGCCCGAGCGCGCTGCCCGCCACCACGCCCCAGGCGAAGCCCTCGGCGCCGTGCGCGCTGCCGCCGAGCAGCCCGCCGGCGACGATGCCGAGGTTGTAGACGAGCGGCGCGAGCGCGGCCAAGCCGTGCCGATCGCGCGCCTGCAGCGCGGCCGCGCACAGGCCGCCGAGCACGTGGAACGGCTGCGCGAAGAGCACGATGCGCGAGAGCTCGATCAGCCGCTCGCGTCCGGCCGCGTCGAAGCCCGGGGCGACCACTGCGGCGAGGCTGGGCAGCGCGAACCAGGCCAGCGCGAGCAGCACGACGAGCCCGAGCCCGACCGCGTTCGCCACCGCGCGGAAAGAGCGCCACGCGCCCGCCTCGTCGCGCCGCACGAGGTGCGCGCCGAACAGCGGGATGAACACGATCGAGAGCGCGCCTCCGGCCAGGAGGTAGTTCAAGAAGTCCGGCACGACGAACGCCGCCCAGTACGCGTCTGCTTCGGCGCCCGCGCCGAGCGTGCGCCCGAGCACGGCCTCACGCACCAGACCGATCAGCCGCGAGCCCAGGATGCTCGCGCCCCAGATCGAAGCGGCCACGGCGATGCGCTTGGACATGGGCCGGCGCGAGTCTGCGCGCGGCGCGCGGGGGAGTCCAGCCGCGACACCGCCGCGCGCGCCCGCCAGGCCTGCGCGTCAGGGGCCGTAGAGTTTCAGCGCGATCTCCGCCGTGCCCTCGACCGGCACGTGCACCTCACCGCCGAGCATGACGTGCGTGTCGCCCGAGACCAGCTCGACCTCCACGCTCCACTCGCCGCCCTCCACGCCCTCGAACGAGAAGCGGCCATCGCGGGCGAAGCAGCCGCGGCGGCCCGAGGGCAACGGTTCCTGGAACTCCTCGCCCCCGCTGCGCAGGAGCTGCACGACGACGAGCGCCG
The DNA here is from genome assembly GCA_009691855.1 of Planctomycetota bacterium. GTDB lineage: Bacteria > Planctomycetota > UBA1135 > UBA1135 > JABFRZ01. Next base: position 12,696 of record SIAI01000013.1, on the reverse strand, counting down.
GCATCTCCGACAGGGGTGCCGGCGGCGTCCCGTAGCCCAGCGTCGTGGTCTTCGAGCCTGGGGGCGGCATCGCGTTCAGCTCGATCGAGCCCGTGAGCGTCGCGCGGCCGCTCGGTCCGAGCTCGAGCTCGCGCCGCTCGCCCTCGGCGAGTGTCAGGCGCGTCTCCAGGTCGAGCACCTCGAGCCCGCCCTCGCGCCGGATCCAGCGCACGTCGAAGGTGCCCGCCGGCAGGTCCGCGAAGGCGAACGCGCCGTGCGCGTCCGTGTCGATGCGCCAGGGGCCGGCGGCGACGGTCGCCGACGCCGCGGCGAGCTCGACACGTTCCTGCGCCTTCGAGTTGCCCGCGAGGTCGAGCAGCCGCCCGCCGAGGCGCGCCGCGCCGCTCGCCGCCGTCACCGGGACCACGGGGACGACCACAGGCGGCGGTGGCGGCACCGGCGTCGGCGCTGCCGCCGCGAGGCGCACCACGAGGTCCTCGCGGTCGAGCGCGACCTCCTGGCTCCATTTCAGGCAGTCCTTCGCGTACACCTGCAGCGCGACGCGCACGGCCGGCAGGTCCGGGATGCGGAAGCGGCCGTCCGCGCCCGCGGTCATGCTGAAGCCCGAGACGCACGGCGGCACGGCACCGCTCGGGTCCTCCACCTGGATCGTGGCCTAAGCCTTCGGCGCGCCGTCGGGGCCGAGCACGATCCCGCCGACGACGTGCCCGGGCGCGAGCTCGAGCTCGAGCGCCGGCATGCCCGCCGTCACGTCGAGGCTTCGGGCGAGCTGCGCGAAGCCGCGCCGCCACACCCACAGTCGCTGGCGGCCGGCGGGAACGTGCGCGAGCATGAAGCGTCCCTCGGCGTCGCTCCAGGCCTCGACGTCCCCGATCTCGTGCACGTAGTCGCCGAGGGACAGCCAGGCGCCCTCGACCGCCACGCCAGCCGCGCGGACGTGACCGGTGAGCGGGACGCCGTCCGCGAGCGTGAGGTCCAGGTCGTGCGTGAAGCCCTCCTGCCCGGAGAAGCTCCGCTCCACGGGCCGCGAGCCGCTCGCCCGTGCCTGCAGGACGAGGGCGGTCGCCAGCGGGTGGACGCCGCTGAGCTCGTAGCGCCCGTTCGCGTCGGTGCTCGTGCGTGGCCACGGGCCGCCAGGGATGGGGTAGTCGTGGGCGATGACGAGCTCCCCGGAGCTGCTCGTCGGTTCCCTCGGCGGAGGTGCCTGGAAATGGACCGCGATCTCTGCGCCGGAGAGCGGCGCGCCCCGAGCATCGCGCACGAAGCCGTGCAAGCGCACCTCGGGGCCGAGGCGCGCGCACGCGGGCGAGTGGCCGTCGCGCCAGGCGCAGATCGAGCGGGGCGGCCTCGCCGATGAGCACGCCAGGCGGAAGGTTCCGTCGCTCGCGCTGCGCACGGCGCGCTCCTCTTCGCCGAGCGTGAAGGCGACGAACGCGTCGGCGACGGGCGCTCCGGTCTCGTCGCGCACGAGGCCGCGGACCGAGACGTCTTCGGAGTAGAGGAACAGGCTCCAGTCCGCCGGCGCGGGATCGCCCGGCAGGTACCACGCGCTGCTGGCGCGACCCGTGTACCCCGGCGTGTCGCCGCGCACCTCGACCGTGAAGAGGCCTTGCGGCACCGGCGGGGCGAAGGCGAACTCGCCGTGCTCGTCCGCCTGGAACGAGCTCGAAAAGAGCGGCGTTCCCCGCGCCTTGCCGCCAGCGTAGACGCGCCCGACGAGCCGCACCGCCGGCAGCGGGGCGAGGCCGAAGCCGCGCCAGACGCGGCCGCGGACCGTCCAGGGGTCGGTTCCGGTGCGCGCGGACGACGAGCCGGAGTTCGCGTCCTCTTGCGGCGCTGCCGGGGCCCGCGGCTCGAGGGGCTGGACGGTGGACCCAGCCACCGGAGAAGCCAGGCCGAGGATCGCCCCGCCGGGCTCGCCCGGAGCCTGGCGGGCGGCGAGCCAGGCGAAGGCGAGCAGGGAGGCACCGACGAGCAGCGGATTCGGCATGACGAGAGATCCTCTCGAAGACGCGGACGGGAGCGGAGGTGGGGGCGCCCTTCGTGGCGGGGCGTGCGAGCAGGGGCAACAGCGCGGAGAGCAGCGCCTCGCGCTCGCGCGTCGAGCCCGGGTCGAGCTCGGCGCGCAGGCGCTCGATCCCGCGGCGCACGTGGGTGCGCGCCGTGTTCACCGGCAGGCGCGAGGCGCGCGGCGATCTCGCGCGGCGGCAGGTCGTCGAAGTAACGCAGCACGATCGCCTCGCGGTAAGGCGCGTCGAGCCTCTCGACGGCCGCGAGCAGGCGCTGCAGGACCTCGATGCGCGCGCTCGCCTCGAGCGCGCTCGGCTGGGCCTCGAGGCGGGCGGCGTGGTGCTCGCGCTCGTCGCGCCGACGCGCGGCGCGCGCGCGGTTGTGCGCCAGGCGGCGCACGGCGCCGGCGAGCCAGCCGCCTAGGCTCAGGATCTCCCCGCGCCGCTCCAGCGCCGCGACCCACGCGTCCTGCACGACGTCCTCGTCCGCGCCGCGCTCGAACAGGAGTCCGCGCGCGAGGCGCCGCAGCGATTCGATCGGCAGCTCGGCCGGTGCTTCGTCTCGAGGAGTCATGGCGCGTCCATGTGGTCGAGGATCGCCGATTCGATCCAGGCGCGAGCGCGCGCCGACCGGCGGCGCTCGTCGTACGACGAGCGAGCCGGCGCTCTTCCAAGCTCCATGCCCCCAACCGCTTGTGCCTTTTTCCTGGTCTAGGGGCTTGTTTGGCTGATTCCTGGGGGTACCCTCCACGGCCTGCCCCTTGGGCGACCTTCCATGGCGGAAGTCGTTTAGGAGCATGATCTTACGTCCATATCAGGCCAGGAGGCGAAACCGTGTCGACGACCGAGCTGAAGCACACCGAGTCCAAGAAGCAAGATTCGCACGGCCGTCCGGGCTCGGATCCGGTGCAGGCCGCCGCTTTGGCGCAGCTCGAAGCCCTCGAACCGCCCGCGCACCTCGCCGACCCGGACCTGGCGCCGAACGCGCTGGCCGTGCTCGAGCGCCGCTACCTGAAGAAGGACCCCGAGACCGCGGCGGTGGTCGAGACCCCGCGTCAGTGCTTCTGGCGCGTGGCGGCGCACATCGCCAAGGCCGAGCTGCTCTTCCCCGGCGGCACCGCCGAGCGCGCGCTCGCCGTGGCCGAGGAGTTCTACGACTTGATGGCGAAGCGCCTGTTCATGCCGAACAGCCCGACGCTCATGAACGCGGGGCGCGAGATGGGCATGCTCTCGGCGTGCTTCGTCCTGCCGGTCGAGGACTCGATCGACGGCATCTTCGACTCGATCAAGGCGACGGCGCTGATCCAGAAGGCCGGCGGCGGCACGGGCTTCTCCTTCTCGCGCCTGCGTCCGCGCGGCGACCTGGTGAAGAGCTCGGGCGGCACGACCGAGGGCCCGCTGTCCTTCATCCAGGTGTTCTCGAAGGCGACCGACGCGATCCAGCAGGGCGCCTTCCGGCGCGGGGCCAACATGGGCATCCTGCGCATCGACCACCCGGACATCGTCGAGTTCATCCGCTTCAAGGACGACCTCGGCAAGATCGAGAACTACAACATCTCGGTGGCGGTCTCGAACCGCTTCCTGGCCGAGCTCGCCGCCGATCCCGCGACCCCGCACCAGGTCCAGAACCCGCGCACGAAGCTGTGGGCCAAGCTGCCCAAGAAGAACGCCGAGGGCGAGGCCACGGGCGAGTTCTTCAGCGTGGGCGAGCTGTGGGAGCTGATCCTCGCGCACGCCTGGCGCTCGGGCGAGCCGGGGGTCGTGTTCATCGACCGCATCAACGAGAAGAACCCGATCAAGAACGTGGGCCTGATCGAGGCCACGAATCCGTGCGGCGAACAGCCGCTGCACCCCTACGACTCCTGCAACCTGGGCTCGATCAATCTGGGCGAGTTCGTCACCGCGAAGGGTTACGGCGCGGCACCCGTCTTCGACTGGAGCGAGTTCAAGGCCGTGGTGCACGCCTCGACGCGCTTCCTCGACAACGTGATCGAGGTCAACAAGTACCCACTGCCGCAGATCGACCAGATGTCGAAGACCACGCGGCGCATCGGCCTGGGCGTGATGGGCTTCGCCGACGCGCTCTACAAGCTGGGCATCGGTTACGACACCGCCGAAGGTTGCCGCTTCGGCGAGGAGCTCATGCAGGTGCTCAACGACGAGTCGCACGTGGCCAGCGAAGAGCTCGCCGTCGAGCGCGGCGTGTTCCCGGCCTGGGACGGCTCCGACTGGCAGGTGCGCGGCCGGCGCCTGCGCAACAGCTACACCACCACCGTCGCGCCTACGGGCACGATCTCGATCATCGCCGGCTGCTCGGGCGGCATCGAGCCGATGTTCAGCCTGGCCTTCCTGCGCCAGGTCATGAAGGACACCAAGGGTCGTCCGACGATCCTGCGCGAGGTCAACCACGTCTTCGAGGCCACCGCCAAGGCGCAGGGCTTCTACTCGGACGAGCTGATCGACGACATCTCCTCCAAGGGCACGCTGCAGCACCGCGACGAGGTGCCAGCCGAGATCAAGCGCGTCTTCGTGACCGCCCACGACATCGACCCCGCCTGGCACATGCAGATGCAGGCCGCCTTCCAGCGCCACTGCGATTCCTCGATATCGAAGACGATCAACTTCCCGCACGACGCCACGGTCGAGGACGTGCGCGCGATCTACGACATGGCCGTCGAACTCGACGTGAAGGGCGTGACCGTCTACCGCGACGGCTGCCGCGACGTGCAGCCGATGGCGCTCAAGGGCTCGCAGCGCAAGGCCGATGCACAACCGGCCGCCGAGAGCGCGCTGGCCGACACCGCCTTCGTCATGACCGGCCCTGGAGACCTGCAACCGATCCGCCTGCCGGAGATCATGCCGTCGCTGCGCATCCGGCAGATGACGCCTTTCGGCAACATGCACGTGAAGGTCGCCGTCGACTTCGCCGCCGGCCGCGAGCGCGAGGTCTTCGCGCAGCTCGGCAAGGGCGGCGACGTGGCCAACTCCGACCTCGAGGCGATCTGCCGCCTGCTCTCCCTGTGGCTGCGCTCGAACGGCAGCCTCGACACGGCGCTGAAGCAGCTCGAGGGCATCGGCTCGTCGATGACCGTCGCCACCAAGGACGGCCGCATCATGTCGCTGGCCGATGGTCTCGCCCGGGCGCTGCGCCGCTACCTCGCCGCCAAGAAGGAGTTCGGCCTCGAAGCCCTGCTCCTCGGCAAGGTCCCCAGCCAGCAACTCGCCGACTTCGCCGACGCCCCCAAGACGAGCGCCGCGCAGAAGCAGTCGGAGCAGTACAAGATCAAGTGCCCCGGCTGCAGCTCGAACCTCGCCTTCGAGGAGGGCTGCGTGAAGTGCTACAGCTGCGGGTTCAGTCAGTGCTGAGCTCGCGAACGAGAAACCGCTAGGACGCACTCAAGCGTCCAGCGCTTCTTCTCGGTCTGGCTGCCTGCGACCTACGGCTCAGGAAGCCTCAGTTCTTGCGGTGGGCGTAGAGCATTCCCGGAGTGCACTCCTCGATCGTGCTCAGATCGCCGGTACCGGGAGAACCACCGAGTACGTAGAGGTTCGCGTTCGCCGAAGCGGCGGCCGCAATGAAGCGTGCCTTGTGCAGGTCGGCGAGGACAGCCCAAGTGTTCGTGGTCGGGTCGTACCGATCCACCTCGCTCGAGACCGAGCTGTCGGCATGGCCGCCGGCTACGTAGACAAAGCCGCCGAGTTCGGTCGCCGTCACGCCCCAACGTCTGCTCGGCATGGATGCCTTGAGGGTCCAAGTGTTGGCGACGGGATCGAACTCGGCGACCGTGCTCATCGCGGCCCCGAAGGTGTCGAACCCCCCGAAGGCGTAGACCTTCCCGCCCACCGCGGCCGCGGCCGGGTACGCGCGTGCGAAGGGCATGGACGCCTTGGCCGCCCATGTGTTGCTCGCCGGGTCGTACTCCTCGACCACGCTCTGGGGCCCGGCGCCGAACCCGCCGATGGCGTAGATCTTCACACCTACGGCGGCCGCAGCCTGAGACGCCCGCGCGGTCGGCATCGGCGCACGGGGAGTCCAAGTGTTTCCGAGCGGGTCGTATTCCTCCACCGTGCCGACGGAGCCGGTGTGGTCAATCCCCCCGATCGCGTAGACCTTTCCGCCCACTGCGACTGCGACCAGGCTCTGGCGGCCGGTCGCCATGGGCGCCTTGGTTGACCAGCTGTCGTTGATGGCGTCCTACTCCTCGAGGGCACCCGAATTGATCCCGGCGCTGCCTCCGATGGCATAGACCCTCGTGCTGATGCTGGCGGCGGCGAGTCCTTGACGCGCGGAGGGCATGGGCGTCTTGTCCGCCTCGATGCCCTTCAGCCTGCCCCTCGGCGCGCAGGCCGCCATCCTGTACACGCAGGCCAAGCTGTACGACACGGCAACCGGGACGACCTACCTCGCCGAGCCGTCGGCCCTGCTGGTCGCGAACGATCCTTGCCCCTGGCGCTACTTCGGGGAAGGGACACTAGCCCACTAGAAACGAGTGCCTGGGCTCGAGACGGAGCCGCAGCGCACTCTCCCGAGAATGGCTATACCGCGGGCAACGCCTCGGCGGACCGTGCGCCGCGTCCCCAATGCGCGCAGGTCGCGATGATCGCGTGCTTGTCGATCGGCTTGCTCAGGAAATCGTCACAGCCAGCGCCGAGACAGCGCTCGCGGTCGCCCGCCATCGTGTGCGCCGTGAGCGCGATCACCGGCACACGACAGCCCCTTTCCCGCAGGATACGAGTGGCGGAGTAGCCGTCGAGATTGGGCATCTGCATGTCCATCAGGACGACGTCGAAGCGCGCCTTGCGTGGGGCGGCGGAGGTGGGCTCGACGGGTTCGAGGGCGGCCACTGCCTCGCGACCATCGTCGACGATCGCGACCTCGGCGCCGGCGCGCCGCAGGTGCAAGGACACCAACCGTTGGTTGTCGCGGCTGTCCTCGGCGAGCAGGATTCGCAGCCCCTCGAGCGGTCGCGCAGCGCGCACGACCGGCGTTGCGGCGGCTAGTCTCGCCAGCGTCGCCGCTGATTCGGGTTGCCAGATCTCGACGCCCGCGAGTGGCCCGAGCGCGAGCGTCAAGGTGAACACGCTGCCGCGGCCCAGCGCGCTCGTCACGGCGAGTTCGCCGCCGAGCAACTCCGCAAAGCGCTTGGAGATCGTCAGTCCGAGACCCGTGCCCCCGAAGCGACGCGACATGGTCTCGTCCGCCTGGGCGAAGGGTCGGAAGATGTGGGCCAGCTGCGCCGCGCTCATGCCGATGCCAGTGTCCGCGACGACGAAACGAAGCCGTGCGTCCTGCGCGTCGGTCGAATCGACGTGAAGGTGCAACGTGACCCCGCCGCGCTCGGTGAACTTGATCGCATTGCCCACCAGGTTGAGCACGATCTGTCGCAGACGCAGCGGATCGCTGGTGATCGTGCGCGGGATCGGCGTGGCGTAGACTCGTTCGAGCTCGATCTGCTTGGCGCTCGCGCGTACGCGCATCGACGACACGACTTCCTCGACGACCTGGGCCGGATCCACGGCGAGACGCTCGACTGTCATCGCCCCGGCTTCGATCTTCGAGACATCCAGGATGTCGTTGATGATTGCGAGCAGGTGCTCTCCGTTGCGCGTGATCGTATCGATGGATGTCGCGCGGTCGGCGTCGGATGTCGCGCTGGTGGACTGCTCCCTCAGGAGCTCGGCGTAGCCAATGATCGCCGTCAACGGCGTGCGCAGCTCGTGGCTCATGTGCGCGACGAACTGGCTCTTCGCGTGGTTCGCGGTTTGGGCGGCTTCCGAGCGTTCGCGGACCCGTGCGAACTCGGCCCGTACGCTCTCGTCGCGCGTCCCGCGCACGAACACGATCCACGCGGCCGACGCCGCGACGGTCAGGCCGAGCGAGAGGATCGCGAGCAGCGCGAGCTGGCGCTCGGTCATCTCGTTCTCGCGGGCGATCAGCTCCACCAAGGCGCCTTGCGCGCGCTGGTTGCCTGTGGCGTAGAGCGCCTTGTCCGCCGCGTACTGTGGGCCGTCGAGGACGGCGCGGGCCTCCGCGGATCGTCCCTGCTTCACGAGCTCGAAGGCGCGGGTCTCCATGTCGACGAGACGCAGGTTTGCATCGTCGGTATCGCGGCCGAGCTCCCGGTCGAACAAGAGCGGCGAGATCGCGCGCATTTCCTTGATCGCCGCGTCGAGGGAGCGCACGTGGTCGTCGTACCGACGGGGCCAGCGCGCCTCGCCCGTCGTCGCCGCCATGTTCGCCGACATGGTCAGCACCTCGTCGAGGTAGCGGATCTCGGCGATCAGCCCGTGCACCCTTCGCTCGCGCTTCGCCAAATCGCCCGTGCCCGTGCGCTGCCAAGCGATGTGCACCGTGAAGCTGGCGCTCGCGCCGAGCAGGATGGACGCACCGAGCGCTGTGAACAGCGCGAAGGTCGTGCGCGGCCGCTTCCGCTTGTCGGGCTCGATTGCGCGCACGCGTTGTGAGGCGAGAGAATCCACGCGATAAGGAGCCGCCAGGCCGGTTTCGCGGTTATCGCCCGCCGGAGGCCACCGTGTTGACGCAATTCGCCGCGCCGACCCAGACTTCCGGCTCCGGCCCAGGAACGGGACGGCCGACGATCAGGGCAGGTCGGTGGAGCTTGGCCAAGAACTGGCGCGCAGATCTCGATCTGTCCGTGGAGCCCATGTCGGGCATGTGCTCCTAGCCGATGCTCTTGGAGAGCTTGGTGACGAGTTCGCGGTTGCGCGCGACCCAGTCCCGGAAGCGCAGCTCGGAGTGCGGTTGGAAGACCCTGAACGCCCCGCGCGAGAGACACGCTCCAGTCACGCCACTCAGCGGCCGGTGCTGACGCCCGTGATGATCAAGGAATGCGCGGACTGAAAAGAGCTGGCGGGAGCCGTACGATTGCACCTACGACGCGAACGTGCACTCGACGACCCGCTACCCCGTGACGAGGCCCAAGGTGTCCCCACTCGCTCCCTGTTTCCTGGCGTACGTGCTGTTGCTGCACCCGAACCTGGCGGCGATGCGGCAGGAGGCGGGCGCTGGACCGACGTTTTCGATCACTTTTCCTGCACAGCGCAGCGCGTCGGCACTCGATGGCCGGCTGCTCCTGATCCTTGCGGCCAGGGATGGCAGCGAGCCGCGTGATCAAGTCGTGAACGACGCACGCTGCGCGCAGATCTTCGGCCTGGACGTGGACGGCTGGGCGGCCGGCAGCGAGCGGGAATTCGACGGCGCCGTCTTCGGGTTCCCGTTGCCGTCGTTGCGCGACATTCCAGCCGGCGATTGGTACGTGCAGGCAGTGCTCAACCGCTACGAGACCTTTCATCGCGCGGACGGATTCACGCTGAAGCTGCCGCCCGACAAGGGTGAAGGCCAGCAGTGGAGCAGGAAGCCCGGGAACCTCTACAGTCAGCCGCAGAGGGTGCACATCGACCCACGCTCCGGAGGGCGCGTTGCGCTGGTGCTCGATCAAGAGATTCCGCCCATCGAGCCGGCCAAAGACAGCCCCTGGGTCAAGCACATCAAGATGAAGAGCGAGCGGCTCAGCAAGTTCTGGGGCCGGCCAGTGGAGATCGGTGCCTGCGTCCTTGTTCCCGCGGGATTCGAGCAGCATCCCGAGGCGCGCTACCCGCTGGTCGTGTTCCACGGCCATTTTCCCGCGACCTTCAACGGCATTCGGGAGACACCGCCCGATCCCGATCTCGAACCGGACTTCAACGAACGCTTCCAGCTCGCGGGGTACAACCGGATCCAGCAGGAGTACGCCTACGACTTCTTCAAGGCGTGGACCGGGCCGTCGATGCCGCGGCTCCTGATCGTGGAGATTCAGCACGCCAACCCGTTCTACGACGACAGCTACGCCGTCAATTCGGAGAACCTCGGCCCTTACGGCGACGCGATCCAGTACGAGCTGATCCCCGAGATCGAGCGACGCTTCCGCGGCATCGGATCCGGCTGGGCTCGCTTCACGTACGGCGGCTCGACCGGCGGCTGGGAGGCGCTCGCGGTGCAGACGTTCTATCCCGACGAGTACAACGGCTGCTTCGCCGCGTGTCCCGACCCCATCGACTTCCGCGCCTACACGGTGGTCGACATCTACTCCCAGCGCAACGCCTACTATGACGAGGGGCCGTTCGCGCGTGTTCCGCGACCCGGCATGCGCAAGGGCCTCGACCAGGTGACGATGACGGTCGAGCAGCTGAATCACCTGGAACTCGTGCTCGGCACGAAGTCGCGGTCGGGCCAGCAATGGGACATCTGGGAGGCCGTCTTCAGCCCGTGCGGCGCCGACGGATACCCGCAGCGCATCTGGGACAAGCGGACCGGCGTGATCGATCCAAAGGTCGCGACGTACTGGCGAGATCACTACGACCTCCGCTACATCCTGCAACGCGACTGGGCGACCCTTGGGCCGAAGCTAGCGGGGAAGATCCACATCTACTGCGGGACCATGGACAACTACTTCCTGAACGACGCCGTCTACCTGATGGACGACTTCCTCGAGAGCGCGAAGCCTCCGTTCGGTGGTGAAGTGGCCTACGGCGAGCGCGCCGAGCACTGCTGGAACGGCGACCCGACGCGACCCAATGCCACCTCGCGGCTGCGCTACAACTTGATGTACGTCGACAAGATCTTGAAACGCATCGAGTCGACCGCGCCGGCTGGCGCAGATCTCGAGAGCTGGCGGTACTAGGACGAGCCAGGGCCCAGCTCGGCCCCAGCGCGAGCTCGAACGCCTAGTAGGCTTCCATGAGAAGGCCCCCCGCGGTCAAGGTCGCGGTCAACAGTTCTGCTGCCGCCGTTGATGACTGCACGAGCGTAGACTCGGGCCGGAGCTGGCCTTCTCATCCCATCTGTGGTGAAAGTCGCTACTGCGGCTTCGCGCGCATTCGTGCTGCGGCGTTGAGCCGTCGCGGGCGAGAACTGCGGCCCGAGGTTGCGCGGCGACGCGCTGCCGTCGAGCGGCACGGCGTAGAGTCCGCGCTCCTCGTCATGGTCCTGGTCGGCGAGGTAGAGCGCCCAGGTATCCGTCGGATCGAGCGCGTACTCGCTCACGTCGCCGAGCGGGATCAGCGGCTCGTTCAGCCGCCGCGACGCCGCGCTGCCGTCGAGCGGTACCAGCCACAGCTCGAACCGTCCGTCCACGGCCTGCTCGGCGAGATACAGCACGCTGGCCCCGTCGGGCGTGAGCAAGATCGCGCGTACGTCGCCACCTCCGTTCGTCTTCTGGCTGAGCTGCCGGGCGCGCTGCTGCCGTCGAGCGGAGCGACGTAGAGCTCGAAGTGCTCGGCGCTGCGCAGGTCGGAGGCGAAGGCGACGCGCGTGCCGTCGGGTGTGAGCTGGAAGGTCGCCCTGACGCTGCGGCTCTCGCGCGGCGGCGGATGGAGACGCACGGGCGCTCAGGCCGGCGAAGCAGCCGCGGTTGCTGCGGCGCGGCAGCGACGAGCGCCAGCGCTGCGGTGGCGTGCAGCGGCCCAGCGGGAACGAGAGCGGTCCACATGACGAACCTCGGGGCCGGGAACAGGGAAAGACCCTCGCCAACGAGGGCGGCAAACGCGCCTTCCAGGCGAACCCTACCTGCAGGTCCCGCGCGGAGCCTTGCGACGGCACGTCGGCCCCGTCAACATCCGGCCCGTCGCGCGGACGGAAGCCGTCCCGAGCTCGAATTCCCCAGCCCCTCCGTGCGCGAAACCCCATGCGGATCCCTGCCCGGTTCCTCCTCGTCGCCGCGCTCTCCCTGGCCTCGTGTCGCGCCGGCGGCGGTTCGAGCTCCGTGCGCCTCTTCGACGGCCACGACCTCGCCGGCTGGCACACCGACGTGCCCGAAGCCGATTCGAACCCGAATCTGCCGGCGACGTTCGTGGTGCGCGACGGCCTGCTCGTCAGCCAAGGCGAACCCCAGGGCCATCTGATCACCGAGCGCTCATTCCACGACTATCGCCTCGTCGTCGAGTACCGCTGGTCGGGCGAGCCCGGCAACTGCGGCGTGCTCGTGCACGCCTCCACGCCGCGTCGCCTCTACGGCATGTTTCCGCAGTCGATCGAGTGCCAGATGCACGCCGGCAACGCGGGCGACTTCTGGTGCATCGGCGAGGACATCAGCGTGTCCGACATGGAGGCCCGCCGCGGCCCGCGCGCGGAGTGGAGCGTGGACGGCGACAAGGGCCGGCGCATCCTGAACCTGACCGACGGCAGCGAGAAGCCGCCGGGCGAGTGGAACCAGATGGTGATCGAGTGCGCAGGCCACGACATCACCGTGTGGGTCAACGGCGAGCTCGTGAACCACGGCACGAACGGCACCGCCGATCACGGCCAGATCGCGCTGCAGGCCGAGGGCGCGACGTGCGAGTTCCGGCGCGTGGAGCTGACGCCGCTCTAGAGCGTCTGCTACTGGAGCAACCAGGCCAGCCACGCGCCGACGCCGCGCGCAAGCGCGGCTGCGCCGAGCACGAACAGCCGCCCGATTCCGTCCGCGCGCGTCGGTCCCAACTTCGACCGCCTTGTCGGAGCCGTACAGGAGCGCCTTCATCGCGTTGCAGGCAGCCGGATCCGGCCCCACTCGAGCAGCCGCAGCTCACGCGGCATCAGCCCCGGCGCGGAGAGGTCGATCGCGCCGTTCCGCGGCACGCACAGCACGACCGGCACCTCGCTGGCGTGCACGTCCTCCACGGGATGGCCGCAGCTCCGCGGGGCGAGCAC